>JAIEQJ010000016.1 GCA_019747815.1 Hyphomonadaceae bacterium
CCCAGGGGCCGCAAGCAGCGCCCACGCGCCGTCCGCCCCGCGGGATGCCCCCCGAGGGTGCGACGGGTACGCGGGTGCCGCTTCGGCACCCTGGGCCGGCACCACCCGGCCCGGGAAGCGCCGGTTGCGCGCCTCCCCGAGAGCCCCGTCGGGCTCCCTGAGACCCTGCTCGGGTCCCTCGGCTGCCTTGCGGCACCCGCGTGGCGGCGTTTTCCGTCCCGGCGGCTCCTTTTATCCGACGGCGCGCCTGTTGACGTTCGCCGCCGGCGGCAGGCCAGGGCTCCTGGAACTCGGCCCCTCCAGACACGGGGGCCTACCGTCCAGTTCGCCGCCCCTTGCCACGCTGGCCGCTGGTACCGCGCGTCCCGTCGCGAGCAAGGAAGTGCCACTGTCGCACGGCCCCGCCGGGGCGGGGATAAGTGCCCCCCTGTCATCCCGCAAGTCTGCGCAGCAGACGATCCGGGATCCAGGGGCCACGCACGAAACCCCTTGCCAACCGGGGGCCGGCCAGACATGAGGGGTTGAGACAGGGCAGGCGGAGCAGTCAGGCGCATGAACGAGACCGACAGGCAGCAGGGCCCGCGCGCGCAAGCACCGCTCGGGGCTGTGCGTCACGATTGGACCGTCGAGGAGATCCTCGATGTGCTTCGTCTGCCCTTTCCCGAGCTCGTCCACACCGCGCAGTCCATCCACCGGCGCCATTTCGACCCCGGCACCGTCCAGCTGGCGCAGCTGCTGTCGATCAAAACCGGCGGCTGCCCGGAGGATTGCGGCTACTGCGCCCAGAGCGCCCACTTTGAGACCGGCGTGAAGGCCACCAAGCTGATGGCCAGCGCAGCGATCGTGGCGGAAGCATCTCGCGCCAAGGACGGCGGCGCCACGCGCTTCTGCATGGGCGCGGCCTGGCGCTCGCCCAAGGACCGCGATGTCGATCACCTGTGCGCGACCATCGCGGCGGTGAAGGGGCTCGGGCTCGAGACCTGCATGACGCTCGGCATGCTCACGGCCGACCAGGCGCGCAAGCTGAAGGCGGCCGGCCTCGACTACTACAACCACAACCTCGACACCTCGCCCGAGCACTACGGCAACATCATCACCACCCGCACCTATGCCGACCGGCTGGAGACGCTGGCGCATGTGCGCGAAGCCGGCATGGCCGTGTGCTGCGGCGGCATCCTCGGGCTAGGCGAGACCGAGCGCGACCGCGCGTCCATGCTGCGCGAGCTGGCCAACCTCGCCGAGCACCCCGAAAGCGTGCCCATCAACATGCTGATGCAGGTCGCAGGCACGCCGCTGGCCGATGCCAAGCGCGTCGATGCGCTCGACCTCGTGCGCACCATCGCGGCGGCGCGGATCACCATGCCGCGCTCGGTGGTGCGGCTGTCGGCGGGCCGCGAGCACATGAGCGAGGAGGCGCAGGCGCTGTGCTTCCTGGCCGGCGCCAACTCGATCTTCGTCGGCGCCAAGCTGCTCACCACCGCCAACCCCGAGAGAAGCCGCGACGAGGCTCTGCTCAGCCGGCTCGGCATGCGGGCCGAGATGCTGGAAACGCCTTGAGCCGACGGCGGGCGCTGGGACGGGCCGGCATTGGTGTAAGCTGCAGGGCGCGATCGAGCGAGCAGCAGGGAGAACAGCCTCATGGCCACCGCTTCGCAGGACCCCATCGTCATCGTCGGCATGGCGCGCACGGCGATCGGCGGCTTTCAGGGCGCCTTCGCGCCGCTCACCGCCCCCGAGCTCGGCAGCGCGGCCATCGCGGCGGCCGTGGCGCGGGCCGGCACCAGCCCTGAGGACGTGAGCGAGGTGCTGATGGGGTGCGTGCTGCCGGCCGGCCAGGGGCAGGCGCCCGCCCGCCAGGCCGCGCTCGGCGCCGGCCTGCCGAACTCGGTGCCCTGCACCACCGTCAACAAGATGTGCGGCTCGGGCATGAAGACCGTCATGCTGGCCTACGAAGCGCTGCACGCGCGCCCGCGGGAGGTCGTGGTGGCGGGCGGCATGGAGAGCATGACCAACGCCCCCTACCTGCTGCCCAAGATGCGCGGCGGCGCGCGGCTGGGGCATGCCGAGGTCAAGGACCACATGTTCCTCGACGGCCTGGAGGACGCCTACGACAAGGGCCGGCTGATGGGCACCTTTGCGGAGGACTGCGCGCAGTCCTATCAGTTCACGCGCGAGGCGCAGGACGCCTTCGCCATTGAAAGCCTCAAGCGCGCGAAGGCGGCCAACGAGGACGGCTCGTTCGCCAGGGAGATCGTGCCGGTCGCCGTCAAGGGGCGGTCGGGCCTGGCGGAGATCAAGCGGGACGAGCAGCCGTTCATCGCTGATCCCGCCAAGATCCCCAAGCTCAAGCCGGCCTTCCGCGACGGCGGCACGGTGACACCCGCCAACTCCAGCTCCATCTCCGACGGCGCGGCCGCCCTCGTCCTGATGCGCGAGAGCGAGGCAAAGCGGCGCAAGCTCGATGCGTTGGTCAGGATCCGCGGCGTGGCGAGCCTCGCCCAGGCGCCGGCGCTGTTCACCACGGCGCCGGTCGGCGCCGTCAGGAAGCTGCTCGAGGAGGTCGGCTGGAACGCCAAGGAGGTCGGGCTCTACGAGGTGAACGAGGCGTTCGCGGTCGTCACCATGGCGGCCATGCGCGATCTCGGCGTGCCGCACGAGAAGATGAACGTGCACGGCGGCGCCTGCGCGCTGGGCCATCCGATCGGCGCCTCCGGTGCGCGCATCATCGTGACGCTCATCTCCGCCATGCAGAAGTACGGCGAGAGGAAGGGCGTGGCGGCGCTCTGCATCGGCGGCGGCGAGGCCACGGCCGTGGCGATCGAGCGCGCGGCATGAGAACCATCCACACCGAGACCGGCATCGGGGCGCCGGCATCACGGGTGTGGGACATTCTCATCGCCACGGACAGTTGGGCGGAATGGAACCCGTTCGCAACGGCGAGCGGGCATTTTGCGGTGGGCGAGCGCGTCTACGTCACGCTGACGCCGCCCGGCAAAGGCGCCACCACTTTCCGTCCCACGATCGTCAAGATCGAGCCGGGCCGCGAGCTGAGGTGGCGGGGCTCGCTCGGCGTGGCGGGCCTGTTCGACGGCGAGCATGGCTTTCGCGTGGTCCCGGAGGATGTCGGCCGCTGCCGCTTCGAGCAGTTCGAGACATTCACCGGCCTCTTGGTGGCGCCCATCATGTGGATGATCGGTGACGCCACGCGCCGGGGCTTCGAGGCCATGAACCGCGCGCTCAAGGCGCGGGCGGAACGCATCTGAGGCTATAGGGGGCTTGGCCCGTGCTGTTCGTCCTCTCCAAGGTTCTGTGGTTCCTGCTGCAGCCCTCCTCGCTGATCCTGGGCGCCATCATCGCCGGCACGATCCTGGTCTTCACCGCCTGGCGGCGCCTGGCGCGGGCCCTGCTGGGGGGCGCGATTGCAGCCCTGGTGATCTGCGGCCTGTCGCCCTTGGGCGACGTGCTGATCCGGCCGCTCGAGCAGCGCTTTCCCCGTCCCGATCTCGACCGCCCCGGCCCGGCCGTCGCCGGTATCATCGTGCTGGGCGGCGCGGAGGACAATCGTGCCATGGACACGCCGCAGCTCGCAGCCCTCAATGAAGCCGCCGAGCGCTACACGGAGGCCGTGGCCCTGGCGCGGCGCCTGCCTGCCGCCAGGCTCGTCTTCTCCGGCGGCTCCGGCGCCCTCTTGAGGCGCGAGCCGCCGGAGGCGGAGGCCGCGGCACGCCTGTTTGCGGCGCTGGACATCGCCAAGGACCGGATCACGCTGGAATCGAAATCGCGCGACACCTGCGAGAATGCCGCCTTCACCGCCCGTCTGATCGCGCCGCAGCCCGATGAGCGCTGGCTGCTCGTCACGTCAGGCTGGCACATGCCGCGAGCCGTCGGCTGCTTCCGTCGCGCCGGCTTTGCGGTTGAGCCGTGGCCGGTGGACTATCGCGCCCCGCGCCAGCTCGACCTCACGCGCTGGCACCGCTCGATCCCCGAGGGCCTGCGGCGCGTCGATCTCGTGATGCGCGAGTACGCCGGGCTTGCTGGCTACTATCTGGCCGGCCGCATCGACACCGTGTTTCCGGCGCCGTGAGCCCGCCACCCTTCTTTGCCTCTCAATACTTCTTGCCCGGAGGATCAGGCGGACGGGCAAGCTCGGCCTCGATGTCGACGGTCTGGCAACCCTTGGAGGCGAGATGCCGGTTGTAGGCCTCGAGCCTGGCGCGGTCGCGCGTGTACTCGACATCGCGGTCGAGCCCCTTGGTGGAATGGCGCATATACGGCGACCCGGCCTTGTTGGCCGCGATCGCCAGATCGGATGAGCCCACCTCGCTGCTTCTGTGCCTCAGCCGGCTGATGATGATCGACATCGAGCCGGCGGTGCGCTTGCAGTCCATCAGCTTTTCCTGCTCCGCCATCTCGTACCGGCCGTCGGTCACCTCTCCGCTCTGCATCGCCTGGGCGTGCTTGCCCTTCTCCTTGAAGGGCGGCGGCGTATAGCCCGGCACGGCCGCGGCGCAGCCGGCGAGCAGCAGAAGAGCAACGCAACAGGAAAGGCGGGCGAGCATGGGCTTTTGGGCTATTCCGATTCGCAGGGGAGCCTAGCCAAGGAAACGTGGCGCTGCGAGGGCGGGCGTCGTAAACAGGCATGCGAGGTTGACGGCGTTCCCCCGGGGCGCCGTCCAGTTCATGGAGAATGCAAGGTGCCGCAGAAGATTACCGCAAGCGTGAAATCGATGGTGGAGACCGCCAAGAGGGAGATCGAGGAGATCCCGGCGGCGGAGGCCGTCAAGCTCCACGGGCGCGACGATGTGGTCCTCGTCGACCTGCGCGATCCGCGCGAGCGTGAGCGTGACGGCAAGGTGCCCGGCACCTTCAACGTGACGCGCGGCATGCTGGAGTTCTGGATCGACCCGGAGAGCCCCTACTACAAGCCGCAATTCGGCGAGGACAAGAAGTTCGTGTTCTTCTGCGCCGGGGGCTTGCGCTCGGCGCTGGCCACCAAGACCGCACAGGACATGGGACTGAAGCCCGTGGCGCACATACCGGGCGGGTTCCGTGCCTGGAAGGAGGCGGGCGGTCCCGTCGAGCCGGGCGAGGCGAAGAAGAGCGAGGGCAAGACATAGGAAGCGTGATCCCGGCGCTTGTCGCCGGGATCCATCTCTCAGCTTGCTCAGATGCTCGCGGATGGCTGGATCCCGGGCACAACGTCCGGGATGACATCGCATGCCGAAGATCAAGTCGTCCATCTCCACCACGTCCGACGAGTTCAAGGCCAACGCCGCCGCCATGCAGGCGCTGGTGGCCGACCTTGCGGCCAAGCGCGGCGAGGCCGCGGCGGGCGGGCCGGACAAGCTCAAGGAGCGGCACACCGCGCGCGGCAAGCTGCTGCCGCGCGATCGGGTGCTGCGATTGATCGATCCCGGCTCTCCGTTTCTGGAGCTCTCCCCGATGGCAGCCTTCGATCTCTACACCAAGGACATCCACGGCGCCGGCATCATCACGGGCGTGGGGCGCGTGTCGGGGCGCGAATGTGTGATCGTGTGCAACGATGCCACCATCAAGGGCGGCACCTACTTCCCGATGACGGTGAAGAAGCATCTGCGCGCCCAGGAGGTCGCGCGCGAGAACCGGCTGCCCTGCATCTATCTGGTGGACTCAGGGGGCGCCAACCTGCCGCAGCACACGGAGGTGTTTCCCGACCGCGAGCACTTCGGTCGCATCTTCTACAACCAGGCGACGCTGTCCTCGCTCGGCATTCCGCAGATCGCCTGTGTGATGGGCTCGTGCACGGCGGGCGGTGCCTACGTGCCGGCCATGTCGGAGGAGTCGGTGATCGTGCGGCGCCAGGGCACCATCTTCCTTGGCGGCCCGCCGCTGGTGAAGGCGGCGACTGGAGAGACGGTAAGCGCGGAGGAGCTGGGCGGCGCCGAGGTGCACACCCGCCAGTCGGGCGTCGCCGACCACTACGCGCTCAATGACGACCATGCGCTCGAGATCGTGCGCAACATCGTCGCCAACCTCAACACGGTGAAGACGGTCGGCATCGCGCTCAGGGAGCCGCGGCCGCCGGCCTACGACCCGGCCGAGCTCGACGGTGTGGTGCCGGCGTCGCTCATGACGCAGCATGACACGCGCGAGATCATCGCCCGGCTCGTCGATGCCAGCGAGATGGACGAGTTCAAGGCCAACTACGCGCAAACATTGGTGACGGGCTTTGCGCACATCGAGGGCATTCCGGTCGCCATCCTCGCCAACAACGGCATCCTCTACTCGGAGACCGCGCTCAAGGCCACGCACTTCATCGAGCTCGCCTGCCAGCGCAAGATCCCGCTCCTGTTCCTGCAGAACATCACCGGCTTCATGGTGGGCAAGGCGGCGGAGGCCGGCGGGATTGCCAAGGACGGCGCCAAGATGGTGACGGCGGTCGCCTGCGCCCAGGTGCCGAAAGTGACGGTGATCATCGGCGGCAGCTACGGCGCGGGCAACTATGCCATGTGCGGCCGCGCCTACTCCCCGCGCTTTTTGTTCACCTGGCCCAACGCGCGCATCTCGGTGATGGGGGGTGCGCAGGCGGCGGGCGTGCTGGCGACGGTCAGGCGCGAGAACATCGAAGCCGAGGGCAAAATCTGGAGCGCGGCGGAGGAGGCGGCCTTCAAGCAGCCGGTGCTGGACAACTTCGAGCGCGAGGGCCACCCCTACTACGCCACCGCACGCCTGTGGGACGACGGCATCATCGCTCCGCGCGAGACGCGGCGGGTGGTGGCGCTGTCGCTGTCGGCGGCGCTCAATGCGCCGATCCCGGAGATGCGGTTTGGGGTGTTGCGGATGTGAGGCGTGCTTGTCATGGTCGGGCTTGTCCCGACCATCCATCCATCAGCTTGCTCCGGCGAGCCGTGATCGCTGGATCCTCGGGACAAGTCCGAGGATGACAGAGCGAGGCGCGCCGCCGCATCGGAGAGAGATAGATTCGCTACACGCAATTTTCCACATATCTAATTCACATTGAGTTTTGAGTAGCGTGGTCTTGCCACGTCACGAGCGCACCCCAATCTGCCGGCGAGCGAACGTCGGAGTATGCCACCATGATGGAAATCGCCGGTATGGTGATATCGGGCGTGAGCCTGCTCAATGATCTTTGGGGCCGGTTCAAGGACCTGTCGACGTGGATAGAAGCCGATCTGCTTGTGGACAGAGAGTATCTATCTCTCGCTCTCGCCGAGGGGCAGCTTGAGGGTCTCGAACAAGAGTACGCATGGTCGCGTGAAGAGAGTGTTCCCACGCGGGAGTTAAGGGGCACACATCGCGTTGTCATCGCATTCAACTCGGAGAGAAAGATCAAGTACCGGCTTTGCCGGGGGCGAGAGCGCGAGAGCCGGTACCCAGGGCCGTAGATCGCGAGCGATCCGTTCGGTGCCCCTGGGTCCCGGATATTGCGCTGCGCGCAATTCCGGGATGACAACCATCAAGCCGCCCTTGGCTTGATCGCCTTGAGCTGGTCGGCGATTTGGCGGCGGCGGGACATGAGGTCGTAATCGGTCTGCAGTTGCAGGAAGAACCCCTCCGACAGACGCAAGTAGCGTGCGAGGCGCAGGTCGGTGTCGGCGGTGATGGCCCGCTTGCCGAGCACGATTTCGTTGATGCGCCGCGGCGGGACTTTGATGGCCTTCGCGAGCGCCGTCTGCGACAGCGCCATCGGCTTCAGGAACTCCTCCATCAGGATGTCGCCCGGATGGGGGTTTGGGAGCAGCTCAGTGGTAATCGACGATTTCGACTTCGTGGGCATGGCCCTCTCTCCAGATGAAACAGATGCGCCACTGATCGTTGATGCGGATCGCGTGCTGCCCGCTGCGGTCGCCTTTTCAGAGCTTCGAGGCGATTGGCAGGCGGCACCCGCAGATCGGCGAGGCTCTGCGCCGCGTTCAACAGGCGCAGCTTGCGCAAGGCGGCAACCTGAATGTCGCCGGGCAGGCGCCGGCTGCGGCGCCCTTCCCAGATCGTTGCTGCCTCCTTGTCGCGAAAGCTCGCGATCATGACGCAATATAACGCATAACGTTATGGGGATCAGATGGCCGATGCCGTTGCTCCCGCGCACCGCGCCTTCCGCGCGGCCGCACCCGTCGCCATGGCCGCGGTTGGCGCCATCAACCTTGGCCTCCGCCCCCGCCCGAAGCCTCTGACGGCGCCGCCAAATCCTGCTAGATAGGCGCCGTAACCCCGAAACGCAGGCCCTATGTCGCCCACGCAACCAATAAAGCCGTCGCCCCGCACGGAGTGGGCCAACGCCCGCCGCATCGTCGTCAAGATCGGCTCGAGCCTGCTCGTTGACCATGCGCGGGGCGCCATCAATGCGGCATGGCTGGACTCGCTGGCGGCGGACATCGCGGCCCTGGCCAAGGCCGGCAAGCAGGTCGCCATCGTCTCCTCGGGGGCGATCGCGCTCGGCCGCCACGTGCTGGCCTTGCCGCGCGGCGAGTTGCCCCTCGAGCAGTCGCAGGCAGCCGCCGCCGTCGGGCAAATCTCGCTTGCCAGCGCCTATCAGGCGATCCTCAAGGCGCATGGGCTGACGGCCGCGCAGATCCTCCTCACCCTCGGCGATACGGAAGAGCGCCGCCGCTACCTCAACGCCCGCCAGACCATCGCCACCCTCTTGGCCCAGCGCGCCGTTCCGGTGGTCAACGAGAACGATACGGTGGCAACGACAGAGATCCGCTACGGCGACAACGACCGCCTGTCCGCGCGCGTCGCCAGCATGATGAGCGCCGACTGCCTGGTGCTGCTGTCCGACATCGACGGCCTCTACACGGCCCCGCCGGGCAGCGGCGTTGCCGCGCGGCGCCTCGATGAGGTCTGGCACATCACGCCCGAGATCGAGGCCATGGCGGGTAGTGCCGGCACCGAGCTCTCGCGCGGCGGCATGGTGACCAAGATCGAGGCGGGCCGCATTGCGCTCGCCTCCGGCACCAACATGGTGATCACCTCGGGCAAGGTGATGCATCCCTTGCGCGCGCTGTCTGAGGGTGCGCCGTGCACCTGGTTCCTGGCGCCGTCCGATCCGGTGACCGCGCGCAAGCGCTGGATCGCCGGGCAGCTCGAGCCCAAGGGCGTCGTGCAGATCGACGCGGGGGCGGAGAAGGCGCTGCTCACCGGCAAGAGCCTGCTGCCCGCCGGCGTGACGCGCGTGGAGGGCGCGTTCGAGCGCGGCGATGCGATCGTCATCCGCGCCGCCGACGGCCGCGAGCTGGGGCGCGGCCTCATCGCCTATGCATACGGCGATGCAGCGCGTATCATCGGCAAGAAGAGCGGCGAGATCGCCGCCATCCTCGGCCATGCGGGCCGCACGGAGCTGGTGCACCGCGACGACATGGTGCTGAGCAGGGCGTTTTAGGGCTGAGCAGGGCGTTGACGACTTTGGCGACGATACCGATATGAACATGCCGATTGAGATGAAGCCCGAGACCCTAAAGACCGTCGCCGCAACCATGCGGGCGCTCGGCGCCGAGGCGCGCAGCGCCGCACGCCTGCTCGCGCTGGCCCCCACCGAGGCCAAGAACGCGGCACTCGTGGCCGCCGCGCGCGAGCTGCGCGCCAACACCGCCGCCATCGTCGCGGCCAACGCGCTCGATCTGGCCGCTGCCGCCGAGGCCCGGCGCCCGGCGGCCTATCTCGATCGCCTCATGCTCGATCCTAAGCGCATCGAGGGCATGGCGAAGGGCCTGGAAGAGGTGGCGCGACTGCCCGATCCGGTCGGCGCGGTCATCGCGCAGTGGACGCGGCCCAACGGCCTGAAGATCGAGCGCGTGCGCGTCCCGCTCGGCGTCGTCGGCATCATCTACGAGAGCCGACCCAACGTGACGGCCGACGCCGGCGCGCTTTGTCTCAAGGCCGGCAATGCGGCGATCCTGCGCGGCGGCTCGGACAGCCACCATTCGAGCCGCGCTATCCAGCTCTGCCTCGCCCGCGGCCTCAGCGAGGCCAAGCTGCCCGAAACGGCCATTCAGCTGGTGCCCACCACCGACCGTGAGGCTGTCGGGCTCATGCTCAAGGGGCTCGATGGTGCGATCGACGTGATCGTGCCGCGCGGCGGCAAGAGCCTCGTCGGCCGCGTGCAGGAGGAGGCGCGCGTGCCGATGTTCGCGCACCTGGAGGGCATCTGCCACACCTATGTGGACCGCAGCGCCGACCTCGCCATGGCGCAGGCGCTCGTCGTCAATGCCAAGATGCGCCGCACCGGCGTGTGCGGCGCCACCGAGACGCTGCTGGTCGACACTCAGGCGCCGGCCGGCATGCTGAAGACCTTGATCGCCCAGCTGATCGAGGCCGGCTGCGAGGTGCGCGGCGACGCCGCCGCGCAGGCCGCCGACACCAGGGTCAAGCCGGCCACCGAGCAGGACTGGTCGACGGAGTATCTCGACGCCATCATCTCGGTGAAGACGGTCGACGGCGTCGACGGCGCCATGGCCCACATCCGGACGTACGGCTCGCAGCACACCGACAGCATTCTCGCGCAGGATCAGGCGGCGGCCGACCGCTTCCTTGCGCGCCTCGACAGTGCGATCGTGCTGCACAACGCCTCGACGCAGTTTGCCGACGGCGGCGAGTTCGGCATGGGCGCGGAGATCGGCATCGCCACCGGCCGCCTGCACGCGCGCGGCCCGGTCGGCGTCGAGCAGCTCACCACGTTCAAGTATATCGTGCGAGGCACCGGTCAGGCGCGACCCGGATAAGCCGCGCGGCAATCACAGCAACGAAACAAACGACCAGGTTGGAGCAGCGCCGAGGCGGCACTGCTCCCGCAAATGTGCTCAGGCGCGCTTGATGAGCCCGACCACGAACAGCACGATCACAGCGCCGATCACGGCATTGACGATGTCGCCGATGTAGCCGCCGCCGATATAGAGGCCGATACGGGGCAGCAGCCAGCCTGCAACGAACGCGCCGACGATGCCCAGAATGATGTTGCCGATCAGGCCGAAGCCGCCGCCCGACATGATCTGACCAGCCAGCCAGCCGGCAATTGCACCGATGATGAGGAAGATGATCAGCGCTTCCAGTGCCATGACTTCGCTCCATTTGCAGGCCGTTTGTCTATCGACCCAGGCGCGCGGGCGGCCTTGATCCGGGCCGGGCAGCCCCCAAACGTTAGCGTGCTTCGTGCAACGCAGCCAGCAGAACTGGTGTCGGCGGAAGATCAGCCCTTGCCTGCGCGAGCGGCAGGACAGATGCTTGGCCGGCCCGCAAGGCGTGCTAGCTTGCTAAGAAGGATGATGTTCACCAAGGGGTTGCCGGCAGGATGCGCCGCCGGTGGCGCGCAGTGAAAGACAGCATCGCGCAAAGGATGGGGAAGCCATGGCAGGAGTTCTTCAAGGCATTCGCGTGCTCGACTTCGGGCGCTACATCGCCGGGCCCTATTGCGCCACCCTGCTCGCCGAGCAGGGCGCGGAGGTGATTCGCATCGAGAAGCGCGAGGGCAGCGAGGACCGGTTCCAGGCGCCGGTGGCAGACACCGGCGAAGGCGCGCTGTTCCTGCAGATCAACCGCAACAAGCTGGGCCTCACGCTCGATCCGATGGCGGCCGAGGGCCAGGAGGTGGTGCGCCGACTGGTCGCCACCGCCGACGTCGTCATCGCCAACCTGCCGCCGCAGACGCTCAGCGCCATGAAGCTCGACTACGACTCGCTGAAGGCCGTGAAGCCCGACATCATCCTGACCACGGTCACCGCCTATGGCCGCGGCGGGCCCTACAGCGACCGCGTCGGCTTCGACGGCATCGGCCAGGTCATGTCGGGCGCCGTCTACATGACCGGTACCGAGGATCAGCCCTACCGCGCGCAGGTGCCCTGGGTGGACTTCGGCACGGCGCTGCATTGCGCCTTCGGCACCATGGCGGCGCTGATGGCGCGCAAGGCAACGGGCAAGGGCCAATGGGTGCAGGGTGCGCTGCTCGCCACCGCCGTCACCTTCGGCAACGCGCTCTTGATCGAGCAGGCCGTGATCCAGACCAACCGCGTGCCGACGGGCAATCGCGGCCAGACGGCGGCGCCCGTCGACATCTTTCGCACCCGGGACGGCTGGATCCTGGCCCAGGTGATCGGCCAGCCGCTGTTCAAGCGCTGGGCCAAGCTGATGGGCGAGGACCACTGGCTCACCGATCCGCGCTTCAAGGATGATATTTCGCGGGGCGACAACGGCGCCGTCATCAGCGAGCGCATGGGCCGCTGGTGTGCCGAGCGCACGACGGCCGACGCGCTGGAGGTCCTGGGTGCGGCCAAGATCCCGGCCGGGCCCGTGCTCAAGCCGCAGCAGACGCTGGACGACCCGCATATCAAGGCGATGGGCTTCTTCCAGGAGACGGAGTTTCCTGGCGCGCCGCGCGCCGCGCCGCTGGCCAAAGTGCCGGTGTGGCTGTCCGAGACGCCGGGCTCAATCCGCCACCGAGCGCCCCGGCTCGGCGAGCACACCGACCGCATCCTGGCGGAGCTGGGCTACGACCGCCAAGCCATCGCCGCGCTGCGCGAGAAGGGCATCGTCTAGCAGGGCCCTTGCTGGTGAAGAGCTGGCGGGCGAGGGGCAGGCCGGCGCCATGCGTGGTCTATTTCTTGATGTACCGGCTGACGAAGACCGCAATCACCGCCCCGATCACCGGGTTCACCAGATGGCCGAGATATCCGCCGCCCAGCAGAAACCCGAGGCTTGGAAACAAAAGTCCGCCGACCAGCCCGCCGCCGGTCCCGATGAGGATGTCCGTCTGCATGCCGTAGCTGTTTTTGGTCATGATCTGGTTGGCAAGCCAGCCGACGATGCTGCCGGCAAGCAACCACAGAAGAACGGCTTCGACAGTCAAAGGCATGGATGTCCCCCTATTCCGCCCCCGGGGGAGCGCTCGCTCCCGCGACCTGGCCGGCGCGATTGCAAGGCAATATCGCCGTTATCGCCTTTGGCGGCAAGCCGCGACAGCACCTGGTGTTGCCTAAACAACAGGCGCCTGACCGCAGCGGCCGCCGTCACTCCACGATGTGCCCGCCGTCATACATGCAGGCAATGCGGCCGAGGGCGGCGCGCAGGGCATCGGTGTCGAGCAGTTGCGCTAGATCGCCGCTCGCGGCAGGCGGACGCGGCTGCTCCCCCGTTCCGATCAGCGACGGCACAACCGCGGGGCCGAAGGCGCCGGCCTTGGTCGCCTCCAGCCCTCGGTCCACAAGCTCAGCGAGCAAGGCGGGGCCAAGAGACGGCAGGGCTGCAAAGAACCCCGCCTGCAGCGTCTTGGCGAGCACGTGGTCGGGATGCTCGGTCCGCTCCACCGCGCGGCCGGCATCCCACAGGTGCTGCACCCGGTCCCACGGCGTCGGCTCGCGCGGAAAGCGCGCGGCGAGTTCCGCTGCCTCGTGCGCGACGTAGAAGCGATTAAGCCGGTCGAAGAACGCAAAGGCATAGCCGGCGGCGAGCAGGGCCGGCTCCCAGGCCTGCCAGCTCGCCTCCATGCTGCCGGGCGCGACGGCCTCCACCACCACCACGCGCGGTCGCCAGCGCCTGAAATCCATGCCGGCGATGGCCTCGGCCTCGGCCCCCTCCACATCGATCTTCAGGAAATCGATGTCGGTCAGCCCGGCCTCGGCACACAGCGCCGCCAGCGGCCGCACCGGTTTCTTGACGGTGGCAAAATCCGCCCCGAACTGGCTGGCGCCCGCCGCATGCTGGCGCACGGTGGTGGAGAAGCCGTGCAGCTTGGCGACGACATGAAACTCCGCCTCCCCTTCGCTGCGTCCGGCGAGACAGCTCACCGTGCGGTCGCGCGGGCGCACGTGGGCATAGATGCCAGCCAGCGTCTCCTGCGGCTCCACGATCAGGCCGCGCCAGCCCTTCAGGTAGAACCAGAACGACACGTTGTCGGCAACCGGATGCCCCCCGCCCACATCCACGTAGGTCCCGACCCGGCCGTCGGCGAACACCAGATCGAGGTGATAGTCCTCGAGGTTTTGTGCATATGAGAGCTGCATCATTTCGCCTGTTGTCTTGAGGATTCCGCCCGGCTCTAGTGTGATGATCGAGAAATTCGCCCTTCCTCGCAGCACGCCTACTGAGCGAATTTCTCGATCTGAATCACACTAGAACCATGAGCTTGCTAGAACCATGAGCTTGCTTGTGTCCTTTCGATCGCGAAGTTCGTTCAGCGCCTGCTGCAAGATCCGGCGAACTTCGCGATCGGGACACTAGTCGCGTGTCCAGTCTTGCGGAACCGAAGCCCTGTGGAAACCAGATCCTACGAAGTGGCCCACTCCATGACGCCGCCCATCCTCGTCCACGCCGGGCCGCTTCTCGTGCGCTACCAGGCCGTTTTCTGCGACGTCTGGGGCGTCATGCACAACGGGCATACGGCCTACGCCGAGGCCGGCGATGCGCTGGTGCGCTTTCGCGGCCAGGGCGGCACGGTCGTGCTCGTTTCCAATGCCCCCGTCCCGGCCGCCGGCGTCGAGCGCGTGCTGGACAAGACCGGTGTCCGCCGGGATGCCTGGGATGCGATCGTCAGCTCAGGCGACATCGCGCTCGCGCACATTGCCGAGAAGGGCTACCGGCACCTGCACCGCATCGGTCCCACCCGGCGCGACAGCATGCTGTTCGCGCGGCTGCCGGGCGCCAACCTCCCGCTCAACGAGGCCGAGGCCATCGTCTGCACCGGTCTTGCCGATGAGATCAACGAAACGGTCGCCAGCTATCAGCCTCTGATCGAGGCGGGCATCGCCCGCGGATTACCCTTCGTCTGCGCCAATCCCGATCTCGTGGTCGATGTCGGCGACCGGCGCTATCTGTGCGCCGGCAGCATTGCGGCAGAGTATGAGCGCCGGGGCGGCCAAGTATTCTGGGCGGGCAAGCCGCACCCCTCCGCCTACGCCTCGGCGCTCGCGCGGGCCGGCGAGCTGCGGGGTGCCAAACCCGAGCCTGCCCACATTCTCGCCATCGGCGATGCGGTGCGGACGGATCTCGCCGCCGCACAGGGCATGGGCATCGACGCGCTCTTCATCGCGTCGGGCATCCACAACGACGAGGTCCTGACCGACGGGGAGATCGATGCGGCCAAGCTCGCAGCCCTGTTCGCTCCATCCGCAACGCCACCCGCCGTCGGGGTCATGACGCGGCTCGCGTGGTGAGGCGGCCGTGCATTCCGCCGCTAACGGAGCAAACATCCCGCCAACCGACCGCACGGCACCGCGGACACCCGCCAATTAGCCACACCCAGCGAAAACCACCGTTGCTCTCGACTAGCCGGCCGTTTAACGGCATCCTCCTCGCCTCTACAGGGGAGGTGGCTTATGCGTCGCATTTCAATGAGTGTGGTCGCCGCAGCGTTGCTGGGCGCCGTTGCCATCGCAGGACCGCCCGCCTCGGCGCAGAAGGCCGGCGGCACGCTGGTGCAGATCACACAGCCCGAGCCGCCCAACCTGGCGCCCTACATCTCGACCTCCGCGCCGATCAGCCAGGTCACCGCCAAGGTGTACGACGGCCTGCTCGAATACGGCTTCGACCTCAAGCCCAAACCCGCCCTGGCCGAGGCCTGGGAGGTGACCCCCGACGGCAAGACCGTCACCTTCAAGCTGCGCAAGGGCGTGAAGTTCCACGACGGCAAGCCCTTCACCTCCGCCGACGTGCAGTTCACCGTCATGGACGTGCTCAAGAAGGTGCATCCGCGCGGCATCAACACCTTCCGCGACGTGACCGCGGTCGAGACCCCGGACGAGCACACCGCAATCTTCAGGCTCAACAACGCCGCGCCCTACATGCTCTCGGCGCTTTCGGGCTATGAGAGCCCGATGGTGCCCAAGCACGTGTTTGGCCAGGGCGACATCCGCACGCATGCCAATGCCAACCAGCCGATCGGCACGGGCGCGTTCAAGTTTATCGAATGGCGGCGCGGCGAGCTGGTACGCCTCGACAAGAACCCGGACTACTGGCGCAAGGGCCTGCCCAACCTCGACCGCATCGTGGTGCGCTTCATCAACGACGAGGCGACCCGCACCGCCGCTCTGGAGAAGGGCGAGGCGCATGTGGCAGGCTTCGGCGGGGTGCCGTACAACGACGCCAAGAAGCTGGCGACGCTGCCTTCCGTGGAGGTGACGACCAAGGGCTACGAGATGATCAGCCCCATCGTCGAGCTGCTCATCAACACCAAGAAGGCGCCGTTCGACAATCAGAAGGTGCGCCAGGCGGTGGCTTATGCCATCGATCGCCAGTTCGTCATCGACAACATCTGGTTCGGTTTCGGCAAACTGGCCACGGGGCCCATCAGCTCCAACTTCGCGCCGTCCGGCATCTACACCGACAACGTCACCAAGTACCAGGTGCCCGACGGCATCGAGCGGGCCAACAAGCTGCTCGACGAGGCCGGCTTGCCAAAGAAGGACGGCGGCATCCGCTTCGAGATGGTGCACGACATCACGCCCTACGGGCCGGAATGGCAGCGCTTCGGCGAGTTCGTGCAGCAGCGGCTGGCCCTCATCGGCATCAAGGCCTCGCTGCGCTACGAGGACGTGGCCACCTGGCTCAAGCGCACCTATACCGACTACGACTACACCCTGACCTCGAACTTCCTCTACAATCTGCCCGATCCAGTGCTCGGCGTGCATCGCGCCATCCACGGCAAGCTGATCAAGCAGGGCACCGTGTTCGTCAACGGATCGCAATGGAGCGACCCGCGCGCGGACGAGCTGATGGACAAGGCCACGATCGAGCCCGATCCCAAGAAGCGCGCCGCGTACTATCACGAGGTGCAGAAGATCGTGGTGGAGGCCTCGCCGATCATCTGGGTGTTCGAGCTGAACTTTCCCACGGTCGTCAACAAGCGCTACAAGGACGTGATCACCAGCCCGCTCGGCCTCTACACCAACTTCGCCGGTGTGTCGCGGGAGTAGGGGCGATGAGGTTGCCCCATTCCCTCTCCCCATGCCTCTTCCGGCATGGGGAGAGGATTAGGGTGAGGGGCGGCCTCAAGCCGCAGCGCAAGTTTCAGCCCCTCACCCCAGCCCTCTCCCCGCAAGCGGGGAGAGGGAGATGCATGCCTCAGGGATAGGCCATGGGCGGTGGGCGACTGTTGCGCTATGTGATCCGGCGCCTGCTGCAGGCGATCCCCGTCGTGCTGGGCGTGGTGGTGCTGAACTTCCTGCTGCTGCAGCTTGCGCCCGGAGATGCCGCCACGGTGCTGGCCGGCGAGGCCGGCGGCGCGCCGCTCGAGTACATCCAGCAGTTGCGGCAGAGGTTCGGCCTCGACCAGCCCGTCCTGGTGCAGCTCGCACTCTACATCAAGAACATCCTGGTGCTTGATCTCGGCTATTCCTTCCGCAACGCCAGCCCCGTGCTGCCGCTGATCCTGGCGCGGCTGTGGCCGACCCTGCTGCTGATGGGCACCACGCTCCTTCTCTCGGTGGCGGGCGGCGTGCTGCTCGGCCTGCTCGCCGCGGTCTGGGTGCGCACGTGGAAGGACCACGTCATCTCGTTCGCCGCCATCATCGCCTACGCCATGCCTCTGTTCTGGATCGGCCTGATGCTGATCCTGGCGTTCTCCATCAAGCTCGGCTGGCTGCCGACCTCGGGGATGGAGGACGCGGCGGCCTTCTATGAAGGCTGGGAGCGGGTGGTGGACATCGCCAAGCATCTGGTGCTGCCCTCCATCACGCTGGCGCTGTTCTACATGGCGCTCTATGCGCGCCTGATGCGCGCCACCATGCTCGAGCAGCACGGCCTCGACTACGTCACCACGGCCCGGGCCAAGGGCTTGACCGAGCGCCAGATTACCGTGCGCCACATGGTGCGCAATGCGCTGCTGCCGGTGGTGACGGTGGCCGGCGTGCAGATCGGCGGTCTCTTGGGCGGCTCGGTGGTGGTGGAATCGGTGTTCGCCTGGCCGGGGCTCGGCCAGCTCGCCTTCCAGGCCCTGTTCGCGCGCGACCTCAATCTGCTGCTCGGCATCTTCTTCATCTCCTCCTGCCTGGTCGTGGCGGTGAACATCGTCATCGACATCGTCTATCTCGTCCTCGATCCGCGTATCAGGGTCGGCTGATGCACAGCTTCTCGCAGCGCTTCTTTGCCAATCCGCGCGTGGCGCTCAGCCTGCTGTGGCTGAGCTTCGTCGTGCTGCTCGCCATCGCCGCGCCTATCATTGCGCCCGGCAGTCCGTTTGCCATCGTCGCCAAGCCGTTCGCACCCCCGCTCGGCGACTTCCTGTTCGGCACCGATTCTCTCGGCCGCGACCTGATGGCCGGTCTGGTGCACGGCGCCCGCACCTCGCTGCTGATCGCCATCCTGGCCACGCTGGCGGCGGTGGCATTCGGCACCCTGGTGGGCGCCATCGCCGGCTTCTACGGCGGCTTCGTCGACGACATCCTGATGCGCATCACCGAGTTCTTCCAGACCATTCCCGCCTTCATCTTCGCCATCGTGCTGGTCGCCATTCTGGCGCCCTCCGGCACCAGTCTCGTCATCGCCATCGCCACGGTGAGCTGGCCGCCGATCGCGCGCGTGGTGCGCGGCGAGGTGCTCACCATCAAGGCGCGCGAGTTCGTGCAGGCCGCCATCGTCGCCGGACAGCGGGACATGGCCATCCTGTTCGGGCAAGTGCTGCCCAACGCTCTGTCTCCGCTGATCGTCACGGGCTCCCTGCTGGTTGCCAACGCCATCCTGATCGAATCGGCCCTCTCCTTCCTCGGCCTCGGCGCGCCCAACCTGATGAGCTGGGGCTTCCAGATCGGCGCCGGCCGCGCCTTCCTGCGCGATGCCTGGTGGCTCGTGACGGTGCCTGGCATCGCCATCCTGCTCACCGTGCTGTCGATCAATCTCGCCGGCGAGGGGCTCAACGACGCGCTCAATCCGAGGCTCAGAGACCTGTGAGCGACGCCGTTCTTACCATCGACAATCTCACCGTCAGCCTGCCGGCTTGGGCCGACCGGCCGCATGCCGTCAACGGCGTCTCGCTGCAGGTCATGCGCAAGGAGATCCTGTGCGTGGTCGGCGAGTCGGGCTCCGGCAAGTCCGTGATGGCCAAGGCGATCCTGCGCCTGCTGCCCGAGCCGCACGTGCGCGTCGCAGGCGGCCGGGTGATCTACGAGGGCCAGGATCTGCTGGCGCTGTCTGCCGACGGGATTCGGGTCATCCGCGGCGGCCGCATCGCCATGATCTTCCAGGAGCCGATGGTGGCCCTCAACCCGCTGATGACCGTCGGCCGCCAGACCGACGAGATCATCGAGGTGCACACCAAGCTGCGCCCGGCCGAGCGCCGCAAGCGCATCGTCGAGGTGTTCGGCGACGTGCGCCTCCCCGAGCCCGAGCGCATGCTGGCGAGCTACCCCCACGAGCTGTCCGGCGGGCAGCGCCAGCGCGTGATGATCGCCATGGCGCTGGCGCTGGAGCCTGCGCTCATCATCGCCGACGAGCCCACCACCGCGCTCGACGTCACCACCCAGGCGCAGATCCTGAAGCTCCTCAAGGAGCTGCAGGCCAAGCACGGCACGGCCATCATGTTCATCACGCACGACTTCGGCGTCGTGGCCGAGATCGCCGATCGCGTGGCGGTGATGCGCCAGGGCGTGCTGGTGGAGCACGGCCGCGGCAAGGATATCCTCCGACATCCACAACACGATTACACGCGCGCGCTGATCGCCGCCGTGCCAAGCCTGGTTCCGCGCCACACCCTGCGCGACGCTCGGTCCGGTGCGCCCAGTCTGCTCTCCGTCTCCGGCCTGGAGAAAACCTTCGCGGGGCGCGGCGGCGCGTTCTCCCTCGGCGCACAGCGCGTGCGGGCCGTTGCCGGCGTCAGCCTGGAGGTGCAGAAGGGCCGATCGCTGGCGCTGGTTGGTGAATCGGGGTCGGGCAAATCCACGCTCGCCCGCTGCATCGTCGGGCTGGAGCGTGCCGACAAGGGCGCGATCAGGCTCGAGGGCACCGACATCGCCGGGCTGTCGCGGGCCAAGCTGCGCCCCTATCGCAAGGCGCTGCAGATGGTGTTCCAGGACCCCTTCGCCTCGCTCAATCCGCGCTGGCGGGTCGGCGACATCATTGCGCAGGGGCCCGTCGTCGCCGGCACGCCGCGCAAGACCGCATTGGGGGAAGCGCGCGAGCTGCTGCGGCTCGTCGGTCTCGATCCCAAGGCGGCCGACCGCTATCCGCACGAGTTCTCCGGCGGCCAGCGCCAGCGCATCGGCATCGCCCGGGCGCTGGCCGTGAAGCCGAAACTCATCATCGCCGACGAGCCGGTCTCGGCCCTCGACGTGTCGGTGCAGAAGCAGGTGCTCGACCTGCTGGACGAGTTGCGCACCACCTTCGACCTGTCGATGCTGTTCATCACGCACGATCTGCGCGTCGCCGCCCATGTGTGCGAGGAGATCGCCGTGATGAAAGACGGCGCCATCGTCGAGCAGGGCAGCACCGCCGCCATCTTCGCCCGGCCGCAGCATGCCTACACCCAAGCCCTGCTCGCCTCCGTTCCGGGCCGCGACTGGCAGACGTGCACCTGACCGATCAGGCGGCGCCACCCATCATGCCGGCCTCGGGCGTGAGCCCGAGATGGTGTCATGCCGGCCGAGGCCGGCAGGCCGAGAGCCGGCACCCAGGGCTGAAGATTGCTCGCGATCGCTTGTGGCTCCTGGATCGCGGAGATTGCGCTTGCCGCGCAATTGCGGGATGACAGGGTGAGCCAATTCCGGAATGGCAGGGTGGCTCACCGCCCCTTGAACTTCGGCTTGCGCTTGGCCATGAACGCGCGCCGGCCCTCGATGTAGTCCGCGCTGGCAAAGCAGGCCTTGATGGCGGCGTCGATCTCGGCCAGCCGGCGCCGCTCGGGATCCTCCACCGCCGCATCGATCGCCATCTTGGCCGCCTTGATGGTCAGCGGCGCATTGGCGCTGATGGCGGCGGCGAACGTGCGCACAGTGCTCTCGAGCTCAGGCTCCGGCACGACGCGGTTGACGAGGCCCATGATGCGCGCGTCCTCGGACGTGAACTTGCCGGCCGAGAAGAAGATCTCCTTGGCAAAGGCCGGCCCGACGATATCCACCAGCCGCTTGATGCCGGCATACTTGTAGCCGAGGCCGAGCTTGGCCGCCGGCACGGCAAACACCGCGTTCGCCGAGCAGATGCGCACATCCGTGTTGAGCGCAATCGCCACGCCGCCGCCGATGCAGATGCCGCGAATCATGGCAATGGTGGGCTTGGCCGCCTCGATCAGCGCACGCTGGGCCGCTTCTGCGGCGGCGTCGTAGACCTTGATGCTCGCCTCGGCGCTGCGCCTGGCCTCGAACTCGGAGATGTCGGCGCCCGACACGAAAGCCTTCTCGCCCGCCCCCGCCAGCACGATCACGCGCACCTCCGGGTCGGCCTCGAAGCCGGCCATGATCTTCGGCACGGCGAGCCACATCGCATAGGACATGGCGTTGTGCTTCTCCGGCTGGTTGAAGATCATCCAGCCGACACCATCCTCCTTGCGGGCCATCATCTTGGTCGTGCCGAGATCCACGCGCCTCACTCCTGTCACATCCCCGCCCACATGCGGCCCCCGCTCACGCCATCCTTCAGCACCGATCCTTGGCCGGGAAGAAAAAGCCCGTTGCCTTCCCGCCCCATCGGCTCTCAATTCTGCGTACAATTACGGGTTCCGCTGCGCGATGTCACATCGGTTGTGGACAACTGCGCTCTGGAAATCCGCCGGCTGCATACCTAGATTGCGCCATCACGCGCCCGTCCCGCGGTCCGCGCAGTGTGACTTGTACGTCTTCGCCCATCCCATCCCTCACATCCGACAACGCCACGGCCCCATGTCCAAATCGACCGCTTCCAACTCCCTGCGCCCGCTGCCGTCCCTGATCTTCGGCTCGCGCTGGCTGCAACTCCCCCTCTATCTGGGTCTTATCATCGCCCAGGGCGTCTACGTCGTTCTGTTCCTGAAGGAGCTGTGGCATCTCATGACGCATGCCACGACCTTCACCGAGCAGCAGATCATGCTGGTCGTGCTGGGCCTCATCGACGTGGTGATGATCTCCAACCTGCTGGTGATGGTGATCGTCGGCGGCTATGAGACCTTCGTCTCGCGCCTGCGGCTGCAGGGCCATCCCGATCAGCCGGAATGGCTCGACCACGTCAACGCCAGCGTGCTGAAGATCAAGCTGGCGATGGCGATCATCGGCATCTCCTCGATCCACCTGCTGCGCACCTTCATCGAGGCCGGCAACATCGGCCAGCCCGGCGCCCGCTACACCGAAACCGCCGTGCTGTGGCAGACGATCATCCACGTCACCTTCATTCTCTCCGCCATCGGCATCGCCCTCGTCGACCGCATGGGCAACTACATGCCGGCGATGAAAGCCCACAAGTGACTGCGGCGGCGATTTTTCCCACTCAGGCTGCTCTTGTCGGGACCCTCGAATAGTCGGTCGCAGCCTGGGCCTTCGAAAGATCGTGCGCCACCTGCAGGTTGATCCAAAACCGCGCATCGGTGCCGAAGTATTTTCCAAGGCGGATGGCGGTATCAGCCGTAATGCTGCGGCGCTCGCGAACGATCTCGGTCAAGCGATTGGCGGGTACGCCGATCGCCTCTGCAAGGGCGCGAGCGCTCATGTCAAGCGGCTTCAGGTACTCCTCGCGGAGCACTTCACCGGGATGGGTTCGAATACGCATTTGCGCTTTCCTCAGTGGTAGTCGACGATCTCGACATCAGCGGGCCCTTCAACGGTCCATCGGAAGCACACTCGCCACTGGTCGTTGATACGGATACTCCATTGACCGCGCCGAGCTCCCTTCAATGCCTCCAAGCGGTTGCCCGGCGGTGAGCGCAGGTTCTGAAGCCTGACTGCGGCGTCGAGTATGTCGAGCTTGCGCCTTGCCACCTTGGCGAAAGTCCGCCACTGCGCCGGACAGGTGCCGCGGGTGAAGAACGCCTCGGTCGCTGCATCCGCGAAAGTCCGGATCATGAGACATAATGATACGCAACGCGTATTACGTCAACGATTGCGGGCTGGGGCAACAACATTCTTCGCCCGCGTCATTTTCCGGCAGAAGACGGCGTCTCCTTGACATCCGAGAAGCCGCTGAACACCATGTCGGGCGAGGACGTGTTGTGGCGCGAGGGCGAGACGCGGCCCGTCCACACGTCGGTGGCGGTTGCACGCTTGAAGGCCATGATGCCGTCCTCGCGCCAGCCCTTGGCGCCCTTCTCGCGCACGGCGATGCGGGCGACATCGTTGTTGAAGTCGGTCACGTACATGGAGCGCAGCGCCGCAAACGGGCGCCCGTCGATGGCCTTGTCGAAGGCGACGTCCAAGACGTGCCGGTTCTGATCGGTCGCCGTCATTTTGACCGTGGCCGAGCCGCCGCGCTCGAAAACGAGCGTGAAGGTGCGGCTCTTCGGCTCGAAGGCCACCTCCTTGATCTTGACGATGGGGCGCTGCTCGACGTCCACGGGGCCAATCAGCACCGACGAGCCGTAGGCGGTGGGCGCGAGACCCTGCGGCGCCAGCGGCCGCAGGCGCCAGTAGCCGTCCTGCGGATAGAGCACCAGCACTTCCTCGCCGCCCATCGGACGGATCATCCACACCTGCAGGAGGTGGATGTTCTTCTCGACCCGCTCGCCGATGCGCACCGTGGCCGTCGCCGGGCGCCAGAAGTCGGCGAACGTCAGCCCGACCACCCAAAAGTCGATCTGCTCATAGAGCGTGGTGCGCTTGGGCGGCTGGGGTGTGCCCGGCGTGGGATCGCCCGGCGCGGTGCAGCCCGTCCAGTCGGCTTCGAAGCTGTCGCGCTGGAGGGTGCCGACGTAGGCGGGGTGCGCCGCCTCGATGCGGAAACGGCGCACGTCCCTCGCCGCCAGGTTGAGCGTCACGTTGTCCTTCTCCGCGCACAGCACAGGCTCGCTGGCGTTCGTCACCTCGACGGCAAGCGGGGCGGTGGCTTGGGCGTGCGCTGGCGAAAATGCACTCCAGCAAGCGAACAGAACGCCGACCATGGCCAACAACGTCGTGCCGCTTCTTCCCCCTCTCCCCGTAGGCGGGGAGAGGGAACTTTGGCGGCGCAAGCGGCTAGCTCTGCAGAACACAATAAACGTCCCCGGAATTGGCCGCGTGCGGCAGCGCGGCGATGTGGGCCGCCATGTCGGCCTTGGCCATCCATGTGTTGAAGCTCAGCACCTGGCTCTCGCCCAGCGCAATGTCGAAACCGTAGGGCCCCAGAGACGCTAGCCGATCGAGGCAGCGCAGCGCCACGTCGCGCTGGATCGTGGTGAACTCGAAGGAAAGCCTGGGCAGCGGCCGGCTCAAGCCCGCCAGCACCGTGTCCTCGAAGCCCTCAACGTCGATCTTGGCAAAGGCCGGCGCCCCGTGCTGCGCGACCAGCGCGTCGAGAGTTGTACACGGCACCTCAATCGCCTGGTCCCATACCTGACCCTCCCAGCCGCCGGCCCCGTCGGCGGCGCGAATGAAATCGGCGGAGGCCGTCGAGACGGTCGGATTGGCCGAGTTGATCTGCAGCGCCAGCCGGCCCGGCTCGGCCCCACACGCCGCCTCCATGAGCGTCACGGCGCTGTCGCCGGCATAGATCGACCGGACCGCGGCAGCACACAGCGGCTGCGGCTCCAGCGCAACCACGCGCGCGCCGAGGCGGCGGAAGCTGCCGATACGGTCGCCGACATGGGAGCCGATGTCGAAGGCCAGCTCGCCGGCACGCACGAAGCGCGCATAGAGCGCATCCATGGCCGCGTCGCGGGCCGGATCACCGTAATAGACGTCGAGTGACCGTCGCAGCGACGCGAACGCTGGGTCGGCACGCACGATTGAGACAGCCGCAGAGTTCATGGCACGACCGCAGCAGCACGCGATGTCATCCCGGCACGGGTTGCCGGGACCCAGCCATCACGAAGCGTCGGAGCAAGCGGACAGATGGATCCCGGGCACAAGGCCCGGGACGACATGGAGTCATAGCTCACCGCCCATTTCCCATCACTGCGCTGACCTCGGCCGGCGTGTTGAAGTCCTCAGGGATACCGCAGATGCCGAGCCGCTGCAGCACCTTGCCGAACCACGGCTCGGCCGTCAGCACCGCAAACGGGATCGCCAGCAGGTAACCCGCCGTCAGCGGCAGGCTCCACCAGAACACCGCCGGCGCGATCAGCAGCAGCGCGCCGCACACGATGACGCCAAACAGCGTCTGCGGCCACAGATGGCGCGCCGCATCTGCCCATGACAGCCGCTGCGCATCGCGCGACTGCCCGCCCCACACCACCG
Organism: Hyphomonadaceae bacterium; assembly: GCA_019747815.1. Taxonomy (GTDB): domain Bacteria; phylum Pseudomonadota; class Alphaproteobacteria; order Rhizobiales; family Hyphomicrobiaceae; genus AWTP1-13. Next base: position 25,242 of record JAIEQJ010000016.1, read on the forward strand.
ATTTGCCAAACAGCAGACCGATCATGAAGATCGACGTGCGGATGGTCGACACCGCACCCTGCAGGAACGAGAACACCTGCTCGATGGCCGCGCCGGCCGCGAACCTAAGCCAGCCGCCGTAGCGCGCCACGCCGCCGCGCGTCAGCATCGCATCGATGAGACCGGCGATCTTGGGGCTGAGGTACATGGTGAAAAACGTGATGTAGAGCCCGATGGCAAGCGTGACGGGATAGTCCGCCATCCCCCGCGCCTGCCAGGCCGCCACGGGCAGCAGCGCAATCATCAGCGTCCAGGCCGGGATGCCGATGAACATCAGGATCGCCCACACGAGCTGGAACCGGCTCATGGGATAGAGCCCGGGCAGGCCCAGCAGCTTGATGTACTGCATGTTGCCCTGGCACCACCTGACGTCGCGCTGGGCGAACTCGAGCATGGTCGGCGGATTCTCCTCCCAGCTTCCGCGTTCCTCGGGCAGTACGCGCACCTCATAGCCCGCGCGCCGCATCAAGGTCGCCTCCACCTGATCGTGCGACAGCACGTGACCGCCGAGCGGCGGCTTGCCGGGCAGAACCGGCAGCCCGCAGTGCTCGTGGAACGGCCTGATGCGCACCAGCGCATTGTGGCCCCAGAACGGGCCGCAGTCGCCCACCCACCAGGCCTGGCCCATGGTGTAGGAGCGCATGCCGTGGCGCATGCCGAACTGGAAGATGCGGGCAAACGCGCTCGACGACGGCATGCCGACGACCAGGCTCTGCAGGATGCCGATCCTGGGATGGACCTGCATCATGCGCACCAGCCGCACGATCTCGGGCCCCGCCATTAGGCTGTCGGCATCGAGCGGCAGCATCAGGGTGAAGTCCTTGCCCCAGCGCTCGCAGAAGTCGTGCACGTTGCCCGCCTTGAAGGCCGTGTTCTGCGCGCGCCGCCGGTAGACGATGCGCTCACCGTCCGGATCGGCGGCCTTCCAGGCCTCCACGGCCCGCTCCTCGGCGGCCGCGACGTCCGCACTGTTCGTATCGCTCAGCACGAAATAGCTGAACGCGCCGCCCTCCCCGGTGGCGTCCACACTGGCTTTCACGGTCTTCAGGCGCAGGATCGCCCGGCCAGGGTCCTCGTTGCGCACCGTCATGAAGATGGCCGTCTTGATGCGCAACGGCGTGGGCTCATCGCCCGCCGGGGCGTAGGGCGCCACCTCGGCCAGCGCATCCCTGCGGACGTGCAGCAGCCACAGCCCGATCAGCGCATTCCAGAAGCCGAGCACCGTCCAGGGCGTGCCCAGCGCGAAGCCCGCGAACAGGATCACATCGACCCAGGTCCACCCCCCCGCACCCAGCACCAGGGATGCCACCCACAGCATGGCCAAATAGGTAACCACGTTGAGCGCAAAGACGATCCGGCGCCGACGCGTCAGCTCGTCGATGGACTGGAGCCCTGTGGGTGTCGTAAGGCTCAGGGCGGCCGGAGGCAGGTGCCCCGGGGCAGAGGTATCGAGACTGTCGCTCATGCAACCAATGTCCAAATCGTGGCGTGTGCGAATCCCATGACAGGCCGCGGGGTCAAGATGATGGCGCGCCGGTCCACCGGCAAGGTCCGTGTGGCGCGCGCGCTTTGGTACGTCGGCAAGGGCACAGCCGAGCTGCGCACGGCACGGCTGCTGCCAGCCGCGCCGGGTGAAGCCTTGGTACGCGCGCTGTTCAGCGGCATCAGTCGGGGCACGGAGCGGCTGGTGCTGGAGGGCGGCATCGGACGCAGCGAGTGGGAGCGGATGCGGTGCCCGATGCAGGAAGGGTCCTTTCCGTTCCCCGTAAAATACGGCTATTGCGCGACCGGCGTGGTCGAGGACGGCCCCGCCGACATTGTCGGCCGCAAGGTGTTCTGCCTCCATCCGCACCAGAATTTCTTCACCGTGCCGGTCACCGCGCTGGCACCCATCCCCGACGATGTGCCCGCGCGCAGAGCCACTTTGGCCGCCAACATGGAGACGGCCCTCAATGCGCTGTGGGACAGCGGCGCCGGCCCCGGCGACCGCATCGTGGTGGTGGGGGCGGGCATCGTGGGGCTCTTGGTCGCAGCCCTTGCGGCGCGGCTTCCGGCCGCAACGGTCACGGCGGTCGATCTCGATCAAAGCCGCCGCCCGCTGGCGGAGAGCCTCGGCGCCGCCTTCGCCAAGCCCGCGACGGCACCCGCCGATGCCGATATCGTCTTCCACTGCAGCGCCACCAGCGCCGGCCTCAATACGGCCATCGCCTGCGCCGGCCTGGAAGCAGCCATCGTGGAATTGAGCTGGTACGGCAGCAAGCCGGTTGAGGTGGAGCTTGGCGGCGCCTTCCACAGCCGCCGCCTGAAGCTCGTCTCCTCCCAGGTCGGCATGGTCTCGCCCAGCCGACGGCCCCGCTGGGACTATCGCCGCCGCCTCAGTGCGGCATTGCGTCTGCTGGCCGAGCCGGCACTGGATGCGCTGGTGAAGGAGGAGATCGCCTTCGACGAGGCCCCCAAGCGCCTGCCGCAGATTCTCGCGCCCGGCACGCATGGTCTCGCCCCAGTCATCCGCTATCCCGATCCCTGACACACCCGGAGATTTGCCATGTATGCCGTCGAGGTCCGTGACCGGATCATGATCGCCCACAGTCTGCCCGACCCCTTCTTCGGCCCGGCCGCCAAGATGCATGGCGCCACCTTCGTGGTGGACGTGGCCTTCTTCCGCGAGGCCCTGACCAAGCAGAACGTTGTGGTCGACATCGGCGCCGCGCTCGACGTGCTCAACAAGACGTTGAAGCCGCTGGCCTACCAGAACCTCGACGAGCTGGCGCAGTTCAAGGGCAGGCTGACAACGACGGAGTTCCTGTGCCGCCACGTGTTCGACGCCATGGTGAAGGCGGCGAAGGAGGGCGCGCTGGGCGAGGACGGCACGGGTCTCGCCAAGATCCGCGTGACCCTGCACGAGACCGACCTGGCGCGCGCCTGGTTCGAGGGGCCGGTGTGACAATGGCCAAAGTTGCAACGCGTCAGCGCAAAGCGCCGGGACCCAGGGCTTGTGACTGCGCGCTCGATGCGGGGCTCCTGGATCCCGGATATTCCGCTGTCGCGGAATTCCGGGATGACAGCCAACGACTTGACAACGTGCCATGACCGCAGCCGCGTTCGCCATCCCGGGTGACATCACGCTCGCAACCGGCGGCTACGCCTACGACCGCCGCGTCATGGCGCTGCTGCCGCAACTCGGTGTCAACGTGCGGCATGTGGCGCTGCCGGCGAGCTTTCCCGCGCCCACGGCCGCCGATCTCGCCGAGACCCAACGCCTGCTCGCAGGTTTGCCGGCTGAGACCATCATTGTGGCCGACGGGCTCGCCTACGGCGCGATGCCCGCCGAGCTGATCCAATCGCTGCGCAGCCCGATCGTCGCCCTCGTGCACCATCCGCTGTGCCTGGAGGCTGGTCTCACTGAGGCGCGGCAGGACGCGCTCTACGTGCTGGAGAAGGCCGCCCTCGCGCAGGCCCGGCGCATCATTGTCAGCAGCCCGACCACCGCGGAGACGCTCGCCGCCGACTTCGCGGTTCCAACTCCCAAGATCACGATCGCCGAGCCCGGAACGGATCCCGCCGCACGCGCCCGCGGCACCGGCAAGCCGCTGCAGCTCATCTCGGTCGGCTCGGTCGTCCCGCGCAAGGCCTACGACACTCTGGTGCGTGCGCTGGCGCAGGTCGCAGACCGCGACTGGCGCCTCGCCATTGTCGGCCCGACCGACCGCAGCGCCGCGGCCCTGGCAATGCTCGAGACTGCCGTGCGCGAAACCGGATTGGGGCCGCGCATCGTCGTGGCGGGGACGGCCGGGCCGGAGCAACTCGAAGCCTACTATGCCGCAGCGGACGTCTTTCTCCTGTCCTCTCTCTACGAGGGCTACGGCATGGTGCTGGCGGAAGCCATGGCGCGCGGATTGCCCATCGTGTGCACGACCGGAGGTGCCGCCGCAGCCACCGTGCCCGATGCCGCCGCCATCAAGGTGCCTGCGGGCAATGTCGCGGCGCTGGCGCAGGCCATTGCGCGCGTGCTTGACGATAGGGTGCTGCGCCGCCAGATGAGCGCGGCCGCCTGGACCGCCGGCCAAAATTTGCCGCGCTGGGAGGATACGGCGCGCACCATTGCCGGCGTTATCAGGAACCTCACGCCATGAGCGGATTCGATGCCAGTTGGCTGGATTTGCGCGAGCCGGCCGATCACCGCTCGCGCTGCGAGGACCTGGCCAAGATGCTGGCGCGCCACTTCGACTGGCGCGGCCAGATCTCGGTCCTCGACATGGGCTGCGGCACGGGATCGAACCTGCGTGCCACGGCGCCGTGCCTCGGCCCGGACCAGCACTGGACGCTCATCGACTACGACGCGGCGCTGCTCGAGGCCGCCCAGTCGCGCCTTGCGGCCTGGGCCGGAAGGGCGGAAAAATGCAACGGCCGGCTCGTGCTGCACAAGGACGGCAAGCGGATCACGGTGGAGTTGCGCCGCGCCGACCTCGCCCATGATCTCGACCGCGTATTCACCTCCAGGCCCGATCTCGTCACCGCCTCGGCGCTGTTCGATCTCGCCTCGGCTGATTTCATCTCCGAGGTCGCCGCCGAGGTCGTGCGCTGCCGCGCCGCATTCTACACCGTGCTGACCTACAACGGACAGCAGCGCTGGACGCCCAAGCACGATGCGGACGCGGCCATGGCCTCCGCCTTCCGCGCGCATCAGACCCGCGACAAGGGCTTCGGCGAATCCGCAGGACCGATGGCACCCGCCCTGCTGTTGGCTGCCTTCGACGCGGCTGGCTACTCGGTGAGCGAAGGTGACAGCGCCTGGCGTCTGGAAGCCGGAGACGAGGCGCTGGTTGGCGAGCTGGTGCCGGGCTTTGCCGCGGCCGTGCGCGAAACGGCGCTGGTGCCGGAGGAGAAAGTTGCCACCTGGCTGACGCTATCACGCAACGGTGCTCTGGTCGGCCACACCGATACGCTCGCGCTGCCGCCATAGAGCACAGGGAAGCACGTAGGCCGCCACTCCCGCGACGGAGAGGTGCCGTGGCCTCGGCTAGATTTCACTTCACTAGCTGATTGCTCTCTTCCGCATTGTGCCACGACGCACGCGTGCGCCATTGGTTAGTCTTGACTTACGGTTAGAATGGACTTACCGTTTACGCAATGACGCGCTCCAAGCTTGCTGCTGCCCAAGCTGCAATGGAACCCGAATGATGATCAACGCCGAGCGGGCCATGGACGCGCTAGGGGATCCCACCCGCCGCCTAGTGTTCAAGCGCCTGCGCAACCGCACGCGCTCGGTGGGCGAGATAGCCGAAGGGATGGATGTGAGCCGTCCCGCGGTTTCCCAGCACTTGAAGGTGCTCAAGGCGGCCGGGCTTGTGGTGGTTCGCGCCGAAGGTGCGCGTCGCCTCTATGGTGTCGACACGCGCGGCATCGAGGCATTGCGCGGCTGGCTCGATGGCTTCTGGGAAGAAGCGCTTGTCGCCTTCAAACAAGCAGCCGAACGAGAAGCAACCAAGGGAAGGAAACCTCGATGACGGAGCAGGCGAGATTTGGCGCCGCTGATCTCAACAGCGTGCGCAAGACGGTGATTGTCGAGGCACCGCCGGCGGTTGCCTGGCGCGTATTCACCGAGCAGATGGGCGCGTGGTGGCCGCTGGCCGTCTACAAGATCGGCAAGACCAGCGCGGTGGACGCCATGATCGAGCCGCGCGTCGGCGGCCGCTGGTACGAGCGTGGTGACGATGGCAGCACGTGTGACTGGGGCACCGTACTCTCGTGGGAACCGCCGTTCCGCCTGGTGCTGTCCTGGGACATCAGCGCCGATTGGCAGCCTGATCCAAGCTTGAGGACGGAAATCGAGGTGCGCTTCATCGCCGAAGGCAGAAACTCCACGCGTGTGGAGCTTGAGCATCGGCACCTCGACCGCTATGGGGCGCGACGCGATGCAATGCGCGCCGTCTTCAACGAGGACGGCGGTTGGGGCCGCCTCCTCCAGATGTTCGCCGACCGCGCTGCGGCAGGAGCGAGCCCATGACGAACACCGCGGCGCTCCCATCAAGCTGTTGCAGTTTCCGCGCATGTTCGGCATCCCGAACTTGAGCTTGTTCCGCTGCAAGCGCCGGCGCAAGGCCTAAGCCAAATCCCGCCGTCCCGCTTGCGGCAGCATGCGTGCCAGCACGCCATCTCTCCTGATGAAATAGTGGAAGAGGGCCGCGCCGATGTGCATGCCGATCAAGGCGACGGTCAGGTAGGCCAGATATCTGTGCAGCAGCAGCACGCCCTCGGCTGCCGCCTGGTTCGGGCCGGCAAGCGGCGGAATGCTCACGATCCCGAACACCTCGCGCGCGCCATAGAGCGAGATGCCGAGCCAGCCAACGACCGGCACCAGGATCAGCAGCAGATAAAGCGACCAATGCGTGGCATGTGAGGCGGCCTTGTGCCACCGACTGAGCGTCGGCTCATCGGCAGGAGCGCCATGGGCAAATCGGTAGATCAGCCGCGCCACCACCAGGGCCAGAATGACGAGACCCAGCGTCTTGTGCGCGCTGTAGAGGGTGTTGGTGAGGGCGTCGAAATTCGTGACATTGCCGCGGTAGACCATGTAGAGGCCAACCGGCACCTGGATCAGCAGCAGGGCTACCGTCCACCAATGAAAGTGCCTTGCCCCCGTGGAATAGGTGGTTTGCCTGTCCAAAGTCGCAGAACCGGCCATTGTCCCCCCTTGCTGCCAGGTTCCCGGTTGACGGGCCTGCCCTTTGCCTCAGTCGAGCGTTATACACGGTCAGCGACAGTTACGGCACTTCACCATGTGCCGGATCAGCTCTGGCAAGGTGAAACGGCCTGCTCATGGCGTTCAAGAGTTCCGACAGCGATGCTGTGCGTGGAGCCGGGGCCGGCAACTATCCTCTTGGCTCGGGACAGAATTTGCTCACCACGGCGGCATGGCCGGTGCTCTGGCCCCTGGCCGCCTTCGCCTTGGCCGCGCTGGTCATCGACTGGCCCTGGCTGTCGGGGCGGATGACCATCCCTTGGGACGCCAAGGCGACGTTCCAGCCCCAGATCCAGTTCCTGGCGCAGAGCCTGGCCGGCGGCCAGTCGCCCTCCTGGGCGCCCTTCGCATTCAGCGGCTACCCACAGATCGCCGACCCGCAGGCGATGATCTTCTCCCCACCCTTCCTCCTGCTGTCCCTCCTCACGCCGGCTCCCAGCCTGTGGGCCGTCGATGCCACGGTGCTCGCCATGGTGTTTGTGGGCGGTGCGGCGCTGCTCGTCTGGTTTCGCGACCAGGGCTGGCACTGGGCCGGCGGGCTGGTGGCTGCCCTCACGTTCGCTTTCGGCGCATCCATGGCCTGGCGCATCCAGCACATCGGCCAGGTGCTGAGCCTTGCCTATCTGCCGCTCGCCATGGTGTGCCTCGACCGCGCACTGGCACGCGGGTCGATCCTCTATGGCGTTGCCGCGGGTGTGGTTGCGGCCGCCATCGTGCTTGGCCGCGATCAGGTGGCGCTGCTCGTCGTCTATCTGCTCGTCGGCTTCGGGCTCTGGCGCCTGCTCTCCTCGGAGAGACCGATCGAGGCGATGCGCACCGGCCTGAGGCCGCTGGCGGCCGGTGCGATCGCGGCCCTCGTGCTGACCGCCATCCCCGTGGTCTTGACCGCGCTGCTGGCGGCACAGTCCAACCGGCCTTCCATCGACTTCATCGGTGCAGGCCGCGGCTCCTTGCACCCGGCCCTGCTCATCACCTCCATCATACCGGAGGTGTTCGGCGCATCGGGGCGCATGGAGGACTACTGGGGCCCGCCGAGCTTTGCCTGGCAGGACACGGGAATCTTCCTCGCCCAGAACATGGGCCAGCTCTACGTCGGCGCCATTCCCGTCATCCTGCTGATCCTGGCCGCCCTGCGTGGCCGCCTGTGGGCCGCCGAGATCCGTTTCTTCACCCTCGCCGCAGGCCTCGCCCTCATCTATGCGCTCGGCTGGTACACGCCGGTCTTTCGCCTGCTCTACGAGTTCCTGCCGGGCGTCGGCCTCTATCGCCGGCCGGCGGATGCGACGTTTCTGATCGGCGCGCTCGCTGCCGTTCTCGCCGGCTACAGCGCACACCGCCTGTTCAAGGACCCGCTCGCGGAGCTGACGCGGGGACAGGTGCTGGCGGTGCTCGGCGTCATGGCGCTGGCATGCGCGATCGCCATCGGCCTTAGCCTGTGGCTCGGCCGCCTGGCGAGCCTGATGCTGCCTCTGGCCACGGCCGCCATCTCATTCGCCGGGGGTGCGGCCGCGCTCGCCGTAGCACGGCGGCGGATTCCGCTGCAGCCCGTCCTCGCGGCCGCCATCATCAGCGCGTTCATGGTCGCGGATCTCGCCTACAACAACGGCCCGAACGGCTCGTCGGCGCTGCCGCCCGAAACCTACGATGTCCTTGAGCCGCACACCGCCAACGCGACCATACGCGTCTTGAAGAGCAAGGTTGAGCACACCGGCACGCGGCGCGACCGCATCGAGATGGCGGGGCTCGGCTTCCATTGGCCCAACGCCGGCTACACGCACGGGCTGGAGAACACGCTGGGCTACAACCCCGTTCGCCTGGCGCTCTACAGCGCCGCCACCGGCGCCGAGGACACCGTGGGCCTGCCCGACCAGCGCAAGTTCTCGCCGCTGTTCCCGTCCTACCGCTCGACGCTCGCCAATCTGCTGGGCCTGCGCTTCATCGCCACCGGCGCCCCGATCGAGACCATCGACCAAACGTTGAAGCCCGGCGCTCTGCCCCTCGTTGCCCGCACCGCCGACGGCTACATCTATGAGAACCCCGCGGCGATGGATCGCGTGCTGTTTGCGACCCAAGCCCGAGAGGCCGACTTCGAGCGGATGCTGCAGGACGGCGTTTGGCCCGGAGTAGACCTGCGCTCCACCGTGCTGCTGGAGCATGCGCCCCCCGCATCCGCCCCGCGCCCGCCCGGACGCGTGCGCATACTTCACTACCGCACGACCGAGATCGTGGTGGAGGCGGACAGCAACGGCGGCGGCTGGGTGGTGCTCAACGATCTGTGGCATCCCTGGTGGTTCGTCGAGGTCGACGGCCAGCCGACGGACATGCTGAGGGCCAACGTTCTGTTCCGGGCCGTCGCCGTGCCCCCGGGCGGCCATGTCGTGCGCTTCGCCTTCCGGCCCGTGGCCGGCGCGTGGGCCGAGCTGACCGGCCGCACCCGCCGCGCCCGGCATGCCATGCGCGCCGTTCATGCAGGCTTCAGCCCTGCCGTGCCACAGGGCATGCCGGTCCACCCTGCTGCTTCCCCGGTCTCCAACCCGCCATCTTCCGTGACCTCCCATGAGCGCTGATCACTTTCAGGCCCCGGATGCCCCGGGATTCAAGCTCGATCCTCGCGTCGTCGGCGCCTTCGGCCGTTTTGCCGGCGGGTTCTGGCGCGGCGACACGAAGCTCAATGCCTGGGGGCTGACCCTGGGGCTGGCCGCCGTCCTGATCCTGTCCACCGGCGCAACGGTTGCAATGAACCACTGGAACCGCTGGTTCTTCGACAGCCTGGAGGCGCGCGATGTGGAAGCCGTCACCAGCTCCGTCCTGGTGTTTGTGCTGATCATCGTCGCCATGGCCGCGATCGGTGTCGGCATCGTCATCGCGCGCGAAACGCTGCAGGTGCGCTGGCGCGCCTGGCTGGTGCAGCAGCTTGTCGCCCGCTGGCTCGGCAACCAGCGCTTCTACCACCTCAACGTGACGGGCAAGGAACCGCCCAACCCCGAATACCGCATCTCCGACGATACGCGCTGGGCGACCGAGCCTCTGGTCGACCTCGGCATTGGGCTGCTGCTGGCCGTGGTCGGCGCGGCCGCCTTCATCAGCATCCTGTGGACCGTGGGCGGCTCCATCACCTTCGACCCCGGCGTGGGCCCCATCACCGTTCCGGCCTACATGGTCTGGGTGGCGCTCGCCTACGGCATCATCGCCTCGGGGCTGATGCTGTGGATCGGCGCGCCGCTGGTCGGCTACGTCGGCCGCAAGAACGAGGCGGAAGGCTATTTCCGCTTCGGCATGATGCGCATCCGCGACAACGCGGATAGCGTCGCCCTGATGAACGGCGCGCGCTACGAGCAGGCCATCCTCGGGCGCTTCTACAACACCGTCGTGGCGCGCTGGATGGCGATCGTGTGGCAGCACGGGCATCTGACCTGGATCACCAACTCGTCCGGGCCCATGATCCCCGTCGTGCCGCTGCTGTTCGCCGCCCCCAAGTATCTCTCAGGCGAGCTGAGCCTTGGCCAGGTGACGCAGCTCGCGGCGGCCTTCATCCAGGTGCAGATCGCCATCTCCTGGGTGGTCGACAACTACAACCGCGTGGCGGAATGGTACGCCTCCGCCCGCCGCGTCATGGACATCGTGACCGCCTGCGATGCCATCGACGGCGAGATTGCGGCCCAGTCCCCATCCATGCTGCGCGAGGGCAGCGGCGCCGGCGTCTCCTTGAACGATGTCGTCATCGCTGACGGCAGCGGGCGGCCGCTCATCTCGGATGCCACGCTGGCCGTCAAGGCCGGCGAGACCGTGCACATCAGCGGCGAGTCGAGCACCGGCAAATCGGTGCTGGTGCGCGCGCTCGCCGGCCTGTGGCCTTGCGCGCGCGGCACCCTGCAGATGCCCGACAGCGCCCGGGTGATGATCACGCCGCAGAAGAGCTACCTGCCGCTCGGCTCGCTGAAGGGCGCGCTGCTCTATCCGGAGCCCAACCTTGCTGCCGGCAACGACAAGCTGTCCGCCGCGCTGGAGCGGGTGGGCCTCGGATCGCTCGTGCCGCGTCTCGATGAGGTCGCACGCTGGGACCAGGTGCTGGCCAACGGCGAGCGCCAGCGCTTGGCCATCGCGCGCCTCTTGATCCACCAGCCGGATGTCGTCATTTTGGATGATGCGCTCTCCGCGCTGGAGGGGCCTGTGCAGGCGACGCTGCTGGCGCGCCTCAGAGGCGACCTCCCCGGCGCCACCATCATCAGCCTCGGCCAGCGCGCAGCGCCTGATGGGCGTCACGACCGCCAGTTCGTGCTGGAGCGCAACAGTCACGGCGCGGCGCTGGTGCCGGCCGATACGCCGGCACTGGCCAACGCCACCTGACGAGGAACAACGGGAGACTGCAAGGGCAACGCCATGACCAAGCTGAACTACTGGAACCAGACCTGGAGCCTCGACGAGGCGCAGTGCCCGTGCGATCTGCATTTCGTGCAGTATCTGGAGGAGAAGAAGGTCACGAACGCGGCCATCTTCCACTTCGGCACGGGCAACCACCACATCGTCGGCCTGAAGGGCGCCGAGGACGGTGTCAACAACGCGGTGCTCGGCATCACCGCCTCGCCGCAGGAGTACGACGACTACGTCGAGCTCTTGATCAAGAACCCGCGGCTCGGCCACACCTACAAGGCCTATTTCGGCGACATCTACCAGCTCGACGCCCGGCTGCTGCCGCAGTTCGACTATGCGGCGCTGTTCCACGTCGGAGAATTCCGCACGCCGGAGAACGACGTTTACGGCGCGCTAACCGATCTGGAGATGACCTTGCTGATCGCCGACAAAGTCAAACCCGGCGGCGAGATTCTGTTCTACACAGGCTCGTTTGCCTACGACAAGGCGGAGGCCGTGGCAAACGAGCTGATCAAGGTGCGGCCGTTCAACCCCGCTCCGGACTACAAGACGCTCAAGGTCTACAGGAAGCGGGCTGGCTGACAGCAACATGTCGATCTGGGCCGTCTACAAACGCGCACTGTCGATGCTCGTGGCCGAGCGCGGCCAGGCCGTCGGAGTGGTGCTGGCTGGCATCGCGCTCGGCATTGTGCCCATTGCCGAGGGTGTGCTGCTGGGGCGCGTGGTGAACGCATTGGCGCTCGGGCAGGGCGCCTTTCCCATCATCGGCCTGTGGGCCGTGGTCGGTCTGGTCGGCATCCTGGCCGGCGTCGTTGTCGCAGTCATGGCCGATCGGCTGGCGCATCGGCGCCGTCTCGCCGCGCTGGGCCAGGCATTCGAGCGCGCCATCATCCTGCCCATCAGCTATCACGCCGAGAAGGGCTCGGGCGCCGTGGTGCGCACCATCCTCGCCGGCACCGACGCGCTATTCTGGAACTGGCTGTCGTTCCTGCGCGAGCAGTTCGTGGCACTCGTCGGCATTCTGGTGCTGGTGCCGACCGCCATCTACATGAACCCGAAGCTTGCCACGATCCTGGCCGTGCTCGCCGTCATTTACGTGCTCGCCAACGTGCTGGTAGCCCAGAGGACAAGCACGGGCCAGGCGGCCGTCGAGCAGTATCACAACAACGTCTATGGCCGGGTCGGCGACGTGCTCGGCAATGTGACGGTGGTGCAGAGCTACGCGCGCTTCAACTCCGAAGTGCAGGCCATGCGCTCGATCATGGCGGAGCTGCTGACGGCGCAATACCCCGTTCTGACCTGGTGGGGGCTGCTGACCGTGCTCACCCGCACGGCAGCAACCATCGCCTTCGTTGCCATCTACGCGGTGGGCGCCCTGCTGGTCGAGCGCGGACAGACCTCGGTCGGCGAGATCGTGACCTTCGTGACCTTCGCGACCCTGATGATCGGCAAGCTCGATCTGCTGTCGGGCTTTGCCGTGCGCATCTTCCAGTACGCACCGACCCTGCGCAACTTCTTCGACCTGCTGGATGCCACCGAGGGCGTGCGCGAGAAGCCGGATGCCAAGCCGCTCGAGGCGGTGGCCGGCAACGTGCGCTACGACGACGTCACGTTCCGCTTCAGGAACAGCGACCAGGGCGTGTTCAACATCAGCTTCGAGGCTGGCGCCGGCAAGACCGTGGCGCTGGTGGGACCCACCGGCGCCGGCAAGACGACCACCTTGGCCCTGCTCCAGCGCCTGCGCTCGCCCGACTCGGGGCGCATCACCGTGGACGGGCACGACATCTCCGACGTGACGCTCAACTCGCTGCGCCACAACATCGCCGTGGTGTTCCAGGATGCGGGGCTGTTCAACCGGTCGATCGCGGAGAACATCCGCGTCGGCCGGCCCGATGCCACCGATGCCGAGGTGGAGGAGGCCGCCAGGCTCGCCGAGGCGCACGACTTCATTGCCAAGAAGCCGGACACCTACCAGTTCGTCATCGGCGAGCGGGGCGCATCGCTCTCAGGCGGCGAGCGCCAGCGCATCGCCATCGCCCGCGCCATCCTGAAGAATGCGCCGATCCTCATCCTGGACGAGGCCACCAGCGCCCTCGACGTGGAGACGGAGGCGCGCATCAAGCGAGCCCTCGACCGGCTGCGCAGCGGCCGCACGACGCTGATCATCGCGCATCGTCTCTCCACCGTCGCCAACGCCGACACCATCCTGGTGCTCGACGGCGGCCGCATCATCGAGCGCGGCACCTACCGGGAACTGGTGCGGCAGAGCGGCCTGTTCGCAAGGCTGGTCGCCGAAGGGGGCTTCACGGTCCCCGGCGAGGAAGCGCAAGAGGTCGAGGTGGCCGCTCCCGTGCCGGGATGACGGCCAGCCAGTGGGACGCCTCTAATCCGCCGGCGTAAAGCGGGCCGTCACGGGCTTGTGCTCGGGCCGCGCGAGCGACACCACCACGCGCATGCCCTTGGCCACCACAAAACTGCCCTTGCCCGTCAGGATGCTGTCGCCCTGCAGCTCGAGCTTGATGACCTCCTGCTTGCCTTGGGAAAGAACCGTGGCGGAGGCGACGGCGCCCTTCGCCGATTCCGGCTTGTTGTCCTCGCCCCGAATGTAGAGCGTCAGCTCGCCATCCTTGGCGACGAGCTCCAGGTGATCGTGCCCGGCCATGACGACCTGGCCTCCATGCTGCCCCTTCTCCGCTCCGGTGCCGTGGGCCAGCGCCACCGGCGCCAGTGCCAGTGTGACAGCAACGATGAAAGCTCTGACCATGAGTGATCTCCCTTGTTGATGGCTAAAACGCTTCGGCCGTTCGCAGGCCGCCCCGGTCCGCGGCGAGGCGCTCGAGCGGCTTCTCGCCGAAGAGCAGGAACAGGACCGGGATGAGGAACGCATCGAGCAGCGTCGCGCTCACCAGCCCGCCGAAGATGGTGATGGCAACGGGCGACAGGATCTCCTTGCCCGGCTCGTCCATGCCGATCATCAGCGGCACCAGAGCAATGCCGGCCGACAGCGCCGTCATGAGCACGGGCGTGAGCCGCTCGAGCGTGCCGCGGATGATCATCGCCGGGCCGAAGCGCTCGCCTTCGTGCAGCACCAGATTGATGTAGTGGCTGATCTTGAGGATGCCGTTGCGCGTGGAGATGCCGGCCAGCGTGATGAACCCGACCGCGCTTGCCACCGACAGCGGCTGACCGGCGATCGACAGCGCGATGACGCCCCCGATCAGCGCCAGCGGCACGTTGCTCATGATGATGAGCGCCAGCAGCGCTGACTTGTAGCGCGAATAGAGCACCACAAAGATCATGCTGAGCGACATCAGCGACAGCAACCCGATGAGCCGGGTTGCGCTTTCCTGGGCCTGGAACTGGCCCTCGATCCTGGTGAAGTAGCCCTGCGGCAGCGGGCGCTCCGCCAGCACCGCGCGAATGCCGTCGACGATGCGGGCCATGTCGGAGCCGTCCGTATTGGCGAGCAGCGCAATGCGGCGGCGGCTGTCCTCACGCAGCACCTGGTTGGGGCCGTCCGTCTCGAGCACGGTCGCAAACGCGCCGAGCGGAACGCGCCCCGCCGGCGTCTCCACCAGCATGTCGACCAGCGCGCCCGTCGTACGGTCGGCGTCGGCCATGCGCAGCACCACATCGAAGCGGCGGCTCTCATCGACGATCTGCGACATGACGCGGCCGTTGGAGAGCACCTCGAGGGCCTCCACGGCGGTCGCCGGCGTCAAGCCGAACCTGGCGGCGCGATCATAGTCGATGCGCACCTGCAATTGCGGGATGCGCACCTGCTTCTCCATCTGCAGGTCGACGAGGCCCTTGATCGGCGCTAGGTGCCGCTCCAGGTCCGCCGCAAGCCCACGCAGCGTGTCGAAGTCGTCGCCATAGATCTTGATCACGAGCTGCGCGCGCACGCCCGACAGCATGTGGTCGAGCCGATGGGCGATGGGCTGTCCGACGATCACGCTCACGGGCAGCACGGAGAGGCGCGAGCGGATGTCGGCCAGCACCTCCTCGCGACTGCGGCCCGAGGGCTTCAGGTCGACGTCGAGCTCGCTCGTGTGCACGCCTTCAGCATGTTCATCGAGCTCGGCCCGGCCCGTGCGGCGCCCGACCGAGTGTACCTCGGGCACGGCCATGACCAGGCGCTCGGCAATGGCCCCGATGCGGCTCGATTCCTTGAGGCTGATGCCCGGCTGCAGCACCACGCTCACCAGCGCAGTCCCCTCGTTGAACGGGGGCAGAAAGGCCCGCGGCAGCTGCCAGGCGGCAAACGCCGCCCACAGCGCGGCAACAAGCGGCAGCCCGATGGTGAACACGGGCCGCGCGAAGCACCAGCGCAAGCCGCGCTCCTGCCAGCGCTTCAGGAAGCGCACCAACGGGCTTTCGGTATGGGCCAGCCGGCGCATGCGCGGCAACAGCCAGTAGGCCAGCACCGGCGTGAGCGTGATCGCCGTCACCAGGCTCGCCAGCACCGAGACGATGAAGGCGATGCCGAGCGGCGCGAACAGGCGGCCTTCGATGCCCGACAGCGCAAACAGCGGCAGGAACACGAGAACGATGATGACGGTGGCATAGAGAATGCCGGACCGCACCTCGGCGGTTGCCGCGGCGACGACCTCCAGCGCCGGCTTCGGGTTCTCCGCGGTGCGGTTCAGCCGCAACCGGCGCAGGATGTTCTCCACGTCGACCAGCGCGTCGTCGACCAGCGCGCCGACGGCGATCGCCAGCCCGCCCAGCGTCATGGTGTTGATCCCGAGCCCGAGGATTTGAAAGATGATGAGCGTGACGGCGACCGAGATCGGGATGGCGGTGATCGAGATGAAGGTCGTCTGCCAGTTGAGCAGGAACAGGAAGAGCACCACGGCCACGACGGCCAGGGCCTCCAGCAGCACCCGCTGCACGTTGGAGATCGAGCGCTCGATGAAGGTGGCCTGCCGGAACTGGACGTTCTCGATCTGCACGCCTTTCGGCATGCTCTTCTGCAGCTCGGGCAGGATGCGCTCGATCTCGCGCGTGAGAGCAATGGTATCGGCGGTGGGCTGCTTCTGTATGCCCAGGATCACCGCCGGCCGGCCGCGATAGCCGGCGTCGCCACGCTTGGTGCGCGGCGCGAACTCCACGGCCGCCACCTGCTTGAGATAGATCGGCTGGCCGTTACGGTAGGACACCACCAGATCGGACAGATCCTCGAGCCTGGTCGTGCGCGCCACGTTGCGGATCAGATACTCGCGCGCATGCAGATCGACGAACCCGCCGGCCGAATTGGCACCGAACTGGCGCACGGCCTTCTCGATCACCTCGAGCCCAACGCCGAGCGTCGTCATCTTGCGGGTGTCCGGCACGACGCGGTACTGGCGCACCTCGCCGCCGATCGGGATCACCTGAGACACGCCGGCAAGGGTCAGCAGGCGCGGCCGCAGTACGAAATCGGCGAGCTCGCGCACCTTCATCGGGCTCTCCGTCTCGCTCGCCATGGCGATCAGCATGATTTCGCCCATGATCGAGGAGATCGGCCCCATCTGCGGCGTGACGTTGCGGGGGAGCTGCTCGCGCACCAAGGCCAGGCGCTCGGCCACCTGCTGGCGGGCGCGGTAGATGTCGGTCGCCCAGTCGAACTCCACGTAGACGATGGACAGGCCGATGCCCGAGACCGAGCGTACGCGCGTGACGCCCGGCATGCCGTTCATGGCGGTCTCGATCGGGAAGCTGACGAGCAGCTCGACCTCCTCCGGCGCCAGTCCTTCAGCCTCGGTCATCAAGGTGACGGTCGGGCGGTTGAGATCGGGGAACACATCCACTGTGAGCCGCGAAGCCGCAAACGCGCCGTAAAATGCAACCGCGAGGGCGCCGATCAGCACGAACAGCCGGTTGTTCAGGCTGAGGCGGACGATGGCATTGAACATTTGAGCCTCACCGCACCTGGTTGATGAACTCGGCGCCCTCCACCACGAGGCGGGTGCCCTCCTTGACGCCGGCGGTGATCAGCACGTGGCGGCCGTCGAGCGGAGCCGTGCGCACCGCAATCGCCTCGAAGCGCTCGGCCGACACATGCTCCCACACCTGCGGCACGCCATTGCTGGCACGCACGACGGCTGAGGCCGGCACGACGATGCCGCTCAGCTCCTGCTTGGATTGCACGAGCACGGTGACCGGCCGCCCGACGGCCAAAGCCGCATTCGGCTGCTCGACCCGGAACAGCAGCGGCTGTGCCTGCTGCTTGAGCGCGGGCGCGCGGCCGATGAACGACAGCGGCACCGTCTGTCCCGAGGCCACCGCCATCGCCGACACAATGCTGTGGGCATTCTGCAGCTCGGTGCCGATCGCCTCGATCCACAGCCGATCCGGATTGACGATCTCAAACAATGTCTCGCGCGCATCCACCACTTGGCCGGGTTGCGCGCTGGCGGCGGAAATGACGCCCGAGACGGGAGCATGCAACGTCTCGCGGCCGCCCACCGGCCGGATGGCGGCACGGCGCGCGCGCAATGCCTCCAGCTCGGACCTGGCCTGATCGACATCCTTCTGCGCGATGACGCCGGGAAGACCGGTGTAGCGGCGCACCTTCTGCTCGGCGATCTCGATGGCGCCGGTGAGCTCGGCGATCTGGGCATCGGCCGTGCCGCGGTCGAATACCGGCACCGTCGGCGACAGGGCGACCATGACATCGCCCTGCTTCACGCTCTGGCCGATGTAGGGAAGCTGTCCGCCGGCCAGCTCAATGCGGCCGGCGACGCTCGCCTGGACGCGACCCGATGCCGAAGGATCGGGGATGACGGTGCCCAGCATCTCAATCGTGGGCGCCGCCTTCGACGTGGCCGTGATGGCGGTGCGCACGCCGACCAGCCATTGCGACGGTTTCGGCATGAATACGGAGCCGTCGGGCATGCGGCGCGCCACGTCGATGCCGATCAGCGCCTCGCCTTCCGAGCCGTGCTCGTGCGAGGAGGCGAGCGCCTGCGGGGTGCCCTGCCAAAGACCGGCCATGGCCATGCCGGCAACCACAAGGAAGGCTGCGGCCCGCGACCGCGGAGGAGCCTGATGCTCATCCGTCGGACGCTCGCCGGGGGCGGCCGCGGGCGCACGCCGCGTAAGGCCGAGCGCAACCACGAAGCCCGTCGCTGCCGTCAGCACGGTCCAGATCCAGAAGAGCCGGCTGCGCACAAGATCGCCAAAGGCAATGTTGGAGGCGCTGGCAGCGGCCGGAGGCTTCGGAATGTCCAGAACGCCATCAAGCAGGTCCGACAGCGTCGGTGTGATCACCGTGAACGCCAGGGGCTTGGCGCCGGGCACCTCGATCCAGTCCGACGTGATCTGGTAGACGCCCTCCGCCCTTCGTGTCGCGGGCGTGCTCTTGCCCTCGAACACAACTGCAACGGTCGCTTCAGGGACGGGCGCGTTGGTCTTGTAGTCGGACAGATAGATCGTGAGCTTGTGGCCTGTGGCAATCGCGACGAGCTCAAAGGCATCCGAGCGCGCTTGGACGCGCGGGAGCGCTTGAACCGCCGCCGGAGCTTCGTCATCGTGACCTTCGTGCGCCAGCGCGGGCCAACCGATCAGCATGGCCAACAGCGGAAAAATGCGAGCAAAGTGCGTCATCTTCAAAGCCTGCGGATAGGCGCGCTGCTGCCAAAACAGGCAGGCAAGCGCCGGTTTTCTCACCGAATGCGAGGGGAGCCCCGGATGCGCGAGGCATCCCGCGACCGATCTCAGCCGCCCCACGCGTGCGAGACGGGGCGTGCGAGACGGGGTTCTTAGCCGATGCGAGGGGGACGGAAGGGCAGGGATGCTGCCGCGTTAACGATCACGTCCGCCGGCGCGAAGAAAAAAACGCGCGCTTCGGGGCGCTCGAACACAATCTCTGAATCCTGGACCACGACATGGGGCACGGCAAGGGCGCAGCACAGCGGGCAGCAGCCGTTCCAAGAATCCTGATCATGCTGGTGGGGCTCGTCGTGGCTATGTCCAGCGGGCTCTGGATACTGCGCACGAACGACGACGATCCTTGCTGCTTCAGCTTTTTTGGCAGCTTCAGTTTCTTTGGCAGCCCTGGTATGGGGAGCAGACGCTTCGACCGCCGCAGAAAGGCCACGGTCCGCCGACGGCGCCGCAACCGCGGTACCGACCAGCATCAGCGTCAAGACAGCCAAAAATAAACCAAATGGTCGCACAGACGGCTCCCAGGGACGTCCCCAGTAGGATGGTGCGGCTGCGTGACAAGATCAAGGCCGGACGTTTGCGGGCCACAAGCACGATCTTGTGTGGCGCGATCTTGTATGGCTGGGGCAACGCCCGTAGTGTGCGGACATGCTGGATGGCCCGATGACGGATGGGACCAAATCAGGCAAGGCCTTACGGGCGGAGCAGCGCCAGGCACGGTTGGCGGCACAACTGCGCGCGAACCTGAAACGGCGCAAGCTGCAGGCTCGTGAACGGACAGAAGCCGAAGAACCGGCCGACGCCGGCAAGGGAGCGGACGAGCAGGAGCAACCGGCATTCCAGACCGAAGAGGGCCGAACCGAAGAGAGCCGGACAAATGAGGGTCGGGCGGAAGAGGTTCGCTAACGCATTGGCGTGTGTCATGTGCCCGCGAAGCACGAATTCCAGACGGGGTCTCATATGGATCGCATCAGCATCTCCGGCGGCCGTCGCCTCAACGGCACGATCCCGATCTCAGGCGCCAAGAACGCCGCCCTGCCGCTGATCATTGCCAGCCTGCTGACATCAGACCGGCTCACCCTCAAGAACGTCCCCAATCTGGCCGACGTCAATCTGCTCACGCGCATCCTGCGCAATCACGGCCTCGATCTGACCATCGACGGCAAGCGCGCAGACCCCTCGCCGTACATCGGCGAGACCATGCATCTCTCCGCGCGCGACATCGTCGACACCACGGCGCCCTACGAGCTGGTGAGCCGCATGCGCGCGAGCTTCTGGGTGCTGGGGCCGCTGCTGGCACGGTGCGGGGAGGCGCGCGTGTCCATGCCCGGCGGCTGCGCCATCGGCACCCGGCCGGTCGATCTGCATCTCATGGGCATGAAGGCGCTGGGCGCCGAGATCGACATCGACGGCGGCTATGTGGTGGCGCGGGCGCCCAGGGGCCTTTCCGGCGCGCGCATCGCTTTTCCCAAGGTGTCGGTGGGCGCAACCCACAACGTCATGATGGCGGCGGCGCTGGCCAAGGGCGAGACCGTGATCGAGAATGCGGCGCGCGAGCCCGAGATCGGCGATGTTGCTGAATGCCTGACCAAGATGGGCGCCAGGATCGAAGGCATCGGCACGTCGACGCTGCGCATTCAGGGCGCATCCCGGCTGGAGGGGGCGGTCCACACGGTGCTGCCGGATCGCATCGAGACCGGCACCTATGCGTTCGCGGTGGCTGCGGCCGGCGGCGAGGTGGAGCTGACGGGCGCGCGCAAGCACCTGCTCGAGACGGCCTTCGCAGCCCTCGAGCGCACCGGCGTGTCGATCACGGAAACCGAGACCGGCGTGCGCATCGTGCGCACCAGCGGCGCGCTCGAGCCGATCGCCATCGAGACGCAACCGTTTCCCGGCTTCCCGACGGACCTGCAGGCGCAGCTGATGGCGCTGATGACCAAGGCCAACGGCACCAGCACGATCCGCGAGACGATCTTTGAGAACCGCTTCATGCACGTGCAGGAGCTGGTGCGTCTGGGCGCCGACATCCAGCTCCAGGGCGACACGGCCACGGTGAAGGGCGTCAAGACGCTGCGCGGCGCGCAGGTGATGGCGACCGACCTGCGCGCCTCCGTCTCGCTGGTCATCGCTGGCCTGATGGCCGAGGGCCAGACCACCATCAACCGCGTGTATCATCTCGATCGCGGCTTCGAGCGGCTGGAGCAGAAGCTGTCGGGTTGCGGCGCCAACATCGAGCGCATCGTCAGCGGCTAGGCAAGCCCGCCGCTCACTTCGGGCAATTTCCCTCGCCCCATGCCGACGGGCAGGTCCCTCTCCCCATCCCTTTTGGCGAGAAGGTCGTGTCGGTGCCACGCCTGCGGCATGAGATGAGGGGCAGCCGCAGAAGAGTTGTAGCGCCGCCAGCCCTCTTCTCCCTGCAATCGAGCATCCCTTGACTTGTGCACTGCAACATGAGATAAGCCGCCATCGCTTCGCAGCGATTTCCGGCGCTCCAGCCGCGTGAAAGGACTTGTGCGGGCCAGTTCTGGTCCAACGTTCGTCCTCCTGTTGAGCGCCTTTGAAGACGTCCACAGACAGCCCAGGCCACGCGGGGCGTCACACCCGACCCGCCGTACGCGTCACGCGTGCTCGACCGGACTTTGTCCGGCGCACCGACAGCGTTGCGGCCTGCAATGAAAGATTACGCAGAGTGACACCTTTTTCCGACTTCCAGCTGAACCCCGCCATTCTCAAGTCCTTGGGCGAGGAAGGCTACACCCAGCCCACGCCGATCCAGGCCCAGGCCATCCCCAGCGTGCTGGCCGGCAAGGATCTGCTCGGCATCGCCCAAACCGGCACCGGCAAGACCGCCGCCTTCGCCCTTCCCATCCTGCACCGCCTGGCGGCCACGAAGCGTGAGCCGCTGCGGCGTGGCTGCCGCGTCCTCGTGCTGAGCCCGACGCGCGAGCTCGCAAGCCAGATCGCGCAAAGCTTCCGCACCTACGGGCGCCATCTCGGCGTCAGGGTGGCGGTCATCTTCGGCGGCGTTGGCCATGGGCAACAGAGGGAGGCGCTGTCACGCGGCGTCGACGTGCTGGTGGCAACGCCCGGGCGCCTGCTCGACCACATCGACGAGCGCAACGTCGTGCTCGACGGCGTGGAGATGTTCGTGCTCGACGAGGCCGACCAGATGCTGGACATGGGCTTCATCCGGCCCATCCGGCAAATCGTCGCCAAGCTCGCGGCCCGACGCCAGAGCCTCTTCTTCTCGGCAACGATGCCCAAGGAGATCGGCCATCTTGCGGGCGAGCTTCTACGCGATCCCGTCAAGGTCTCCGTCACGCCGGCCGCAACGACGGTGGAGCGCGTGCGCCAGCATGTGTACCTGGTGGACGCCAGGGCCAAGCGGGCGCTGCTCGTGGAGCTGTTCGCCAACCCCGAGCTGACGCGCACCATCGTGTTCACCCGCACCAAGCGCGGCGCCGACCGGGTCGCTCAGCATCTGGCGGCATCCGGCATCAGCGTCGCCGCAATCCACGGCAACAAGAGCCAGAACCAGCGCGAGGCGGCGCTGGCGCAATTCAAGGTGTCGAAGATCAGGGCGCTGGTGGCCACCGATCTCGCCGCGCGCGGGATCGACATCGATCTCGTCACGCATGTCGTCAACTACGAGTTGCCGAACGTTCCGGAAAGCTACGTGCATCGCATCGGCCGCACGGCGCGGGCGGGCGCGGAAGGCATCGCCATCTCGTTCTGCGATGCGGAGGAAAGGGATTATCTGCGCGACATCGAGCGCCTGACCCGGCAATCGATTGAGGCGACGGATCGGCGTCGCGATCCGTCTCTCGAACTGGCAGCCGAAACCGCCCGCGAGAACAGCGGACGCCGGCATTCACGCGGCCAGCCGCACGGGCACCCCGGCAAGCCCAAAGCGCACAACGGCGACCGGCATGGGCGTTCGGACACACGCGGCGACCGCAGCCGGCCGCACCGTGATGGTAGCCATGACGGCCGTAACGGAGCGGGCAACCAGGACCGGCGTAACGGTGAACCCAGCCCTCACAATGGACGTCCGAATACCCGCGGCGGCCACGACCGGCCGCGCCGTGGCGAGAGCCATGAACGCCGGAACGGAGCCGACATCAGAGGCCGGCACAATGGTGAGCCGAGACCACTTGAGAACGTAGCTTTCCTGACTGCAGGCGGGCGCCCTGAGCGCCATGACCGCCCCAGCGCCCAAAACCATGACGGCGGGCAACAGAGGCGCCAGTCGCAGCCACATCGGCCAAGCCAGCACAGCGGCCGGCACAGTGACCGGCGCAATGACAGGACCGGTGGCGGGCGGCATCGCCCAGGCCGGACGCAGCGCGGACACTGATATTTCGCGCCGTCACGGCCGGCGCAGCGTTCATATTGTATGCTGGCGGCGCGTTCGCTATCACTCGGGCTCGATTATCATCGGCCGGCGGGCGCGCTGCCCTGCCGCTCCCCAGTGAGGTTTCCTGTGCCATGGTCGACCTGAAGCTGATCGCCCTGGACGCCGACGACCTGTCCGTCATTTCCGCCCACCTGCAGGACGCCGTGTTGCATGTCGGCGATCTGGCTTACCTGCCCAGGGAAAGCCGGTTTGCGGCCATTACCAACCGTTTCGATTGGGTCGATGCCCTCAAGGGTGGCACCAGCGGCGACGCGACGTTTGCGCGCCGGCGCACGGCGCTCCGCTTCGAGCGCGTCCTGGGCGCGCAGGTGCAGGGCATCGATCTCAAGAACAAGGGCACCGTGCTCTCGCTGCTGGCGATCGGCTTCGAGCCGGCGGACGCGCCCGAAGGCGATGTCATCCTGCACTTCTCCGAAGGCCGTGCCATCCGGCTGCGCGTGGAATGCATCGAGGCCGAATTGAAGGATCTGGGACCGGTCTGGCAGGCCGCATCCAAGCCCCAGCATCCCGACGATTCCACCAAGACCTAGCTTTGGCAACAGCAAAGGCCAGCCCAGGCGCACCATGCCCGTCCAGCTCGACACCGGCGATCGCGATTTCGACAGCGCCTTCGCGGCGTTCCTCGCAACCAAGCGGGAGACGTCTGAGGACGTGGACGCAGCAGTGCGCGAGATCATCGCCCAGGTGCGGCGGGACAAGGATGCCGCCCTGATCGCACTGACGCAGAAGTTCGACCGGCTCGATCTCGCCCGTGTTGGCATTCGCGTTAGCGAGGCTGAAATCTCCGGCGCCGTCCGGGCCAGCGACGCCGCCACGCTGGCGGCCCTGAAACTTGCGCGCGACCGCATCGAAAGCCATCACCGGCGCCAGCTGCCGCGCGATGACAGCTACACCGATGCACTCGGAGCCGAGCTTGGATCGCGCTGGACGGCCGTGGAATCGGTCGGGCTCTACGTGCCGGGCGGGCTTGCGAGCTATCCAAGCTCCGTGCTGATGAATGCGGTGCCGGCCACGACGGCGGGCGTGCCGCGCGTGGCCATGGTCGTTCCTTCCCCCGGCGGCGCCATGAACCCGCTGGTGCTGGCGGCGGCACACCTGGCCGGCGTGTCGGAGATCTATCGCATCGGCGGCGCGCAGGCGGTGGCCGCGCTCGCCTACGGCACCGAAACGGTCCGGCCGGTCGCCAAGATCGTAGGTCCCGGCAACGCCTACGTCGCCGCCGCCAAGCGGCAGGTGTTCGGCACGGTCGGCATCGACTCCATCGCCGGCCCCTCCGAGGTGCTCGTGATCGCCGACCGGCACAACGATCCGGAGTGGCTCGCCGCCGATCTGCTGGCACAAGCCGAGCACGACACCGCGGCCCAGGCCATCCTGATGACCGATAACGCAGCCTTCGGACGCGCCGTCGCCGCGGCCGTGGAGCGCCAGCTGCGGCAGCTGCCGCGCGGCAACATCGCCGCCGCGAGCTGGCAGACGTTCGGTGCCGTCATCGTGCTCCGCTCGCTGGCGGAGGCACCGGCGCTCGCCGACCGCATCGCCGCCGAGCATGTGGAGATCGCCACGGCCGACCCGGCCGCGCTCGCCGCGCAAATCCGCAATGCCGGCGCAATCTTTCTCGGCGCGCATACCCCCGAGGTGATCGGCGACTATGTCGCCGGCTCCAACCACGTGCTTCCGACCGCGCGCAGCGCCCGGTTCTCCTCCGGCCTCGGCATCCTCGATTTCATGAAGCGCACGTCGATCCTCAAGCTCGACCCGCAGGCGCTGGCGGCGCTCGGTCCCGCCGCCATGACGCTGGCCCAGGCCGAGGGGCTGGACGCCCACCGGCGATCGGTCGCGATCCGCCTGCCTGCGGGCGGCAAGACCTGAGGGGACCCATGTTCGAGCCCCCGGTCGACCCCAACTCCAAGGCCCGGCTCGTTGCCATCAACCTGGACGAAGCCTCGATCGGCCGCGCCAATGCCAACATCGAGCACGAGCGCGAGGTGGCCATCTTCGACATCCTGGAGAGCAACAAGTTCGAGCTGGAAGGCCGCGACGACGGCCCCTACGTGCTCAACCTCTCCATCGTCGAGGACCGGCTCGTGTTCGCCGTGGCCCAGGACGGCGGCGGGGATGCCTTCACCGTCGTGCTCTCGCTGACGCCGCTGCGGCGGGTCATGAAGGACTATTTCATCGTTTGTGAAAGCTACTACCAGGCCATCCGCGCGGCGCCGCCCTCGCGCATCCAGTCGATCGACATGGGACGGCGGGCGCTGCACAACGAAGGCAGCCGGGTGCTGCTGGAGCGCCTGAAAGGCAAGATCACCGTGGATAGCGACACGGCGCGGCGACTGTTCACGCTCATTTGCGCGCTGCATTGGAAGGGGTGAGGGGGGTGGCGCGGGAGGGGGCCCCAAACTTGCCGGCCCAGGACTTGCCGGCGCGCGAACTGCCAGGCGCCGTGCTGTTCGCCTGCACCATGAACTCGGTGCGCTCGCCCATGGCGGCGGCGATCCTGCGCCATCTGGCGGGTCGGCGGTTGTATGTGGAGTCGGCCGGCGTGCGGGCCGGCGGCTCGGACCACTTCGCCGAGACGGTGATGGACGAGATCGGCATCAGCATCGCCGATCACAAGCCGCACACGCTGCGCGACCTCCACGACACCTCCTTCGACGTCATCGTCACGCTGTCGCCGGAGGCCCACCACCAGGCCCTGGAGCTCACGCGGACCATGGCCGTGGAGGTCGAGTATTGGCCCACCTTCGATGCCACGATGATGGTCGGCCATGCCAGCCGCGAGCAGATTCTGCAGGCCTACCGCAACGTGCGCGACCAGCTGTTTCAGCGCATCAAGCGGCGCTTCGGCTTGGAGGGCGGGCCAACGGTGTGAATGTCGTTTCTGCCGCTTGATTTTCGCAGGCTGCCGTGCCCAATGTCGCGCCAAGTACCGATCCTGGAGCCCAACCCGCATGACGACGACACGGGGCGGATTGCTCGGCGTCCTCAGCCGTACCGACAGCCCGCGGCGGGAGACCCTGCGCGCGGAGCTGGCGCGCGCCAAGCCCGCCGGCCGCCGGGGCTTGAAGCCCAAGCTCGTGCTGGCGAGTGCTTCCCCGCGCCGCCTGACCCTGCTGGCGCAGGTGGGCATCGAGCCGGACGCATTGCGACCCTCCAGCATCGATGAAGCCCCCAGGAAGGGGGAGATGCCGCGGTCGCTCGTGACTAGGCTCGCGCGCGCCAAGGCCGAGGACGCGCGCGACGTCATCGCCAACGACAAGGACATCGCCGACGCCTACGTGCTGGCGGCCGACACCATCGTTGCCGTCGGGCGGCGCATCCTGGTGAAGCCCCGCTTCATCGAGGAGGCGGTGGCGGCGCTGCAGCTGCTGTCGGGGCGCTCGCATCGCGTGCTCACGGCGCTCTGCCTGATCGCGCCGGACGACCGCGTGCGCTTGAAGATCGTCGATACGCGCGTGCGCTTCAAACGCCTCTCCAAGGAGGAGATCGAGGCCTATATTGCCTCGCGCGAATGGCGCGGCAAGGCCGGCGGCTATGCCATTCAGGGGCTCGCCGGATGCTTCGTGCAGAAGCTGTCGGGCTCCTACACCAATGTGGTCGGGTTGCCACTGACCGAGGTGATGAACATGCTGCTCGGCGAAGGGTTCCCGATCCATTTCAACTGGGTCAAGATCGGCGAGTCCGATCCGCAATAGCGCTGCGCGGCGGGTCGCGCACGGAACGAGCAAGATGGCGTCGACGAAACCGCCACTTATGGCAAGCGGCACCTGTCCGATCTGCAGCCGGCCGACAGATGCGGACTATCGCCCCTTCTGTTCACGCCGCTGTGCGGACGTTGATCTTTCGCGCTGGCTGCGCGGGGCCTATGCCATCCCGGACGCGGAGAGCGAGGACGGCGATACGGCCGAGCCGGACGGCGGCGAGACCGGGCGCGAAGACTGATGAGACCCACGCGCCACCTGTCATCCCAGATTGCCTCCCGGCGCTGCGCGCTCACGCTCTCCGGCCGGGATGACAGTTGGACCTCGCTGCGTCCTGCAGCAGCCGTGCGACATCATCATCGCTCACCTGCCCGAAGGCCCGATAGAAAGTGCCGACCGAGCCGAAACGGCGCGGCGCACTGAGGCACACCACGTCGTCGGCCTCCCGCCGCAGCACGGCCACCGCGTCCCTGGAGGCGACGGGCACGGCCGCAATCAGTCGCACCGGACCCTGGCGCCGGATGCTGCGCAGCGCGGCCCGCATGGTCATGCCGGTGGCCACCCCATCGTCCACCACAACGACGGTGCGGCCTGAAACCTCCACTCCCGGCCGCAGCATCGCGTAATCGCGGCGGCGCCGCTCGATGCTGATGAGCTCGCGGGCAGCCGTCTCTCTGATGAAGTCCTCGCTCACACCCAGCTTGGCGACCAGGCGGACATTGAGGACGATGACGGGTGCATCCCCGTCGGCCACGGCTCCGATGGCGAGCTCCGGCTCGTCGGGGGAGCCCAGCTTGCGCACGAACGCTACGTCCAGCGGCGCGGCCAGGCGCGCGGCGATCTGCGCAGCCACCGGCACGCCGCCGCGCGGCAGGGCAAGCACCAGCGGATCGGCGAGCTGCATCTGCGCCAAGCGCTCTGCCAGCAGCAAACCCGCCTCGTCACGGTCGGCAAAGATCACTCTCCGGCGCATGCTCGAGTCCAGGACGGTTTGCAGCCGACGGGCGCTGCAACCGAGCCTCCTCTTCCCCGCGAACCGAAACGCTCTCAGCCGGCCGGCACCGCCTCGCCCGCGAATGCCAGAAAGGTCATGCGCTGGGCATTGTGCCCGATGTTGGGATGGCGGCGATGCGCAACGAAACCCGATTGCGTCAGAAGGTTAAGGATCTCCGCCTCGTTGAACTTGAGCAGACCCAATCGCTGCCGGACCCGCCGATAGCTGGAGAAGAAGGATTTCACCAAGCCGCTACCTGCCGAGAGCAGAAAGCCGTTGGCCGCGGCGAACTTCAAGAGCTCGGCCGCATCCTGCAAGGGGCCGATCTGACGCGGGATGACATCGGCGATCACGAGGCGGCCCGCGGGACGGAGCTTGTCGCGGGCGATCGTGAGAAAATGCTGGAACTCACTCGCCGACAAATACTGAATGACGGAGTTGGCAACGATCATGTCAATCGTCCCGGACGGCAATTGCGCGAACTGCGCTGGCGCTATGGCGTCGATGTTGGCGCGGCCCGCGTAGCGGGCGGCAAGCCGCTCTCTCACGGCCTGCGTGCTGTCGCACAGGAACAGCTGCGCGCATGCCTCGGCCACCAGATGGGCCGAGAGCGCTTCGCCGCATCCGTAGTCGACCACCCGCGCATCGCGCCCCGGCAGGCAGGCAACGATGTCACGCGCCACCGTCTCGTAGTGCACGCCCTTGTGGCGCGCACTGACGTAGAGCGTCGTTTCCCCGCTCCAATACTCAGCCCAGGTCACGGCGCCTCCGCCAATGCTTTGCGCACCTCAGCCGCCCGGCACTGTCACGGCGCATGCAATTGCGTCCTTGCGCACCCGCACCGGCCGGCGCCGCGACAGTCGCGGCGAAGCATCGGATTGGACCGGATGCATCGGCGAATGTCCAGTCCCGGCGCGGCGAGCATGGGCTTGCTGATGCCGATGCGCATCTGATAGGCACTCGGCGCCCGCGCACGGCGGGCGGGGGGAGCCGCCGGCCGCGCCGGATGCCAGGGCGGGGCTGGACCGGGATGAAGGCAGCGTTCGGTCGATGCAAGCCTATCGGACACGGGACTACCGCTTGGCGGCAGGCGTATTCGTTGGCGTTTGGCTGCTGCTGTCCGCGCCGTGGCTGAGCGGCATGGTCACCATTCCCTATGACGCCAAGGCCCTGTTCCAGGCCCAGCTGCAATTTCTTGCCAACGCCCTGCACACCGGTCAGTCGCCGCTGTGGAATCCCAGCAGCTTCGGCGGCATGCCACAGATCGCCGACCCGCAGTCGCTGATCTTCTCGCCCGCGTTTCTCCTGGCCTATCTCACGAAGAGCCCGAGCTTCTGGCTGCTCGACACGTTTGTGCTGGTGCTGCTTGCCGCCGGCGGACTGGCGACCCTGAAATTCTGCCAGGACCGAGGATGGCATCCGGCCGGTTGCGCCGTTGCGGCCATCGTGTTCGCCTTCGGCGCGTCCACCGCCTGGCGCATCCAGCACATCGCCCAGATCCAGAGTCTCGCCTTCTTTGCCGTGGCGCTGTGGCTGCTGGGGCGTGCGCTGGCCGCCTCGTCGGCGCTCTACGGCGCTCTGGCAGGACTTGCCGCAGGGCTGATGGTGATCGAGCCCAACCAGGTGGCGCTGCTCGGCTGCTACGTGTTGGCCGGCTATTGCGTGGCGCACTGGCTGCTGAGCTGCGATGTGCTCGCAGCCGTGCGCCGCAGCCTGGCTCCGCTGGCGGCGGGCGCGCTCGTGACGACGTCCATGGCGCTGCTCCCTCTCCTGTCGATCTATCTCTTCCTGGACGCCTCCAATCGCCCCTCGATCGCCTTCAGCGAGGCCGTGCGCGGGTCGCTGCATCCGGCCTCCCTGCTGACGGCGGTCGTTGCCGATCTCTTCGGCGCCATCGATCCGGCAACCGACTATTGGGGCCCTTACAGCGAATGGTGGGACAAGAACGAGCTCACGTTGTCGTACAATATGAGCCAGATGTACCTCGGCACCCTGCCGATCCTGCTCATTCTGACGGTCGGACTGACGCGGGGCACGCTTTGGGCGCGCGAGATCCGGGCGCTGACCGTGGCCACCATGGTCCTCCTGCTATATGCCCTCGGCACCCATACGCCGATGTTTCGCATCTTCTTCGACTATCTGCCCGGCGTCGCCTTCTTCCGGCGCCCGGTCGACGCGACGTTCCTGATCGGTGCCCTTATTGCCATTGCCGCCGGCTACATCGTCCATCTGTGGGCGAGCGGAACGCTGCCCCTTGCCACGACGCGCAGGCGATGCCTGGAGGCGGGGCTCATCGCGGCCATCCTGGCGGCCGCGCTCGCGACCGCGGCAACCGCCGGCAAGGCGGCCGCTGCCGGCAAACCGCTGTTGGTCGCACTGGCCTGGATGGCTGTGACACTGCTCGTGCTGGCGGTTCCGAAGGCCTGGCGGCAGCGCAGCCGCCCGTTTGCCGTGATCGCGCCGGCACTGCTCCTGGCCGTCGATCTGGCCGTCAACAACGGGCCCAATGTCGCCACAGCGCTGCCGCCTGCGAACTACGAGATTCTCACGCCGGCCACCAATAACGACACGGTCCGGTTTCTGAAGGAGAGGCTGCGGCGGGAGCCCGGTTCTCCGTGGCGCGACAGGGTCGAGCTGGTCGGCCTCGGTTTCGAATGGCAGAACGCGGCGCTCGTGCACGGCTTTGAGGGTACGCTCGGCTACAATCCGTTCCGCCTCGGCGAGGTCTCGGAGGCAACCGGCGCCGGCGACTACAGTGCAGGAGCGGATCAGAAAGCTTTCTCGCCGCTCTTTCCTTCCTACACCTCGACAATGGCAGACCTGCTCGGCTTGCGCTTCATTGTGGTCGGTGTCCCCATCGAGCACATCGACCACAAGCTGATGGCGGGTTTGCTGCACCTGGTCGCGCGCACGGCCGATGCCTTCATCTATGAGAACCCGCACGCCCTGCCGCGGGTGCTGTTCGCCAGCAACTGGCGGCGTGTCGATTTCGAGATGCTGACGGCCTCGGGCAGGTGGCCCCCGTTCGACCCCAAGGAGACGGTTCTGCTGGAGGAAGCGCCCGAGTTCGACAAGAAGCTCGTCAGGCTGGCGCGCCATTCCAGCATCCGCTCGAGCGTCAGCATCCGTCACTATGAGAACACCAAGGTGGTCATCGATGTCGACGCCGTGCGCTCGGGATTTATCGTGCTGCACGACGTCTGGCACCCCTGGTGGACCGCCGAGCTCAACGGCCGGGACGTGCCGGTGCTGCGGGCGAATGTCATGTTCAGGGCGGTGCGCGTGCCGGCCGGACGCCACGTCCTGACGTTCGAGTTCAAGCCCATTGCCGGCGCCATCACCGAGCTGAGCGGCCGGCTGTTCGCGCCGCCGGCGCAGCAACCCCCGCCGCCTAGCTTCAACGTCCACGCCAA
Organism: Hyphomonadaceae bacterium; assembly: GCA_019747815.1. Classification (GTDB taxonomy): domain Bacteria; phylum Pseudomonadota; class Alphaproteobacteria; order Rhizobiales; family Hyphomicrobiaceae; genus AWTP1-13. The sequence goes on from JAIEQJ010000016.1 coordinate 56,569, forward strand.
GGGCATACCCCTGCCGCGCAGGTGAGCACAACGGAGCCGGGCAGCGCATCTCCGGTTTGCGCCGCTGCCAGTCTACCGGGACTTCCAGAGCGCGTTTTCGAGCGGCTGGCGCGGGGCGCGCGGAGCGACCGCGCGTCTCGACCAGCTCATGATGGGCGCCTCGAACCAGCGATACGACACATACGCGACGGCCACGGTCAGCGACCACCCGCAGACGAACAAGACCACCCGCTGCGGGATGGACAGGCCTCCCACACTGATCGGCAGGAGGGCAAAGATCAGCCACAGGACGAGGGCGTGATAGAGGTAGCCGCCATAGGAGATCCGTCCCACCAGCGCAACGGCGGGCCACCCCAGCGGTCGCATGATGGGTTTTCGCAGGATGGCGAGGATCAGCAGATCGGCCGCCACCAGATTGACGACGCTGTAGACGAACACCTCCCGTCCGCCGCCGAACAGTATGCCGGAAAAGATGTTGCGGAAGGCTTCGATGCCGGCCGCGCCGGCGCTACGATTCATGTTCCAGGTGATGAAGGCGTACAGGGCGACGGCCACCAGGGCGAGACCAGCCACGACCACGGCCACGCGCTCGTTTTGCCGAATGTAGCCTTCGAACCACGCGATCAGCGCCCCCAAGAGAAAGGCGTCGAAATGCGCAAAGGAAGCGGCATAGACGGCAAACGCCAGCCAGCCTGCGTCGCTGCTGAGGCCGGTCAGGGCGGCGGAATAGGCAAAGCGCACGAACGGCCCTGCCGCAATCAGCACCACCAGGGCTGCCACGTACCATCGCGGCCGCAGGAGCAGAAACAGCAGCGGGTAGACGACGTAGAACTGCTCCTCGATGCTCAGCGTCCACAGATGCCCGAAGGCCGACCAGGACTGCGGGTTGGGCCACAGATTGAAGATCATCTGCCAGTTGTAGGTGAACGTCAGAAGAAACGGCAGATCGCGCAGCGCACCGGCCTGACCCACGAGCAGCAGGATGATCGTGCCGATGGCGATGTAGAGCGCATAGACCGGCACGATGCGGAAGAACCGCCGCAGCATGAAGTTGCGATACTCGTGGCCCCAATCCCGGTCGACATACTCGCGCGCCAGGAAGTTGCGCGAGATCACATAGCCGGAGATGACGAAAAACAGCCACACGCCCGTCCAGCCGAACGGTGCAAGGCCGCAATGCTGCGCCACCACACCGGTCATTGCCGCGGCGCGCAGACCGTCGATCTCGTCAATCCTGCCGTCTTGCATGCCTCGCAGCCGCGCCCCAACCAATGTGCTCTTGGGCAATGTGCAACCAATCGATAGCCCATTCCATGAACAAAGGGCCGCAACTGCCAGCGGCACCTCCCAGAAAGCTTAACAGCGCCGCGCATTGCCAGCACGCCGGCGCTGCGGCGAAACAATTCGCCGCAGCGCTCAGCCTAGTCCGCCATGACGGGTTTGAGCGCGTGCCGCGGCGGCTGCACCGGTAAGCCCGCAAACACGGAGCCTTCTTCGAACCAGGAGCGCGGCGCTGGCGTGCCCCACAGCGTCTGGCGCCGCGGATCGCGCAAGGACCAGCGGATCGGCTCGAGATCGGGATCGACGGTCAGATAGTCGGACGTATAGAGCTCGGTGCGGTGGCCATCGGGGTCGCGCACATAGAGAAAGAAAGCGTTGGAGATGCCGTGGCGGCCGGGCCCGCGCTCCATGTTGGCGAGATAACCCGTCGAGGCCATCACATCGCACAGATGGATGATGTTGAGCGCGGTGGGCACGCAGTAGGCGAGGTGGTGGAGGCGGGGGCCGTACCCGTTGGTGAAGGCGACGTCATGCACGCCGCCCTTGCGGTGCATCCAGGCGGCGGCGATCTTGGGATCGGCATCATCGCTCTCGGCATACTCGGTCAGGCGGAAGCCGAGCAACGCATAGAAGTCGATGGCGGCCTGCACATCGTGAGCGAAGAGGTTGACATGATCGATGCGCTGCGGGTGACAGCCGCGATAGCGGCCATACTGCTGCAGGATGCGCTCCGCCTGGTCCATCTTGCAGTAGAGTTCGAGCGGACTGCCCAGGGCATCGGCGGCGTGCAGCGTGCGGCCCTGGAACGGTACCTCGACAAACTTCGCGGGGAGCTGCCGCTCCTTGAAGAATGCGAAGGCTCGGTCCAGATCCTCCTCGCTTCCCACCTTGAAGCCGAGCCGCTCGGCCGCCGGCTCGCCGCCGCGCTTGAGGACCAGTGAATGGTGGTTGCGCTCCTCCATGCCGCGCAGGTAGAGCGTCTCCTTGCCGGCATGCTCGACCTTGAGGCCGATGGTGTCCTCGTAGAAAGCGCGCGCGGCTCCAAGATCGCGCACGGTGAGCACCGCGTGGCTGCAGCGCACGATGTTGAACAGCGGATTGAAGATGTGCTTCGGCACCGGCATATCGCGGTCAGCTCCCGATCCTGGGCACCTTGTGGCTGTCGTAGGCGACCGCCACGTTCTTGGTTTCCATGTAGAAGTCGAAGGAATAGTCGCCGCCGTCGCGGCCGATGCCCGAGGCCTTCATGCCGCCGAAGGGTGTCGGCAGATGCCGCACGTTCTCGGAGTTGACCCAGATCATGCCGGCGTCCAGGTCGCGGGCGACGCGATGGGCGCGGCCGACATCGCGGGTCCAGATGTAGCCGGTGAGACCGTAGCGCACGTCGTTGGCGATCTTGACCGCCTCGACCTCGTCCTGGAACGGCAGCACCGTGAGAACGGGCCCGAAAATCTCCTCCTGGGCGATGCGCATGCGCGATTGCGCGTCGAGATAGAGGGTGGGCTCCACGTAGTTGCCCTGGCCGCCCATGGCGCGCCCCCCGCCGCAGGCGATCCGCGCACCGTCCTTCTGCGCCGCCGCCGGAAAGCTCAGCACCTTGTCGACATGGGCTGGATGTATGAGAGGGCCGATCTCGGTGGCGGGGTCGAGCGGATGTCCAACCTTGATCCGCCGCACGCGCTCGCCGAGCTTGGCGGCGAACGCATCGTAGATGGACCGCTGCACCAGCGCGCGGCTCGACGACGTGCAGCGCTCGCCATTGAGGCTGTAGATCATGAACAGCACGGCATCGAGCGCCCGGTCGAGATCGGCATCCGCAAACACGATCACCGGGTTCTTGCCGCCCAGCTCGAAGTGCACGCGCTTCAAGGTCGGCGCGCCCTGCGCCATGATGCGCGAGCCGGTTTGGCTGTCGCCGACGAAGCCAACCGCCTTGATCTGCGGATGCTCGGTGAGCGCCCTGCCGGCCTCCTCGCCTATGCCGTGCACCATGTTGACTACGCCCGCGGGCAGCCCATGGGCGCGGAGCACGCCGTCCATGATCCGGATCAGCAGCGTTGCCGACAGCGGGCTCCACTCCGCCGGCTTGTGCACCACCGTGCAGCCCGCCGCCAGCGCCGGGGCGATCTTCCACGTGGAGAGCATGAACGGCGTATTCCACGGCGTGATGATGCCGACCGGACCGATGGGCTGGCGGAGCGTGTAGTTGATGTGATCGCTGTCGGGCAGGGAGAGCCCGTCACCGGCACCCGGCGCGCGGTCAGCGAAAAAGCGGTAATTTTCCGCCCCCCGCAAGGCAGCCTTGGCCATGTAGCGGATAGGCTGGCCGGTATCCATGCTCTCGATGAGCGCGATCTCCTCTGCACGCGCCTCGATGGCATCGGCGATGGCGTGCAGGATCGCCCGCCGTCTGGCGCCGGAGACGGCGCGCCAGGCCGGAAAGGCGGCCGCCGCGGCACGGGCGGCAGCCTCGATGTCGGCGGCACCACCGGCGCAAACCTTGCCCAAGACTGAATTGTCCACGGGGCAAAGTGTGTCGAAGGTCCCGCCGGATTGCCCGCTGATGCTCCTGCCGGCGATGAAATGCTGGACGGGCGCGCCTTTGAACTGGGCGAGGTAGTGCTGGGCCTTGTCGAGATTGGCGGCCAAACCCGCAGCGCCCGGCGCGTCATCCTTCATGCCGCACTCCCTTCCGACGGGCGTCCACCATCGCGTGCAGATTGCTGTGCTTGAGGCTGCCGACCGGATCGATCTCCACGATCTCCAGCGAAAGCCCCAGCGGTCGGTGCGCGCACACCCCGGACGTCTCGGCCTTCACGGCGGCGAAGATGCGCTCGGCCGCCTGCTGGCGCACTTCCGGCGTCCGTCCCGCGCCGATGCGCGCCTCAACGTGGATGAACCCATTGTCGGGATGGCGGTCGGCGATGGCGTAGACCTCCCGCCGCGCCGCGCGGACACGGATGCCGCCGATGGGAAACACGCCCATCTCCAATGCCGCCGCGTGGACGGCCGCCACCAGGCGCACAATATCGACATCACGCTCCAGATTGGCCGAATATTCGACGATAAGATGGGGCATGGCCCTACCTGCGCTGACGCCGGATGAAACACTAGCAGGCGGCGGCACTTGCGCCAAACGGCGCAAGGCTGGACCATGGATGAAGCGCAGGCCCGCCATGACCTGCCGGAGACGCTGACCATGCGTGTCGATCTCAACTCGGATCTGGGCGAAAGCTTCGGCGCCTGGAAAATGGGCGACGATGAAGCCATGCTCGGCATCATCACCTCCGCCAGCATCGCCTGCGGGTGGCATGCGGGCGATCCTATCGTCATGCATCGGGCCGCAGAGCTGGCCAAGAAGAACGGCGTCGCCATCGGCGCACACCCGAGCTTCAACGACCTGTGGGGTTTCGGCCGCCGCGTCATTCGCGGCACATCGATGCCGGACCTCGAGAAGATGATCGCCTACCAGATCGGCGCCCTGCAGGCGATCGCCGCCACGGCTGGCCACACCGTGACGCATGTGAAGGCGCACGGCGCGCTGGGCAACCTCGCCAACGACGAGGACGACTTTGCTATGGCGCTGGGCCGGGCGATCAAGGCCGTGGACCCCAAGCTCGTCTATGTCGTGATGCCCGGACGGCCCAGCGCGGCCGCCGCCGAAAGGCTGGGCTTGCCGGTGCTGCAGGAGATCTTTGCCGATCGCGCCTACATGGACAACGGTCAGCTCGTGAACCGCCGTGAGCCGGGTGCCGTCATCCACGATGCGCAAGCCGCAACGGCGCGCATCCTGCGCGCCCTGCAGGACAACGTGATCATCTCTATCACCGGCCGCAAAGTGCCGGTCAAGATCGACACCATCTGCGTGCACGGCGACACGCCCACCGCCGTTGAGATGGCGCACCAGCTTCGCCAGCGGCTTGTGGCCGCGGGCGTGGATCTGAAGCCCTACACGGCGGCCTAACACGTATTCCGGGGGCGCGGCACCCATCGCCAGCGGCCGCAACGTGTGGCACAAAACTCCTGCCGCAATTGTTTCCCAGCATCCACCCCTGAACCTCTCGCAGGAGGGACGATGCAATACGTATGCGACGCCCCGCCGAACACCTGGTTCCGCTTCGAGACGGAGGGGGAGGCCGCACTCGAGTCGCGGGCCATGAACCACGCGGTGGAGAAGTACTTCCGGCAGGCGCAGGAGCAGGCGGCAAAGACCTATGTGCCGCCCAAATCGGCACGCTATGTCGAGCAGAACATCGGCTTGAAGGCGCATATCCGACGCATCATGCCGAGGTTCCTCACCCTGCGCGACAGCGAGGGCCGGGCGCTGGTGACCGCCATGCTGCCCCCGGCGGGACAGGACGAGCGCACATTCAAGCCGATCGTGGTCGGCTTCGACAACAGCGACCCCTATCCCGAGTACTGCGACGCCATTGCGACGCTCGCGCGGCATTTCGGCCTCACGCTCGATCCCGCCCGCTGCTACCCTTATCGGCGCACCTGACATGGTCGCACTGACAGCACGTCTTCGGCCGTGCGCCGCAACATGCTCCATGCCGCGCTTGCGGCATGCCAAGCCTGGGGGACTATCGTGCATCTTGGATCCATCGCCCGCAAAAGACGGACGGTCGCCGTGCTGCTGCTCATGTCGGCTCTGCTCGGCCTCTCCCCGCACGGGCTCGCGCAGACGACGCCGATCGTGAAGACGGAGGGCGGCGACATTCAAGGCGTTGCCGAGCGGAATGTGCTGGCCTTCAAGGGCATCCCCTTCGCCGCACCTCCCGTGGGCGAGCTGCGCTGGCGCGCGCCGAAGCCGGCGGACCCCTGGCCGGGCGTGCGCCGGGGCGATGCTTTCGCTCGCGGCTGCATCGCCACGCCCAGCGTCACGGCGGATGCCGGCGGCGATAGCGGCCCGCACAGCGAGGACTGCCTCTACCTCAACGTCTGGACGCCGAAGGCCGACTCTGCCGCCAAGCTCCCCGTGATGGTTTGGATCCACGGCGGTGCCTATCTGTTCGGCTCCGGTGCGGTGACCATCTACAATGGTGCGCCACTGGCGAGCAAAGGCGCCGTCGTCGTCACGCTCAACTATCGCCTGATGCAGCTCGGCTTCTTCGCCCATCCCGCCCTGGAAGCGGACAGCCCCGGCGGCCCGGCCAACTTCGGCCTGCTCGACCAGATCGCAGCCCTCACCTGGGTGCAGCAGAACATTGCCCGGTTCGGCGGCGACCCGGGCAATGTCACCATCTTCGGTCAATCGGCTGGGGCCAAGAGCGTGCTCGCGCTGTTTGCCTCGCCGCCGGCGCGCGGCCTCTTCCACAAGGGCATCGCCCTCAGCTCCTATGTCGTCCCGGATGCTCCGCGCACCAAGGCGCTCGAGGTCGGAACGAAGGTGGCCGTCGCCCTGGGGCTGGACGGCGCCAATGCCACGGCCGCGCAACTGCGAGCCGTGCCGGCGGCAAGGTTCGGCGAGATCAAGGGGCAGGGCCTATCCAACGCGCCGGTTCCGATCAGCGGCGATGTCGTGCTGCCGCAATCGATCCAGGCCGCCTTCACTGCAGGCAGGCAAGCGCGCTTGCCGCTCATCGTCGGCAGCACCAGCGACGATTCCAGCGTGGCGGCGGCATTCGGGATCGATGCGGTGGCGCTGCTCAAGCGCCTGGGCGCGGCAGGCTTCCTCGTGCGCGCGCTCTACCCGGGCGCGAAGGACGACACCGAGCTGGCACGCCAGGCCACGCGCGACCTCGTCTTCACCATGCCGGCGCGATGGATAGCCGACCACCACGCCAAGCGCGCGCCGACCTGGCGCTACTACTTCGACTACAGTGCGGTCAAAACACGCCGCACATTCGCCAACGGCGTGCCGCACGGCGCCGAGGTGCCCTACGTCCTGAATACGGTCGATATCTTCGAGGGCACCAAGAAGATTGCGACGGCCGAGGACCTGGAGTTCGCGCGGAGCACCAGCGACTATCTGTTCGAGTTTGCGCGGACGGGCAAGCCGGCTGCCGGCGACAGCCCGGCATGGCCGAGCCACCGCGCCCGGCAGGATAGAACGCTGATCCTGGGCGAGACCATCGAGGCGCGATCCAACTTCATGCGGGCGCGGCTGAACATATTCCTCGGCGCCGGCCGCGTGCTGGACCGCGTGCTGGGGCGGCGGTGACCGGCCATCGACATCAATCCTGCGTACCGCCGAGCTTGCGAAAGGCGGCAAACCGCATGCCGAGATAGGCAAACACCATGGCGACCAGCGACGAGGCGATCAGAGCATAGAACGGCTCGATCGAGGGCTGCAGCAGAACGATCGCCACGAACGTTGCGTAGTTGATGGCCGCCACCGTCCACTGCACTGCGGCGTAGCGCAGGAACTCCGAGGCGGTCGGCGGTGTCGCAAGGCGAAACGTGAAACGGCGATGCGCCAGCCAGCCCGCCACCATGGCGACGGATATGGCAAACAGGCGTGCCGCGATCGGATGCATGCCGAGCAGCGTCAGCGCCGTCAGAACGGATGCATCCACCGCGAACGCCAGGGCGCCCGAGAACAGGAAGCCCAGGCCGTGCTTGACCGGATGCTGGCCGCCGGGGGCCGCGCCGCTCCAGTTGCTCACCTCGTCGTCCTCATGATCGTGACCAGTCCACCGGCGGGCCGTCGGCGCTGCGTGCGGGACGCCAAATCCGCTCGGGCAGCGTCACCTCGCGCATGAGCGCGTCATACTCCATGCGCCGCCGCTCGACCACCGGATCGAGCTTGGCGAGCTCCGCATCGGGATGTCCGGGATGGCACATGACGATGTGGCGCGGCCCCGTCGCCAGCATGGCGTCGGCGAGCTCCTGCGCGTAGGGCACGGCGGGGTCGAACCGCGAAAAGCCCGAGAAGCCGTGGTTGGTCGGCACGCCCGCGCGCTCCGCGGCCGCCGCCAGGCGCAACGCCAGCGCGCCCACGACCACCGCCTTCAGGCGAGGACCGGTGCGCCGGGCGGCCATCGCCTGCCAGCGGTCGGACGGATCGCGGATCAAGGGCCTGATGGGCGCATACCGGCGCGACACGACATCGAGCAGCGGCTGCCTAATCCCCGACAGCACATGCACGTGCTCGTGGCCGTCAATGTGATCCGGCGGAAAGCCGAGGCCCTGCTCGAACGCCTGGAGCTGTCGCTCGATCTCCTGCGCAATCTCCGCCGAGCTGGCGATCCCCAATAGCGCCAGCGCGATGAGCCTGTCGCGCCCCGGGAACACAGCCTTCGGTGCCAGCCGCGGCATGGCGCCGAGCGGACGTCCGAGCGTGAGGTTGAGATGCAGCCCGATGGCGAGGTGGCCCCGATGCACGTTGAGGCGTGCCGCCGTTGCCGGCCAATGCGGCGTCGTCACCATCACGCTGGTGGCCGACAGCCGCCGCGCCGCCGCCAGCTCGCCGATGGCACGTGAAACGCCCTCAGTCAGGGCATAGTCGTCGGCGCACAGGATCAGCATGTGTCATTCCGGGCGCTGCTCACGGGGCTCGCCTGCGCTGATGCGCGGCCGATCGCCGTCCAGCCCAAGCTCCTCGGCGACCAGGAAGAGCGGGCGGCCTTTGACCTCCTCATAGACACGCCCAAGATACTCGCCGATGACGCCCAGAGAGATGAGCTGCACGCCGGCAAAAAACAGCACCGAGATGATCAGGGTCGGAAAGCCCGGCACGCTCACGCCGTAGATCAGAGCTTCGAGGAGCATGGCCACCGCATAGAGAAAGGCGAACAGGGAGATGATGAGTCCCAGATACGACCACACGCGGAGCGGAATGGTCGTGAAGGTGGCGATCCCATCGAGGGCGAAGCGCAGGAGCTGACGCACCCGCCAGCGCGACGTGCCGGTGCTGCGGGGCGGCACGTGGAACGGCACGCCGACCGAGCGAAAGCCCATCCAGGCATAGAGGCCCTTGTTGAAACGCACGCGCTCGTGCATGCGGTTCATAGCATCGATGGCCTTGCGATCCAGCAGGCGGAAATCGCCGGCACCTGGGGGCAATGCGGTGCCGCTCAGCGTCTCGAACGCCCTATAGAACAGGCGCGCCGACAGACGGTGCAGCACACTGTCGGCGTTGCGATCCAGGCGCTGGCCATAGACGATGTCGAAGCCCTCGTTCCAGCGCGCCACAAATTCCTTGATAAGCTCGGGCGGGTGCTGCAGGTCTGCATCCATCAGCACCGCCGCATCGCCGGTGACGTAGGTGAGCCCTGCAGCCGCCGCTGTTTCCTTGCCGAAGTTGCGGCTGAGGGAGAGCGCCTTGAAGCGGGCATCCTGGCTGTGCAGCTGCTTCAGCAGCGCCAGGGTGCCGTCAGTCGATCCATCATCGACAAAGATCACCTCCCACTCCAGCCCGAGGTCGTCGAGCACCGGGCGCAGCCGCTCCACGAGCGCTGGGATGCCGCGTTCCTCATTGAGCCCGGGCACGACGACGGAGAGCTTGCGCCCGCGCTGCGACACGTTTCGCCCGTCGATCACAGCCATCGGATCCGATCCAGCCATCGGCGGCCTATCATCTCACGCCCTCAAGGCACATCCCGATGCGCGCCTCGGTGCCCCTGTGCCACGCGCAGAGCCCCTTAGCAAGGCCGCAGCGGGCGCCTTCGGCGAAGCACCCGCACTGTGCAGAGGTCAGCCGGCCGCCATCACACCGGAATCTATGAGACGCCGGTGAAAGAGAAGAATCTCGTCCCGCCTGGAGCAGTCGTAGTAGCGCCCCCGGCACAGGCTCATCAGGCGTTTGCGCTCGCGGTGGGAGTCCGACAGCGGCAGGCCGGCGAGATCCAGGATGAGGGTGCCAAGATAGGCAACGTCGAGGGGATCGTAGGGCGGCAGCACCGGCATGCGATAGTTGATGCCCCGGGCGGCATAATAGGTGACGAAGCCGATCGAGTCCTGATCGAGGACCACGTCCTCCGCCTGCGTCTCGTCCTTGTAGCCAAGGAGGGTGCGGGTGGCCATCGGATGATGGTCGCCGTAGTGCACGATCAGGAAGCGCTCGTGCGGAAAGCGCCGGTGCAGTTCGGCCGTCAGATGATCGTAGTCCATCTTGGCGATGGAGACGCGGCGCAGGTACTCGTGCATTTCCGGTTCCGTACCCGGCGCGCCGCCGGGCACATCCACTTCGGGCTCATACTTGAAGTCGTAGGGCCAATGCGCCGACATGGTCTGTATGAACGTGAACAGCGGCCGGCGCGACGCCTTGAAGTGACGGTCCATCTCCTCCATGGCGTTGTCGAAGTAGAACCGATCGCGCTCCTGCGCGCTCTTGGCGCCCTGCGCCTTCAGATCGAAGATCTCCGTCAAGCCTATGGAATTGTAGAAGCGATCATTGGAGACGAAGTTCTTGAGCAGCGGATAGAACACGACATTGCGGTAGCCGCAGCGGCTCAGCACCTGGGGAAGCGTGTCCTTCAGCTTGTTCTGCGTGAAGGTCTGGACGAACTGGCGCATGCCGCCGAACGAGTGCGTCGAAACGCCTGCGAGGAGGGAGAACTCCGTCAGCCACGAGGCCCCACCGTAGGTCTCGACGCGGAGCTTGTGGAGGCTGCGATCGTCGGACTGGAAGAACGGATCCACCGACTGGTCGTAGCGCAAGGTCGGAAACAGCGACGGCTGCACCACGGATTCCTGATGGATCAGGATGATGTGCGGGGGACGGGCGGCCGGATCGCAGCGCGAGGGAATGATGAAGGGCGTTGTCGCACCGGCACGCGGCGCCGCCTCCAGAAGAGCCCCCCGCCACAGCGCTTCGACGGTCTCGCCCCATGACGCGTAGAACGAGGACACATACAGGTTCGAGTAATAGAACTGCATGTGGCGCCGCTCGCCCTTGCTGTAGGCCCCGTACCAGGCCAGCACCACGAACACCGCCAGCAGCAGAGCCGACCATCGCCGCGCCACGCGCGTGCCGTCGAGACGATAGGCCACCCACGCGCACAGGGCCACGATGAGCACCGCGGCGATCGACGCCAGGATGTAGCGCCGCTGATCGCTCCAAAGATAGCTGACCGTCGACCAGGAGCTCAGATAGAAGACGAGATCGTAGGCGTGCACCACCATGTTCATGGTTGCGCGCTTGACCGATGCCGCCGCCACGATCAAGGCCACCAGCGCGGCCACCAGAACGGTGGAGAACAGCGCGCGGCGGGTGATCAATGTCACCGTGGCAACCAGCCCCACGGTCACCGCGACAGCGAACAGGATATTGGCGAGTTCGCCCTCGTCGCGCCAAAAATGGCGGCCGATGATCGCCGCCAGCAACCCCACAACGATCCAGGCCGTGGCCGGTCTCAGCTCCTGGCGGCGCCAAAGACGCGCGGCAAGAGCGCGCAGGCGCCCCCCTTTGACCGGGACACCCGGCAAGCCAATCGTTTGGTCCGTCATATGCTTGACGCTCAACCGTCGTCCACCTGTCATAGACCATCACAACACCGATGAACCGGCAATGAAGAACGGGCAGAACACTTACCTGGGCACCACCGGCACCCCGCAAGCCACCGGAAAATGACCCGGGAATTCGGCCGCAGCCCGCTGACCCGATTGATTAATCAGGGCAATCGACCCCGGGTTGCCGCGCCATCCCAAGGCCAGGAACCGGATCCATACAGCCGGCGTTCATGTTCCGGCGAGTATCGATAGAAGCGCTCCTACACCGTGCACGCGGGGGCGACGGGCACGGCGGGGCAGGCACCTCTGTCGTTCCCGCACCGCGTCATCTCACGGCGCTAACTGCTGTGAGGCGGAAGGGTGGCGTTCCTCAGGGGAGGGAAGCGATAATCTCTCGTAACAACTTGTGACGCGGCGCCGCTGGCACGTCGCCTTTACAAGGACCAAATCGTTCCCACATATGCGCGCCGGCACGCCTTTGGAGAGTTCGATGAAATCGAATGCGGTGAAGTCTATCGACCTGGAATTGGATTGGTCTGCGCAGACCATTCTTCCGATCGAGTTTCGCGGCCGGGAGCTGAAGGTAGAAGCCCGGGCGTATCAGGGGGCCGATCCTACCTGCCAAGCCATGGTGCTCGTGCACCGGAACGAGGAGCTGGGAAGCGCCGACGTTCCGGTGGTTCGCGTCCACAGCGGGTGCGTGACCGGCGACATCTTCCATTCGCTGCGGTGCGATTGCTATCCGCAGTTGCAGGCCGCGATGGAGCGCATACTGAGCAGCCCCCTCGGGGTCCTCGTCTACCTGCCCTATCAGGAGGGCCGCGGCATCGGGCTCGTCAACAAGATCAGGGCCTACGCCCTGCAGGATCAGGGCTACGACACGGTCGACGCCAATGTCGCCATCGGTGCCCCGATCGAGGCCCGGGACTACGATCTGGCGGCGCACATTCTGTTTGATCTCGGCTATCCCGAGATCAAGCTGATGACGAACAACCCCGCCAAGGTGGAGGCCTTGCGGACCGAGGGGGTGGATGTGATCGAGCAGATCCCCGTGATCGTCAAGCCGTCGCCCCACAACACGCGCTACCTGAAGACCAAGAAGGAGCGCATGGCGCACAAGCTCTAGGAAGAGCACAAGCCCGACCTTGTCGAAAGCAGGCAGCGGCCAGCCGCTGCCTTTTTCGTTTGCCGGTGCTCGAAAAGCCGCGCACAGTTCGCGCCAGCGACATCATGTCCGCGCGAGCAGCGACCATGTATAGCCCCTTCGATCTGACCGGCAAGGTGGCCCTCATCACGGGCGGCAACAGCGGCATCGGCCTGGGCATGGCCCGCGCCGTGGCGGAGGCCGGCGCGAACGTCGCCATCTGGGGCACCAACGCGGCCAAGAACGCCGCCGCCAAGGCTGAGCTCGTCCTCACCGGGCGCAAGGTTCTGGCACTCGAATGCGATGTGTCGGATGAAAGGGCGGTCGAGGCGGCGTTCGCCCAGACCCTGCGGGAGCTCGGACGGGTCGATGGCTGCTTTGCCAATGCCGGCGTGACCGGGCGCGGCGGATCGGCCTCGTTCTTCGACATGACCGCGGACGAGTGGCGGCGCGTGCTGAAGGTCAATCTCGACGGCGCCTTCTTCACTTTTCGCGCCGCGGCGCGCCACATGGTCGAGCGCGGCGGGGGCGGCGTTCTGGTCGGCACGGCCTCGCTCGCCGCCATCGAGGGCGCGGCCCGCAACCAGCACTATGCCGCCACCAAAGGCGGCCTCATCTCCATGATCCGGGCGCTAGCGGTCGAGTTTGCCCGCTACGGCGTACGGGCCAATGCCATCCTGCCCGGGTGGATCGAGACCGACATGACGGCCAACGCCATCGGCAACGACAAGTTTGCCAGGAACGTGCTGCCCCGCATCCCCGTGCGGCGCTGGGGCCGGGCTGCCGATTTCGGCGGCATTGCCGTCTATCTGATGAGCTCCGCCTCCAGCTATCACACCGGCGACACCTTCCTGATCGACGGCGGCTACGCCTTGTTCTAGCCTCACGCAACTCCCGGCCCACGGCAGGGGGGCGCCTGCGCCCCTCGTATTGCGCAAGCCTGCGCAAATGCGTTAGACCCTGCTCCATCGATTTGCTAGACACATCCTCGTGCTCCCCGACTGCGGCGGCCAGCCTGCCGGCAGGTCGGGAAGCGGCAAGCGCAGGTCACAACAGGCTGCCGTAGCTCAGTGGTAGAGCACTCCCTTGGTAATCCCCTGCGACCCCTGATTCTATTGACGTTTTTGGCGCTTCCGTTCACGGACGGATTTCTAATAAGTTGTTGTTATTGCACAATCTGACTTTTCAATCTCTGCGCTGCGCAGAGTTTCGTGTCGCACTCCCCTGATTGGGGATAGCTCTCCCGAGTTTCGCCAAGGGAGTGCGCTACTATGTAACGTCAATCTTCGGGATGCGAGGCAATGATGGCGGGCGACAGCGGGGTTGTTGGGAAGGTCGCGGATGCAGTGAAGGAGACTGCCAAGACGACGGGCAAAGCCGTTGATGCCGCAGCGGGTATCGGCGCATTTCTTGACCGCGTGTTTGGCGACCTTGTTACAGATGCCGTTGGGCTGGTCGGTGACCGATTGAAGCTCTACCGCCTCGAACGCTTTCACCTTCTTGCCGACAAGACCAAGCGACGGCTGAAAGAAAAGGGGATCGACGTAAGCCGCCCGCTGCACCCGAAGGTGGCTCTGCCCCTTCTTGAGTGCGCCACATTGGAAGAGGATGACGACCTACACACGCTTTGGGCCAACCTACTGACCAGCGGGCTAGACCCGAACGCCGATCCCTTGGAACGCAAGTTTGTCAGCACGCTTGCCGAGATGACTGCGGACGACGCTTACACGCTGGCGTCTATGTGGCACGATTGGCAGAAGCAATCTGAGGGTGTGCGCGTATCAGTATGGAAAGGGGAAGGCCCCGGCGTTCAGGGCACGGATTGCTATGACGCCGTGTCGGTGATCACCCTCAATCGCCTTGGGCTGATAGCGCCGTCATTCATCGAGATCAAGACGTACGAACCTGGTGGACACGACGACAGATTCGGCGCGTTCGGTCCAACGCGAGAGACGGTGAGAATCTTCGGCGACCTTGAACGAGTTGTTGTCACGCCTTTTGGTGAGCATTTCTGCCGAGCGGTAGGTATAGACGAGAAAGTGAAAGGCGACGGGCAATAGCAGCCCAGGAGCTTTCGCCCGCTTCACTCACTCGACTTCCTGCGCTTGAAGTTCTCTTTTTCGGCGTCGGGGATTTCTGTAGGTTCTTGGATACTCAACTGCTTAGCTTGATCCAACTCGGCTCGCGTGTCTGGCTGCTGAGTCAGGCCGAAGGCAAACAGCTCCCTAAGTGGCACTCGGGACAGGCTACCTACAGTTTGCAAACTGCCTCTCGCACTGCTGATGGCGCGTGCTTGATCTTCGTTCGGTTGGAACTTGTCAGGATAAAGCATGACCAGATACAGCAAGAATAACGCCATGTGGCCGGTTCGCTCATTAAATAGTTGAGCGTATTTTTCTATGTTGAATAGGGTCTCAAATTCGTTGAGGACCGCAATATTCGTGATGTTCACTTCATCGTTGTAGTCGTTGTCCGCGTGCTTGAAAAAATTGTACTTGGTTTTCCAAAGGTACTCGAACTTTTTAGCGAGAGCCTTGTCCTTAAGATACGCTCGCATGTCATGCACAAGCGTGACGCCATGAACGGCGGCATATTCGTGCAAGATCTGCCTTGCAGACATTGCGGTCAGATGGTTCGCGACAGGGCATTCGCTATTGAATACGTTTCGTATGGACGCATTTATCAAAAGCCGTGCCGAAGTCTGCTTGTCGATATACATCGCGCTCACCGCAAGTGGTCACGATAGCCTGTGACGTACTTTGTCCCAGAAGCTATCAAGAACTTCGAGAACAATAATCGACCCTGGATCGTCGGAGTGAGCGGGGAATTTTTCCTCGAAGTGCTTTCGCTCTGATTCGTAAAGGTCTATCACTGCCTTGTGCGGGTCGGAATGGTGCATCGCCTGCATTGCGAAGATAGTGGCCATGAGCCTTTCTAGCAGCTCAACTTTGACCATCATTTTCACGTCCGGTGCGCTCGGCATTATGTTCGCCTCCCCTCATAGCAAGATCGTAACACTGTCGCAGTAGACCGACGCCTCAAGCGCAAAGACCTTCAGAACGAGCGAACAACCTCAGAGCAATCACCACGGGAGTTCTGACCGACTCCGACGAGAACCATGTTGCACAAGTAAGATGATCCCGGCGCTTGGCAGTCCTGGGCTGTTGGCTCTCTGGTAAGCCCGCCTTCCACTGTTCTGGTAACTCGGTTGAAATTGAAGCTGATGTAGTCGTGCTGGGGCCAACCATCGGTCGATGTAGTCAGGCTCCGCAGTGGCCAGCCGTTGGCCTTCCGTTCAAGACGTGTGTGAATCCGCATTTCGTCTATGTGCACAACTTCAAGGGGCGTAGCGTTGTCGGTCCACATCACCGCCGCTTGCGACGTATCCACTGCGAACGTGTAAACGTTGCCGCCCATCGTTCCGCCGCGCATCGTGCACCTAAGATACCTCGCACCGCTCGGTTCCCTTGCTGCACTCGACGAGACGGGCGCGGTCAGCGCGGGCGGCGCAGGCGTCTGCTGGGGTTGGGGCTGAAGGTAGAACAGGATCATTCCGCCCAGCACGGTCGCGATTGCTCCGCCCACGATCGCAACGAGCCAATTCGACATGGCCCACTACACCCCCCTGTTTGCTCAAGTGGCATTTTAGCACGGCCAGCCGATGGTCACGGAAATGTTATTTGTTGCCCGAGTGGTGCGCCGAACTGGACAGCCGCTTGATCGGTGCGGAACCTCAGGCGGCTGCCCATGCACGCGTTACGCGGACTTGTGCGTGCGCTGACACTATGACGGGTTGGGTCGCGAGAGGCAACGCTACGCGGCATCCCGAGGCTACGAAACGAAAGACAGAAACGTCCGTGAGTGCGGAGAACTTTCTGACGACATATTACGCAACTTGCGCCCCGACAAATTGCGCAACCTAAGGGACTCGACTCGGCAAGTGCCGTTGACGGCAAAGGCGGAAAATGCTATATAAATCGGGCAGCGTGGTACTCTCTGCGCGGTTGAAAACAAAATAGCTCGGTCAGCAAAGCGCCACCCTCGCGGGTGGCGTTGCGCTATCTGCGGGCCGCCAAAAAGCGAAGCGTCAAAATACGCACCCGGATTCGACGGGCACCCGTTTTTGTGCTATACATACAAAATAGTGCCCGCTTTGACTGGGCGGCGCAGTTTCAAACCAAAGGGATTATCACATGATTCCTTATTGTAGAGAGTACAGCAGCTATGCCTACCCCATCGGCAGCGCACGCCGTAAGTGCGACTAACGCGACAACCAGCAACGTAATCCCCTTCCCCGGCGCACCGTCCTTCGACGGTGGGGCGTCTGAGCCGACTTTCAAGATCACAACTGGCGCGAACTCGTTCACGCGTAAGTGGGTCGAGAAAGACGCCACGCTCGACACTATTCGCGACATGATCGTGAAGCGCGAGGTTCGCGATGACAAAGAGGGATTCTGCTTTTGCCCATCGACGTTGCTAGTATTCCACACCTGACAGATGATTCCCATGCGGCCGCCAATCAGTCAGTTTGCGGTCATGAGGCGAGACGATATCTGCAT
>JAIEQJ010000081.1 GCA_019747815.1 Hyphomonadaceae bacterium
CGAATCAGCTGATCCCAAGCGCAATGAATCAGAACCGGTTCCCAATGGGAATCCTGAATGTCGATTCAGCCTAGTGTGATGATCGAGAAATTCGCCCTTCCTCGCAGCACGCCTGCTGAGCGAATTTCTCGATCTGAATCACACTAGAGGCATCGCCGCAAGGCGGTGGAAACGCGGCGCAGCGGCCGCGTCATGCGCCAGCTTCGGGAGGCCCGCGTCGCGCTGAGTGCATGCGACACGACATGGTACTGCCGCTCCATCGCCGCCAGCCGCTCGCATGATGCCCGGCCGGCAGCGTCGCGGTCCCGCTCGGCACCGGTGACAGCCTCATGGGCTTGGGCCAGGATGCGGTTGCGATCCCGCGTGACGGAGGCCAGAGCGTCATTGGTTTCGGCGAGGACCTTGTCATAGTGGGCGAGCTGGCCCAGCAGATGCTGGCGTTCGCCGTCGGCGGGCCAGCGCAGATCACCGGGGCGGCGGGGCAGATAGTCGTGCAGGAAGGCGGCCACGGCGGCGGCATGCGCCTCGGCACTCCAGGCCTGCGCCTCGGCGCGGGCAATGGCGGACCGGTAGAGGGCGATGAGCTGATCGAGGGCGTGGTCGAGGGAGGCCTCGTTGCGGGCGAGCGCCGAAGCTTCAGCCGCGTCCGCCGGGTCGTAGCGCGCGATTTCTTCCTCGACGAGGGCAGGCGTCACGGGGCGCGCAAGCGCGCGCAGTCCGAAGTTGAGCTCGCGCAACTGCCGGAAGTTTCTCCGCGTGACCAAGCCGGCCAAGCCCCGGCCGTCGCAGACGATCACCGCAGAGCCTGCGCAGATCGCCTCGAGCGCGGAACGGGCGGTCGCAAACACGAGGTCGTAGTTGACGATCTCGCTCTCGGGCCGGGCCACCAGCCGGCCGACGCCGGCGCCAAGCGTATCCAACTGGATGCCGCGCTGCTCGCAGACCGTGCGCAGCACGGCGAGCTGGCTGCTGGTCTTGGTGAACGCGAGCGCGCGCCGGGGACGCGGCGGCAAGGCGTGCGGGCGGGGCGGAATTCGGCTGAGGTCGACGGCATTGGGAATGAGGACGATGCGCTCTGGCGCGGCAAGGCCGCTGTGCACAACGCGCTCCCTGCAGGCCTCGTCGACCGCAACATGATACTGGACCTGAGGAAAATTGACGGGCGCCTCGACCCAATGCGCCCAGGCGTGGCAGACGTTGACGACGGGGACATCGGGGAAGCGGATGATGGCCTCCGCCGTCTGGACGACGTGGTGGCCGTGAATCACGTCCGGCCTCTCGCCGATGAGGCGGATGTCGTCGACAACGGGAATGCCCCGCTCGCGCAGCTCCTCGGCCGTGCCCCCGACGGTGGACGCGTAGACGACGGGGCGATGCCTGCGCGCCATGAGCCCGAGCGCAAGATCGCGCACGACGGTCTCGGTACCGGCGCGCGCCGCCAACCACACGTTGGTGATCAGAACCCTGAGGCGGGCGTTCCCGTCCGGGCCGTCTTCCGCCGCGCAGAGAGGAGAGGAGCTCATGGCGCACCACCGCCAGCCACGCGCTTCACATGCCCGAGGAAGCGATCATGCGGAACCGCGAAGTTGCCGCTCACGCGCTGCTCGGGGTCGACGGCCTTGGTGATCACGGCCCCCGCCGTGACGAACGCGCCGGCGCCTATGCTGAGCCGATCCAGACAAATCGCCCCCGGACCGAGCGTGATGTTCTCGCCAAGGTGGGCGTTGCCGGCGACGATGGCGCCATGACCGATCAGGCTGCGCGCGCCAATCTGGACGTTGTGCGACACGAAGGCGCCGTTGCCTATTCGGCAATCGGCGCCAATCCGCGTGGCCTGGCGAAAGACGGCACGGGCAATGACGGCGTTGGCCATGACCACCGCCCGCTCGCCGATCTCGACGCGGCCCATGTGGCGGAAATCGACGACGCCATCCGCAAACCGCATGCTCTGAAATCCGTCGGCGCCCAACACGGCCCCCGACATGATGTGCGCGTCCGGCGCAACCCGCGTTCCGGCCAGCACGATGGCGCCGGCATCGATGATGCAGCCGGCCCCGATCACGACGGATGCGTCATCGACATGGGCCTTGGGGTGGATGCGGGCCGTGGGATCAATGGCAGAGGGAGAGGGCGTGCCGTAGAACGACGTGTGCGCGGCAAGGCTGTTGTGGAGCTCCACGAAGGCCCGTCCGGGATCGGGCGCCACCGCCAGTCCAAGAGGGCCGCTGCCCACGCACGGGGCGAGGGCGGGCGCCGTCAGAATGGCGGCCACGCCCGGGGCGGCCATCGCCCGCTGCAGATTTTCTGCATCCCTCGCGAACACGAGACGGCCGTCGAGCGGGATGTCGACAAAGCCGAGCGACAGCACATCGGCATCGCGCTGCAGCTCCAGGCCGCCGAGGGCACACAGCTCAGCAAGGCGCATCATGCCACCGCCTCGCTTGCACCGCCCGCGCGATCACGGCTGGCGATGATCATCTGCGCGATCTCCAGCACGTCCGCGGCCCGCGTCCCGGTGACGGCGGGCGGGCCGCGCGTGACGATGCTGTGAGCAAAGGCGCGAAACTGGTTGGCGAGCGCGCCCTCGGTGGGCGCGTTCTGGCACTGGCCGTCCCGGCACAGTCGCCCGGTCAGCAGGTCGGCTGAAACGCAGCCCGCAGCGTCCGTTATGCAAAGGCCGCGCTCGCGATGCGCATGCGCATATCTGGCCTCGAGAACCGAGACGAGGCCGTTGGCGGACGACAAGACGGCGCGCGTCGCCAACGGGGTCGATGCCTCAAGGCCCAGCGCAACAGCGCTGGCCGAGACCACGCCGCCGCCGATCTCCAGCACGTGCTCGATGTCGTGGCACATCAGATCGCAGACGACATCGCACCCCGACGCGTCGTTGGGCGGATGCGTCACGCGCACGGCCGTCATAAAGCGTGGCCCCTGCAGCCGGTCGACCGCGCGGCGGTAGGTTGGATGAAAGTGCTCGACGTATCCCGCCTGCAGAATGAGACCGCGAGCGTGGGCGAGCCGGGTCAGGCGCCGTGCGGTCTCGGCGCTGACGCCGAACGGCTTCTCGAGCAGGACGTGCAGGCCTGCGGCGAGGCATTGGCGGGCAATTCGCGCGTGGGCGTCGGGCGCGACCGCGATGCTCACGCCGTCGACGTCCCGCGCCATGTCGGCGATGCCGGCGACGGCGCGGGCACGCGTGCGGAGGGCAGCAGCCTCGGCACGCTCCGGCACGCTGTCGCAGACGGCCACGAGGTCGATGTCGGGGACACGCAGCCAAGCCTCGGCGTGGCGCCGGCCGAATTGCCCGCACCCGATCACGCCGACCTTGAGGCGCGACCTGCGCGGCGGCCTTGGAGGCTCATCTGCGGCCGCACTCGGAGCGGTGGCACCGCCGCACTTCGGAAATGATTCGGTCAATGTCCTCGTCCCCAAGATCATGGTGGACAGGGAGCGCCAGAATCCGGGCTCCGATACGCTCAGATACGGGTAGCGAGGTGCAGCCAAACCGGCGGACGAAAAAGGGCTCTTGATGAATGCCGCGCGGGTAGTGCACGGAGGTTGCAATGTTGCGAGCTGCAAGATGGGCAGCAAGCCCGTCCCTGTCCACCCCCAATGCGTCTTCGTCAACAGTCACGCAGAACCGGTGCCATGCGGGCTCGCAACCGATGGTGATTGTCTGACAGCGGATGCCGGGGATGCCGGCCAGACCCCGCCTGAGCCGATCGGCATTGCGCTGCCGCCGCTCGGCCATCGCATCGAACCGGCTCAGTTGCGCCAGTCCGAGCGCCGCCGGGACATCGCCGAGCCGGTAGTTGAAGCCGAGCTCCTGCCAGCGGCCGTCCGCATCCTGCCCGTGGCTGCGGCGCGAGCGCAGGGCGGCGGCGAGGGCAGCATCGTCCGTGCACACCATGCCGCCTTCGCCCGTGAACAAATTCTTGGTGGCGTAGAAGGAAAAGCAGACCAGGGGCGACCACGCGGCCACGTCCTGCCCGCGCCAGCGCGCCCCGTGGGCCTGTGCGGCGTCCCACACGACCGCGAGGCCATGCCGGCGCGCGAAGCGCTCGATCGCCGCCCGATCGCAGCAGTTTCCGAACAGGTGCACGGGGGCGATCGCCCGCGTGCGCGGGGTGATGCGACGCTCCGCGTCCCTCAAATCGATGAGCCAGGTGTCGGCATCAACGTCGCAGGCAACGGGGACGGCCTGGGCTGCGATCGCCATCGATGCGGTGGCAACGAACGTCAGCGCGGGCACGAGCACCTCGTCGCCCGCGCAGAGGAGGCTCTGATAGGCCAGGTGCAGGGCTGCGGTTCCGCTCGCGCAGGCGACGGCATGGCGTGCGCCGAAGCGGGCGCAGAATTCCCGCTCCAGGCGCTCAACGCTCGGCCCTTGCCGCAGCAGGCCCGAGCGAAGCACGGCGGCGACGGCTGAGATCTCAGCTGCGCTCGGCACGCACGAGGACGTGGCAATGGCAGGTGTGCGGTCATCGTCCATCATGCGCTCCACCTTGTGCATGAGGGAGCCGGACACCTGTTGCCGCATGGGCGGCTGCAGTAGCGTTCGGGTGCCCCACGCAGGGGCGGGAGGACAAGCATGCACGAGGAACGGGCACCACGTTCTGCTGCTCCCTTCGTGGTCGGTGCGCCGCGATCGGGAACGACCCTGCTGCGCATGATGCTCGACGCGCATCCTCTGCTCGCCATTCCGCCGGAGACCGGATACGCAGGGATGCTGGCGGCGCACGGCGAAGAGATGGCTCGGGACGACTTCCTCTCGCTGCTGACGCGTTCACCGAACTGGGTCGATTTCCATCTGCCAACCGCCGATTTCAAAATGGCCCTGGACGATACGCAGCCCTTCACCCGGGCGCAGGGGCTGCGCTGCTTCTACAGCCTCTATGCGCGGCGCTTCGGCAAGCCGCGCTGGGGCGATAAGACACCCGACCACGGATTGAGCATAGGCCCTATCTCGGCCCTCCTGCCCGAAGCGCACTTTATCCACATCATTCGAGACGGCAGGGATGCGGCGGTCTCGCTGCGCGAGCTGTGGTTCGCGCCCAGCCGGGACTACGAGGAGCTCGGCGCCGTCTGGTCGGAGCGCGTGCAGCAGGCCCGCGCACAGGGCGCGCAGATCGCCCACTACATGGAGGTGCGGTATGAGGCCCTCGTCACGCGGACAGAGGCCACCCTGCGCGCGGTGTGCGCGTTCCTTGATCTTGCCTTCGACGCGCGGATGCTGGCCTATCATGCCGCGGCCGCCGCACGTCTCGAGGAGCACGAGGGACGCGTCAACGCCGACGGCAGCGTGCTCATCACCAAGGCGCAGCGCATGGCCCAGCAACGCCGCGTGCTGGAGCCGCCATCCCCATCGCGGATCGGCGCCTGGCGCACGGCGATGAGCGCGGCGGAGCACGCGCGCTTTCTCAGCACGGCCGGCCCGCTGCTGGAGCGGCTCGGCTATCTCTGATGCCGCGACGCAACCGGAAAGACTTTAGCTGTTGAGGCCCGCCACGATCGGCATGCGCGCGGCACGGATGGCGGGAAACAGGCCGCCCGCAAGGCCGACCGCCAGCGCCAGGATCACGCCCTGGGCGATCAGCGCCGGGCTCAGCTTGAAGCTGAACACGACCTGCGTGAAGCTCGCGCCCAGCGTGGCCGTGCTGAAGCCGTCGAAGATGAGATACGTCGCCGTGACGCCGATGATGCCGCCGAGCACGGCCAGGAGGAGGGATTCCGCCAGCGTGCCGACGAAGGCGGGAAAGCCGCCGAAGCCGATGGCGCGCAAGGTGGCGATCTCGACCGCCCGCGCCGCCACCGAGCTGTACATGGTGTTGAGCGCACCGGCCAGCGCGCCCAGCGCCATGGCAATCGCCAGCGGCCAGCCGAGCTTGTGGATCAGGTCTGAGGTTTGCGAGGCCTGATCGGCGAAGTAGGCCGCCTCCGACTTGACGTCGAGCTTCAGCCGCGGGTCTTCGTCGACGTAGCGCTTCAAGGCGTCGAGGGCGGCCGGGCTCTGCAGCCGGGCGCGCACGGTCTGGACGATGTTGGTGCGGTTGAACAGGCTCTGGACCACGGGCAGATCGGCCCAGATCTCGGATTCAAACACGCTTCCCTCCGCCTCGAAGGCGCCGACCACGGTCCAGCGGCTGGTCGCAAACGAGACAGTCTTGCCGATCTCGAAGCCTTGGAACTCGCGCAGCAAGGCCTTGCCGACCACGATCTCGTTGGCGCCGGACTGGAACATGCGCCCTTCGACGATCCTGATGCCCTTGCGCACCGCGGCGCCCTCCTGACCGATGCCGCGCAGAGGCAGATTGGCCTTGGTCTGGGTGGTGCGCTTGAGGCCGT
Source organism: Hyphomonadaceae bacterium (assembly GCA_019747815.1). Classification (GTDB taxonomy): domain Bacteria; phylum Pseudomonadota; class Alphaproteobacteria; order Rhizobiales; family Hyphomicrobiaceae; genus AWTP1-13. The sequence continues at coordinate 6,346 of JAIEQJ010000081.1, forward strand.
CGACGATCAGATAGAGCTCCGCCGAGACCAGCGGCTTGCCTTCGGGGCTGCGGGCGATGCCGGGTGCCTCCTCGATCAGGCGCACCTGATCGCGTGCAACCGTGCTGTTGATCTCGGCCTGCGACCCGCCGCGCAGCACGATGGCGACATCGTCTGCACCCGAGCTCGTGAGCGTGCGCTGGAAGCCGTTGGCCATCGCCAGGAACGACAGCAGAACCATCACCACCAGCGCGACGGCGACGACGGTGGAGAGCGACAGCCAGAAGCGCTGCGGAATGCTCTTGATGTTGATGACCGTGACGGCGGCGACTTGCAGAAGGAACGAGCGCATCGGTCAGCTCCGGCCCAGCGCGTTGGCGATCTTGAGACGCATGGCATTGACGGCCGGCACCAGGCCGGTGGCGAGGCCGAGCGCCAGCATCAGGGCAACGGCGGTCAGCGCAATGCCGGGCGTGACCGCAAATCCCGGAATGAAGTTGGAGAGGCTGGTCTCCATGGCCGCGGCGAACAGGGCGGCAAGGGCGATGCCGGGAATGCCGCCGAGCAGCGCCAGCAACACCGATTCACCGAGCACCAGGCGCAGAATGCGCCCGCCGGAGAACCCCAGCGTCTTGAGCACGCCGATCTCGCGCGTGCGCTCGCGCACCGCCATCACCATGGTGTTGCCGACGATCATCAGGATGGTGGCGAAGGCCGCACCCACGACCAGGGCGACCATCAGGGCGATGTTGCCGAGCTGCGCCATGAACGCCTTGTTGAAGGCCTTCTCGGTATCGGTGGCCGTCTCGTAGAAGGAGTTGGCGAACATCTGGTCGATGGCCTTCGTCACGCGGTCGTTCTGCGACGGCGACGTGGTATTGAGCGCCATCCAGCCGATCAGGTCGCGGCCCTGATTCTGCGTCTCGTTGAAGTACTGGTACTGGAAGACCATGAAATTGGTGTCGATGTTGGGCTTGCGGCTCGTGAGCGTGCCGACGATCGTGAAATCCCACGTGCGTGCGCCGTTCTTCTGCGTGAAGATGCTGCTCATGACCGGCACGCGGTCGCCGACCTTCCAGCCCCACTTCTTCATTATGGTCTCGCCCACCAGCGCGCCCGTGCGCTCGCGGATGAAGGCAGCCCGCGCGTCGGCGGCAGCGTCGACCTGGTCGCTGTAGACCTGCAGATAGGTCTCCGGCTCCACCGCCATGGCGACCAGGAAGTTCTTCGGCTCCTGATAGTAGCCGCCGAACCAGTTCATGTGCGTCACCTGCCGCACGCCTTCGATGCTGCGGACGCGATTGTAATGGGCGATCGGCAAGGGCTGCGTGAAATTGATCTTGTTGACCACCATGAGCCGATCGGCAGCCGCCACATCCTCTCCGGCATTGAACGCGCGCTGGAACCCGGCGAGCACGCCGAAGATCAGAAAGGCGATCATGATCGACGCCAGCATCAGAGCCGCGCGCAGCTTCTTGCGGAACAGGTTCTTGCCGATGAGCACGAAGTCGTTCATGCCGCCAGGTCCTTCTCGATGAAGCGCCCCTTGTCGAGATGCAGCGTGCGGCGCGCATAGCGGGCCGCCGCAGGGTCGTGGGTGACCATGACGATGGTCTTGCCGAGGTCGCGATTGAGGATCTGCAGGGTCGCCAGGATCTCATCGGCCGTCGTGCGGTCGAGATCGCCGGTCGGCTCGTCGCAGAGCAGCAGCCGGGGATCGGAAACAATGGCGCGCGCAATCGCCACGCGCTGCTGCTGGCCGCCGGACATCTCGCGCGGGTAGTGCTTGGCCCGGTCCGCGAGGGTGACGATCTTGAGCGCGGTCTCGACATGCTGCCGGCGCTGCGGCCTGGCGAGCTTGGTCAAGAGCAGCGGCAACTCGACGTTCTGCGCCGCCGTCAGCATCGGCATCAGATTGTAGAACTGGAAGATGAAGCCGACATTGGCCGAGCGCCAGCGGGCCAGATCGCCCTCGCTCAAGCCGTCGATGCGCTTGCCGGCAACATGGACCTCGCCCGCGTCTGCCCGATCGATGCCGCCGAGCAGGTTGAGCAGCGTGGTCTTGCCGGAGCCGGATGGCCCCATCACCGCGACGAAGTCGCCGGATGGAATGGACAGATCCAGACGATCGAAGATCGTGATCTTCTCCTTGCCCTTGATGAAGGCCTTGCCGAGGCCGGACAGGCGCACGAGCGGGTCGCTGGACATCGATGTTGGTCTCCGGTGGTTGACGCCAAGGCGCTCTTCAATTTGCGCTGGAGGTTGTTGCGCCGGTCGCCGCGGCCTCCAGGAATCTGACCTTGACCGCCATGTCCGGAAGGATGCGCGGGTCCTTCTGCTTGAGCGCGATGCGCACCTTGACGGTGGCCTTCTCGCGATTGGCGGTCGGCACGACAGCGATCACGGCGGCGGGAATGGTCCAATCCGGATAGGCATCGAGCACGGCCGCGATGGCGCCGCCGGTGCGCACGCGCCCGATGAAGGCCTCGTTGACGTCGACCTCGATCTCGATCGATTCCATGTCCACGATCGTGCAAATGCCGGTGCGCGTGAACCCGCCGCCGGCGGAGATCGGCGAGATCACCTCGCCGGGCTGCGCGTTGCGCTCGATCACCACGCCGCCGAACGGCGCACGAATCTTGTGCTTGTCGAGCACGGCCGCAGTGCGCTGCGCGTCGAGCCGGGCGGTTTGCAGGTTCGCCTGCGCCTGGCCCAGTTGCGCCCGCAGCACGCCGACCTTGGCCTCGGCCTTGGTGAGATCGGCCTCGCTGGCAATATTCTTCTGCGACAGGCTCTGCACCCGGCCGAAGATGCGCTCGGCGTCCTTGAGATCGGCCGCAATCGCGACGGTGGCGGCTTCCGCGGCGGCAGCCTTGGACTGCGCCAGGCTGAGGTCGGTCTCGGCCAGCACGCTGTCCAGCCGGGCGACCACCTGATGGGCCTCAACCACCATGCCCTCTTCCACGAACAGCTCGACGACCTTGCCGGTCACCTCCGCCGCAATCGTTGCCTTGCGCCGCGCCACGACGTAGCCCGATGCACTCAGCGCGCCTTGGGGACGGGTCTGCGGCGCAGCCGCGGGTGCCTGGACGGTCGCGGCCGGCGGTCGCGCCTCGGTGGAGACGGTGGTCCGCTGCTCGGCGTGTCCGCCGCCGCCCAACTGCGCGAGGGTGAACCAGAGGCCGGCGATCAGCAGCGCGAGGGCGCCAGCGCCCGGCGCCAGGAGCTTGCGCCATGTGTTGGGTGATGCCCGGCTCGCAGCGGGCGACGCCTCGGTCTCCTGCCTGTCGATCGCCAGCGATCGCAGCATCCGTGCCTTGTCGTCACTCATGCTCGTGCGAGCCTGCCTCGTGCGAGCCTGCTTGTGGCTTGGCCCGGGGTTTCATGCGGCCGAAGTGGAGCAATATCGTGACGCCCCCCATGGCGCGTGCGGCCCGCGCCCAGCGCCTGCTTGGCTTTGGGCCTTCCTAATTGCAGGCCGCGCAATGTTCAAGTAAAAACTTGAATATGGCTCGACCCCGCAGACGCGCCGATGAGACGCGCGATGTCTTTGAAGCCCTGGCCGATTCCAATCGGCGCCGGGCGCTCGAGCTGCTGGCGGGGGGCGAGAAGAGCGTGCAGGACCTCGCCGACCACTTTCCGATGTCGCTGGCTGCAGTCTCGCAGCATCTGCAGGTGCTGCATTCAGCCGGCATCGTGAAGCGGCGCGAGGCGGGACGGCGGCGATACTATGCGATCGATCCCTCGGGGGTGGTCTCGGTTCAGGCCTGGCTTGCGGGTCTGGTGCGCTTCTGGGATGGCGCGCTCGAGCGTTTGCAGACGCATCTCGATGACCAAGCGCGCTGAGGCCGCCGCTCCATTCCGTCTCGTCGTCGAGCGCGAGCTGCGCCATCCGCCCGAGCGGGTGTGGCGGGCGCTGACCGATGCCGATGAGCTGGCGCAGTGGTTCTGGCGCCTGGCGTTCAAGGCCGAGGTGGGGCATCGGTTTCGCATCGAGGGTGCGCCGCAGCCCGGCTGGCGCGGCTTCACCGACTGCGAGGTGCTGGCGCTCGAGCCGCCCCGGCGCATGGTGTGGTCCTTCCACTGTACGGACGGGCCGCCGAGCATCGTCGCGTTCGATGTGGCGCCGCTGATGGGCGGCGGCACGCGCCTGCGCATCATCCATCACGGCCGCGTTCCCCCCGCGACGCTGGGCCTGCTGGATGAGGGCTGGACCCTTTACGCCGATCGGCTGGTCGGGATGCTGGCGGCGGCTGATGCGGTTGCCGCGGAGCCATGCGGCGGCGCAGCGCTGCGGCCTGCCGATTGCCGGGAGCGGGCCATGTCAGCGGGCCATGTCGAGGTGGTACCGCCGCGTGGTTTCGAACCACGGACCTCCTGACCCACAATCAGGCGCTCTGCCCATTGAGCTACAGCGGCACACTCAATGTGTTGGTCGACGCGGGCCGGCAAACGGTTCAACGGGTTTTCAGAGGTCTTTGCGGCCGGGGACCTGGGCCAGCCAAAGGCAGCAAGATGCCGGTGCCTGCCACTGGCGCATGCACAACCCAAAACGTTAAGCTTGGCCGCCAGGGTGGCAGCGAAGAGCCGCCACCGCCGCTATACTTGGGCCTTCGTCATGGCCTCGCGTGACATGGCCTCGCATTGACATGGCCTCGCATTGACATGGCCTCGCATGACATGGCCTCGCGTGATCTGGACACTCCTGATGAACCTTTGCTCGGGATACCGCGACAGACATCGTGCCAGGCGATCGTGCCAGGCGTCGGATCGGGCTCGCTGATGACCAGAGCCGCTGACGATGCCTCGCTGATCGGGCGAATTGCGGGCGGAGACGAGACCGCGCTGCGCGCGCTGTTTGCCCGTCACCAGGCGCGTGTCTTCAGGTTCATCCTGCGGCTCGTGCGCAACGAGGCCGTGGCGGAGGAGATCACCAACGAGGTGTTCGTGGAGGTCTGGCGCAATGCCCGGAATTTCGAGGGAGCCTCGTCCGCGACGACGTGGATGCTGTCGATTGCCCACAACCGGGCCGTCAGCAGCCTGCGCAAGCGGCGGGAGGAGACGTGGGATGAGGATGCCGCGGCCGCGCTGTCCGACCCGGGCGATGATCCCGAGATGGCGGCGCAGAAGAGGGACAAGGGCGCGATCCTGCGCCGCTGTCTCGATGCGCTCTCTCCCGAGCACAAGGCCATCATCGATCTCGTCTACTATCACGAGCTGTCGGTGGAGGAGGCCAGCAAGGTTCTCAAGATTCCGGAAAACACCGTGAAGACGAGGATGTTCTACGCCCGCAAGCGGTTGTCGGAACTGCTCAAGCAGGCGGGGATCGATCGAGGTTGGCCATGAGCGAGCACACCGCAGACGAGCTCGAGCGCGAGGAGATCGAGATGCTCCTGCCCTGGTATGTCACGGGCAAGCTCGATCGCGCCGATATGGCGAAGGTCGAGAGCTACCTGGCCCGGCATCCGCGCATGGCGGCGCAACTCGACCTGATCCGGGCCGAGCGCGATGCGACCGTGCTGGGCAACGAGGCGCTCAGCTCCCCCTCGGCGGCGGCGCGCGACCGGCTCATGGCCTCCCTGCCGCCGGCCAGATTGGGCATTGCGCAGCGGATTGCGGGGAGCGCCCAATTGGCCAGGATCGCAGATTTTTTCACCGCGCCCTCGGCGCGCGGCGCGCAGTGGGCGGCAATCGCGGCCGGCGTGCTCATCGTGGTGCAGGCAGCCGCCATTACGGGTCTCATCATCCGTGCGGGGGGCAGCACCTATGAGACGGCGGCCGGCCCATCGACCGGCGTTGGCCCTTTGGCGCTGGTTGTTTTCGCCGACGAGGCCAAGGCGCCCGCGATCGCCCGGCTGCTCAGGGAATTCAATGCCAGCATCGTCGACGGCCCCAAGCCGGGCGGGGTGTACAAGATCAGGCTGCGCACCGAGGATCGCTCGCCAGCCGCGCAGGAGGCGATTTTGCAACGGCTGGCCGAGCGGCGTGATATCGTGCGGGTCGTTGTGCCGAGCAAGGATTGAGACCATGCGATCCAAGCCGCAACCCTCACCGCAGCTGCGTGAGCGGGCCCGCCGTCCCGGCGGCCTGGCCCTGTTGGGGCTCATGCTCGCCGGCCTCCTCCTCCTGCCGGCGCCGGCATCCTCCGACGAGCGGCCGAGATACGGACAGGGCGGGGGCTTCTCGATCGGGGTTCCCGGCTTGCCGATCCCGTTGTCGGCGCCGAGATATGGCAAGGACCCGAGCGGGCACCGGCACGGGCATGGGCACAGGCATCGCGGCGAGGGCCGGCACGGGCACCGGCAGGACGGGAGCTATGACCGCAGCGGGCAGCGGGACCGGCATGGACCTGGGCGCGGGCATCGAGACAAGGATCAGTACGGGCACCGGCACCAGGACGGCGGCTATGACCGGCACGGGCAGCGGGGCCGGCACAAGCACCAGGATCACGACGCGGACCGGTATGGGCACCGGAATGATCCGCCGCGCCGCAAGCATGGCGATCACAGGTACGACCACGGGCACGACCACGGGCATGGTCCGCTCGTGCTTCCCCTGCCGCACGGGGATAGACGCACGCCCCTCGTGGAGCCGCTGCCCCGCCGCGAGCAGCGGCCGCCGCAGGGGCCGGCGCCCAAGTCGACGGTGGCGCGCCAGATCCTCGTGCTCATCGATCAGGCGCAGCCGCCATCCCTCGGCCTGGAGCTTGCCCGCACGCATGGGCTGGAGCGTCTGAGCAGCCAGCCGATTGCGCTCCTGGGCGTGCGCGCGGAGCTCTTCCGCGTGCGCGCGGGACGCTCCGAAGGTGCCGCGCTCGCGGCGCTGCAGCGCGATGGGCGCATTCGATCCGCCCAGTTCAACCAGCGCTATCTTCACTCCGGCGAGGCCGTCAAAACCGCAACCGCCATCCCCCAATACGGGCCGCGCAATGTGCGGTTGCCCGATGCCCATCGGTTGGCGCTCGGCCGCAATGTGGTGATTGCCGTGATCGATTCCGGCGTGGACACGGCGCATCCCGACCTCAAGGGCGCGGTCGTGAGCACGTTCAACGCGGCCGGCGGCCGCGATCTGGCCCCCGATTTTCATGGCACCGCCATCGCCGGGATCATTCGCGCCCGCGGCGTCGTCGAGGGCGTGGCCCCGCAAGCCCAGATCATGGCCGTGCGCGCCTTTCGCACCAGTGCGACGGGGGCGCTGCCGGAGACCAACACGCACACGCTGCTGACCGCCATCGATTGGGCGGTGAAGCACGGCGCGCATGTGCTCAATCTGAGTTTCGTCGGCCCCCGCGACGCGGCGCTGGAAGCCCTGCTGGAGGCCGTCCGGCAGAGGCGCATCGTCATGGTGGCGGCGGCAGGCAACGGGGGACCTCGGGCCGCACCGGCGTTTCCGGCGGCCTACCCGGGCGTGATCGCGGTGACGGCGGTCGACGAGGCGGACCGGCTCTATCAGCATGCCAATCGCGGCAGCTACATTGCCGTGGCGGCGCCGGGGGTGGACATTCTGGCGCCGGTGGAGCGCGGCCGGCACTCCTATCTGTCGGGAACGTCGTTCGCAACAGCTTACGTCAGCGGCGTGGCCGCGTTGCTGCTGGAGCGCGATCCGAGCCTCGAAGCGGGTGCGCTGGCCGAGCTCGTTGCGGCCGGTGCCGACGACCTGGGACCAACCGGCCGGGACGATGACTTCGGCGCGGGACGCGTCAATGCTTTCAGCTCGCTGAAGCTCGTGGGACCGCGCGGCGTCGCAACCAAGCCGTAGGCGCCAAGACCCCGCAAGCCATCCAACGGCCCTCACCGGCCGCCAAGGCCACAGCGCTGCCGACCGCGCGGCCGCGGCCACCCTTCTTTCCTTATCTTCCTTCTTCCCGTGCCCTCGCCGGCTTTGGGCCGTGCGCCTCGGCCGGCTGCGGATCCAAAAAAAAATCCTGGTCCTTGAACCGAAACCGAGCCGACGGCGACCAAGGGGTCAAGGGGCCAGATCGGTTCCCCGGGATACGCCGAACCTCAACGCGGTGGGACAACCCCACCCCTTCAAGGAGCAGCAGCATGACTGGCTTGTATACCCTCGTGCGCCGTGGGCTGTGGATCGCCACGGCCTCGGCGGCGCTGGCGCTGGGTGCCCCCACCCTCGCCTCCGCCCACGGACACCACGGCCACGGTCATCATGGCCATGGTCATCACGGCCACGGCCATCACGGCCACGGCCACCATGGGCATGGACACCATCACCATGGCCATCGACACCACCACTTCCTCCATGGTTTTGCGCACTGTCGTCGGGTCTGCCACGGTCACATTCACTGGCGCCATGGCCACGCGCACTGCCACGGACATTGGCACCGGCGTTGCCATTGGCACTAGCTAGCTCGTGCGGCTCTTGCCGGGATCGCGTCTGGTCCCGGCCAGAGGACGAACCGGCGCCAAAAAAACATCCTGGCCCTTGAACCGAAATCGAGCTGACAGCGACCAAAGGTTCAAGGGGCCAGGATCGGTGCCCCGGGATACGCCAAACCTCAACGCGGTGGGACCACCTCCCGCCTTTCAGGAGCAGCAACATGACAGGCTTGTACACCCGCATGCGCCGTGGACTGTGGATCGCCGCGGCCTCGGCGGCGCTGGCGCTGGGTGCCCCCACCCTCGCCTCCGCCCATCATGGCCATGGTCATCACGGCCACGGGCATGGGCATCACGGGCATGGCCATAAGGGTCATGGTCACCATGGCCACGGGCATGGCCACGGCCACGGTCATGGCCACGGGCATGGTCACCACGGGCATGGCCACGGTCATGGCCACGGGCATGGCCATGGGCACCATGGTCATCTGCCCCATCTCCTCCATGGTCTCCTGCACCACTAGCTCGTGCGGGCCTTGCCGGGATCGCCGCTGCATCCCGGCAGGAAGATGGGTCCGGCGCCTTGCCAGCGATGGCAGGCGCCGGAGCACGTTCGGCGGCCCTGTAGGTGTATGGCGATCAACCCGCGCCCAATCCGCGCCTAGACTGCCGGCTTCGGCCGCCGCACCTCACACCGAGCTCAGGCAACCCCGCGCGATTCCCGGTTCAGCGGGGCGGGCATAAGCCCTGCCTGCGGCGCCGCTACAGGTTGCGCGCGGTGCGGCTGTGCGGTAACACGGGCCACGTCTGCTACCGCCGTCGCGCGGGATGCGCGGGAGCTGCCTCATGAACCTGCTGCTGATGGAGTACCTGCCGCTTGTGGTCTTCATGGGCGTGGCGTTGGTGATCGGCCTGGCCTTGATGGTGGCGCCGTTCCTGGTCGCTGTGCGCAACCCCGACCCCGAGAAGGTTTCCGCCTACGAGTGCGGCTTCAATGCCTTCGACGACGCACGCATGAAGTTCGACGTGCGATTCTATCTGGTCTCCATCCTGTTCATTATTTTTGACCTGGAGGTCGCCTTTCTCTTTCCGTGGGCCGTGACCTTCAAGGAGGTGGGCGCCTTCGGGTTCTGGTCCATGATGGTGTTCCTGGGTGTGCTGACCATCGGCTTCATCTACGAGTGGCGCAAGGGTGCGCTGGAGTGGGACTGAGATGACCCTCGCCGTCGGCAAGCCCCACACTGCATCCGGCCTGGTCAAGCCCGGTGATCCCTTCTTCACGGACGTATCGAATGAGCTCGCCGACAAGGGCTTTTTGGTTACCACGACCGACGATCTCATCAACTGGGCCCGCACCGGCTCGCTGATGTGGATGACCTTCGGGCTCGCCTGCTGCGCGGTGGAGATGATGCAGGCGTCCATGCCGCGCTACGACCTGGAGCGCTTCGGCTTCGCCCCCCGTGCCAGCCCGCGCCAATCCGACGTGATGATCGTGGCCGGCACGCTCACCAACAAGATGGCCCCGGCGCTGCGCAAGGTCTACGACCAGATGCCGGAGCCGCGCTACGTCATCTCCATGGGCAGTTGCGCCAACGGCGGCGGCTATTATCACTATTCCTACGCCGTGGTGCGCGGCTGCGACCGTATCGTGCCGGTCGACATCTATGTGCCTGGTTGTCCACCGACGGCGGAGGCCCTGGTTTATGGCGTGCTGCTTCTGCAACGCAAGATCCGCCGCACCGGCACCATTGAGCGCTAGCGAGTGTCTATGATCGTACGCACCTGGATGGCCTACGCCAAACCGGAGAATGCCCGCGCCTATCGCGATCATCTGACGGCGCACGTCATCCCGCGGCTGCAGAAGCTGCAGGGCTTTCTGGGGCTGGAGCTCTGCAGCGCCCAGCGGGGCGATCAAGTGGAGCTGCTGGTGATCAGCCGCTGGCAGTCGATGGATGCGGTCAAGAGCTTTGCCGGGCCCAAGCCCGAGCGCGCGGTGGTCGAGCCGGGAGCCAGAGCCGTCCTGGAGGAGTACGACGACGTCGTGTTCCATTACGAAGTGTCGCTCGAAGCGCCAGGGGCATGACGAGGATGACGCTCGAGGAGCTGTCCAGCCACGTCGAGGCCAAGCTGCAGGGGGCCGTCCTGCAGCGCGAGATCGCGCGTGGGGAGCTCACGCTGGTGGTCGTGCGGGAAGAGATCGTGCGCGTGCTCACGGAGCTGCGCCAGGATTCGGATTGCCTGTTCGAGGTGCTGATCGATATTTGCGGCGTCGACTATCCCGAGCGCGAGAGGCGGTTCGACGTCGTCTATCACCTGCTCTCCCCGCGGAAGAACCAGCGCATCCGCGTGAAATGCGAGACGGACGAGGACATGCCTGTGCCGAGCGCGGTCGGCGTGTTTCCGGCCGCCAACTGGTTCGAGCGGGAAGCCTACGACATGTACGGCATTCTGTTCTCGGGGCATCCCGACCTGCGCCGCATCCTCACGGACTACGGCTTCCAGGGGTATCCTCTGCGCAAGGACTTCCCGCTCACCGGCTACGTCGAGGTGCGCTACGACGATGCGCAAAAGCGCGTGGTGTACGAGCCGGTGAAGCTGACGCAGGAATTCCGGTCTTTTGACTTCATGAGCCCGTGGGAGGGAGCCGACTACGTGCTCCCGGGGGACGAGAAGGCTAAATAGTAGTGAGTAGCGAACAGGGAGTAGCGAATAGAGGCAGGGAGTTGTGGCGTCGGCGAGTGTGCAGAGTTATCGGGACTTGGTGCTGTGGCAACGGGGCATGAGCCTGGCGGAGGCCTGCTAGGCTCACGGCCGAATTCCCGAGGGATGAAATCTATGGCATGACGGCTCAGATTCGTCGTGCCGCGACGTCCATACCGGCCAATATTGCGGAAGGACATGGCAGGGAAAACACGGGTTCGTTCGTGCAGTTTCTAAGAGTGGCGCAGGGCTCGCTCAAGGAACTGGAAACGCATTTGCTGCTTGTGCAGCGAGTAGGTGTTGCAAGAACCGAGATCGTGGAGCCTGTGCTTGTCGAGTGCGATGAAATTGGCAGGATGCTTCGGGCACTGATCCGGTCTTTACAGGGAAGGAGAAGCAGCGAACGGTGAGGAACGACGGCATCGCGTCCGTTACATAGGGCTACTCGCTACTCGCTATTTCACTCACGATGCCAGAAAACGAAATCCGCCAGTTCAACATCAACTTCGGGCCGCAGCATCCGGCGGCGCACGGCGTGCTGCGCCTGGTGCTGGAACTCGACGGAGAGGTGGTGGAGCGCGTCGATCCGCACATCGGCCTGTTGCACCGTGGCACCGAGAAGCTGATCGAGCACAAGACCTATCTGCAGGCCATCGGCTACTTCGACCGGCTCGACTACGTCGCGCCGATGAACCAGGAGCACGCCTTCTGCATGGCGGTCGAGAAGCTGCTCGACCTGGGGGTGCCCAAGCGCGCGCAGATCATCCGCGTGCTCTATTCCGAGATCGGCCGGCTGCTGTCCCATCTGCTCAACGTCACCACGCAGGCCATGGACGTGGGCGCGCTCACCCCGCCGCTGTGGGGGTTCGAGGAGCGCGAGAAGCTGATGGTGTTCTACGAGCGCGCTTCGGGCAGCCGCATGCACGCCAAGTATTTCCGCCCCGGCGGTGTGCACCAGGACCTGCCGCCCAAGCTGATCGAGGACATCGCCGCCTTCTGCGAGACGCACCCCAAGGTGCTGGACGACATCGAGGGGCTGCTCACCGACAACCGCATCTTCAAGCAGCGGAACGTCGACATCGGCAACGTGAGCCTCGAGGACTGCTTCAAGTGGGGTTTCTCCGGCGTGATGGTGCGCGGCTCCGGTGCCGCCTGGGATCTGCGCAGGGCCCAACCCTACGAGTGCTATTCCGAGCTCGATTTCGACATCCCCATCGGCAAGAACGGCGACAACTACGACCGCTACTGCATCCGCATGGAGGAGATGCGCCAGTCGGTGAAGATCATGGCGCAGTGCTGCAGGAAGCTGATGTCGGCGGAGGGGCAGGGGCCGCACGTCGCCGACGACAAGAAGGTGGTGCCGCCCAAGCGGGCCGAGATGAAGCGCTCCATGGAGGCGCTGATCCACCACTTCAAGCTCTATACCGAAGGGTTCCACGTGCCGAAGGGCGAGGTCTATGCGGCGGTGGAGGCCCCCAAGGGCGAGTTCGGCGTCTATCTCATCGCCGACGGCACCAACAAGCCCTATCGCTGCAAGATCCGCGCGCCGGGCTTCGCCCACCTGCAGGCCATGGACTTCATGAACCGCGGCTACATGCTGGCCGACGTCTCCGCCATCCTCGGCTCGCTGGACGTCGTGTTCGGCGAGATTGATCGGTAGGCGTTCCGAGCAGGCGCCAAACCCCTCCTGCCATGCTATCCTTCAGCTTATGACGGCTCAATCGAGACCGCGTATGACTGTCTCTGAATTCCTTGCATGGGCGGCAGCCCAGCCGCAGGGACGGTATGAGCTCGTGCGCGGCGAGGTGGTTGCCATGGCGCCGGAGCGAGCGAGACACAATCTCGTCAAGTTTGCAGTGGCGCGGGCGCTCGACGATGCCATCAAGCGCGCGGGCCTCCCCTGCACCGTGTTTACCGATGGCATGACGGTGATCATCGACAATGAAACGTCGAGGGAGCCTGATGCCGCGGTCCAATGCGGCGTGGCTGTAGACCTCGATTCGATGGTTCTGCAGGCCCCGCTCATTGTCGTCGAGATCACGTCGCCGTCGTCCGAGCGAGACGACACGGGCGACAAGCTTGTCGAATACTTCTCCGTTCCAACCATCCAGCACTACCTGATCGTCAATCCAGCGAAGAATGTGGTCGTGCACCACGCGCGGAGCGACGGCGGCACCATCGCGACCCGAATCTTGAGTGATGGCGAGGTTGGCTTGACGCCTCCGGGCATGGTCGTGCCAGTAGCAGACCTGTTGCCGTCAGGGCACGCGTGAGCGTGCGCCGCACGATCGAGTCTCGGATTGTCCGTGCGCCATGAAAACTGAACGCTGGATCATCGCCCTCAGCCTCATCGGCGGCGTCCTGCTCACCGTTATCGGCATCCGCTATCTCCTGACCCCCGAAGGGGCTGCCCGTACGTTCGGGGTGCCGGGCCGGCCGGCGGGCTTTGAGCTGTATTATATCATCGGGCTCCGGAACGTCTGGCTCGGGCTCATGGCGGTGCTTCTTGCCATCCTGCGCGAGTGGCGGGCCCTGGCACTCTGGTTCAGCCTGGGCGTCATCGTGTGCTTTGCGGATGCCGGCATTGCGGCAAGCTCGACGGGGCGCTGGCCGCAGATCGCCTTTCACATCGGGTCCGGCTTGGCCTCTGCCGGATTGGCGGCCGGCTGCTGGCGGCTCGCAAGACGAGCGGGCTGACTGCGGGGAGTGCCGTTTGGCGGTCAGCGGCAACGGCGGTGGGCTGATTTGCTGTTCGGCCTGGCCCGGGCCGTTTCTGGACGGGATTTCTGCGTGTTGGGGCGCAGAGTGCGCTGCTGCTGGCCCCAGGTGCGGCGGTGCGGCTGGTGCTGCACGGGATGGGCTCGGTGCGGCGTATTTTTGCCGCGCCTTTTTGCCCGCCGCAGATCGGCGGAAGATCCGCGACAATTGGTGAATCCGCGCCTATAAGGGTGCCGCCACCGCACGCCCGAGCGCCCCAAGGCAGCAAAGAAACCGCATGGCCGTCCGCAGACTTTATCCTGACCAGCCCGCCAGCTTCTCCTTCACGGCCGCCAATGCGGCCTGGGCGCAGGCAACGATCGCCAAGTATCCGCCGGGCAAGCAGGCGTCGGCCGTCATTCCGCTGCTGTGGCGGGCGCAGGAGCAGCATGAGGGATGGCTTCCCGAGCCGGCCATGCGGCTGGTGGCGGACATGCTGGGCATGGCCTACATCCGCGTCTACGAGATCGCGACCTTCTACACCATGTTCCAGCTCGCCCCTGTCGGCAAGAAGGCGCATGTGCAGGTGTGCGGCACCACGCCCTGCATGCTGCGGGGGGCGGAAGCCCTCGTTGAGGTGTGCCGCAAGCGCATCCATCACGACCCGCACCACCTGTCGGCCGACGGCGATTTCTCCTGGGAGGAGGTGGAGTGTCTCGGGGTGTGTGCCAACGCGCCGATGGTGCAGATCTGGAAGGACACCTACGAGGATCTGACGCCGGCGCTGTTTGAGAAGGTGCTGGACGGCTTTGCCAGCGGCAGGCCGCCGAAGCCCGGCTCGCAGATCGGCCGCCAGGCGTCGTGTCCCGAGGGCGGGCCGACAACGCTCAAAGACTACGCCAAGGCGGGCAAATAGGGGGCCAACCGCGGTGGCGCTGCAGGACAAAGATCGCATCTTCAAGAACGTCTACGGCTTCCAGGATTGGGGCCTGGCGGGGGCGAGGGCGCGCGGTGCCTGGGACAATACCAAGGCGCTGATCGACAAGGGCCACGACTGGATCATCACCGAGGTGAGGAATTCCGGGCTGCGCGGGCGCGGCGGCGCCGGCTTCCCCACCGGGCTCAAGTGGTCGTTCATGCCCAAGAACGATCCCAGGCCCAGCTATCTTGTGATCAACGCCGACGAATCCGAGCCCGGCTCCTGCAAGGACCGCGAGATCATGCGGCATGATCCGCACCTGCTGATCGAGGGCGCGCTGCTCGCCTCGTTCGCGATGCGGGCGCACGCCTGCTACACCTACGTGCGCGGCGAGTTCATCCGCGAGCGCGAGCAGCTGCAGGCCGCCGTCGACGAGGCCTATGCGGCCAGGCTGATCGGCAAGGACAACATCCACGGCTGGGATTTCGACTTCTTCATCCACCACGGCGCCGGTGCCTACATCTGCGGCGAGGAAACCGCGCTGCTGGAGAGCCTCGAGGGCCGAAAGGGCCAGCCGCGGCTGAAGCCCCCGTTCCCGGCCAACACCGGCCTCTATGGCGCGCCCACCACGGTCAACAACGTCGAATCCATCGCCGTGGTCGGCGACATCCTGCGCCGGGGTGCCACGTGGTTTTCCGGGATCGGCAAGCCCAACAACACGGGCACCAAGCTGTTCCAGATCTCGGGCCACGTCGAGAGGCCCTGCGTGGTCGAGGAGGAGATGGGCATTCCCCTGCGCGAGCTCTTGGAGCGGCATGCGGGTGGCGTGCGCGGCGGCTGGGACAATCTGCTGGCGGTGATCCCGGGCGGGTCGTCGATGCCGCTCTTGCCGGCCGCCGTCTGCCAGGATCTGGCGCTCGATTTCGACACGCTGTCGAAGCTCAAGTCGGGCATGGGCACGGCCGCCGTCATCGTCATGGACAAGTCCACCGACGTGATCGCGGCCATCCGGCGCATCGCCTATTTCTACAAGCATGAAAGCTGCGGCCAGTGCACGCCGTGCCGCGAGGGCTGCGGCTGGATGTGGCGCGTGCTGCAGCGCATGGAGCGCGGCGAGGCGGACAAGCGCGAGATCGATCTTCTGTTCGATGTGACCAAGCAGGTCGAGGGTCACACCATCTGTGCGCTGGGCGACGCCGCGGCCTGGCCGGTGCAGGGCCTCATCCGCTACTTCCGCCCGGAGATGGAGGCGCGCATCGACCGCTACCATGCGGCCCAGAAGCAGGCGGCGGAGTAGGGCATGGACTTCAAGCGGCTCGGCACCTTCCTGATCATCGGCGGCGTTGCCGTGATCGCGGCGGCGTTCGCGTGGTGGATGGCGTTCTATTCGGCCATCCTGCGGGAGCTGGCGCGGGCGCCGGGGGCGCCGGCCGGCGGCAGCAGCGTGTTCGACCTCTTCAGCTGCTTCTACAGCAGCCGGGACGTGTGCGGGTTCATTGCCGGATTTGCCCGCATGCTGGGCCGCACGCCCTATGAGCCTGCAGTGCTCTGGGTGGGCCTGGTCGGGCTGGTTGCGGGAATTGCGATCCGGTTCGCCGCCAAGCCGGCGGGTGGCGGGCGCGCCTGAGGCATTGCGGGAAACGGGAATGGCAAAGCAACTCGTCATCGACGGCAAGGCCATCGAGGTGGAGGACGGGATCACGCTGATCCAGGCCTGCGAGCAGGCGGGCGTCGAGATTCCGCGCTTCTGCTACCACGAGCGCCTGTCGATCGCGGGCAACTGCCGTATGTGCCTGATCGAGGTGGTCGGCATGCCCAAGCCCGTCGCCTCCTGCGCCATGGGCGTCAACGACCTCCCCCCCAACAAGGATGGCAGCCCGAAGGTCATCTCCACCACCTCGCCCATGGTGAAGAAGGCGCGTGAGGGCGTGATGGAGTTCCTGCTCATCAACCATCCGCTCGATTGCCCGATCTGCGACCAGGGCGGGGAGTGCGACCTGCAGGACCAGGCCATGTCCTATGGCATGGGCGGCTCGCGCTACATCGAGAACAAGCGCGCGGTGGACGAGAAATACCTAGGTCCGCTGATCAAGACCTCGATGACCCGCTGCATCCAGTGCACGCGGTGTGTGCGCTACATGACCGAGGTGGCCGGCGTCGAGGAACTGGGCGCCATCGGCCGCGGCGAGGACATGGAGATCACCACCTACCTGGAGCGCGGCATGATGTCGGAGATGTCGGCCAACGTGGTCGATCTCTGCCCGGTGGGCGCGCTCACGCATCGGCCGTGGGCCTTTGCGGCGCGGCCCTGGGAGCTGCGCAAGACCGAGAGCGTCGACGTGATGGACGCGCTCGGCTCGGCGATCCGTGTCGACTGTCGCGGCCGCGAGGTGGTGCGCATTCTGCCGCGCAACAACGACGCCGTGAACGAGGAGTGGATTTCCGACAAGACGCGCCACGTGGCGGATGGCTTGCGCACGCAGCGCCTCGATCGGCCCTACATCCGCAAGAACGGCCGCCTGGAGCCCGCCGGGTGGGACGAGGCACTGGCCCTGGTGGCGGCCAAATTGAAGGCCGCCAAGCCCGAGCGCATCGCCGCCTTCGCAGGCGACTTGGCGGGCGCGGAGGACATGTTCGCGCTCAAGGACCTCTTCACCCGGCTCGGCTCCAAGAACGTCGACTGCCGCCAGGATGGCGCCAAGCTCGATCCCAGGCTCGGACGCGCGAGCTATCTGTTCAACACCACCATCGAGGGCATCGAGCAGGCGGACGCCATCCTGCTCGTCGGCACCAACCCGCGGCTGGAAGCGGCTGTGCTCAATGCCCGCATCCGCAAGCGCTGGCGCCAGGGCACCGTGGCGATCGCCCTGATCGGCGAGCGCGCCGACCTCACCTACCCTTACGACTACCTGGGCGCCGGACCGCAGACGCTGAAGGAGGTTCTCGACGGCAAGCACAGCTTCGCCGGTGTCCTGCGCGATGCCAGGCGGCCCATGGTGATCGTGGGTGCCGCTGCAGCGGCGCGCCCGGACGGCGCCGCGGTGCTGGCGGCAGCCGCGAAAATCGCGCTGCTTGCCGGTGAAGGCAAGGATGGCGGCGGCCACGCCTTCAATGTGCTGCACACCGCGGCGTCCCGCGTTGCCGGCCTCGATCTGGGCTTCGTGCCCGGCGGCAAGGGCGGGATCGACATGGGTGCGCTCGACGTCGCCTACCTGCTCGGTGCCGACGAGCTCGACATGCAGACGCTGCGCGCCTCCTTCGTCATCTACCAGGGCAGTCACGGCGATGCCGGTGCGGAACGCGCCGATGTCGTGCTTCCGGGTGCAGCCTACACCGAGAAGGGTGCAACCTATGTGAATGTCGAAGGCCGGGCGCAGCTTACGGCCCGGGCGGCATTCGCGCCGGGTGAAGCGAAGGAGGATTGGGCGATTGTGCGCGCCCTGTCCGCGCACGTGGGGCATACCCTCCCTTACGACACGCTTCCTGCCCTGCGCGCGGCCATGTACAAGGACGCACCCGCGCTCGCCCGCCTCGATATGGTGGAGCCCGCGGACCTCAAGGGGGTGGAAGCACTTGCCGCCCGCGGCGGTGCGCTGGGATCGGAGCCGTTCGGTTCAGCGCTGCAGGACTTCTATCTCACCAATCCGATTGCGCGTGCCTCGGCCGTGATGGCCGAGCTGAGCGCGCTCAAGAAGAACATGAACCGAGGGACCACGGGAACGCATGGTTGAGGTTTGGTCCTGGTCGGAGATTTGGCAGGGCTTCCTGTGGCCGCTGCTCGTCATGGCATTCTGGAGCGTGCTGCTGCTGGTGGTGCTGCTGGTCGTGATCGCCTTCCTGCTGCTCATGGACCGCAAGGTGTGGGCAGCGGTGCAGATGCGCCGCGGCCCCAACGTCGTGGGCCCGTTCGGTCTGCTGCAGTCGTTCGCTGATCTGCTCAAGTTCGTGCTGAAGGAGCCGCTGATCCCGGCCGGCTCCGACAAGGGCGTATTCCTGCTGGCGCCCGTCGTCGCCTCCGTGCTGGCGCTGGCCGCTTGGGCGGTGATTCCCGTCAACGAGGACGGTTGGGGCCGCTGGGTCATCTCCAATCTCAACGTCGGGATTCTCTATCTCTTCGCCATCTCCTCGCTGGGTGTCTACGGCGTGATCATGGGCGGCTGGGCCTCCAACTCGAAATACGCGTTTCTCGGGTCGCTGCGGTCCGCGGCGCAGATGGTGTCCTACGAGGTCTCCATCGGCTTCGTCATCATCACCGTGCTGCTGTGCGTCGGCTCGCTCAACATGACCGACATCGTCAATGCCCAGAAGACGGGCATCGGCACGCGCTATGGATTGCCGGCGTCCGCGCTCGACTGGTACTGGCTCGCCCTGCTCCCGATGTTCATCGTGTTCTTCATCTCGGCGCTGGCGGAGACCAACCGGCCGCCGTTCGACCTGCCGGAGGCGGAATCGGAGCTGGTTGCGGGCTTCATGGTGGAATACTCCTCCACCCCCTACCTGCTGTTCATGCTGGGCGAGTACGTGGCGATCACGACAATGTGCGCGCTCACCACCATCATGTTCCTAGGGGGGTGGCTGCCGCCGCTTTCTGTCGCGCCCCTGACCTGGGTGCCGGGCATTTTCTGGTTTGTCGGCAAGGTGGTGCTGGTTTTCTTCATGTTCGCCATGGTCAAGGCGTTCGTGCCGCGCTATCGCTACGACCAGCTCATGCGGCTCGGCTGGAAGGTGTTCCTGCCGTTGTCGCTGATCATGGTGGTGGCGGTGGCCGGCGTCCTGCATGTCTTCGATCTCGCGCCCTGAGGCAGAAGCTCCCATGGCACTCAGACAGGCTGTCAACTCGCTGTTCTTGAAGGAGTTCGTCTCGGCGTTCTTCTTGTCGATGCGCTATTTCTTCAAGCCCAAGGCGACCCTGCACTACCCGCACGAAAAAGGCCCCATCTCGCCGCGCTTTCGGGGGGAGCATGCGCTGCGTCGCTATCCCAACGGCGAGGAGCGCTGCATCGCCTGCAAGCTGTGCGAGGCGATCTGCCCGGCGCAGGCCATCACCATCGAGGCGGGGCCGCGCCGCAACGACGGCACGCGGCGCGCGACGCGCTACGACATCGACATGGTGAAGTGCATCTATTGCGGGCTGTGCCAGGAGGCATGCCCGGTCGATGCCATCGTCGAGGGGCCGAACTTCGAATTCGCCACCGAGACCCGCGAGGAGCTTTACTACGACAAGGAGCGCCTGCTGGCGAACGGCGACCGCTGGGAGCGCGAGATCGCCAAGGCGATCCAGCTCGACGCTCCGTATCGGTGAGGCGGCAATGACGTTGGCACCGGCCTTCTTCTACCTCTTCGCCTTTGTGACCGTGGCCGCGGGCTTCATGGTGATTGCCGCCAAGAATCCGGTGCACGCGGTGCTGTTCCTCATCCTGGCGTTCTTCAACGCGGCGGGGCTGTTCGTGCTGCTGGGCGCCGAGTTCCTCGCCATGATCCTGGTGGTGGTCTACGTCGGCGCGGTGGCGGTGCTGTTCCTGTTCGTGGTGATGATGCTCGACGTCGACTTTGCCGAGCTGCGCGCGGGCTTCATGAAGAATGCGCCGCTCGGTGCCTTCATCGGCCTCATCCTGCTGGCCGAGCTGGTGCTTGTGGTGGGCTTTCAGATGGTGCGGCCGGGCGCGCTGGCGGCGCCGTCCGCGCCCATTCCCGCGCCGGGCTCCGGCATCACCAACGCGGAGGCGATCGGCCGGGTGCTGTATACCAAGTACGTCTACTACTTCCAGGGCGCGGGCCTGATCTTGCTGGTCGCCATGATCGGCGCCATCGTGCTGACGCTCAGGCATAAGGAAGGCGTCAAGCGCCAGTCGATCGCGGCGCAGGTAGCGCGCGGGAAGAAGACGGCCATCGATGTCGTGCAGGTGGCGCCAGGGGCGGCCATCGTGCCGCCGGCGCGAGCGTCACAGTGAGGCTATGCACCCATGGAGCTGGTCAATTCGTTCTTCGCCGGCAGCCGCTGGGTGTGGGTGACGATCCTGTTGATCGGCGCGCTCGCCGTTGCGGTGCGCGTGATGGGATGGTGAGGGCATAGGCTGCATGACCATCGGGCTTGGCCATTACCTGACCGTGGCGGCGATCCTGTTCACGCTCGGCATCTTCGGCATCTTCCTCAACCGCAAGAACGTGATCGTCATTCTGATGTCGATCGAGCTGATGCTGCTGGCGGTCAACATCAACTTCGTGGCGTTCTCCGCCTTCATGGGCGACCTGGTGGGCCAGGTGTTTGCCCTGTTCGTGCTGACGGTGGCGGCGGGCGAGGCGGCCATCGGGCTCGCCATCGTGGTGGTGTTCTTCCGCAACCGCGGCTCGATCGCGGTCGAAGACGTGAACATGATGAAGGGCTAGGGGATGAACCTGAGTGCCATCCGTCATCCCGGCCGGAGCGAAGCGGAGAGCCGGGATCCAGAGCCACAAGTCGCGCGCATGCCTTGGGGCCCCTGGGTCCCGGATATTCGCTGGCGCGAATTCCGGGATGACAACGCATGATCTACCACGCCATCGTATTCCTGCCGATCCTGGGCGCGCTGATCGCGGGCTTCCTGGGCCGCGTCATCGGGGCGCGGGCCAGCGAGATCATCACGACGCTGTTCGTGGGCATCGCCGCGGTGCTGTCGTGGGTCGCCTTCGTGCAGGTGGGCTTTAACGGCGAGACCACGCGCATCCCGGTGCTGCGCTGGGTCACCTCCGGCGAGCTCGACGTGTCCTGGGCGCTGCGCATCGACACGCTGACCGCGGTGATGCTGGTGGTCGTGAACTCGGTCTCGTTCCTCGTGCACCTCTATTCCATCGGCTACATGCACGAGGACGACAGCCGGCCGCGCTTCTTCGCCTACCTTTCGATGTTCACCTTTGCCATGCTGGCGCTGGTGACGAGCGACAATTTCCTGCAGCTCTTCTTCGGCTGGGAGGGCGTGGGCCTCGCCTCCTATCTGCTGATCGGCTTCTGGTATCTCAAGCCCGAGGCCAACGCCGCGGCCATCAAGGCCTTCGTCGTCAACCGCGTGGGCGACTTCGGCTTCGCCCTCGGCATCCTTGGCGTGTTCGCCGTGTTCGGCAGCATCGGCTTCGATGCCGTGTTCCGCGCCGCGCCGGGCGTGGCCGGCAAGCCCATGGAGTTTCTGGGCCAGCAGTGGGACACGCTGACCGTGCTCTGCCTGCTCCTGTTCCTGGGGGCCATGGGCAAGTCGGCGCAGTTCCTGCTGCACACCTGGCTGCCCGACGCCATGGAAGGCCCGACGCCGGTTTCCGCACTGATCCATGCCGCCACCATGGTGACCGCCGGCGTGTTCATGGTGGCGCGGCTTTCGCCGCTGTTCGAGTGGGCGCCAATCGCCCTTGAGGTCGTGACGCTGGTGGGGGCCGTGACCGCGTTCTTTGCCGCCACCGTCGGCCTGGTGCAGAACGACATCAAGCGGGTGGTGGCCTACTCCACCTGCTCGCAGCTCGGCTACATGTTCGTCGCCTGCGGCATCGGCGCCTATTCGGCGGCCATCTTCCACCTCTTCACGCACGCCTTCTTCAAGGCCCTGCTGTTCCTGGGCGCGGGCTCAGTGATCCATGCCATGCACCATGAGCAGGACATGCGGAAGATGGGCGGCCTGGCCTCCAAGGTGCGCATCACCTGGATCGTGATGCTGATCGGCACGCTGTCGCTCACCGGCGTCGGCATCCCCCATCTCATCGGCTTTGCCGGCTTCCACTCCAAGGACGCCATCATCGAGGCCGCCTTCGCGGCGCACACGCCCGGCAACTACGCGTTCTGGCTGCTGGTGGTGGCCGCGTTCATGACGGCGTTCTACTCGTGGCGCCTGATGTTCATGACCTTCCACGGCACCACGCGCGCCGATCAGGAGACCTACGCCCACGCGCACGAAAGCCCGTGGGTGATGCTGGTGCCCCTGCTGCTGCTGGCGCTCGGCGCCGTGGCCGCCGGCTTCGCCTTCAAGACGGTCTTCATCGGCGACGGCTACAAGGAGTTCTGGCGCGCGTCGCTGTTTGAGGGGGCCGGCAACCACATCCGGCACGCCATGCACGAGATCCCGGGCTGGGTCGGCTGGGCGCCGTTCGTGGCGATGGCGGCGGGGTTCGGCCTCTCCTACCTCTACTACATCGTCGCGCCGTGGCTGCCGGCGCTCACGGCCCGCATCTTCCGGCCGCTGTATCTGTTCCTGCTCAACAAGTGGTACTTCGACGAGCTCTATGACTGGCTGTTCGTGCGGCCCGCGTTCTGGCTCGGGCGGTTGTTCTGGAAGAAGGGCGACGGCGCCATCATCGACGGTCTCGGCCCCGACAATGTGGCCGCGCGCGTGCTGTGGACCACCGGCCGCGTCGTCAAGCTGCAGACCGGCTACGTCTATCACTACGCCTTCGCCATGCTGGTCGGCGTGGCCATCATCGTCACCGCCTTCATGTTCCACGATATCCGCGCGCTCTTCAGCGGGGTGATGCGATGACCGGCTTCGGCGTTCTCTCCCTCGTCACCTTCTTTCCGCTGGCCGGCGCGCTCTTCATTGCCACCCTGAACAAGGAGGCCAAGGGCAACGCGCGTTGGATTGCGCTCTATACAACCCTGTTCACCTTCGGCGTCTCGCTCTACATCTGGGCGAATTTCGACAAGAGCGCCTCCGGCTTCCAGTTCGTCGAGGAGATGGAGTGGCTCGGCGGCTCCATCAAATACAAGATGGGCGTGGACGGCATTTCGGTGCTGTTCGTCGTGCTCACCGCGTTCCTGATGCCGCTGTGCATCATCGCGAGCTGGGAATCGATCGAGGACCGCGTCAAGGAGTACATGATCGCGTTTCTGGTGCTCGAGACGCTGATGATCGGCGTGTTCTGCGCGCTGGACTTGTTGCTGTTCTATCTGTTCTTCGAGGGCGGCCTCATTCCGATGTTCCTGATCATCGGCGTGTGGGGCGGACCGCGTCGCGTCTATGCCAGCTTCAAGTTCTTCCTCTACACCCTGCTGGGCTCCGTGCTGATGCTGATCGCCCTCATGGCGATGTACTGGCACGCCGGCACCACCGACATCCCCACGCTGCTCACCCACAATTTCCCGCCGGACATGCAGTGGTGGCTGTGGCTGGCATTCTTTGCCTCCTTTGCCGTGAAGATGCCCATGTGGCCGGTGCACACCTGGCTGCCCGATGCGCACGTGGAGGCGCCGACGGCGGGCTCGGTGATCCTGGCCGGCATCCTCTTGAAAATGGGCGGCTACGGCTTCCTGCGCTTCTCGCTGCCGATGTTTCCGGTGGCGAGCCAGGAGTTCGCCCCGCTGGTGTTCACGCTCTCCGTGGTGGCCATCATCTACACCTCGCTGGTGGCCCTGGCGCAGGAGGATGTGAAGAAGCTGATCGCCTATTCCAGCGTCGCGCACATGGGCTTCGTGACCATGGGCATCTTCACCTTCACGGTACAGGGTGTGGACGGCGCCATTTTCCAGATGCTCTCGCATGGCCTCGTTTCGGCGGCCCTGTTCCTGTGCGTGGGCGTGGTCTACGATCGGGTGCACACGCGCGAGATCGCGGCCTACGGCGGGCTCGTCAATCGCATGCCGATGTACGGCTTCGTCTTCATGGTGTTCACGCTGGCCAATGTCGGCCTGCCCGGCACCTCCGGCTTCATCGGCGAGTTCCTGACGCTGCTCGGCGCCTTCAAGGCCAACACCTGGGTTGCCTTCCTGGCCACGACCGGCGTGGTCCTGTCGGCGGCCTACGCGCTCTATCTCTACCGGCGCATGATCTTCGGGCCGCTCGAGAAGCCGGCGCTCCGATCGATCACAGACCTTGGCTACCGCGAAGTCGTGGTGTTCACGCCGCTGGTGCTCTTGGTGATTTTCTTCGGCTTCTATCCCGCGCCGCTGCTCGACGTCACCGCGGTATCGGTGAAGAAGCTGGTCTCCAACTACGAGGCGGCCATCAAGGCGGCCTCGGCCATGAGCGTGCGGTAGGGAGCGGAACATGGATCAGCTCCAGGCGTACTGGCCGCTCTACCCCGAGCTGGCGCTCGTCATCGGCGCCATGGCGCTGCTGATGCTCGGCGTGTTCCGGCCCGAGGGCGAGCGCGAGGCCGAGGTCATCGGCTGGCTGGCGATCGGTGTGCTGGGGCTGGCGGCGTGGTTCGTCCTGCAGCAGCCCGCGGGCACGCAGCAACTGTTTGGCGGGGCCTTCGTGGTGGATGCGTTCGCCCGCTTCATGAAGGTTTTGACCTTCGCGGCCGCCGCCGTGGCTCTGCTTTTATCGTTCGACTATCTGCGCCAGGCCAAGGCCCTGAAATTCGAGTATCCGGTGCTGGCCCTGCTGGCCACCGCCGGCATGGGCATGATGATCTCGGCCAACGATCTCATCGCGCTCTACGTGGGCCTGGAGCTGCAGAGCCTGGCGCTCTACGTGATGGCGGCCATGCGGCGCGACGATGTGCGCTCGAGCGAGGCGGGCCTCAAGTACTTCGTGCTGGGCGCCCTGTCATCGGGCATGCTGCTCTACGGCGCATCGCTGATCTACGGCTTCACCGGCTCCACCAGCTTCACCAGCATCGCGGCAGCCGCGGCGCAGCCCGGGGCGGGCCAGAACATCGGTCTCATCGTTGGCCTCGTATTCCTGCTGGTGGGCATCGCCTTCAAGGTCTCGGCCGTGCCGTTCCACATGTGGACGCCCGACGTCTACGAGGGCGCACCGACGCCCGTCACGGCGTTCTTCGCCAGCGCCCCCAAGGTGGCGGCCATGGCGCTGTTCATGCGCGTGGCGCTGGCAAGCTTCGCCGGCATCAAGCCGCAGTGGCAGCAGGTCGTCACCGCGCTGGCCATCGCCTCCATGGCGCTCGGCGCATTTGCGGCCATCGGCCAGAGCAACATCAAGCGGCTGCTGGCCTACTCGGCCATCGGCAACATCGGCTACGCCTTGATCGGCCTCGCCGCCGGCTCGCCGGAGGGTGTGCGCGGGGTGATCATCTATCTCGTGATCTACATCGCCATGACGCTTGGGGCCTTCGCCTGCGTGCTGGCCATGCGGCGGTCCGACGGCATGGTGGAGGAGATCGACTCGCTCTCCGGCCTGGCGCAGAACAACCTTGGCATGGCCACCGTGCTGGCGATCCTGCTGTTCTCGCTGGCAGGCATTCCGCCGCTCGCGGGGTTCTTTGCCAAATTCTACGTGTTCGCAGCGGCCGTGAAAGAGGGGATGTGGGCACTTGCCATCATCGGCGTGCTTGCCAGCGTGGTCGGTGCCTACTACTACGTGCGCATCGTCAAGATCATGTTCTTCGACGAGCCGCGTGAGAGGTTCGCGAGCATCCAGCCCAAGGCCGGGCTCGTGATGGGGGTAATGGGGCTCTACATCCTGCTCTATGTCGTCTGGCCCGCGCCGTTGGTCGAAGCGGCAGGCACGGCGGCCAAGAGCCTGTTTTAAACCCAACCGTCGGCCGACGGAAAGTGCCCTGTGCTGCCGCCCTTTCGCAGTGTCGTTCTCGATGAAACCGGCTCCACCAACCGCGAGGCGTTCCAGCGTGCCGAGGCGGGGGAGACGGGGCCGCTGTGGGTCGTGGCCCGGCGACAGACAGCCGGGCGCGGCCGCTCGGGGCGGCCATGGGCATCCGAGCCAGGCAATCTCTACGCCACCCTGCTGACGCGGCTCGCCTGCCCGCCCGCCGTCGTGGCGCAACTGTCGTTGCTGGCCGGCGTCGCCGTGGTGGATGCCATCGCGCAGGCGGCGGGCGGCGCACCCGCGCATCTGCGGCTCAAGTGGCCCAACGATGTCCTGATCGGGCAGGCCAAGTGCGCGGGCATCCTGGCCGAGAGCATTGCCGATCCTCGGGCGGTGACCGCCGTGATCGGCATCGGCATCAATCTCGCCTGGCATCCGGCCGATCTCGGCCGTGCCGCCACCCACCTCATGGAGCACGGCGTGCACATTTCGCCCGATGCGCTGCTCGGCTTTCTGAACGCGGCCATGCAGCATTGGCTGCTGGCGTGGGACTGTGGCAACGGCTTCGCTCACGTGCGCGCAGCCTGGCTCGAGCGTGCCGGTCCTGTCGGTGAAAGCTGCAGCGTTCACGTGGGGACGGAGCGCATCGAGGGCACATTTCTCGGCCTCGATGCCGGCGGCGCCATGCTGATCCGGGATCGAGAGGGGCGGCAACGCAGCATCACCTTCGGCGATGTGGTGCTGGCGCAGGCCGGTACGGGGGGTCAAAGCTGATGGCAGACCAGCGCAGATCCGACGGGGGCATGCAGGACGAGCTGGTGTTCATGGCGCTCGGCGGCATCGGCGAGATCGGCATGAACTGCTACCTCTACGGCGTGGGTCCCGCCGACGACCGGCAATGGCTGATGGTCGATCTCGGCATCACGTTTCCCGAAGGCGAGAACGATCCGGGCGTGGATGTGATCCTGCCGGATCTGCGCTTCATCGAGGGGGAGCGCAACCTGGCCGGCCTGGTGCTCACACACGCGCACGAGGATCATCTCGGCGCCGTGATCGAGCTGTGGCCGCGGCTGAACGTGCCGATCTATGCCACGCCCTTTACGGCGGCGCTGCTCAAGACCAAGGTCACCGAGTATGGCGGCGGCGTCAGGTTGCCGATTCATGAGGTTGCCCTCGACGGGCGTTTCGACGTGGGGCGGTTCGATATCGAGCTCGTCTCGGTGGCGCACTCCATCCCCGAGTCCAATGCGCTCGTGATCCGCACCGCCCACGGCACCGTTCTGCACACGGGAGACTGGAAGCTCGACCCCACGCCGGTGATCGGAGCACCCACCGACACCGAGCGCCTTGCCGCGCTCGGTGTCGAGGGCGTGACGGCGATGATCTGCGATTCCACCAACGCGCTGCGCGAAGGCCGCTCGCCCTCGGAGCAGGACGTGGCGCAGTCGCTCGCCGGCATCATAGCCGGGGCCAAGCGCCGCGTGGCGGTGACCATCTTCGCGTCCAACGTCGCGCGCCTGCGCGCGGTGGCGGACGCCGCAAGACAGGCAGGCCGGCAGCTGGTGGTCGCGGGCCGGGCCATGCATCGCATGATCGATGTGGCGATGGCGACGGGGTATCTGCCGTCCAACTTCAAGTATCTTGACCAGAGTCAGTTCTCCTATCTGGCGCCGCACGAGGTCGTGACGCTGTGCACCGGCAGCCAGGGTGAGCCGCGCGCCGCGCTCGCGCGCGTTGCCGCCGGCGAGCACCCGGACATCAAGCTCGACCGGGGCGATCTCGTCATCTTCTCCTCGCGCACCATCCCCGGCAACGAGCGTGCCGTCGGCCAGATCCAGAACCAGCTTGTGGACATGGGCTGCGAGCTCATCACCGACGGCAACGCGCTGGTGCACGTCACCGGCCATCCGCGCCGGGATGAGCTCAAGGAGATGTACGGCTGGGTGAAGCCGCGCATCGCCATCCCCATGCACGGCGAGGCGCGGCATCTGGCCGAGCACGCCAAGCTGGCGCGCGCTGCCGGCGTCAAGGAGGTCGTCTCGGTCAGGAACGGCGACGTCGTGCGGCTGGCGCCGGGCGTGGCCGAGATCGTCGACGAAGCCCCGGTGGGGCGCTTGTTCCGCGACGGCTATCTGCTGGTGCCGGGTGAGGAGGGGCCGGTGCGCGAGCGCCGGTCGCTGGCCTTTGCCGGTATCGTCGTCGTGGCGCTGCCCCAGTCGGCACGGGACGGAGTCGTGCCCGACCCCGAGATCGTGCTCGACGGCGTGCCGGCGCGCGATGCCGCGGACAGGTCCATGCTGGATATCGTGCGCGATGCCGTGGAGGGCACCCTTGCCAGCATTCCGCGCAAGCGTCGGCAGGATACCGAGATGGTGCGCGAGGCCGTGCGCCGCGCCGTGCGGGCCGCCGTCGATCACGCCTGGGGCAAGCGCCCGATCGTCAAAATCCTTTTGACGCGCGCGGCGCGATGATGGGCTTGGACCGTCGGCCGCAATGGGCCTCGGCATGGCCTCGGCATGGCGCCGCTGCAAGGGCACAGCTCAAGACAGCGCAAGAGCGGCGCAACGCGCTTGGCTATTGCGCACGGCGCCGATGACTTGCATCATGACGGGGAGCCGCTGAGAAAGCCCAGGTTGTTGCCAATGATCGGACGTCTCAATCATGTCGCCATCGCCGTGCCGGATCTCGCGGCCGCGACGGCGCAGTACAAGGACACGCTGGGGGCCGAGGTGTCTCCGCCGCTGCCTCAGCCCGAGCATGGCGTGACCGTCGTGTTCGTGCACTTGCCCAATACCAAGATCGAGCTGCTGGAGCCCTTGGGTGAAGGCTCGCCGATTGCGAGCTTTCTGCAGCGCAGCCCCGCAGGCGGCATCCATCACCTCTGCTATGAGGTGGCGGATATCCTGCAGGCGCGCGACCGGCTCAAGGCCGCGGGCGCGCGCGTGCTGGGCAACGGCGAGCCGAAGATCGGCGCGCACGGCAAGCCCGTGCTGTTCCTGCATCCCAAGGATTTCAACGGAGCCCTGGTGGAACTCGAGCAGGCGTGAGGCCCATGAGCCTGACATTCGCCATCGCGGTCTATCTCATCATCTGGTGGACGGTGCTGTTCGCCGTGCTGCCGATCGGCGTGCGTACGCAGGGGGAGGACGGGGCCGTCGTGCCGGGCACGCCCGAAAGCGCGCCGACCGCACCCAGGCTGCTGCGCGTCGTGTTCCTGACCACGGTCATTTCCGCGCTGGTGTTTGCCGCGCTCTGGGCGCTCGTTCATTACGGCGTTGTGGATTTGAACGCCCTGCTTGGCCGCACGCCGTGAGGGCCCAGAAATGAAAAGAGCAAGGCCAGATGCCTTGCTCTAAACAGATCGAACGTTTCTGATTTTACGCTACGCTACCCAAACCGCGTGTCGCCTCTTCCCGTCCCCAGACTTGGGCTTACCGAGCCCTGTGCCAAGCAGGCTTTGCTGCCTGTTTTGCCTCGACCGCGACACCTTAGCCAAGCCGCGGCCTTCTGTCACCCCTGCTTGAAGGCGGAAGCGCACGAGCTAAGCAATCTTTCCGAAACGTAAATGATCAGCCCGCGGCAGACGGTGTGCGGCGCGCCGGATGGTACGTCACATCGACAGCTCGCGTTCAGGCGGACATTGCCACCCCGCCATGAACCGGATATGACGCCTGCCATTGTGTGGGCTGGCCTGTGCGCCGTTTGCAAGTGTTGCTGCGCCGCAACAGGGCTGGCAGCGGCGCGGGCATGTTGCGATCCAGGCCGGTTGCGATCCAACGGGGTTCTATGCGCCTATCCCGCTACTTTCTCCCCGTCCTGCGCGAGACGCCGAGCGAGGCGGAGATCGTCTCCCACAAGCTGATGCTGCGGGCCGGGATGATCCGCCAGTCGAGCGCCGGCATCTATTCGTGGCTGCCGCTCGGCTTTCGCGTCCTCAAAAAGATCGAACAGATCGTGCGCGAAGAGCAGAACCGGTCGGGCGCCATCGAGATGCTGATGCCGACGCTGCAGCAGGCGGAGCTGTGGCGTGAGAGCGGGCGCTATGATGCCTATGGTCCGGAAATGCTGCGCTTCAAGGACCGCCACGAGCGTGAGATGCTCTACGGGCCCACCAACGAGGAGCTCATCACGCAGATTTTCCGCGACGGCGTGCGCTCCTATCGCGAGCTGCCGCGCAATCTCTATCACATCCAGTGGAAGTTCCGCGACGAGGTGCGCCCGCGCTTCGGCGTGATGCGGGGCCGCGAGTTCCTGATGAAGGACGCCTATTCCTTCGATCTGACGGTGGAGGCGGCGCGGCAGGCCTACAACAAGATGTTTGTCGCCTATCTGCGCACGTTCGCCCGCATGGGCCTCAAGTCCATCCCGATGGCGGCAGATACCGGGCCGATCGGCGGCGATCTGAGCCACGAGTTCATCATTCTGGCGGAGACGGGCGAGAGCAAGGTGTTCTGCCACGCCGACCTGATCGAGACGCCCATCCCCCCGCCGGATGTCGATTTCGGCGGCGATCTGTCGCCCCTGATCGCCCCCTGGACCCGGCACTATGCTGCCACCGATGAGAAGCACGACCAGGCCCGGTTCGAGCGCGAGGTGCCGCAAGAGAAGCGTGTTTCCGCGCGCGGCGTCGAGATCGGCCATATTTTCTTCTTCGGCACCAAGTACTCCGAGCCCATGGGATGCCGGGTGCAGGGACCGGACGGCAGCATGATCGCGGTGCAGATGGGCTCGTACGGCATCGGCGTCTCGCGGCTGCCGGCGGCCATCATCGAGGCCAGCCACGACGAGGCCGGGATCGTGTGGCCGGTGCCGGTGGCCCCCTTCGAGGTGGGGCTGATCAACCTCAAGGCCGGCGACAAGGATACGGATGCTGCGTGCGAGGATCTGTACGCCAAGCTGGAGACGGCGGGCATCGGGGTGCTCTACGACGACACGCAGGAGCGTGCGGGGGGCAAGTTTGCCAGCATGGATTTGATCGGTGTGCCGTTCCAGCTCATCGTAGGGCCCAAGGGCTTGAGAAGCGGCGAAGTGGAGGTGAAGGTGCGCAAGTCGGGCGAGCGCGCGAGCACGACACCTGACGCGGCACTCAAGCGGCTGGTCGGGGAGATCGGCGCCCAGCGCACTTTGGCCTGACCCGCCCGAGGGGCACATTCAAGCGAGGCTTTCGGCATCCATGACCGCGTCCGCCGCCGACACCCGGCCCTTTGCCCCGTTCGAGTGGATGCTGGCCCTGCGCTATCTGCGCGCCCGCCGCAAGGAAGGGTTCATCTCGGTCATCGCCGGCTTCTCGTTCCTCGGCATCCTGCTCGGGGTGGCGACGCTGATTATCGTCATGGCCGTGATGAACGGCTTCCGCAAGGAGCTGTTCAACAAGATCCTGGGGCTCGACGGCCACGTCGTCGTCTACAAGACCGGCGCCGATGACTTTCCCGAGTACGCCGACGTGGCCAAGCGGCTGGCGGCCATTCCAGGCATCAGGCATGCCGTGCCGCTGATCGAGGGACAGGTGATCGCCTCCACGTCGGCCCAGGCACTCGGCGCCAAGGTGCGCGGCTTGAGCGAGGAGGGGCTCAAGGCGCTGCCGCTCATCTTCAACAATGTTCGCGCCGGCATGCTGGACGGCTTCGACAATCAGGACGGCATCGCCATCGGCACACGCCTGGCCCAGATCCTGCGCGTCAATGTGGGCGACAACGTCACCCTGGTCTCCCCGCGGGGGGCGGCGACGCCCTTTGGCATCACGCCTCGCATCAAGGCCTACAAGATCGCCGCGCTCTACGAGATGGGCATGGCCGAGTTCGACCGCAGCATCATTTTCATGCCGCTGGGCGAGGCGCAACGCTTCTTCAACAAGGGCCAGTCCGTCGACGTGCTGGAGGTGATCGTCGCGGACCCCGAGGACGTGGGCCGGTCCGTCGCCGCCATGAAGGCGGCCGACATTCCTTCGATGCACTATGTCGACTGGCGACAGCGCAACCAGAGCTTCTTCACCGTGCTCGAGGTCGAGCGCAACATGATGTTCATCATCCTGTCCATCATCGTTCTGGTGGCGGCCTTCAACATCATTTCCGGCCTGATGATGCTGGTGAAGGACAAGGGGCGCGATATCGGCATCCTGCGCACCATGGGCGCCAGCCAGGGCGCGATCATGCGCGTCTTCCTGATCACGGGGGCCAGCATCGGCGTGGTCGGCACCATCGGCGGCTGCATTCTCGGCATCCTGTTCTGCTGGCGCATTGACGAGATCCGCCAGTTCGTGGCGTGGCTGACGAGCACCCGGCTGTTCGATGCCGACGTCTACTATCTGACGCGGCTGCCGGCAGACCTGAACTGGCAGACGACCGCAGTGATCGTTGCCATGGCGCTGATGCTGTCGGTGCTGGCGACGCTCTATCCATCTTGGCGCGCTTCCCGGCTCGATCCGGTCGAAGCCCTTCGCTACGAGTAGGCCAGTGCAGAACGTCTACGCCCGCCCCGTCCTGCAGCTCAGAGATGTGCAGCGCATCTTCCGCCAGGGCGACCGCGAGATCGGCGTGCTCAGGGGCGCCAGCGCGGATCTCTATCCGGGCCAGGCAGTGGCGCTGGTCGGCCCCTCCGGTGCCGGCAAGTCGACGCTGCTCCACGTCGCCGGTCTGCTTGAGACGGCAGATTCCGGCCGGGTCTATGTCAACGGCCGGGATTGCTCGCAGCTGAGCGACGGCGAGCGCACCCGCGTACGCCGGGTGGAGATGGGCTTCGTGTACCAGTTCCATCAACTCCTGCCGGAGTTCTCAGCCCTGGAGAACGTGGCCATACCGCAGATGATCCGGGGCGCTTCGCGCGCGGCAGCCGAGCGGCGGGGCGGCGAGCTGCTCGGCATGTTGGGCCTTGGCGAGCGGCTCGAGCACCGGCCGGCGCAACTCTCGGGCGGCGAGCAGCAGCGCACCGCGATTGCCCGCGCGCTCGCCAATGAGCCCAGAATCCTGCTGGCCGACGAGCCCACCGGCAACCTTGATCCGAGCACCTCGGCGCTGGTGTTTCGCGAGCTGATCGAGCTGATCCAGCACACCGGTGTCGCGGCCCTGATCGCCACCCACAATCTCGAGCTTGCCAGGCGCATGCATCGCGTCCTGCGCCTCGAGAACGGGCTGCTGCACGAGACGCGGCCGGCGGACGTGGTCTAGAAGGTCGCACCGCCCGGCAGGCTCGTGGCGTTGATGGTTGTGGTTACGAGCATTTTTCGCCCCCGCGGGTCCAAATTGGTCTTTACATGGACCCCCGCAGACCTTATGTCCCCTCTCCGACGTCACAGGCGGC
Organism: Hyphomonadaceae bacterium; assembly: GCA_019747815.1. Classification (GTDB taxonomy): domain Bacteria; phylum Pseudomonadota; class Alphaproteobacteria; order Rhizobiales; family Hyphomicrobiaceae; genus AWTP1-13. The sequence goes on from JAIEQJ010000081.1 coordinate 39,729, forward strand.
TTCTGCTGGTTGAGCAGCGCCCTGGTCCAACCCGACTGGTGGAGGTCCCATGAGATGCACAGGTACCCCTCTGCGAGCGCACTGATCGGCGCAACCAAGCCGGAGCTTCCGGTCATGGCCGTCCGCCCGCATGCCGCGGGCCGGGCTGCGCGGTGGTTCATCGAGAATTTTCCCGGTGACGTGGCCTACGCCTACAAGGCGAACAGCTCGGTGTTCCTGCTGGGCGCGCTGTATGGCGCGGGCATCCGCCATTTCGACGTGGCGTCGCTGCCCGAGATCGAGGACGCGGCAACCATTCCCGGCGCGCACCTGCACTTCATGCATCCCGTGAAGTCGCGCACCGCGATTCGCCGTGCGTTCGGCGAGTTCGGCGTGCGCAGCTTCGCGCTCGACAGCGAGGACGAGCTCAGGAAGATCCAGGAGGAGACCGGCGGCAGCCGGGATCTCACGCTCTGGGTGCGCGTGGCGGTTGCGGCCAAGAACAGCAAGATCCCGCTCGAGCGCAAGTTCGGCATCACCGGCGCCAAGGCCGCGCGTCTGCTCGTCAAGGCGCGGCAGGCGTCCAAGGAGCTCGGCATCACCTTTCATGTCGGCTCGCAGACGGTGACGCCGGATGCCTACATCGCCGCGCTGGAGGAGGTGGGCAAGCTCATCGTCAAGGCGGGTGTGGTGCTCGACCGGCTCGATGTGGGCGGCGGCTTTCCCTCGCTCTATTCGGAGGCGCCGCCGCCGGCGCCGCTGTCTGCGTTCATGCGCGCGATCGCGACCGGGGTGGAGAAGCTGCCGGTGGGCAACCACTGCCGGCTGATGTGCGAGCCCGGCCGCGCGCTGGTGGCGGAGGCGGAATCGCTCATCGTGCGCGTCGATGCCCGCCGCGGCAATGAGCTGTTCATCAACGACGGCAGCTATGGCGCGCTGTTCGATGCCGCGCACCTGAGCTTCAATTTCCCGGTCAAGCTCGTCGGCCGGCCGGTGGAGGCGCACGAGGCGTTCACCGACTTCGTCTTGTGGGGTCCGACCTGCGACACGGTCGATCACATGAAGGGCCCGTTCCGTCTGCCCGACCAGATCCGGGAAGGCGACTACATCGAGTTCGGCAACACCGGCGCCTACAGCCGGGCGATTGCCAGCCGGTTCAACGGCTACGGCGCCTACGAGGAGGCGATCCTGCTGGATGAGCCGATGTTCACGATGTACGGGCCCGAGCCGGTCGAGCAGGGCGAGGCCGAGCAGGTTCAGGCGTGAGCGCGACGCTCGACTATCTGCCGGCCGAGCAGAGCTTCCTCGATCCCGCCCGCGCGGATGCCGGCGCTCCAGCGTCGGCGCGGGCGGTCGTCATTCCGTTCGGCCTGGAAGCCACCGTCAGCTATGGCGGCGGCACGGCGGCGGGTCCCCGAGCGATCCTGGCGGCAAGCCAGCAGCTCGAGCTCTATGACGACGAGTTCGGCCGCGAGCCCTATCTCGATTATGGCATCGCGGCGGTGCGCGAGCCCGCCATCGCCCAGCCGATCGGTGCGGCGCTCGACCAGCTGTCCGGTTTGGTCGAGACGGTGTTGGGGGCGGGGAAGTTTCCGCTGGTGTTGGGCGGAGAGCACTCGCTGACCGCGGGCGCCGTTCGTCCCTTCCTGCAGCGGCACAAGGACTTGGTGGTGCTGCAATTCGACGCCCACGCCGATCTGCGCGACGGCTATCTGGGCGAGCCCTTCTCGCACGCAGCCGCCATGCGGCGCATTCTGGATCACCCCGGCGTGTCGCTGGTCTCGGTCGGCATCCGCGCGGTGTCGACGCCGGAGGTGGCCTTCTACGCGGCCCATCGCGACCGCATCACCATCCATTGGGCCAAGGACCAGGCACACTGGAAGATCGAGGAGATCGTCAAGCCGTTGGCCGGCCGGCCTGTGTATGTGACCTTCGACATCGACGCGCTGGATGCCGCCGTCATGCCGGCGACGGGCACGCCGACGCCCGGCGGCCTCACCTATGCGCAGGCGCTGGCGATCCTGCGCCGGGCCTGTGCCGTGGCGAGCGTCGTCGGCGCCGACCTCGTCGAGTTCGCGCCCATCAAAGGCTTCCACGCCTACGACTACATGGCCGCCACGCTGGCCTACAAGATGCTGTCGTACGCCCTGGCCGGGCGCTCCTAGTCCAAGCCGGCTGGGTGCCGCCGGCCCTACGAGCGCGGGCCCGCGCCGCGGCCCTCGCGCAGCCTGGTCGCCATCACCGCAATGGTGCGCTGGTAGACCTCGGCGCGGTTCCAATCCTTGATCACGTTGTAGTTGGCCGAGCCCGGCTCCCACGAGCCGTTCGCCTGCCAGCCATGTCCCTTGAGGAAGCTCGCGGTCGAGGCCAGGATATCGGGCACGCTGTGCACCAGATCGCGGCGGCCGTCGCCGTCGAAGTCCACCGCATACTTGACGTAGGGCGTGGGCAGGAACTGCGTCTGGCCGATCTCGCCGGCCCAGCCGCCGCGCATCTCCGCGGGCGACATGTCGCCGCGCTGCACGATGCGGATGGCATCCATGAGCTGGCCGGTGAAGAACGGCGAGCGCCGGCAGTCGTAGGCGAGCGTGGCGAGCGAGCGGATGATGGAGAAGCGCCCGCTGGTGTCCGCACCGTAGTTGGTTTCCAGGCCCCAGATGGCGATGATGATTTCCGGCGGCACGCCGAAGCGCTTCTGCACCCGGTCGAGCGTGGCAGCGTGCGTGCGCATCAGGCTCTGGCCGCGGCGCATGAGGGCTGGCCCCACGCGGCGGGCGTAGAATTCCTCGAAGCTCAGCTTGAACGATCTTTGCGATCGATCGAGCCGCACCACGGTGGGGTCGTAGGTCACGCCCTGCAGGGCGGACTGGATGGCGCTTTGCGCGATGCCTTGGGCCGCAGACTTCGTCTTGAAGCGGCCGAGCCAGGCCTCAAAGCCGCTGCCCGAGTTGCCGCAGTCCTGCGCGAGGGCCGTTGCCGGCAGGATGGCGGCCGCCAGGAAGGTCGCGGCGGCCCAGCCGCGCACATGCCTGACCCGGTATTTGGAGATGGTTGAAATCATTCCCCGTTCTCTGCTGGTTGGGCGATGTCGCTGCCAGCACCTCCTAGCATTTGTTGCAGCGCATGTCCGCTGTCGCGGAGAGCGCAGAACAAACAGGGGTCGGACCTGAAGATCCGACCCCTTGGTCTTGCGGTGCCTATCGCTCGGCCATCAGCCCGGTGATGTTGAGGATGGTGACGCGCCGGTTGCGTCGTTCGGGCTCCAGCGTGTTGATCTTCAGATGCTGCTCGCCGTAGCCCTGGGTCACGAGGTTCTCGGCAGGCACACCGAACTGATCGGTGAGGATGTCCGCCACAGCGGAGGCGCGCCGATCCGACAGGCTCAGATTGTCCTCCTGGGACCCGACGGCATCCGTGTGGCCCTCGATCATCACCACGGCTTCCGGGTTGCGATCCAGCAGCCGCAGGATGGCCCGGGCGATGCGCTCGAGCTTGAAGTACTGATCGGGCCCGACCTCCCATGCACCAAACTCGAAGTTGATGGTGTCGAGATCGATCCGGCGCACGCGGGCGCGCAGCTCGTAGGTGTCGCGGATTTCCGCGAGCGAATAGGAGCGCTCGAGGGCTTCGATCGGCGGGGCATCCAGCGCATCGTACAGGTCGTCGTCGGACGCGTGGTCGTAGTCGACAATGTATCTGTCGTGCGGAATGGTGACCCGCGGCGGCGGCAGATTGAGCGCGATGATGCCGCCGATCACGCCGAGGCCGACGGCGATGCCGACATTGCGATAGAAGCGACGGTTGTCGATGATGTTGTGCTCTCTGCCGTGGTGGTCGCGCCGGTAGCGTCTGAGCAGGCGGCCGTGCTCGTCGACCACGGTGACGACGCGCGTGCCGTCCGGCCGAACGTGATAGGTCTCCACGTGGCCGTCGGCGCGGCGCTCCGTGCGCGCCCCGGGGTGGCGGGCGAAGCGCTCGGCCTCGTCGTGGCGAATGACGGCGCGGTTGCTTTCCTTGACGATGACCCGGTTGCCGGGCTCCCGGATCACCTTGACGCGCCCGCCGTCCTGGATCTGCTCGTGGCGATCCCTGCGCACGTCCTCGAACCGCTTGGGTCCATGCAGACCGATGCCGGGGCCGCCGGTGGGCGACTTGGCAGCCGGCGGCAGCGGTCCTCGGGGTGCTCCCGGAGGCGGTGTCACGCCATGCGGCCCGGCTGGAGCTTGCGGCGGCGCCACGCCGTGCTGGCCTGGGCCTGGCTGGCTGCCCGGCCTGCCGCGCGGCGGCACCACGCCCTGATGATCTGGGCCTTGGCTTGGTTTGCCATGCGGTGGGATCACGCCCTGCGGGCCTGGTGCAGCGGGCCCTTGCGGCGGCGCCACGCCGTGCTGGCCTGGACCGGGCTGGCCGCCCGGCCGGCCCTGAGGCGGCGGCAATCCCGGGTCGCGCGGCGGCGGGCCCGGCGGACGGCGATGCAGGCCGTCCTTCTTGAGGTCGGGTTGCGGCTCGCCGGGCTTGGTTGCCGGCGGCAGCGGTTTCTTCTCATGCTGCGGCTGTCCCTGGAATTGCGGCCCCGGCCCCTTCCTCTCCGGCGGCGGCAGATGCTTCTGGACCGGAGGCGGTGGCGGCGCGGCCCTTGGTGGCGGCGGCGGAGGTGGCGCCTTCGGTGGCGGCGGCGGTGTTTTGGGCGGAGGCGGCTGCTTCTCCGGGGGCTTATGCTTTTCCCGCTCCTTCTTTTTCTTTTCTTCCTCCGATTGGGCTTGCGCACGCTCGATCAGGCCCAGTCGGTCTGCGGCCACCGCGCCAGCGGTTGCGCAAAGGGCGAGGACGAGTGCAGCTCTGAGGCTGCGGCGGCGACAGATCGTCATGTCTTTGATTGATCCCAAGTTCGCTGCGGCGGCCGCGTGTCTCACAGGCCGAGCGGTTCAAAAAAATACGTGTTCAGCCGCTGCTGTAGCAGGGAAAATGTCACACTTTGAGGCGGCATGGGGCGCGTTTTGCGCTATCAAGCTGGCACGAAATACCCGCGCACGGCCAACCCCACAGAGGGATAGGCAGATGAATAGCATCGAGATTCTGGAAGTTGCTCCCCGCGATGGCTTCCAGGCTGTCAAACCGTTCATCCCCACTGAAGCCAAGATCAAGCTCATCGAGGAGTTGGCGGCCTGCGGCTTCAAGCGCCTGGAGATCGGCTCGTTCGTGAGCCCCAAGGTGTTGCCGCAGATGGCCGATACGCCTGAGATCCTCAAGCGCGCCCGGCTGCCGGACAGCGTGCGCGTGATGGCCCTGGTGCCGAACGCAAAGGGCCTGCAGCGTGCGCTCGACGCCGGCGTGAGGGAGATCAGCTGGGTCATTTCCGTCTCGGAAAGCCACAGCCGCTCCAACGTCAACCGCAGCGTCGATGAGAGCTTCAAGGGTTTTGCGCAGGCCTGGGAGGGTCTCGGCACGGGCAAGCCGAAGCTGCGGCTCGGTCTCTCCACCTGCTTCGACTGCCCCTGGGAAGGACGCGTTCCGGAAGACCATGTGATCCGCGCGGTCGAGCGCGTGATCGCCATCGCGCCGGACGTCGAGATCGGCATCTGCGACACGACGGGCCGTGCCGCACCCGACCACGTCGGCGCGCTGTTCGCCCGCATCATGCCGCGCTATGCCAGCGATCGCGTGAGCTTCGCCTATCACGGTCACGACACCTACGGTCTCGGCGTCGCCAACGCCATCGAGGCGTACCGGCAAGGCGTGCGTGTGATCGACGGTGCGGCGGGCGGTCTCGGCGGATGCCCCTTCGCGCCGGGCGCGGCGGGCAACACGGCGAGCGAGGATCTCGTGTTCGCCTTCGAGCACATGGGCGTGAAGACCGGCGTCGACTTCCAGCGTCTGCTCACGGCGGCCGATCATGTGGCCGAGGTGGAGCCGCGCCAGGCCGGCGGCAAGCTCAGGACCGTGCCGCGCAAGCGTGCGCTGGCGGGCTTTGGTGCCGCCACGCGAGGTCTGCCGGCGTAGCCGGTGATGTCAGCGTCTGAACTTGCGTAGGTACGCCTCGGCGGCCTGCTTGTCCTCGAAGAGGCCGTGAAACTTGATGCCGACGCCCTTCGGCGTGCGGCGCACCACCTCGGCCTTGTGCACCATGTTGCGCGAGGGCTCGACCAGCAGGAACTCCTTGGGCAGCGGCGACGTCGCCTGCACGCGCAGATGTGCGCCGGTGGCGGACAGATTATCGATGGTGCAGTCGATCACGAAGGTGCCGTTGCCGAAGATGATCTTGCCCTCCTTGAGGCAACGGTTTCTCTGCTGAGAGCGCTTGTTGGCGATGTCTTCTGTCATTGGGTCTGACCTCAGACCGGCACGCTTGTATTTACCCACTCGAGGCAATGCTTAGCAGGCGGTGGTTAAGAAACCAGACAAAGGCATTGGCGACAGCATCTGCGCGTCGGGCGCGGCAGTGATCCTCATACAACCTGAGGCCCGCCTGCACGCCGCCTATGGGCTCACGCATCGAGGCGGGCGACGTCGAGCCGATGCACGATGCCCAGCGTCTGGCTGTTGAGGGCCGGATAGCGCGCCAGCACCAGCGGATCGTGCCCCGGCACCACCCGTCGCGGGGAGCCGGCGAGCGCCTGCAGGCGCGCGTAGCCGTCCAGCACGTCGGCGATGTCGATGGTGATGGGGAAGACCTTGCTCTTCTCGAAGTTCTCATAGAAATGCGAGCTGTCGGACGCCAGCACCACGGGCCCGGTGGTTGTGGCAACACGAACGCATTGCAGGCCGCGGCTGTGCCCACCGATCTTGTGCACGGTGATGCCCGGCGCAATTTCGGCATCGCCGTTGTGGAAGACGACGCGGCCGGAATAGACGTTGCGCACCATCTCGCACACGTGCTCGACCGTGAACGGATAGCGCAGGTGGTCGTGGCACATGCAAGCCCCGGTGGCGTAGGCCATCTCGGCCTCCTGCAGATGGAAGCGCGCCTGCGGGAAGGCGCCGAGCGTGCCGGCATGGTCGTAGTGCAGGTGGGTCACGACAACCTGGTCGACGCTGCCAGCGGCGACGCCGATCTGCTCGAGCGCCTGTGCCGGGGCCCGCTCCACCGTGCGGCCCCGCTTGGCGCCCTCGGCCGCATCGAAACCCGTGTCGACGATGATGGTGCGGCTGGCGTTGCGTATGACCCAGACGAAATAGTCGATGGGGTGGGGCGCGTCGTGGTCATCGGCGGCAATGAAGCTCTCGAAGCGCTTGCGCTGGGTGAACTCGGCGTACTTGAGGGCCAGTATCTCGTAGGTGTCGCTGGTCATCAGGCGTGCTCCTGCAACTCAATGTCGCGGCTACAATGCTCGGGAAACCAAGCCCTGTCATGATGGGCCGGCCTGATCGGCCTTTCGCCTGCCCTTTGGCCCAGGGCATCGGGTGCGCCGGTGGGGACGCGGATGCCGTTCGTCAAGCCGTTGCAATTTTGCGGCAGCTTGGTTCTTGTGTGGGGAAAGGCCATCTAGTTCTATGGTTGCGATACACCTCATGGCTGGTCGTATGAACGTGTCCTTCCTGCAGGAGCTGCTGAACTCGGTCGCCGAGCAAGGCCGCCAGCTTCTGCCCCGCTCGCTGGGTGGCTCGGGCCGCGAGGACGACATCACCGAGTTGGCATCGGCGCTGGTGTCGAGCCGCGGCGAGGCGTCCGGCGTTGCCATCGCGCGCGAGATCCTCCAGCAGTACCGCACGCTGCCACCCGAGGGGCGACTGGACTTCCTGAGATTCCTGGCGCGCACCATGCAGCCCGATGCGGAGGAGGTCGCACGGGCCGCAAAGGCCTTCCTGGACGGTGCCAGCACCCAGTCGATCAGGGCCCTGCAGCGCGCGGTGGAGAGCCCGCGCTTGGAATTTTTTCGGCGGCTGAACCTGGCCCCCGGCGCCACTGCCGAGATCGTCGCCATGCGCCGGGACCTCATCGCCGCCGGCGACCCGTCGGTGGCGCCGGTCGACAGCGATCTGCGGCATCTGCTGGCGTCGTGGTTCAATCGCGGCTTCCTGGTGCTGCGCCGCATCGACTGGCAGACGCCGGCCACCATCCTCGACAAGATCATCGCCTACGAGGCCGTGCACGAGATCCAGGGCTGGGACGATCTGCGGCGGCGCCTGGACCCGGCCGACCGGCGCTGCTTTGCGTTCTTCCATCCCTCGCTGGTGGACGAGCCGCTGATCTTCGTCGAGGTGGCGTTGATGGGCGAGATTCCGGAATCGATCGGCGCCGTGCTGCAGCAGGAAGCCCCCAGGAACGGCGAGCAGGAGAAGCCCACGACCGCGGTGTTCTACTCGATCTCGAACTGCCAGGAAGGTTTGCGCGGCATCTCGTTCGGCAGTTTCCTGATCAAGCAGGTGGTCGAGGATCTTCTGAAGGAGCGGCCGAGCCTCAAGACTTTCGTCACGCTCTCGCCGGTGCCGAACTTCGCAGGCTGGCTCGCCGCGGTGCTGGCCGATCCGCAGACCAGCCTGGTCAGCCCGGCCGAGCGCCAGCGTCTCGAGGTGCTGAGCGATCCAGACTGGCTCCACAGCGAGCAGGTGGCCGGCGCGCTCAAGCCCGTGCTGCTGCGGCTCGCTGCCCACTACTTCCTGGTCGCCAAGGCCGCCGACGGGCGCCCCATCGATGCGGTGGCGCGCTTCCATCTGGGCAACGGCGCCAGGCTGGAGCGCATCAACTGGATGGGCGACCCCTCGCCCAAAGGGCTCGGTGAGGCGCACGGGCTGATGGTCAACTACCGTTACGAGATTAAGGATATCGAGCGCAACCACGAGGCCTATGCCAACGACGGCACCGTGGCGGCATCGCGGCATGTGCACGGGCTTCTGAAGGCGGAGCGGCCCCGGTCGGAGACGCGCAAGCTTCTGCAAATTGCGGGCCTGAGGCCAGGCAAGGGGGAGGCCGAGCAGGACACGAACACATAGACCGGCAGGCTAGGTTTCCCAGGCTCACGGCCGGCCTCACTGGCGGCCTCACTGGCGGCTTGTGCAGCCCACCGGATTGTGTGCTAACTGCGCAAAAATAGGCCGGGATTGTGCAGCCTCCCGTGCGCGGCCGGCTTCCTAGGAGGATGACTGCCATGCGGTATGGCGAAGGTGACCGGGAAAGCGAGAACATCGAGGATCGCCGGAGCGGCGGCGGCGGCATGGGCGGGGGATTCCCGATCCCGCTCGGCGGCGGCGGGCTCAGTCTCGGCTCGCTCGTGCTCATCGGCATCGTCTGCCTGATGCTGGGCATCAATCCGCTGACGCTGCTGAGCAGCGGCGGGTTGGAAATTCCCAACATGCCGAGGCCCGAGCGTCAGGGCGGGCAGCGGGACCTGCCGGGTCTGCCGGGCCAGCGGGGCGTCGACGACACCAGCGACGAGAAGGCGCTGTTCGTGCGCCGTGTGCTGGCCGACACCGAGGACGTGTGGGAGCAGATTTTCAAGGCTGCCGGCCGCCAGTACCGCAAGCCCACGCTGGTGATGTTCACCGGGGCGACGCGCACGGCGTGCGGCACCGGACAAGCGGCGATGGGCCCCTTCTACTGCCCTGCCGATCAGAAGGTGTACATCGATCTCGCCTTCTATGACGAGTTGAAGCGCCGCTTCCGCGCGCCGGGAGACTTCGCCCAGGCCTATGTGATCGCGCACGAGATCGGCCACCACGTGCAGGCGCTGCTCGGCATCGCCGATCGCGTGCAGGCGCTGAAGCAGAGCGCGCGCAGCGAGGCCCAGGCCAACCAGCTCCAGGTGCGCATGGAGCTGCAGGCAGATTGCTTCGCGGGCGTGTGGGCCTCGCTCAATGATCAGGTGCGCAGCCGCCTCCAGCCCGGCGACATCGAAAGCGGGCTCCGGGCCGCGGCGGCGATCGGTGACGATCGGCTGCAGAAGCAGGCCCAGGGCTACGCGGTGCCGGAGACGTTCACGCATGGCAGCTCGGAGCAGCGCGTGCGCTGGTTCAAGCGCGGGCTGGACACCGGCCAGACGCAGGCGTGCGACACCTTCAACGCCCCGAATCTGTAGGGCTCGATAGCGCAGGCCCGGGATGCGCGGGTGCCGTCCCGGAATTGCGCCTTTATAGCGGCGTGCCGATGTAGGTCGTGACGTAGCAGCCGTTCCGGCCTACGCCCATCTCGGTGCAAACGCGGTCGGCATCGGCTCTGGTCGTGAACGGTCCCGCGAGCAGGCGGTACGGTCCCCCGTCACTCTTGGGGGGCACGATGCGTGGCTCGAGTGTGGCCAGCGCCCCGTGCCGCTCGCGCAGCTGCCCCCAGCTCTGCCGCAGGCCGTGCAGGGAGGGGCTGGCCGCGAGCTGCACGGCGAAGGTTGCCGGGCCGGTGCGGGTGACGACGGGCTCGCCGAACGTGATCTCCTCCTTCGGCGCGATGCTGCCGGTTTCCAGCGGCACAGGCGGACCGTGATCCTTGAACGAGGGCGGCAGTGGAGTCGGCGCCGGCGCTTCCGGCGGCACGGTGAGGAGGCGCGCCGTGATGCGCGGCTCCGGCATCTTGCGCTGGTGCTTGTCGGCAACCTTGTTGGTCCGCGCCGGCATGTCGGCAGGCTCGGCGCCGGCATGCATGGTCGCCAGCCGCTCCTCGACGGCGGTGAGGCGTGTCGTGACCGCCTTCTCCTTCGCCTCGCGCTCGGCGGCGGCATCCTTGAGATCGGACACGTCCTTTTGGATCTCGCTCAGGCTGCGGCGCATTGTGCCCATCTCGACGGTCGTCTTCGCCAGCGCCCGAATGGCTTGGCTCGGGTCGGGCTCGACCACCTGGGGCCGCAGCTGCGCGCCGTGCTGGTGCTGGATGGCCAGCAGGCCCAAGTAGGCAAGGGCCGCGACACCCAGCAATGCCCAGGTCGCCAGGTAGACCTTGATGAACCGCCGGGAGCGGGGGGGCTGATCGGTATACGCAGCCATGGCCGAGCGCGTCCTCGTTCTGGATTGGTGACATTAGCTGCGCGAACGCGCGACGACCGGCGCAGATCGAATCGTAAAGGAACGGTCTCAAATCGGGGGGCACCCGGTCAACGCAAGGGCTAGAGCCCGTCGGCTCGGGTTGTGGACATGTGCTTCTGATGCCATAGCATTGTTGCGCAAGAGCCGAGATGCGGACCGGCCCCGATGATGCGCCTGCAAAACCTTGCAAAACCTGGCCGTTTTCCAAGGTCCAAGCACGATTGCTACGTAATGTGGCATGGCCTGGATGATGGTGATGCAACACGATCCGCCCGATGAGATGCACTCCATGACCGATACCCCCCTGCTGATCGTCCTCCTCGCCGGTGGCAAGGGAGTGCGCATGCGCTCGGACCTGCCGAAGGTGCTTCACCCCATCGGCGGGCGGCCGATGCTGACCCACGCGCTGGCGACCGCGCAGGCTGCGGGGGCCAGCCGCCTTGCGCTGGTGGTTGGGCCTGAGGCGAGTTTGGTGCGGGCGGAGGCTCTACGCGCAGCGCCTAACATCGATATCTTCGAGCAGCCCTCGCAAGGCGGCACCGCCGATGCCCTGCTGGCGGCGCGGGCGGCCCTGGAGCGGCATGCGGGCGACGTGCTCGTCATGTTCGCCGATACCCCGCTGATCGAGGCTGCCAGGCTGCGTGCGTTGATTGCCGCACTGGATGCGGGCGCGCAGGTTGCGGTGCTCGCCTTCGAGCCGGCCGACCCCACGGGCTATGGCCGCCTCGTCGCCGATACGGCCGGCCGCATCGTCGCCATCCGCGAGCACAAAGATGCCAGCGCGGCCGAGCGAAAGGTCAAGTTGTGCGCTGCAGGCGCCATGGCCTTTCGCGTCCCGGCAGTCGCCGGCCTGCTCTCCCGCATCGGCAATGCCAATGCCAGCGGGGAATATTACCTCACCGACGCCGTCGCCATTGCAACCGGCGACGGCTTGGTTGCGACGGCGGTCGCCTGCAGCGTGGAGGAGGCTGCAGGCGTCAACTCGCGCGCGCAATTGGCTGCCGCAGAGGCGGTGTTTCAGGCCCGGGCGCGCCTCAAGGCCATGGATGGCGGGGCCACCCTGGTGGCGCCGGAAACGGTTTGGTTCAGCTTCGACACCGCCATCGGCCGCGACGTCACCATCGAGCCCAATGTCGTCTTCGGTCCAGGCGTTGTGGTGGAGGATGGAGCGCAGATCCTCGCCCATTGCCACATGACCGGCACCCGCATCCGCAAGGGCGCCCGCGTCGGCCCGTTTGCACGGTTCAGACCCGGTGCCGACATCGGCCCCGGCGCGCGCATCGGCAATTTCGTCGAGGTCAAGAACGCCAGTGTTGAGGCCGGTGCCAAGGCCAATCATCTCGCCTACATCGGCGACGGCCGCGTCGGGGAAGGCGCCAACGTTGGTGCGGGGACCATCTTCTGCAACTATGACGGGTACGCCAAGCACATCACCGAGATCGGCAAGGGGGCGTTCGTGGGGTCCAACGTTTCGTTGGTTGCCCCTGTTAAAGTTGGCGACGGCGCCTATATCGGCTCAGGCAGCGTGATCACCAAGGATGTCGCCCCGGACGCCCTGGCGCTGGAGCGCGGTGCCCAGGAGGAGCGCCCCGGTTGGGCCGCCAAATTTAAGCTTCTGATGCAAAAACGAAAGAACAGGGCCTAGATTTGCGGGAAAAATGGGGAAACAGACTGTGAATTGAAGACGGGCTTCAATTTGCACTAGTAACCCGCGGGTACCGATCAGGGTACGCCGAATACCTCGCAGGACAGCGCCATGTGCGGCATCGTCGGAATTCTGGGGAACAAGCCGGTCGCCGGTGATCTGGTCGACGCGCTCCGCCGGCTCGAATACCGGGGCTATGATTCGGCCGGCATCGCCACGGTCGAGAACGGCACCCTCGACCGTCGCCGCGCCGAGGGCAAGCTGAGAAACCTCGAGCAGCGCCTCCTCAAGGAGCCGCTGCTGGGCCGCGTCGGCATCGGCCACACCCGCTGGGCGACCCATGGGCGCCCCACCGAGACCAACGCCCACCCGCACATGAGCGCGCGGGTCTCAGTCGTGCACAACGGCATCATCGAGAATTTCGCCGAGCTGAAGAAGATGCTGGCCGCCAAGGGCCACAAGTTCGAGACCGACACCGACACCGAAGTCGTCGTGCATCTGATCGCGGACGAGATGCTGGCCGGCAGCGCGCCGGTGCCGGCGACGAAGACGGCGCTCGAGCACCTGCGGGGCGCCTTTGCGCTCGCCATCATCTTTGCCGGCGAGGACGATCTGATGATCGGTGCCCGGCAGGGCAGCCCGCTGGCCATCGGCCACGGCGAGGGCCAGATGTATCTTGGCTCGGATGCCATCGCGCTCGCCCCCTTCACCTCGGAGATCACCTATCTGGAGGAGGGCGACTGGGCCGTGCTGACGCGCCGGGGCGCCACCGTCTACGATCGGGCGGGGCAGGTCGTCGAGCGGCCGCGCGTGAAGTCGGTGGCGAGTTCGCTCCTGGTGGACAAGGGCAATCACCGCCATTTCATGGCGAAGGAAATTCACGAGCAGCCCGAGGTCATCAGCCACACGCTGGCCAACTACATCGACTTTGGCATGGGCCGCGTCACCCTGCCTGATCTCGGGGTCGATCCGGCCAGCGTCAACCGCATTTCCATCTCGGCCTGCGGCACGGCCTATTATGCCGGGCTCGTTGGCAGGTATTGGCTCGAGCGCTATGCGCGCATCCCGGTCGAGATCGACATCGCCTCCGAGTTCCGCTATCGCGAGCCGCCGCTGGCGGAAGGTGGGCTTGCGGTGTTCATCTCGCAGTCGGGTGAGACCGCCGACACGCTGGCGACGCTGCGGTATTGCAAGGCCCAGGGCCAGAGCATCGTCTCCGTGGTCAACGTGCGCACGTCCACGATTGCCCGCGAATCCAACGCCATCCTGCCGACCCTTGCGGGGCCCGAGATCGGCGTCGCCTCCACCAAGGCGCTCACCTGCCAGCTCAGCGTGCTGGCCTGCCTGACGATCGGGCTCGGTCGCGCCCGCGGCGTCTTGAGCGAGGCCAAGGAGAGGGAACTGGTGCGGGCCCTGGGCGAGGTGCCGCGCCACATCGCCACCATCCTGCGCAGCGAGGTGCGCTATGAGAAGCTGGCGCACACGCTGGCCAAGGCGCAGGACGTGCTGTATCTGGGCCGCGGCGTGAGCTATCCGATCGCGCTCGAGGGCGCGCTCAAGCTCAAGGAAATCTCCTACATCCACGCCGAGGGCTATGCGGCGGGCGAGCTCAAGCACGGCCCCATCGCGCTCATCGACGAGAAGGTGCCGGTGGTGGTGGTGGCGCCGGAGGATGATCTGTTCGACAAGACGGTCTCCAATATGCAGGAGGTCGCCGCGCGGGGCGGGCAGATTGTGCTCGTCTCGAACGTGGATGCGGAGCGCGCGGGCTGTGCGCTGGAGGCCCACCTGCCGGTGCCGACGGCGCACCCGTTTACCAACCCGCTGCTTTACGCCGTGCCCGTTCAGCTCCTGGCCTACCATACGGCCGTGTTCATGGGCACCGATGTCGACCAGCCGCGCAATCTCGCCAAGTCGGTGACTGTGGAATAGTCTTACAGAAGCACCCGTTGCATTGCCTCGAACCACGGAATTGTCGTAGTTTCGGCGTTAGACGGTGCTTCGCGTAAGGGACGAACGGGGGTCGAAGCATGGCTCGCGACTGGCGCAAGGTCGCTCTGGCGGTTTTGTCCGCCGCGGCGGTGGCGTCGGTGTGCGCACTCGGCTCGCCCGCAGAAGCTCAGCATGCACACAAAGCCGGCAAGGCGTCCGCTGCCGAACAGCAGCCCGCCCCCGAGCAGAAGAAGGACGGCGAGGACGGCGAGGAGGAGCACGCCGCCGCCAAAGCTCCCGCCAAGAAGAAGCGGCAGGATCCCGTCGAGGCGCAACGTGCCGTCGACGCTGCTGGCAAGCTCTTGCAGGCGGGCAAGACCGAGCCGGCGGCGCAAGCGCTGACCGGCACGCTGGCCGGCGGCAATCTGCCTCCGGCGATCATGGCGCGTGCGCTCTACATGCGCGGCATGGCGTATCGCCAGCAGGGCAAGCCGGCGCAGGCGATCTCCGATCTCACCAGCGCGCTCTGGCTCAAGGGCGGCCTCTCAGCGGAGGACCGCCAGGATGCGCTCAAGCAGCGGGCCGGCGCCTATGCGGACGCTGGCCTCACCGAAAGCGGTGAGATGGCCTCTGGCGCGGCGCCTGCGGCCAGGGAAGGCAAGGAGCGGTCCGCCGGCAAGAGCTGGGGCGTCGTTACGACGCCTGCAGACAAACCCGCGCCCGCGACGACCCAAGCCGCCGATGGCGGCGGCAACTGGCTCAAGAACTGGTTCAACACCTGGTCGCCGCCGCCGGCGCAAGCCAACACCCCGCAGGCCACGGCCTCGATCGACAAGACGGAAGCGCCACCCCGGGTGGTGCAAGCGCCTGCGACGCCCCGCGTTGCCACCGCCTGGTCCAACAAGACCCAGGTCCATGCCGAGGCCGCGCCGACGGAGGCGCGCAGCCCCAGCCCTCCGCCTCCATCGGCCGCCAAGGCTGATGGCAAGTACCGGGTGCAGCTTGCCACCGTGCGCACCCAGCAGGAAGCGGCCGCCCTGGCGGCCAAGGCGAAACGAGCCCTCGCCGG
The DNA here is from genome assembly GCA_019747815.1 of Hyphomonadaceae bacterium. Lineage (GTDB taxonomy): Bacteria > Pseudomonadota > Alphaproteobacteria > Rhizobiales > Hyphomicrobiaceae > AWTP1-13. The sequence continues at coordinate 55,301 of JAIEQJ010000081.1, forward strand.
GGCGCTTGCCGCCCGCGAGCCCGAGATCGATGAGGCGGTGCTCGGCAATATGGGGTCCTTCTACAGGGTGCGCGTTGGACCCTTTGCGACGGTGCAGGAGACCCAGGCGGTATGCGCAAAGGTCAAGGGTGCCGGCTTTGATTGTCTGACGGTGACGCAGTAGCCGGCTTGCGGCCCGGCGGATAACGGGTGTTGCTGCAGAACGTTTCGGTCGAGCTGAGGCGTGACCCTTTGTGGGGCGGGTTTGGCCCCGGGTGCTCCGATGTGTCATGGTCCGATTGGTGTGGGAGGAGACCCTCGGCCCAGCACGCCGGGTGTCGTAAGCGATCCGAATCGATGAGCGCGGGAATGCAGGACAAATCACGTCCCTCCGGTGGAGAGCCGGTCCAGGCGCCCGATTTCAAGCCCGAGATTGGCGGGCCCGGGATTGGGGGGGAAGAGGCTGGCCTGAAGGCCGAGCTTGCCAAGCTGACGCTGGATGAAACGCCCGAGGAGATGCATCTGGGCGCCCGTCTGCGCAACTACTTCGTGACCGGTCTCGTGGTCGTCGGTCCCGTCGGCATCACGCTCTACATCGCCTGGAATTTCATCACCATGGTCGACGCGTGGGTGAAGCCCTACGTGCCGCGCATCTACAATCCCGACTACTACCTGCCGTTCCCCGTTCCCGGCGTCGGCCTGCTGTTCGCCATGGTGCTCATCACCATCATCGGCGCGCTCGCCGGCAAGCTGCTGGGCCGCTCGCTCATCAGTGCCGGGGAGCTGATGCTCGGCCGCACGCCGATCGTGCGCAACGTCTACCGCGGATTGAAGCAGATTTTCGAATCCGTGGTCACGGCGTCCTCGCCCAGCCAGAGCTTTCAGAAAGTCGCGCTCATGGAGTTCCCCTCCAAGGGCATCTGGTCGATCGTGTTCGTCACTGGCGAGGCGGCGCGCGAGATCAGCAAGGAGCTTCCTGGGCGGGATCTCATCAGCGTGTTCATGCCGACTGGCATGCTGCCGCCCTCGGGCTTTGTCTGCTTCGTGCCGCGCAAGGATGTGCTGCCGATCCGCATGACGTTTGAGGATGCGGCCAAGATCATCATCTCGGCCGGCATGGTGAATCCCGAGACGCAGGCCAGGCTCAAGGACATGGCCACGCGCGTGCGCAACGGTCAGCGTGCCACCTTGCAAGCGCCGCCCGCCTCGCCTCCGACCTGAGTGCCTCCGCCGCGTCTGCACGTGTTGCGCGCATCCAATTGCGCCGATGTCGTTGGTCACCTGGCGGAAGCCAAGGCTATGCGGCTCGGAACAGCCGCACCGCTTCGTCGCACTCGAACAGGTAGAGCAGCAGCTTGAGCGCTTCGCCGCGTGGCGAGGCAAGCCCCGGATCTTGGTTCAGCACCAGCCGCGCGTCATCCCGCGCCGCCGCCAGCAGCTCGGTAAAGTTGGGCACCTCGGCCACGCGGAACTCGGGCATGCCGCTTTGCCGAGCGCCCAGCACCTCGCCACCGCCGCGCAGCTCCAGATCCTTTTCGGCGATCAGGAAACCGTCCTCGGTGCTTTCCATCATCTCGAGGCGCTGACGCGCGCTCTCGCCCAGCGGCGCCTGATGGAGCAGCATGCAGAAGCTCTCGCGCGTGCCGCGTCCCACCCGCCCGCGGAGCTGATGCAGTTGCGCCAACCCGAAGCGCTCGGCGTGCTCGATCACCATGATGTTGGCGTTCGGCACGTTGACGCCCACTTCGATCACCGTCGTCGCCACCAGGATCTTGAGATGGTTCTCCGCAAATGCCGCCATGGTTTGGTCCTTGGCGCTGCCCGGCATGCCGCCGTGCAGCAGCCCGACCTTGGAGGCACCGAAGATCTGCGCCAAGTGCGCATGCCGCTCCTCGGCGGCGGCCAGCTCCGACTTGTCCGAGCTTTCGATCAGCGGGCACACCCAGTAGACCTGTGCGCCCTCCTGGAGCTGCACGCGGATGCGCTCGATCAGCCGCTCCATGCTGTCGACCGGAATGCTCTTGGTGACGATCGGCTTGCGTCCGGCCGGCTTCTCCGTGAGGCGCGACACGTCGAGATCGCCGTAGTGCGTCATCAATAGCGTGCGCGGGATGGGCGTCGCCGTCATCACCAGCAGGTTGGCGCCCCCCTTGCCGCCCTTGGTCTGCAGGGCGAGGCGCTGGTGCACGCCGAAGCGGTGCTGCTCGTCGATCACCGCGAACGCCAGGTCCTTGAACTCCACGTCGGCCTGGAACAGTGCATGCGTGCCGATCAGGATGTCGACCTCGCCCGCCTTCAGCCGCTCCAGCAGCTCGGCGCGGGGGCGCCCCTTCTCGCGCCCCGTCAGCAGGCCGATGCGCACCCCGGCGCGGTCGGCCAGCGGCGCAATGGTCTCAGCATGCTGGCGGGCGAGCACTTCGGTCGGCGCCATGAGGGCTGCCTGCGCGCCCGCTTCCACCGCGATCGCCATCGCCATCAGCGCCACCACGGTCTTGCCCGAGCCCACATCGCCCTGCAGCAGGCGCAGCATGCGGAACGGCGCCGCGATGTCCTGGGCAATCTCCTTGATCGCCAGGCGCTGCGAAGGGGTGAGGGCGAAGGGCAGCGCATCGGCGATTCCGGCGCGGATGCGGCCGTCGCCGACGACGCTGCGCCCCGGCTGCTGCTTGAAGCTCTGCCGCACCAGGGCCAGGGCCAGTTGCCCTGCCAGCAGCTCGTCGTAGGCCAGGCGCTGCCGCGGCGGCGAGCCCGCAGATACGTCGCCCGCCTCCTGCGGCCGGTGCAGCCGCGACACCGCCGTTCTGAGATCGGGCCAGCCGCGCTCCTTGAGCCACGCCGCCTCCTGCCACTCCGGCAGCGCCGGCATGCGCTCCGCCGCCTGTCGTGTGGCCTTCAGCAGAATTTTCCCGGACAGGCCTGCGGTCAGCGGATATACCGGCTCCAGCAGCGGCAGGTCGCCGCGCGCTTCGGGCGCCACGATATAGTCGGGATGCGCCATCTGCTTCCGGTCGTTGTAGCTCTCGATGCGGCCGCTGACGTAGCGCAGGCTGCCCTCCGGTAGCTGCCGCTCGATGAACTTGCGTTCGGCATGAAAGAACACCAGGTCGATGCGCCCGGTCTCGTCCTCGCAGGCGACCTTGTAGGGTGCCTTGGTATTGCCCCGCGGCGGGGCACGGTGCTTCAGCACCCGCAGCTCCAGCGTGGCAATGGTGCCCGGCACGGCCGCGGCCACGGTCGGCGTCGCGCGCCGGTCGATCACGCCGCTGGGGGTGTGCCACAGCACGTCGATCACCCGCGGCTCGGCCACCCCGGGCGGCAGCCGCACGGCCTTTTTCAGCAAGAGCTGCATGCGCGGCCCGATCCCGCTCAGGCTCGTGGCGGAGGCAAACAGGGGGATGAGAGGGGGCGGCCGCATGAATCGAGAAAGCGTGTGTTGCAGGGTTGCCGGACGCTTGCGCTCTCCGCTCGGCACCAACGCGACACCGGCGCTTTTGTGTTTTCCGTTGGAGGGCTATATGAGGTCTCCAAGCCCGGCGAAAGTGGCGGCGGCGGCAGGAGCCGTCAAGCGGCCGTGCCGGGATATCAAAGCTGTACTGTCATGACCGACGACGTCGCAAGCCGCCGCCGGCGCGTTGTCTTTCGCGCCAGCCACCGCGGCACCAAGGAAATGGATTGGCTGATTGGCCGGTTTGCCGAGGCGCGGGTGGAGGATATGCCGCTCGACGCGCTTGCCGACTTCGAGCGTTTGCTGCAAATGCCCGATCCCGAGCTGCACGACATGATCCTCTACCCCCAGATCGCCCCCGCCGGCGCATTCGCCGCGCTTGTCGCGCAGATGCGCGCGTTTCACGGATTGCAATGATGGCCGCGCCGCGACAGCAACAAGATGCCCCCACCGCTGCCCCAGGCCGGCATGAGGTGTTGTCGGGTGTGCCCGATGGCCTGGTGCCGCTGCTCATCGGCAACCTGGCGCAAGAGGCCGCCGCCGGCGGCAGCGCACCGCTCTTGCTGCACATCGCCCGCGACGACCGGCGGCTGGAGGCCATTGCCGAGGGCCTCGCGTTCTTTGCGCCCAAGGTGCGCGTCATCCAGTTCCCGGCCTGGGACACCGTGCCCTACGACCGCATCGGCCCCAACAGCGAGATCGTGGCCAAGCGCATCGCGGCCCTGGCGCGTCTCGCCGCCACCGCGCGCAAGGACCCGACGGTCGTCATCACCACCGTCAATGCCGTCCTGCAGCGCACGCCGCCCCGCGAGTTCATCCGCCGCTCGCTCAAGACCCTCGCGCCGGGCCAGCGGCTCGACATGGGCGAGCTGATCCGGCGCCTCAACCTGGCGGGCTTCACGCGCAGCGGCACGGTGATGGAGCCTGGCGAGTACGCGGTGCGCGGCGGCATTCTCGACCTCTATCCACCGGGCCGCACGGCGCCGGTGCGGCTCGATTTCTTCGGCGACACGCTGGAGCAGATGAAGGCTTTCGACCCCGAGACCCAGCGCACCGGCAGAGTGGTCCAACGTCTCACCCTGATGCCGATCAGCGAGGTGGCGTTGGGGGAAGCCGGCGAGAAGCTGTTCCGCCGCCGCTACGTCGAGCAGTTCGGCCCCTCGGCCGGTTCCGATCCGCTGTATGAGGCGGTGAGCGCCGGCCAGCGCTACCCCGGCATGGAGCACTGGCTGGCGCTGTTCCACGAGCGCCTCGAATCCCTGTTCGACTATGTGCCCGAAGCACCTGTCAGCTTTGATCATCTGGCCGATGAAGCGGTGGGCGAGCGGCTGGCGCTCATCCGCGACCACTACCAGGCGCGCGTGGAAGGCCTGGAAGCACAAAGTTTCGGCGCCCCGCCTTACAAGCCGGTGTTGCCCGACGCGATGTTTTTCTCCGATCAGGAATGGAAAGGCGCGCTTGCGCGCCATGCCGTGCGCTATCTCACGCCCTTCGAGCAGGAGAGCGACGTGCGTGGCCCGGTCCGCTCGAACGGCGGCCGCACGGGCCGCACGTTCGCGGCCGAGCGTGCGAGCGAGGACACCAATGTGTTCGCCGCCACAATCCAGCATGTGCAGAGCCTGCAGGCGCGCGGCAAGCGGGTGATCATTGCCGCCTTCACCGCCGGCGCGCGCGAGCGCCTCGGCACCCTGTTTGCGGAGCACGGGTTCGCCGACGCGCGCAAGATCGACAGCTTCGTCGAGGCGGAGGCGCTGCACGGTGCCCAGGTGGGCTTCGCGGTGCTGGGGGTGGAGGAGGGCTACGAGACGCCCAATCTGGCCGTCATCGGCGAGCAGGATATCCTGGGCGACCGTCTCGTGCGCCCGCGCCGCAAGGCGCGCCGGGCCGCCGATCTCATCACCGAGGCGACCAGCCTCGCCATCGGCGACTTCGTGGTGCACGCCGATCACGGCATCGGCCGCTTCGACGGCCTCGCCACCATCACGGCGCTGGGTGCGCCGCACGATTGCCTCGAGATCGGCTATGCCGGGGGCGACAAGCTCTATCTGCCGGTGGAGAATATCGAGCTGCTCACCCGCTACGGCTCGGGTGACGGCGTCGCCCAGCTCGATCGCCTCGGCGGCGCGGCCTGGCAGAGCCGCAAGGCGCGGCTCAAGCAGCGCTTGCGCGAGATCGCCTCCGAGCTCATCAAGATCGCCGCGCTCCGGCAGTTGCGCGAGGCCCCCGTGCTGGTGCCGCCGCAGGTTGAGTACGACGAGTTCGTCGCCCGCTTTCCCTATGACGAGACCGACGATCAGGCAGCCAGCATTCAGGCGGTGCTGGACGATCTGGCGGCCGGCAAGCCCATGGACCGGCTGGTGTGCGGCGATGTCGGCTTCGGCAAGACCGAGGTCGCCTTGCGCGCCGCCTTCATTGCCGCCTTCTCGGGCCTGCAGGTGGCCGTCGTGGTGCCGACGACACTGCTTGCCCGCCAGCACTTCGCCACCTTCGCCCAGCGCTTCAAGGGGCTGCCGGTGCGCATCGCCCAGGCCTCCCGGCTGGTCAACAACAAGGACCTGCAGACGGCCAAGACCGGCCTCAAGGAAGGCACCACCGACATCATCGTCGGCACGCACGCCCTGCTCGGCAAGAGCATCGTCTTCAATCGCCTCGGCCTCGTGATCGTCGACGAGGAGCAGCATTTCGGCGTCGCCCACAAGGAGCGGTTGAAGCACCTGCGGGAGGAGGTGCACGTCCTCACCCTCACGGCCACGCCCATCCCGCGCACATTGCAACTGGCGCTGTCGGGCGTGCGCGAGCTCTCCCTCATTGCTACTCCGCCCGTCGACCGCCTCGCCGTGCGCACCTACATCTCGCCGTTCGACCCGGTCATCATCCGCGAGGCGCTGCGGCGCGAGCGCTATCGCGGTGGGCAGAGTTTCTATGTCGTGCCTCGCATTGCCGACCTGGACGAGGTGCGAGAGTTTCTCGCCGAGCACACGCCCGAGCTGCGGGTGGCGACCGCGCACGGCCAGCTTTCCCCCGGGGCCCTGGAAGACGTGATGACGGCCTTCTACGACGGCAAGTTCGACGTCCTCTTGTCCACGGCGATCGTCGAATCCGGCCTCGACATCCCGAACGCCAACACCATGATCGTGCACCGTGCGGACATGTTCGGCCTGGCCCAGCTCTATCAGCTCAGGGGTCGCGTCGGGCGCTCGAAGCCGCGCGCCTACGCCTACTTCACCACGCCCAGCAACCAGCGCCTCACCGAGGGGGCGGAGAAGCGCCTCAAGGTTCTCCAGTCGCTCGACACGCTGGGCGCGGGCTTCTCGCTCGCCAGCCACGACCTCGACATCCGCGGTGCCGGCAACCTGCTGGGCGACGAGCAGTCCGGCCACATCCGCGAGGTCGGCTTTGAGCTCTATCAATCCATGCTCGAGGAGGCGGTCGCCGCGCTCAAGGGCGGCGATGTCGGCGAGGCGCAGGACCAGTGGAGCCCGCAGATTTCGCTCGGCACGTCCGTGCTGATCCCCGACAGCTACGTCGCCGATCTGCAGCTCCGCCTCGGTCTCTACCGCCGCCTCTCCACCTTGGAAAAGCGTCCGGAGATCGACGCCTTTGCCGTGGAGATGGTCGACCGCTTCGGCGAGCTTCCCGACGAGGTGAAGCACCTGCTCGACATCGTCGAGATCAAGGGCCTCGCCAAGCAAGGCGGGCTGCAGCAGGTGGATGCAGGCCCCAAGGGTGCGATTGTCACCTTCCGCAAGAACCAGTTCGCCAATCCCGAGGGGCTTGTGGCTTTCATGGTCCGCTCCAAGGGTCGCGTGCGTCTGCAACCCGACCATAAGCTGGTGTTCAAGTCTGACTGGGATCTGCCTGAAGGGCGGCTGCAGGGCGTGCGCTGGCTGGTGCGCGAGCTGGCAGAAATCGCGGCGCTGGTGAAGAAGGCGGCGTAATCCCTGTCGTCTCGGCAATTGCTTGAGCTGTCATCCCGGAATTTCGCGTGGGCGAAATATCCGGGACCCAGAGGCTACCTCCGCACCGACCACCAGGTATCCACATCGAAGCCCGCCAGAGGCAAGATCGGCGGGAACCTGAGGTCGCTGCGATGCGCCACCCACACCTTGGGCAGATGGAACAGGGGGATTGCATAGTCGCCCGAGATCAGCACGCGGTCGAAGGCGCGCACCGCTGCGGTGAAATCCTCATCCGCATCGGCCTGCAGCAGCGCCTCGATCATGGCATCGGCCGCTGGGTTCTTGACGCCGGCAAGGTTCAACGAGCCCTCGATGTCGGCAGCCTTGCTGCTCCAGCGGTTGATCTGCTCGTTGCCGGGCGACAGCGACGCGGACCAGTTCCACTGCACCATGTCGAAGTCGAAGGTCTTGAGGCGGACGTTGTACTGCGCGCTGTCCACCTGGCGCACGCGCAGCTCGATGCCGAGCCTGTCAAGGGTGCGCGCGTAGCTGAGCAGCAACCGCTCCTGCGCCCGTGTCTGCGCCAGGAACTCCACGTTCAATCGCCGGCCCAATTTCATCATGCGGCCGCCCTTGACCTCATAGCCCGCATCTAGCAGCAGCTTGTGCGCCGCCTCCAGATTGGCCCGGCTGTTGGCGCCATCAGCGACGGGTTGGCGGTAGGCTCCCTCCAGCACCTGAGGCTTCACGAAATCCAGGAACGGCGCCAGCAGGGCGCGCTCGCGCTGATCCGCCGGCCGGCCGTGCGAGGAAAGATACGAGCGCTCGAAGAAGCTTTCGGTACGCTTGAAGAGTCCGCTGAACAGGTTGCGGTTCATCCACTCGGCGTCGAACATCAAGATGAACGCACGGCGCACGCGCTGATCCTGGAACGCCGGCCGGCGCGTATTGAACACGAGCCCCGACATGCCCGATGGCAGGCCGGTATCGAGCTCCCGCTTGACGATGCGCCCGTCGGACACGGCCGCGAAATCGTAACCCTCCACCCACCGCGCCGGATCGTCCTCCAGCCTGACGTCGAGCTCGCCGGCCTTGAATGCCTCGAACAAGATCGACGCATCGCGGAAGAACTCGATCCGGATCTCGTCGAAGTTGAAGCGCCCACGCATCACGGGCAGATCGCGCGCCCACCAGTCGGGATTGCGCCGATAGGTGATGGAGCGGCCCGCATCTACGTGCGCGACCCGGTAGGGTCCGCTGCCGAGTGGCGGCTTCAACGTGGTTCGTTCGAATGTCTCGGCATCCAGCTTGTGCTTCGGCAGGATCGGCATCAGGCCGAGCAGCAGCGGCACCTCGCGATCGCCCGCAGCCTCGAACGTGAAGCGCACGCTCCGCTCGCCGACCCTTTCTGCCTTTGCCACCTTCCCGTAGTGCGACCGGTGATAGGGCCAGCCCTTCTCCTTGAGGACGGCGTGGCTGAAGAGCACATCGTCGGGGGTGATCGGTTGCCCGTCGGCAAAGCGCGCCTCGGGTCGCAGATGGAAGGTGACCCACGCGCGGTCGGGCGGCAGCTCCACGCTTTCGGCGATCAGGCCATAGAGCGTGAACGGCTCGTCCCCGCTGCGCGCCATCAGGCTTTCATACACGTACTCGCGCAACCCGGTCGCGGATGCTCCCTTGATTATGAAGGGATTGAGGCTATCGAAGGTGCCGAGCACGCCGAGCGCCAGGCGGCCGCCGCGTGGGGCATGGGGATTGACGTAGGGGAAATGACTGAAGCCTGCCGGGTGTCTGGGCACACCGTGCATGGCAAGCCCGTGTACAGGCTCCGCGATGGCCGCGGGGCCCAGTCCCAGTCCCGCCGCCAAGGCCAGCGCAGCGCAAATCTGCGGCATTTTGCGCATGAACTGGTGGCGGGGACGGAGTGCTTGCAGTGGCTGTTTCACGCGGAACTGTCTAACACAGTTGGACGGTTGGGCTGACGTAAACGGGAGTGGATGCGGCGTTGCCTTGTGGCCACGTCTAAGGTGCTTTGGTTAGGCAGCATTCACACCATCCACAACCCGTCACGGGATTGCCGCAATCCGGCTCTTAGTGCCGGCCACGCGCGCATACGCTCAAAGAAAGAATGTTCGAGCCCGCGCCGGCACGGGACCGGCTATTCAGGGAAAGGTCAACAACAACATGGCAAATTCGCATCTGCACTCTGGGGTTGGTGCACGCTTTGCGCGTCTTGGGGCCATGGCGGCCACGCTCGTGCTTGGGGTTACAGCCTTGATCGCCGTTGCGTCGGCGCAGGCGCCGCCGGCCAAGAAGCCACCACCAGCGGCGGACAAGAAGGCGGCTACACCGGACAAGCAACAGGCCGGCGCGCAAACCGCCTGGGTGAAGTTGTGCGAGAAGGCAACGGCCCAGATCAAGGACAAGGACGGCAAGGACGAAAAGAAGGATCTCAACATCTGCCTGACGCACCATGAGCGCCTCGACGGCAACACGGGCATGGTGCTGGTTTCGGCCGCCCTGCGCCAGATCGATGGTCAGAACAAGCAGCATTTCATGGTCATGGTGCCGCTCGGCATGCTCATACAGCCCGGCATGCGCGCCACCATGTTCCCCAAGAATCTCTGGGAAAAGCTGCAGAAGAATGAGAAGCTCGATAAGGCAGAGGAGAGCAAGCTGAAGGGCATCCAGCTCGACTACACCCTGTGCCATGTTGCGGGCTGCACCGCGGAGATGGAAGCTACGCCCGAGCTGCTGACCGACTTGAAGAGCAATGGTGGGCTCATGGTATTTGCCATCGGGGCGTCGGGTGGTCCGGTCGCCTTCCCGGTTCCCCTCGGCGGTTTCGATCAGGCCTTGGGTGGTCCGCCGGTCGATCCGCAGAAGTACGGCGAGGCGCGCAAGGCCTTGATGGTGCAGATCGCACAGCGGCAGCAGCAGCTGGCAGCTGAATTGAAGAAGCAGAACGACGATCTGCAGAAGATGCAGGGCAGCACGGCCCCGTCCTCGCTTCCACCGCCGGCGAAGAAGTAGCCGAGCGTCGCGTCAGGCCGCACCAATGTCGGAGGCCGTTCCGTTTGGAACGGCCTCTTGGTTTTTCGCCGGGCCCTGGGTTTTCAGTGTTTGGGTTTCAGTGCGGGTGCTCAAGGAACAGCGGCCGATAGCGGCCGTCCTCGCCGAGCGCGAACATCTCCTCGATCTGCGAATGGCGCAGCGGCTCGCCCGACACGTCGGGAAGCAGGTTCTGCTCCGAGACGTAAGCGACGTACTCGGTCTCCGCATTCTCGGCCAGCAGATGATAGAACGGCTGCTCCTTCTTCGGGCGCATCTCGACGGGAATTGCCAGCCACCATTCCTCGGTATTGTTGAAAATGGGGTCGACATCGAAGATCACCCCCCGAAAGGAGTGGACCCGGTGGCGAACCACTTGGCCGACGCTGAATTTTGCCTGTCCGATACTGGACATGACCTCACCATCCGTCTTCTGCAGACCAACACCCTCAGGAGCGCACGCGCGCCCCAGGCGGTCAATGCGGCACGCGGTCGATGCGCGCCGCCCTCAGCCACCGCGCGCGCTTATAAACCATAAAGCGCTTTGCGCTCGGGATCTTTGGTGGCCACCAGCTTGGCCAGGTCGAGGATGACCTTGGCCTGCTTCCATGTGGCGTCATCCTGCATCTTGCCGTCGATCATGGCCGCGCCCGTGCCATCCGGCATGGCGTCGAGGATGCGCTTGGCAAAGGCGACCTCGCCGGGCTCCAGGCTGAACACGCGCTTGGCGATGTCGATCTGTGTCGGATGCAGCGTCCAAGTGCCAACGCATCCATGCAGGAAGGCATTGCGGAACTGCGCCTCGCAGGCGGCGGGGTCTGAGAAATCGCCGAACGGCCCGTAGAACGGCTTGATGCCGTGGGCGAGGCAGGCATCCACCATGCGTGCCAGCGTGTAGTGCCACAAATCCTGCTGGAAGAAGGTGCGCGGGGCACCGGGCTGGCCTGGGTCGGCCAGTATCCCGTACGCCGGATGGCCGCCGCCCACGCGCGTCGTCTTCATGCCCCGCGACGCCGCCAGGTCCGCCGGGCCGAGGCTCATGCCGTGCATGCGCGGACTGGCGCCGGCGATCGCCTCCACGTTGTTGACGCCTTCGGCGGTCTCGAGAATGGCATGGATGAGGATGGGCCGGGGCAGGGCGTGCTTGGCCTCGAGCTGTGCGAGGAGCTGATCGAGATAGTGGATGTCCCACGGTCCCTCGACCTTCGGCAGCATGATCACGTCGAGCTTGGCGCCTGCTGCGGGCACGATCTCCAGGATGTCGTCGAGCGCCCAGGGCGAATTGAGGGCATTGATGCGCGTCCATAGGCCGGTCTGGCCGAAGTCGTGCGCCTTGGCCATGTCGATGAAGCCGCGCCGCGCGGCCACCTTGGCGTCGGCGGGAATCGCGTCCTCGAGATTGCCCAGCACCACGTCGACCTGCGGAATGAGATCGGACAGGCGGGCCCGGATCTTCTCGTTGTGCGGCGGCACGAAATGGATCATGCGCTCAAGCTGCACCGGCGGCTGCCGAAACGGCTCCGGTGCACCGATGGCCAGGGGGGCGAAATGTTTGGCAGGCGTGCGTCTGGTAGACATGATGGGCGTGGCCTTGTTGCGCTGCAGCATTGCACTGTAGACGGGACCTGCAGCGCTGAGAAGGGGCGCCGTCACTCCCAGCGCCGGTTGCTCCACATCCACTGCTCCGGCGCTTCCCTGACCCAGGCCTCGAACTGGGCCTGCATGGCTGCCGTGATTCCCTTCACATCGTCGGCCACGCTGGCGGTGCGCGGCACCTTGAGTTCCTTGAGCTCGATCTGGAACCGGCTCCGATTGCCCACGCGCAGGCAGCGTCCCATCCAGATCCGGGCACCCACGCGGCGGGCGATCATGGCCGGTATGGCGACGGACCTGGCCGGGCGACCGAAGAAGGGAACGGGGAGCCCGCTTCGGTCATGCAGGTCGCAGACCAAGCCGAGCCGCCCGCCCTGGCGCACGAAGTCCATGATCAGGCGCGCCGTCTTCTGGCCTTCCTCCATGCTGCCGTTGATGCGCCCCTTGCCCAGCAGGCCGCCGGGATAGAGGTCCTTGCGCAGCGCGCGCAGATACTTGTCGACATAGGGGTTTTTCACAGTGCGATAGACGGCGGCGGGATTGTTGCCCGCCACGGCCATCGGCCAGGCTGCGAGCTCCCAGTTGCCCATGTGCAACGTGACGCCGATCGCCGCTCCCATCTTGTTGCGGTAGCGCTCGAACACCTTGGCGGTGGAGTCGACCAGCTGAATGCGATCCGGATCGGCGATGATGCGGTCGAGCTGCATGGTCTCCGCCATCACGCGTCCGAGGTTCTCCCACATGGCCAGGGCAATCTCGGTTCGCGCCTCGAGACTCTTTTCGGGAAACGCGATGGCGAGATTGTCCAGAGCACGCCGGTGGCGCCGGTCGTAGGGCGCGATCAAACGCCAAAGCTTGGCCGAGACGTCGCCGGCAACATCGAGCGGCGCCATGCGCACAAGTCCCGCGATGAGGCGCAGGCCGAGATATTCCGCTCGATAGCGCATGTCGAGAAGGAAGCTTTGCATGGCTCGGGCAGCGCGTCGTGTACAGGGCCGGGACTGGAGCAGGCCTTGCCGCGTGACCGGCATCGCCGTCAAGAGCCCGCGAGCGGTGCATTCGGCCGCATCAGGCTGGGAAGCGGCCCGGCGCCCCGAAGCCCCCCCCGCATCAGCAGCCGGCGCAGCGCGGGGGAATTGGCCATGACGTGCACCGCAGCCCCTCGCACCACGTCGAGCGGGAGGAAATCTGTGAGCAGGGAGCGGTTGAGCAGGTCGATGGCGGCAGACCGCGCGGTGACATCGGCGCCGCGCGCGCGGTGATAGGCGGCAAGGACGTGGGCACCTCCGATATCGTCCCCGCGGGTCTGCGCCTCGGCCGTGCAATCGGCCAGCGCTGCGGCATCCTTCAGGCCCAGGTTCAGACCCTGGGCGCCGAGCGGTGGGATGACATGCGCCGCCTCGCCGACAAGCGCGATGCGTCGTGCCCCCATGCGGTCCGCGCTCGCGCCCGAGAGCGGATAGAGCAGGCGCGGGCCGAGATCGTGGAGGGTGCCGAGCACCCCCTGCAGGCGCTCCTCCAGAAGCTCGCCAAAGGCTTCACCGGTCAGGTCGACGATGCGGTGCGCCTCGCTGGGGTCCTCCACCCACACCAGGCTGGAGCGCCGTCCGGGAAGCGGCACCGTCGTCAATGGGCCAGTGCGCCGATGCAACTCGTTGACCGTGTCGTTGTGCGGGCGCGTGTGGCCGAAGCTGGTAACGATGGCCGTTTGGGGATAGGTCCAGGTGCGGACGGTGACGCTGGCGGCCTTCGGTGCAATCGAGTTGCGACCGTCTGCCGCAACGGCCAGCCGCGCGGTGGCGGAGCCACCCTCGGCGAGCTTCAGGCGCACGTCGGAATTGCCCGGCTCGATGGCCAGCACGGCCGAGGTGGCGATGCGCGTGAGGCGGGGGCTTGCATCCGCCGCCTCATTCAGCGCCGCCAGCAGCGCGGGATTGGGGATGTTGGCGCCAAAGCTCTCAAGGCCGAGCTCGGCAGCATCGAAGGTCACCTCGGGGGCGCGCACAAGGGCCTCGCGGTCATCCGCGATGCGCACGGCAGCCAAGGGCGCCGCTTCGGCGGCGCAGCGGTCCCAAGCATCCAGGTTTTTGAGCAAGTCCACACTGGGGCCGATGAGGGCCGTCGTGCGCCGGTCGGCCGCCGCGCGCGCCGCATCGTAAGGTGGAGCAACGATGGTCACGGCCAGGCCGCGCCGGGCCATGGCCAATGCCGCCGCCAGGCCCGCGGGGCCCGCGCCGATGACGGCAATGTCAGCGGTCGGTGTCATTGGCCAAGAGGACGCCACGCCGTTGCTTGACTGGGGGTGAGACGCTCATGCTTCTTCTTGAGGTCGGCCCTCTTGCGGCCGGTATGGGGGATGTCCAGGAATTTTCTATTTTCGCACCTTGTGGTTAGTCCAAGATAGGCCAATCGCACATTTTCTGCATTGACAGCAACGAATACTTGACGCCCAGGCCTGCATTGCGCGAACGCGCCGAAATTGTGGCTTCGACTCGAGTCGTCATGTGTTCCCAAGGCCACATTCCAGGCGGAAACACGTTGAGAAGGCGCATTCGATGTTTACCTGCCTTCCGGTCCTACGTTAAGCCTTACCCCACGGTCGGGCGGCCCCTTGACGGCAGTCGCAAACCATCACCACCCGCCCGCAGGGAAGTCGATAACGGTAAATTCGGTCAGTAAGGCTCGAATTCCGGTAGCGTTAGTCCAACGGAGAAGTTCGTATGATCGGGGGACTGTGGAAGTCAGCCAGCACGGCGGCATTGGTCGCTGCTGCTGGTTTGTTCGTAGGTGGCGTGGCGATGCCGTCCGCTAAGGCAGCCGACCTTGGTGGCGATTGTTGCGCGGATCTGGAAGAGCGGGTGGCCGAGCTTGAGGCCATCACGGCTCGCAAGGGCAACCGGCGCATGTCGCTGACCGTCTCCGGTCAGGTGAACCGGTCCGTGATGTACTACAACGACGGGTTTGATCGCAGGCTCCTGTCGGTCGACAACAGCAACACCAACTCGCGCGTTCAGTTCACTGGCTCGGCCCGCATCAATCCGGCCCTGTCGGCGGGCTTCATGCTGCAGTTCGATCTGAACACCTGCGGCCGCTCGCACCAGGTGAACCAGGTTGACGATGAAGGTTGCGGTGCTCCAATCGCTGGCAATCCCGATGGTATCGGCGGTGCGGGCGACTCGCTGGTCGGTCTGACGCTGGCCAACTGGTACCTGTCGCACAACCAGTTGGGCACATTGACCGTCGGTCGCATCAACACGGCGGCTGCCGGCGCCACGACGGTTGATCTCGGCGGTATCGGTGTGGTTGCCAACTCGCAGCCGGTCTCGGGTTTCGGTATGCTGCTCCGCAGTGGCGCGGGTGGGCTCTCGACCCTCGTCGGTGCGGCGGGTGCGAACACGTGGGGCGGTTTGAACTGCGGTGCCGGTCAGGCTGGCTTTGGCGGTGTCTACCAGGCGGATTGCGGTTTCAGCGCTCTGTCCCGCCGGGATGGCGTGAGCTATACCACGCCGACGTGGCAGGGCTTCTCGGTGTCGGCCGCGTGGGGTGAGTCGAACTACTGGGATGCGGCTCTGCGGTATGCCGGGGAGGCCGGTGGCTTCCGCGTCGCTGCAGCGTTGGCCTACCGCAGGTTGACGGACCAGGAAGGTGACGTGCAGAACGTCGGTCCTCCGGGTGGACCGCAGAAGGACACCGAGCGCCGGTCCATCCAAGGTTCGGCCAGCATCTTGCACGTGCCGTCTGGCTTGTTCGTCAACGGTGCCGCCATGCGGTACTCGTTTGAGGGAGCCAATATCGGTGAAACCATCGGCGGTGTCGCCGGCGGTCCCAACCGGCCCGACGTGAACATGTGGTATGTGGCCGGCGGTATCACCAAGAACTGGTTCGGCATCGGCAACACCGCCATCTACGGCGAGTACGGCAAGTACAGCGATGGCATCACGGGTCTGGAAGTTGCCCGATCCATCGCAGGTCTTGGTGCAACCGGCGTCGTGCTTGACAGCGAGCATAGCTGGTGGGGTCTGGGCATCGTGCAGAACATCGATGCCGCGGCCATGGAAGTGTATGTGGGCTACCGCAGGTACTCGGCCGACGTGGTCACCAGCGGTGCGCAGGTTCCGGGCGGCATCGAGGACCTCAGCGTCCTCCAGGCTGGCGCCCGCATCCAGTTCTGATCTGCAGCGCACGCTTTGACGAACTTCGGGAAGAGAGCCGCCCCTCGGGGCGGCTCTTTTCTTTTGATTATGCGGATCTGACGGTGGCCTACGCTTCTGTGGAAAACTCTGGCATGGCGCTTCGGATGTCGGGTCTCTGTAAAATCTCGGCTCGCCAGCCAAGCTGTCAGGCGCGCCGGCGATCGCTCATGCCATCAGTGTTTGTGGCTGGATGAGGCCTCTTCCAACGCTTGCTTGCGCAACCCCGGTCAACTTCGTGGCAGGAGGGCCACTAGGCGCCAGGAATGCCCGGGCGCTGCGTCCAGGTGTTTGCAGATATACCTTCCATTTAGTATTTGTGCCCACAGTCGCATCCGAGTCGTGCGTGAGGATCTTGTTCAGATCCTCGGGCTCATCCCCGCGAGTGCGAGCCGGTTAGTGAGCTGGGCAGCGTGGGGAGGTGTCGGGCAGGTCCACGTTGAGTGGCTATCCTCCCGGCTCCACCAGCACCGCACAGTGTGAGCGTTCATCGTATCAGTCCCAGTTGCGTTCAACGCGTTTCGCGTCCGGTTCACGGCGTCGCGCTCGCACATCGCGTGTGTCGCGATCCGGACACGGAAGCGTAGAGGGGGTCAAGCGCGCGCTTCACCCCGACGAGCACTGAAATTTTTAGTGGAGACGAACATGAACGGGGGAATGATGAAAGTGGCGGCTCATGGCGCCATCGGTGCCCTGGCTGGCCTGTTGCTGAGCACCGTGTCTGCGCAGGCTGCCGATCTCGGTGGCAACTGCTGCGCTGATCTGGAGGAGCGGGTGGCCGAGCTTGAGGCCATCACGGCCCGCAAGGGCAACCGGCGCATGTCGCTGACCGTGTCCGGTCAGGTGAACCGGTCCGTGATGTACTACGACGACGGGTTTGCGAAAGCGCCCCTGTCGGTGGACAACAGCAATACCAGCTCGCGTGTGCAGTTCGCCGGATCGGCCCGCATCAATCCGGCGCTGTCGGCGGGCTTCCTTTTGCAGTTCGATCTGAACACCTGCGGTCGGTCGCACCAGGCCAACCAGGTTGATGATGACGGCTGCGGATCGCCGGTGACCCTCAATGCTGATGGTCTGGGCGGTGCGGGCGACTCGCTGGTCGGTCTGACGCTGGCCAACTGGTATCTGACCCATAACCATTGGGGCACGTTGACCGTCGGTCGCTTGAATACGGCAGCATCCGGTTCAACGACCGTCGATCTTGGCGGCATCGGTGTGATCGCCAACTCCCAGCCGATCCCGGGCTTTGGCATGTTGCTCCGCAGCGGCACGGGCCTTCTCGCAACTTATAAGGGCGCGGCGGGTGCAGGCACGTGGGGCGGCTTGAACTGTGGTGCCGGTCAGGCTGGCTTTGGCGGTGTCTACCAGGCGGACTGCGGTTTCAGCGCCCTGGCTCGCCGGGATGGCGTGAGCTACTCCACGCCGACGTGGCAAGGCTTCTCGGTGTCGGCCGCGTGGGGTGAGTCGAACTACTGGGATGCGGCTCTGCGGTATGCCGGGGAAGGTGGTGGCTTCCGCTTCGCTGCAGCGTTGGCCTACCGGAAGTTCACGGATCAGGAAGGTGATGCGCAGAACGCTGTTCCGGTTCCGGGTGGACCGCAGAAGGACACGGACCGCAGGTCGATCCAAGGTTCGGCCAGCATCATGCACGTAGCCACCGGCCTGTTCCTCAACGGCGCCGCCATGCGCTATGAGTTCAACGGCGCCAATATCGGTGAGACTATTGGTGCTGTTGCCGGCGGTCCCAACCGGCCCGATGTGAACATGTGGTACTTGGCTGGTGGTATCACCAGGAACTGGTTCGGCATCGGCAACACGGCCATCTACGGTGAATATGGCAAGTACAGCGATGGCATCACGGGGCTGATGGCGGCGGCGTCCATCGACGGCCTCGGCGCAACCGGCACCGTGCTTGACAGCGAGCATAGCTGGTGGGGCGTTGGCATCGTGCAGAACATCGATGCCGCAGCTATGGAGCTGTACGTCGGCTACCGCAAGTATTCGGCCGACGTGGTCACGAGCGGTGTGCAGATCCAGGGTGGCATCGAGGATCTGAGCATCATCCAGGCCGGCGCCCGCGTTCAGTTCTGATCCGCGGCGCTTGCTACGAGCTTGAGGAAGAGCCGCCCCTTCGGGCGGCTCTTTCTCATTTAGCTTACTCCTTCCGATGATCTCTCTGTGGCATCCAGGCAACATGGCGTCTCGGGCACACCAGCGGAGTGAATTCGTCAACTGCGTGTAAACGCCTGTGGATGCAAACTTGCTTTCCTGTATACGGAAGCTCAAATAGGTGGCCATGTAGGTGAGGGCGCGTACGGCCGCCCAGCTTGCGGGGTCTTGAGGTTATGAAACCAAAGACACTGACTATTGCAGCCTTCGTCTTGGCCTTTTGGGGCCAAGCTGTGCTTGCGTTTCAAGAGACCAATATCGGCGGCGGAGACCAGAAGACGCCAGCAGCGCCGATTCTGGAGGTTCCCAAGGGGGCGATCGACACCTCGAAGGGCCTCAACTTGTCCGGCTCCGAGCTCAATCTTGGGCGAACATCGGGCACTGAGGTGCGCATTCCCGGGCTTGGAACGGTTGGTGTTCTGCCCAAACTGGATTTTGGCCTAGAGCTCCTCTACGGCGCCAATGAGCAGAAGGGCCTGCCTCAGGACAAGACCGATTCTAATGACGTGCAGATTCGCGGCACGATCAAGCATCGGTTCTGAGCGGCTTCGCCAGTTGGACGGATAGGGTAGAAAGCGGCGCGCGCTGAGGCGCGCCTTTTCGCGTGGGCGCCAGCGGCAGATTGGTGTGTTCGCTCCATGTGGCCGGCAGCTCTGGTCCATCTCTTTACAGCCATGGGCATCGTATGCGCGCTCATGGCCGTCATGGCGGTTTTTGCGGGAGCCTGGGAAGCCGTATTCGCCTGGCTGGGTTTGGCTCTGATCATCGACGGGCTGGACGGCACCTTTGCGCGGATGGCGAAGGTCAAGCGCTACCTTCCCCGGTTTTCAGGGGATCAGCTCGATCTTGTCATCGACTACGTGACCTACGCGTTCGTTCCGGCTGTGGCGCTGCTGCAAGCTGGCTTCCTTCAGGGTGGCTCGGGGGTTGTGCTCGCCAGCATGATCTTGCTGTCATCGCTGTTCCATTTCTCCGACACGCAGAGCAAGGCTGACGACTACAGCTTCGTTGGTTTTCCCGCGATCTGGAACGCCGTGGCCTTCTATGTCTTCGCCTTTGATCTGTCGGAATGGGTCACCGCCGTGGTCGTGTTGGTTTGCGTCGGCCTGACCTTTGTGCCCCTCAAATGGGCGCATCCGCTGCGGACGCCGGCTCTGCGGCCGGTCACGCTCGGCGCGATGGTTCTTTGGGGCATCGCCGCTGCGAGTACGCTGCTGACGGGATTTCCCGCCGGCCTGTGGGAGAAGGGGGTTCTGTTGCTGGCGGGCGTTTATGGTGTCGCGCTCACGCTTTGGAGTGGTCGCGCCCGCTAGCCAGCGCTTCTCCCGCACTCCCTTCCTTGACCGGTGACGGGGCAGGCCCGCCGGTTCCGTGGTGCTGTGCGACAGTCGAGGGGCCGGCTGCTGATGGCGGATGGGGAGGGATTCGAACCCCCGGTGAGCGTGAACCCACGCCGGTTTTCAAGACCGGTGCCTTAAACCACTCGGCCACCCATCCGTTCAGCAAGATCAGGCGCTTATCATGGTCGCGCGCTGCTGATAATTGAAATTTGCGGGCAACCAAGAGGTCACTCACCCTTCGATCGGTGGACAGGTGCCCGAGCGAATGGGGTGAAGCAGACCACCTCGTGCCTGCGACGCAGGTTTACGTTTGGCGCCGGCAGGGCCCGATTACTGCCCCGTGGGTCGGTCAAAATCCCCCGGGTATGGTCACTTGAAATTCCCCCACCTGATGATCGCCGTCAGCGCCGCT
>JAIEQJ010000003.1 GCA_019747815.1 Hyphomonadaceae bacterium
CCTTTTTAGCCGATCTCCACAAGCCGGCCCCGTTAAGAATCTTCCTTCACATTATGATCTGCTGCTGATTACTGGAGTAATGGCGAGCTCGCCATTAGTCCAGCCAAGAGCCGAGGTAGTCAGCATGGCGGACGGTCGGCACGATGCCGAGGACGGCGCAGCAGAATGCGGCGTTGATCTCCGCCACAAGTTCCTCGAAGGCATACTTGCGCGAGCCGAACGATCCTGAGAGATCGCGGTTGAGCCGCGAGGAGTGGCCCGATGCGTGGCCGAGCTCGTGCAGGGCCGTGCGGTGCCAATTGATAGGCTCGAAGAATGCGGCCGGCGGTGGCACCTGCACATAGTCCTCGGATACGTCATAGAAGGCCCGGTTGCCGCCGATGCGGATCTCGATGCCGGTGGCCTTGATCAACGCCTCGACGCGCGGCTCGATCGTGCCCGGCGGCGGAGGCGGCGCCATCGTCGCGATCGCCTCCGGCAAGTCGTCGCACTGGTCGGTGTTGAAGACGGTGAAGCGCTTTAGGAATGGAATGGCCCGGGCTTCCCCGCCGCTTTCCGCTGCGCGTTGCTTCGCATCGTCCGGCACGAAGCGGTCGGCATAGACGACCGTGGTGCCGCGCTCGCCCTTGCGCACCTGGCCACCGAGCGCGAGCGCCTGGCGGAAGGTCAGCCAGCTCTGGCCGGTGAAGCCACGCTGGATGACGGCGCCCCACAGGATGAGCACGTTGATGCCGGAGTAGGTGCGGTTCGTTGAGGCATTCTTCGGCAGGGCGAGCTGCGCTTTCGTGGTCGCCGTGCCCCAAGGCTGCACCCACGGGACGCGGCCTTCCTGCAGCTCGGCGATGATCTTGTTGGTGATGTCGTCGTAGAAGTTCGTCCGGCCGCCACTGGTACCGGCATGGGAGGTGGATCTGGACATCGCGGGTCTCCGCGACGGGCCGGTGAGAGCCACTCTCTCACCTCGGCAAACCCGTCACGGCGACAGCCGCCTCACTCTGCCTCTCCACACACGACCAAGCCGACGGCGGCTCTGCAGTCACATCGAATTGGTGGTAGTCTTTGTCGGGCGTGCGTTCCCACGGGTGGTGCGCATTTCCATCATGGTCCGCGCCATGGGACCGTCACCCGAATGGGCCGAGACCCGCTCGCGGGGCTCGGGTGCGCGGCCCTCGGGCCGCGCAGTAGGGCCCGGCCGCGGCCACTTCGGCCGCGGGGCGCCTGACAAGAGCTCGATACTGTCGAGCCGCAGCCGTCCGGCAAGTCACCCTTGGGATCGCATGGGATTGAAGATCTCTATCCCTGCAAAGTCCTTCTCGTTGTCGGTGACCACTACGCACTCATTGGCCTCAGCGACCGCGGCGATGATCATGTCGAAGGCACTGCGCGGGCGGCCCTTGGCCTTGCCATCCGCCATCAACCGCGCCCACACGAGGGCTGCCCTTTCATCGAATGGCAGGACGCGCCCGGCAAAGAGGGCTTGCGGACCTTCGTGACCGGAGAACCAGGCCTCGAGCTCGCGACGGCGCTTGCCGGCCGGCTTGTCGAGGATGCCGCGCCGAATCTCGGCAACCGTCATCGAGGCGATGTGGAGGTCCTCGTCGGATTGCTCGGCCATCCACGCAAGCAGCGTGTCCGACGGCGAAGGCTTCGTGACGTTGCTGATGATATTGGTATCGAGCAGGTAGCGCATCAGAACTCGACCTTGCGCCCTTCCTCGCGAGGGCGGGTCAGGTCGAGATCGGCGCCGACTAGCGGCGAGCGACGAAGCGCTGCAAGAATACCGCCTCTCTTGGGTGGTTCGCCGGCGATCGTCTCCTTCACGGCGGCGCGAAGCTTCGACGCATCCGGGCTGTCTTCCGCCAGTCGCCGGGCCAGGGCGCGGATCAGCTCGCGATCGGCATCGCGACCCAGCACCTCAAAGCGCGCCAGGCCGCGCGCGCTGAGGCGAGAGCGATACGACTGGATTGCACGTCGTTGCGAGTTGCCCACGGTAACCTCCGATTGATATCCAGTAATATAGCCAGGAATATCGCGGCAAACAAGGCCCCGAGTGTGGAATCATGCAGCCTGGTAAGGCAATCGGTTGTGTGCCGCCCCTGGCACCGATATGTCCGGCAGAACCGGCGTGGCGTGGGCTTCCTGCGGACAGAGTACGGCAACGCAGCGATCGCGAGGTCGTGCCAACCCAACACGTGAGGCTTGTCTAGGGGGTAACGAGCTCAGAGATCGGATAGGCCTTTGGCGGACCCGAAGTACTCGATGAGAATCTCGGTAAGCACCCTGACCTTGCGCGCCGGGAAGTTGCCGGGTGGGCGCACGACGTAGAGACCAGCCTCCGGCGGCGGATAATCGCTGAGAATCTGTATGAGCGCGCCGGAGACGATATGCGGCCCGATCAGGAAGTCGGGCAGCGCCGCGATGCCCAGTCCAGCAAGCGCAGCCGCCAGCAGAGCCGCGCCGTTATCGGCCTTGAAGCGCCCGCGCGGGCGCACGAGGAGGGTCCTGCCGCGGTGGAGGAGGCGCCACGACTCGGTGCCCTGCATCAGGGCTTCATGGTTCAGCAGGTCCTCTGGTGTCTGAGGCGCGCCGTGCGCAGCGAGGTATGCGGGGCTGGCGACGAGCCTGCCGCGCATCGCGCAGATGCGCCGTGCCACCAGATTCGAATCCGGGAGAAAGCCCAGCCGCACGCCCGCGTCGAAGCCCTCGCCGAGCAGATCGACGAAGCGGTCGCTGTAGGCGGCATGCACATGCAGCTTCGGATGCCGGCGCCCGAGTTCGGCGAACACAGGCGCAAGATGCGTGGGCCCGAACGACAGCGGCGCGGCGATACGCAGAAGGCCGCGCACGTCGCCTTCTGGCGAGACCGCGTCCTGCGCCGCGTCGAGCTCGGCGGCGACCCGCATGGCATGCTCGCGAAAGGTGGCACCAGCCTCGGTGAGCACCGCCCCGCGCGTCGTGCGGGAGAGGAGCTGAACGCCAAGTTCTGCCTCGAGGTGCGCGAGGCGGCGGCTGACGATCGATTTCGACAGCCCCAAGCGGCGCGCGCCGGGCGAGACGCCGCCGGCGTCCGCCACCTCCACGAAGGTTTGCAGGTCTTCGAGGTCCATTAGCGTTCCACTTTCGGCAACGTCGGTGCCCGAAATCCAAGCCTAGCATTGGCGGATCAGGAACGCCAATTTCACCCGCACGCAAGCGGCGCTTGGCGCCGCGCCCATCACGAGGAGACAGCCATGAGCAAAGGACAAGGGGTGTGGACCTACCAGGACTCGGCCTTGGTGCTGATTGACTACCAGAAGGAGATGTTCGAGCAGGTCCGGTCCGAGACCCGCGCCGAGCTGATCGATCTCAATGTCCGGCTGCTGATCAAGGCGGCGAAGGCGTTCGACATGCCGATCGTGCTCTCCACAGTCGGCGTTGAGATGGGCGTCAATGGCCCGACCCGGGCCTCCATCCTGGCCGAGCTGCCCGGCATCACCGTGATCGACCGCTCCTCCATGAACGCTTGGGAGGATCGCGCCTTTTCTGCGGAGGTGAAGAAGACCGGCCGCAAGCGGCTCATCTTCGGCGCGCTCTACACCGAAATCTGCCTCGCCTTCCCCGTCGTCGCGGCCCTGAAGGACGACTATGACGCGACCTTCGTCGTCGATGCTGTCGGGGGCATGTCGCAATTGGCTCACCGCACAGCGATCGAACGCCTCTCGCACGCCGGCGCCGTGCCGAATACCGCGCTCGCGCTTGTCACCGAGCTCTTCCGCGATTGGGCATCGCCGGTTGCCGGCAAGGGGCGCGAGATCCTCAAGTGGTATCTCGCTGAAGTTCAAAAGCTGCGCTCCGCGGCCCAGAACGCCGCGTAGGTGTTGCCCACTGCCTCAAAACGGCGACGCGGCTGGGCGTCGTCGTTCCAGGCGGGCTTGAAAATTCATTAGAGATCGACAGGAGCTTCGTACACCAATGCAGGACGCAACCATAGCAGCAGCTGGCCGGGTGTTGTTGGCCGTCCTCTTCTTGTTGAGCGGCCTAGCGAAGCTCGCCGCACCCGCGGCAACCATCGGATACATTGCCTCGGCCGGCGTTCCCTTTCCGTTGCTCGGCTACGTCGTTGCGCTGGGCGTCGAGCTCGGCGGCAGCCTTCTTCTGCTGGCCGGATTTCATGTGCGCATCGCTGCTGCGACCATGGCCGCTTTCACAATCGCCGCGGCGCTCGCGTTCCACAACAACTTCGCCGATCAGAACGAGATGATCCATTTTCTGAAGAACGTCGCGCTGGCCGGCGGCCTCCTGCAGGTCGTCGCCTTCGGTGCTGGCCCGTTCAGTCTGGACGCCCGCCGCGTGCGGGTGGCATAGCGCTGGCCGGAGTCGATGTGAGAGGCCGTAGTGAACCTTTCAGTTATTTCAGTCAGCCGGCTCCATCGCTATATTGGTTGGCGAAGGAGAACAGGCCATGGCCAGCCAAGTCGTCAAATTTGCCGGTCTGTCAGATCGTGACCGCAAGAAGGTGTCGCCCCTGCCCAAGCTTGCCCAGGGCGACCGTCTCGAGCTGCACGTCCGGCGCCGCGACGGCGAGGACCAGACCGTCGTGGTGCCGCCGGCAGCGATCAGCGCCATGGAGACCTTGTTGGCCGGTTTGCTCAGTGGCGAGCGCGTGGCGATCCTCAGGGAAGATCAGGAGCTGAGCCCGACCAAGGCATCGGCCATCCTCGGCATTTCGCGCCCGCTCGTCGTGCACCACATGGACATCGGCGATCTGCCGTTCCGCTACGTCGGCAAGCATCGTCGTGCCTCGCTCAAGGATGTTCTGGCATTGAAGGCGAAGCTGGACGTCCAGCGCAAGGCGATGCAAGACCTGGTCGACGACGCCGAGGATCTCCGTCGCCGCCATGGCATTTAGTCCTGTCGTCGCTGTCCTCGACGCTTGCACCCTCTACCCGTTCCACCTGTCATCGTTCAGATGGCAGTCGACCGCCTGGGTTCATGCGCGCTGGACCGACGAGATCCACGACGAATGGATGCGCAATCTCGTGGCCAACGCTCCGGACCTTTCGGTCGAGCGCCTGGCCGCCACGAAGCAGCTCATGAGGATCGCGTGGCGGGACGCAATAGTCGGCGGATATGCGAAGCACATTGACACCATCAGCCTGCCGGGTCCCGGCGATCGCCATGTGGTGGCAGCAGCAATCGAGGCCAAAGCCACGCATATCCTGACCTGGAATCTGCGCCACTTTCCAGCCCGCATTCTGAAGGCTCACGGGCTCGCTCGCCGGACACCGGACGCCTTTCTGGCCGATCCCTACGATCAGGTGCCTCAGCTTCTCCTTGCCTCGCTGGCCAATGCCCGGCGCAACCTGTCGAAATCAGGGCTGTCGGCCGAAGAGTTCCTTAACGTACTGCGTGCGCAAAAGCTGACCCGGCTCGCCAAGCGGCTGCGAGGCCATCTCGGTGACATGTGACCGGCGCCTCAGTCATTCAGCACCAGAGCGCTTTCACGCACGAGGCGGCAGTCCTCGCCCGCGGTCAAGCGTCCAGCTCACACGGTTGGGTCCGATCAGTCCCGTGACGGCCTGCCCACGGTACGGCTCGAGCGCCGGCCGCCACGGCGCCAGCGTGAACGTGTCCTCACGTCGGATGACAGCCATCTTGCCGCTGGGCGTCGTGATGGCGTGCTCGTAGACGCCGGCGATTCGCGCGCCCGGCTCGACAGGCAGGTAGCTGCTCTTGAGCTGATGCGACAGATGCCGCACGAGACGATCGGTCTCCCACTCGCGCAGCGTGCGCATCATGTTTGGTGCCGGCTGAATATCCCCGGCAGGAGAGCGGCTGGCGAGCTGGCGTTCTGCGAGCCACCGTCCCCGAGCTGCGATGGCGGCTCGTACCTCGGCGGCAAAGCCCGGGAAACCAGGCTCCGGCTGCCAGCGGGCGACGATGCCCTGATCGAGCCAGGTCGGACCGTCATAGGCCACCTGGTCCTTGAGCGCGACGGGTGAGAGCTCCTGCACTTTCGGCGCGGGCGATGGCTTGCCATCGAGGCCGTCGCCGGCGAGCGCCACCAGGGCACCCCGCGTGGGCACATCGACCGGCCTCAACCGTCCGAGCTCGGCGTAGTGGGCCCGACCGTCGACGGCATCGATGATGACCCAGGTCCGGTCGGAGATCTCATCGACCAGGCCGATCCCGACCACCTTGCCGATGAGCGGCACCTTGCGCGGGCCGCGCTCGAACAGCGCCATGGCGGCCACACCGCGCTCGATGCCCGCCTCCCGGAGCGCGTGCTGCATCATCTTGAACTTGTCGGCGCGCTCGCCGAGCTGGCGGAGCTTCGTGTCCATCCCCGCATCGAGCTCCCATACGCCCTGGCGGCGTTCCCGCGCCAGGCCGAGGCGCTCCAAGGTCTTGAGCCTGCCGACGCGGAGAGACTGTTGGACGGGGTCGATCTCCTCGGCGCTGGACACCACCAGGATTCTATCCTTGGCGCGGCTCATGAGGGAGCGGTCAAGCCGCGTAAGGCGCTCCTGTCCGACCTCGTTGAAAAGCTTCTGGCGCCTTTCCAGCTCCGTCTCGGGACCGAGCTCGAGCGTGATGAGGGATTGGGCGCGGGCGCGCACGCCATGGGCGATGTAGTCCCGTGCCATGACGAGGTCGCCGCCATCCTGGTCGCGACCACGGATCACGATATGGGTGTGAGGGTGGCCGGTGTTGAAGTGGTCCACGGCCACCCAGTCGAGCTTGGTGTCGAGGTCGCGTTCCATCTGGCTGATGAGGTCGCGGATGAACGGCTTGAGATCGGTGAGACGCGCGCCTTCATCAGCAGAGACCACGAACCGGAACTGGTGCGGGTCTTTCTCGGACCGGTCTAGGAAGGCTCCGGCATCCATGTCGTCGCTTGCCGGTCCGTAGAGACGGCCCGGCGCTCCCTCGCGGGTGACACCATCACGGACGATGTACTTCAAGTGCGCGCGTGCGGCACCGAGGTCGCCACCGACGATGCGGGTGTACCGAGCCTTGACGATGACGCGACGGCTGCCGGGCGCGATGAGCCCTGCCGCGGCACGCACGCCGGCGCCCATGCCGCGCTTTGGCGTCGCCGACGAGATGTGGCCGCGCTGCCGCAGCACGCGGGCACCCTGCTTGCCGGCTTGCCGGTAGACGAGAGTCGCATGGCGCTCGGCACGGGCGCGCCGCTCATCGCGGATGCGGCCGAGCTTCACATCGAAGTCTTCTTGGGCCATGAAACGCTCCTCGAAACGGCTTGATGGCCAGATGAGGTGTGGTGTGAGGAGCGGAATTCAATACGGCGTCAACCAGCATCCTGATGCCGAATGACAAATTCGAACGCTGACGTTTCGATCGCATGGAAGACGTCGCGGACCGTGGCGTGTTTCCTGTATTTGGTGTTGACCTGACGCCATATCTTTATCCTGATCTCCAAAATCAGGCGCTGAAACATCCCCCAACTTCCCGGATCCTCCTTGGTCAATTTGCCGCCCAAACAGAGCGGAAGACCTGCCGCCCGAACCGATGTGCTCTCCTGCCGGCGTGTATCGGTGACGGCGATCGTCACCCGGAACTCCATGATGATCGGGCTCGAGACTTGTGGACGTGACCGCCTGAACCAGCGGTCTACGCGCCACACCGCGATGCGACCCGGGATCCACAGTGGGCAGGTTGACGTCACAGTGAACGGACACGGCGTACGTCCCCGGACCAGGGGAAGTGTTCGCAGCGGTGCGATCGTGCCAGGGTGGTGGGTGGGGGCCGGCGGGTGGCTGTGCAAAGACACAAAGAGAGCCCCCGCGCCGTTGCCGGCGCGAGGGCGATGAGGAGCGGCTACTCCCGCGGATTCCAGATCAGGGCGTAGACGTTGGGATCGGTCTCGCCCGCGGCTCGGCCGAGGTTCGCGTAAAGCGTCTTCGAGCCGAACTCCGGTGCGGAGATCGACAGCGATACGTACTCCTTGCCGGACATCTGGCCGATGCGGAGCCAGCCGGCGCCGATCTCGACGCCCTTGGAGAGGACCCGGAAGTCGGGCTGGCTGTGGGTAGACTTGTCGGTGACCGGCGCGATGGCGATGTCGGCGCGGACGGAGAGGGTCCGGAGCTCGCCCTCGTAGTGGCCGTCGTCGTGCTTGGTGACGGTTCCGATGGTAGCCATGATGCTAATCCTCTTGCTTGTCCGGCGGAGGCCTATTCCCCCGCCGGCGCGCGCGAGATCGTGGCGGGCTGGAGCCTGAGGCATCCCAAGCGACGCTTGCGTCGCGCCGGGACCGGAACGCAGTGGAGGACCCGCCGCAGGCGGGTTGCCTCTAAGGCGACGCCTGCCACAGGCTCGCAGAAGCATAGGCGGGGCAATGGGCGTCCGGTCAGGCGGGAGGGACCGAGCAGCATGGCGTCGGCTCGCCGAGCGCGCGATGCTGGCCAGGTCGAACTCGTGAGCGACGGTCGTTGCGGAATGGAAGCCTGAGGCGGATCCGCGGCCTGTCGACCTTTCGGTCATTCTGCGGGGAACTGCGGATGCCGTGGTCCACGATGACCCAGTGAGCGTGCGGCAGGCTCCGCGGTAGGGATCGTTACACGTATGTGCCGAGACGCCTACGGCGGCTCGGTGGCGCATTTCGCGCCATAGAGCCCGACCGCCCGAGAGCTCCTCGAGGGCGGGACCGCCCACACATCGCTGCCGCACTTCGATCTGCTCCTTCAGTGAGAGCGTCAGCAAAGTACAGGCATGGCCATCTCTTTTGGCGCCAACGTCGCCAGAAGTTTATCTTGCTCAGAGAGATAGCCAGCGTCAGGTGAGCCTTTCGGGCATATGGGCGGGCTCACCAGATGAGGAACGCACGGCCTATGATGTGCTGATGGTCGAGAGGGCCGAAGTAGCGGCTGTCGAAGCCATCCGGATCATCCGCGAGCAGGAAGACCTCACCCGCAACAAGCGTGCGGCAGCCATGCCAGACCGGCAGTGGCCGTCCGAGACGGTCTGCCGGTCGCGCCAATGCCGCGAGCCGTCCGTTGATGCGTAAGCGGACGCCGTGGCGGCAGACCTGATCTCCGGGAATCGCAATGACGGGCTTGAGCAGGTACGCGGATCGCGGAAGATAGCCCCTTCGCGCCGCCAGCGCCGCGACATTGGAAGGCAGGCGCGCCAGAGCAACGTCTCCTGCTCGCGGAGAGGCGGGGGCGATGCGATAGAGCCCAGTGGGGACGCTGGGTGATGCGTTCCACGTGAGCAGCGGCGCTGGTCGCGTGACGGCGGGCGCGAGGAGCAGCGCGACCGAAATCGCCATGCCCAGCAGGCTTCGGAACCTCACAGTTTCTCACCGGAAGACGATCGCCGGCGCGTCTGTTCAGACCACTTCTTGAGGTCGGCGCGATGGTAGAAGACGCGGCCGCCGTGTTTGCGAAACGGAGGTCCCGTGCCTTGCCAGCGCATGTTCTCTAGAGTGTGCTTCTTGAGCCTGAGCTCTTCGGCAGCTTCGGGCGTGGTGAGCAGTTGCTGTCGTCGCCGGTTGGCCATGTTGCTTTCCCGAAGCCAATGGAACTGGCCAGAATTTCCGGGAAAACACGAGCGACGGGGAGTGTCGAACTGCTGTTGAGATCCACGACACCCCGGGCAACACAGAGATCGTGGCGGCATCAGGGCGGTGTGTGTGCCGACGAAACGAACAGCGTGTCCTTAGCGGGCGATGTCAGCGTCGTGGCTTGGCCTGGCGAATGAGGTCGCAGGGATCGACGTCGAGCGCCTTCGCCACTCGGCCGAGAACGCTCACGCTTGCCGAGACGTTGGCACTCTCGATCTTGCCAACGTAGCGGGCGCTGATGCCCGCTCGGTGCGCGAGCTCCTCCTGCGTCAATTTCTTGTCATGGCGCACCCGACGCAGATTCACGGCCATGACCTCCTTGAGGTCCATGGCGCGAATGGAACGCGCCAGGAATCATCGTTCCAGGAACGATAGTTCCGAATCGTACACCGCCATGCTAAGTCCTTGAGCTACTGGCGACAGCGGGCAAAAGGCTGAAGATGCAGGAGCTGGATCGCGGTCCCGGTTGGTGTCGGTGGCGAAGCTGGAGACCAAACTATGGTGCGTCCTCAAGTCGATGCTGAGGTTGACGACGAGGCGCCAACAGCCGCGACCATCACGCGATACGATGAACGCCACCTCATAACCTACTTGCGCCTTCTAGATGCAGCCGCGCAAAACGTGCCCTGGAGGCAGGTGGCTCGGGAAGTCCTGCGTCGGGATCCGTCGCGACAGACCAGCGGGGCTAAGCGGTGCTGGGAATCTCACCTGGCCCGCGCACGCTGGATGAGCGAGCACGGCTATCGCCAGTTGCTGAAGTAGGACGCTGGAAAGCTGCTGCAAGCGTCGTTGTGCGGCGCTCATTCCAGCAGCTTGCGATATCCGCCGTCTCGCAGTTGCTCTCCCTTGGCAAGGGCCCGGCACATGCGGTCCTTCATCCATCGGCTGCGGCTCGACCAAGCGGCCTGCACCTTTTGGCGTCCATAGATGACGGCCGCTATTTCGCGGTGGCTGGCGCCGAGACAACGTCCATCGAGGGCGATGAGGGCGTCTCTGAGAAAGAGAAGATCACGCGAGTTGTGTGGATTGTGGTTGGGTCGGAGGACCAGCGCGGCAAGGATGCTGAGAGCGTTTGCGACTAGGTCCGGTTCGGGAAGGCCGCGGAATAGGATGCTTGTGCTTACGGGTGTCAACAATGCCCGAGAACCATGGAGTCGGAGTGTCAAAGCCGCATCGGCGTCCCTGAGGAGAAGAAGTTGCTCGCCAGCCGGTCCAAGGACGAGGTGTCGGGCCGAGGTGAGGTTCCTAACATCGAGATCCGGACGTGCGCCACTCGGCGTGCGGTCGGCAATTCCTTCCAGCATAGGCACAGAGGAGCCGGTCAACCAGCAGACGGGGCTGCTCGGTGCGGGCAGCGCCGGATCAACGAAGGAGTGCAGCCCCCAGGCGGATGCAGTTCGGGCCCGCCGGCGAATGCGCGTCAACGCTGGTGAGGCGCCCAGGCAGCGGGGAGCACGAGTTACGCCCTTGGAATTGAGGCGATAGTCGCGTTGATAGGCTGGCGATCTGCGCAGGAACTCCCAGGCAAGATCGCTTCGGCAAAGCGTCAGCGTGTAATCATAGGCGCCCGTTGGAGGAGGCCAGGGCGGACCGACATGGTGGCGCACGCGCAGCATGCGCCACTCTGGCCATCCGGACGCGTCGGAAGAATGAACATGCGAGACGTAGATCGCGGGAATGCTTTGCCATTGCACATTGAGGTTTTTGAGACAGTGTTTCGCGCGAGCCCTGCCGCGCCCGTGAATCGCATCAGGAAGCGTCGTGATGGCGGAAAGAGTTTGGTGCTCTGGCCTCTAATTCGTTTGCGACCAAATTTGCAAAGACGATTAACGACGGGGCGTCAATCCTCTCCAGGGGTGGAGCGCGAGAGGAGTAGAGCGTTCAAAGCAGCAGCCTTTGCCGCATCTGTTGTTCCCAATGACCACTCGTGGATGACCTGGGACACAACGACGGGTGTTGCTCCAGCCTGGATCAGTCGGTCCTGCGATAACCGCACTGCGGCTTGCATCTTCGCCGGCGATGCGTCCAAGACAAAGTAGACGTCATAGGAGTCAGCCAAGGCATGGAGCGCTGTCGCAACGACCTCATGCTCGAGCCAAAATCCAGCGACGACCAATACTGGCCGATCGTTTTCTGACAGGGCGCCCGTCAATGGCGCATGCTGCCATGGAAGGCCGCGAACTCCCCCGGGAAATTCACGAAGCGCGAGCCCGGTCACATGGGTGGCAAAGCCATGCTTTGCCGCGTAATCGCAGCGCGAGTAAATGAGCGGGGGAACGCCGACAACGTTGGCCGCAGTTATGATCCTCACAAAGTTGCGGCGCACGTTGGTGCGTGCGCGGCGGCTCATCGAAGTCAGATCTTGTGCAGTGGGTGCTAGAAGAAATAGCGTGCAAGCCGTGGGATGGATGAGGGGAGACGCGCTTGCCGGCGAAGAATACTGCGTCATGATCGGATTCCCTCTCTCTTTGATTGCAAAGATTGAGCTTGGATCTTCTCGCACCGCAAAGGAATGCTCCTCGGGCTCCTCTATACTCTTGTTGCGAGTGCTACTTGCGGCACCGCGACTGACGATCCCGAAGCGACGGCCGACCGGCGGAAGGGGCCGAGCGGAGTTGGTCAGGGCAGCCATAGTTCCATGCCGACGTCGCGTGCGGCGAGGATCCGATTTGGTGCAAGCTCGCAAGATGACTGCAACGCGGAATCAGTTGTCTCAAATTGAAATGGCTCGCTTGCCTTGATGGCCTAGGTGCCGTTGAAGCGGGGTGCTCGCTTTTGCTCAAAAGCTGCAAGGCCCTCCTTCATGTCGTGACTGTTGGCGTGCAGTTGGCCCGCGAGGAGTTCCAGGCGGAGCGCGGTCGCTCGAGGCTGTTCTAGTCCGTCGTCAACCAGTGCCTTGAGCCGGCCGAGCACCAGGGAGCTCTTGGTGGCAAGCTTGCCGACAATCCGATCGATGGCCTCGACGAGTTCGCCGTCATCGACAACCTCGTTGATGAGTCCCGTGGCCAGAAGAGCTTCTGCGGCGACAAACTCGCCAGTGTAGAGGAGATATTTCGCTCGGGTGGCACCGATCTTGCGCGGCAAGCGCACTGAAGCGCCGCCACCAGGCAGGAGCCCGTAGTTGACGTGAGCATCGCCGAGCTTCGCCGAACGTGCGGCGACGACGAGGTCGCAGCATAGGACCAACTCTAGACCGCCAGCGAGCGCGATGCCGTTGACGGCGGCAATCACCGGCCGTGGGAAGGTTTCGAGCCTTTCCATGACGGCTAGGACGGACTGCAGGAAGGCGGTGAAGGCAACGGACGTCTCCGCCGCTTTACCACGTATGAACTTCAAGTCTGCACCAGCACAGAAGGCTGTTCCTCTGCCGGTGATGACGATGGCCTTGATGCCCGGATCGTCTTGCGCGGAGTCCAGCGCGGCGTTGATGCCGGCGACGACGTCAGGTGTGATCGCGTTCATCGCCTGCGGCCGGCAGAGTGTGATCCACAAGGCTGCACCCCGCCGCTCGCAAAGAACGCTTTCGCTGGTCATTGCTCCTCCCTCTGTTGCTCGCTCGACGCTACTTCGCTGCGAAGGGGCACGCCACTGCTGGAGTTCGTGCTCCTAGCCCGACCGGCCCTCCGGCGCGATCAGCGCCTCGTACCGCCTCCTGATGCCCTGCTTGCCATGGATGACTCATGGCAGGCGTGTGTTCGCGCTTCACACGGATCGGTCGCCGGCGAGGCATATTGACAGATTGGTCTATTTATTGTCTAGTGGGTCAAATAAATGATGATGTGCTGAGTTTCCGGGAGGTCGCGGCATGAGTGAGGTGTTCGTCGTCGGCACTGCCATGACGCCGTTCGGGCGCATGCCCGATGTGGACATCAAGTCCATGACGCGCACGGCGGTCGAAGGCGCCCTTGCCGATGCAGGCATCACAACGGGGGCACTCCATGCGGCATTCTTCGCCAATGCAGCCCAGGGGCACATGGAGCGCCAGCACATGGTGCGCGGCGAGATCGCCCTCCGCGCGATGGGCCTGCAGAGCATACCTGTCGTCAACGTCGAGAACGCGTGTGCCAGCGGCAGCACGGCATTCAACCTGGCGGTCACCCACCTGAAAGCAGGCGAAGGTGATGTGGCGCTCGTGGTCGGCGCGGAGAAACTGTTTTCCAAGGACCGCGGCCTGATGTTTGCCTCCTTCGACAGCGCCTGGGATGTCAGCACCGAGGCCGAGAATCGAAGCCGGCTGCTGAAGCTTGGCGAGGGCGTCGAACCGCCCGCCGGGAGCACGTCGGACAAGCCGTACAGCGTGTTCATGGATGTGTACGCCGCGTTTGCGCGGAGCCATATGAAGCGCTTTGGGACGACGCAACGGCAGCTTGCCGCCGTCGCCGCGAAGAACCATCGCCACTCGGTGCACAACCCGCTTTCGCAGTTCCGTGACGCCTACTCCGTCGACGACGTGCTCGCTGCGCCACCAATCACGTATCCACTGACGCTACCGATGTGCTCGCCGATCTCCGATGGTGCCGCGGCGACGGTATTGATGAGCCGCGATGGGTTGAGGAAGCATGGAATAGACGAGAAGCGGGCGATCCGCGTCCGCTCCTGCATCATTCAGACTGGTAGTGACCGCGACGCTTTCGAGGTCGAGAAGCATTGCAGCGCGCGCGCGGCGGGGCTCGCCTACGAGAAGGCGGGGCTGGGGCCAGGCGACGTTTCCGTTGCCGAGGTGCACGACGCCACGGCCATGGGCGAGATCATCCAGATCGAGAACCTGGGCTTCTGCGCTTTTGGCGAGGGCGGCGTGACCACCGAAAGAGGTGATACGTCGATTGGTGGACGCATCCCCGTCAATCCGTCTGGCGGGCTCGAGTCCAAGGGGCATCCCGTGGGTGCGACCGGCGTTGCGCAGATTCACGAGCTGGTGTTGCAGCTTCGGGGCGAGGCGGGTGCGCGACAGGTGGAAGGGGCACGCGTCGCCTTGGCTGAGAACGGCGGTGGCTTGTGCGGCATCGAGGAGGCTGTTGCCTGTGTGACCATCCTAAGCCGCTGAGCTTTGGGAGCACCGGTTGGAGGTGGTGAGAATGGACCTGTGCAACAAAGTTGCCATCGTGACCGGTGCAGCATCGGGGTTGGGAGCGGCCACGTGCCGGCTGCTGGCTGAGGCTGGAGCGAAGGTCGTCGGCGTCGACATCGATGTGACTAAGCTCAAGTGTCTCGAACAGGAGGTTGGCAAAGCTGCGATCACCCGCGTGGCGAACGTTGCAGACGAGGACGCCGTTCGTGCCGTCATCGAGGCTGCCGTCGACACGTTTGGCGCTCTGCATATCGCGGTGAACTGCGCCGGCGTTGTGGACGCCGCGAAGACCGTATCGAAAGGACAGCCGTTTCCACGAGCGACGTGGGACAAGGTGATCGGCATCAACCTGACGGGTACTTTCAATGTCATTCGTCTGGCGGCGCTCGCCATGATGAAAAATGCGCCGGAGGGGGAGAGTGGCGAGCGCGGTGTCATCATCAATACGGCGTCTGGCGCCGCGTGGCAGGGGCAGGTGGGTCAGGCGGCCTATAGCGCCAGCAAGGCGGGTGTGATGGGCCTGACACTTCCTGTCGCGCGTGATCTCGCCGAGCACGGCATTCGCGTCGTCTCGATTGCGCCTGGCATGTTCGACACTGCGATGGCGGCGGCACTGCCCGAAAAGGTCCTGGGGTCCATCGTGGAGCGCATGATTCTCTATCCCAATCGTATGGGCCGGCCTGCCGAGTTCGCCGGGCTCGTTCGGCACATCGTGGAAAACAGCTACATGAACGCGACAACGATCAGCTTGGACGGTGGTGCACGCATATCCACGCGGTGACAAACACGCGGTGGATTGAAACAACGAAGACGACTCCTTCCCGCAGCAGTCTCGGCGGAGATGGAGCTGGGAGGATGCATGCGCTCGGGAACACACGTCTTTCCCCGGCAGGAGTCCGTGATCTACGGCCGGCCCGCGGCTGAAGTCGTGGCGGAGCAGGCAGCGCGCATGTCTGCGCGAAGGGCGATCGTCGTCACCAGCCACTCGGTGGCGGGGACTGGTCTTGTCGCAGATATCATATCGGCGCTCGGGGCGCGTTTTGCAGGAATATTCTCCGAGTGCGCCGCGCACTCGCCGCGTGACAGCGTGCTGCGGGGCAGCGCTGTGGCTCGAGAAGCGGGAGCCGATCTGCTCGTGGCCGTCGGTGGCGGGTCGGTGATCGACGCCGCCAAGATGATGTTGGCGTGTCTGCGGTTCGATTTGCGGACATCGGCAGACATCGATCGGCTCCATGCGGGGGAAATTTCGCAAGGGGCTGTTGCCTCTTCGAAGGCGCCGCATTCGATCGCGGTACCAACCACGCTGTCGGCCGCCGAGTTCACATGCATTGCCGGAATCACCAACACCGCGAGTGGCGTGAAGGAGATCTTCGAAGGTTCGTATCTCTATGTCCCCACAGTGGTGCTGGACCCGGCCGCAACCGCAACGGCACCGGAGTGGCTGTTTCTATCAACGGGGATTCGCGCGGTTGATCACTGTGTGGAGACACTTTGCTCGGCACGGCCTTCGCTCTTTGCAGACGCCATGGCCTTTGGAGGCCTGCGCGCGCTGGCGCGTGGGCTGCGCGGTGTCAAGTGCGATACCACGGAGATGGATACGCGCCTGCAATGCCAGCTCGGCGCTTGGCTGGCGATCAGCGGACCCGCCACCGGGGTGCCCGTAGGTGCGAGCCATGCCATCGGGCGTGTCCTCGGAGGGGCCCTCGGGATCGCGCATGGCCATACGTCGTGCGTGCTCCTGCCGAGCGTCTTGCGGTGGAACGCCATGGCGGACGCGAATGGCCAGCAGCAAGTACTCGAGGCACTCGACGCAGAGCAGGCGACCGCTGCCGAAGCGGTCGCCGACCTCATCAGGTCGCTGGGACAACCCACAAGGTTGCGCGATCTGAAGGTCGAGCGAAGCGCCTTCTCGGAAATCGCGGAGAAGTCGTTGGTGATGGTGCGCTACCCGATGACGTCTGGGAACAGGCGCCCGGTCGCAACGGTCGGCGACGTCATCCAGATACTGGAGCTGGCCTACTAACCAAGGAAGGGAGGAAGCAATGGACTCGATGAGGAGAGTGCGGAGCTTGTTGCTGGGGGTTGGATTAGGTGTCTGTAGCGCGACCGGCCAAGCGTTGGCCGGACAGGACGCCATCACGATCGGCGTGTTGACCGATATTGCCGGGCCGTACTCGTCGATCACGGGAAAGGGGTCGGTCATCGCCGCGCAGATGGCGGTGGACGAGTTCGGCGGCAAGGTCCTGGGACGACCGATCAAGGTGGTGTCCGCCGATCACCAGAACAAGGCGGACATTGGAGCTGGCATCGCCAGGAAGTGGTTCGACGTCGAAGGGGTCGACGCGATCTTCGATGTGCCGAACTCGGCCGTCGCCTTGGCAGTCGTGGGCATAGCGAAGGAGCGGGGGCGCGTCGTTGCCTTCTCGGGACCCTCGACGGCGGAGTTGACCGGGAAGGCCTGCAGCGAGACGACCACGCAGTGGGCATACGACACCTATTCGCTGGTCAACGGCAGCGTGAAATCGCTGATCAAGCAGGGCGACAAGACCTGGTTCTTCTTGGCTCTGGATGCGACGGGAGGCCGGGCCATCGAGACAATCGGGACACGAGGGATCAAGGAAGCGGGCGGCCAAGTATTGGGGACGGTGTACCACCCGCTCAATACGCCCGACTTCTCCGCGTTCCTCCTGCAGGCGCAGCGCAGCGGGGCGAAGGCGATTGCGCTCGCCAACGCAGGGGCGGATACGGTGACGGCCATCAAACAGGCAGGGGAGTTCGCTCTGCCGGAGAGCGGCACCAAGATCGTCGGCCTGATCTTCCTTATCAACGACGTTCATGCCTTGGGCTTGCAGGTCGCGCGGGGCGCCGTGCTGTCCGAAATCTACTACTGGGATTTGGATGACACGACCCGGGCTTGGAACAAGCGCTTCATGGCGTTGCATGGCTCGCCCGCCAACATGTTGCAAGCATCCGTCTATAGCTCGGTTCTGCACTACTTGAAGGCCGTCCAGAAAGCCGGAACCGACGAGGGCAAGGCCGTCGGCGCCGCGATGCGGGCCATGCGGGTGAACGACGGCCTGATCAAGGACGCAGAAATCCGTGCCGACGGCCGTGTCATGCGGGACGTGTTCATCTTTCAGGTGAAGACGCCGGCGGAATCGAAGGGACCTTGGGATTACTATCGCGTGATCGGTCGGGTGTCCGCCAGTGAAGCCTTCCGCCCGATTGGTGAGAGCGACTGCCCGCTGGTCAAGAAATAGCGAAGCACGGACACTGGAGGCAGTGATGGCCCTTTCGGACCGCGAGTACCAGGCATTCAAGCGTGAGATGTTCGCGTTCATATGGCGCGAGCTCGATCCCTACGAGAGTGAGATCGAGCGCACGGACAAGGTGCCGCGTGAGATCTTGCCCAAGCTCAGTCGGGCGCGGTGCTTTGGTCTCGTGGTGCCGAAAGAATTTGGCGGGGTCGGTCTGACGATCTCGCAATATGTGGAGATTCTGGCTGAGCTGTCGAAGATACACGGCGGTATCCGCGTGCTCGTTCATGTTCACAACACGACGGCAAAGGCGGTGGGCATGCTCGGTTCCGACAAATGGAAGGCCGAGCTGCTCCCCAAGATCGCCACCGGCGAAGCCTCCGTCGCGTTCGGTCTCACCGAGCCGGATGCGGGAA
Organism: Hyphomonadaceae bacterium; assembly: GCA_019747815.1. Lineage (GTDB taxonomy): Bacteria > Pseudomonadota > Alphaproteobacteria > Rhizobiales > Hyphomicrobiaceae > AWTP1-13. Next base: position 18,310 of record JAIEQJ010000003.1, read on the forward strand.
CCGGCAAGGACCTGAGAACCCGTGCTGTGCGCGACGGGAAGGACTTCGTTCTCAATGGCCGGAAGTGGCTCATCACGAATTCGGATATCGCCACGCACTTCATGGTGTTCTGCCACACCAGGCAAGAGAGCGACGGCGCGGGAATCTCGGCGTTGCTGGTGCCGCGCGGGGCGCCCGGCTTCCGCATCGAGCCCTTGCCGCCAACCATGGGATGCCGGGGCGGCGAGCACGGGCTGCTGACTTTCGAGAACTGCCGGGTGCCGTGCGAGAACTTGCTCGGTGACGAGGGCCAAGGTCTGCATCAGATGACCGTGGCCCTGGAGGTGAGCCGGCTGCTGATCGCTGCCACGTCGCTCGGAACCGCGGAGCGCTCGCTGGAGCTGTCGCTCGAGTTCGCCAAGAAGCGGGTGACATTCGGAAAGTCTCTTGCCGAGCGTCAGGCCATCCAAATCTATCTCGCCGAGATGGGTGCGGATATTTATGCGCTGCGCAACATGATCCGGGATGCTGCCGCGAAGGCGGATCGCGGAGAGCGCATCCCCACCGAGGCGTCCATGTGCAAGCTCTTTGGCCTCGAGGCGGTGGGCCGTGTCACCGATCGCGCGCTGCTTATCCATGGCGGGATTGGATACACACAGAAGTATCCGATCGAGCGTCTCTACCGGGATGCGCGTTTGAATTGGCTGGAGGAGGGAACACCGACCATTCAGCAGCTGGTGATCGCCCGCAACCTGCTCAATGGGTACAAGTGGAGCGCGTGATGTCGAGCGGTCGTGCGCGCAACGGAGAAACGATCGGGAGTCTGCTCTCGGACCGCGCGTCGTCCGAGGGCAATCGTCCCTTCGCACGTTGCGACAGCGACGTGCTGACCTATGCGACTGCCGGTGCACAGGCGGCCCGCGTGGCAGGGGCCTTGTGCGAGCTGGGTGTGGAGCGCGGCGACCGCGTGTGCGTGATGCTGCCGAACGGCGTGGAGTTATTTCAGACCTGGTTTGGGATCCAGCACCTTGGAGCCGTCGCAGTCCCGATCAATACGGCCTACCGCGGTGATCTTCTCACTCACGTGTTGAACGACTCAGGCGCGGCCCTGTTGGTGATCGATGCCGAGTTGCTGGATCGGGTCGCCTTCGTTCAAGGCGATCTCAAGCATCTGACGCGCGTTGTCGTGGCCAGCTCGTTGTCAGCCTTCCCAGGCGTGGGGGAGACGCGTTTCGACAATGTTGCGTTTGCTCACTTGATTAACGGACCGAGCCTGTCCCTGGCCGACGTGGACGACCGGGACCCTGCGGCGATCTTGTACACGTCGGGCACGACGGGACCGTCGAAGGGGGCCGTACTTTGCCACCGAGGATTATTGTTGATGGCGGACAACCACCGCCGCCAATGCGACATCGGGCGCGAGACCGTCTGTTACACGAGCTTGCCGCTGTTTCACGCCATCGCACTGGTGCTCAGCTCACACGGGGCGCTATCGGCCGGAGCTAGCGTAGTTGTTGGCAAGCGATTCAGCGCGTCTCGGTTTTGGAGCGAGATCAGGCAATCGCAAGCTGAGTACGCGTCGATTACCGGCTCGATTGCGCAGATCCTGTTCAAACAGGCGCCGAATGCCGAGGACCGCGAGCATCGGCTTCGCACCGTGTATGCGGTCCCCGCCCCCGCAGCAATCCATTCGCAATTCGAGGACCGTTTCGGAGTGACGTTCATCGAGGCGTACGGCGCCACGGATGGGCAGGTGGTCGCCTATACCCCTCGCGGCATGCGGCGACCCGGCTCGTGCGGCAAGGTGATCGAAGGCTTCGAGCTGAAGGTCGTCGACGATTTCGACGAGCCGATCGGTCCCGGCAAGGTGGGCGAGATCGTGTATCGCGGCAAGGCTCCATACATGATGGCGCTCGGCTATCATAACAATCCGGCGGCGACCGCGGAGGCGCATCGAAACTCGTGGTTCCACTCCGGCGACCTAGGATACCTCGACGAAGAAGGCTTCCTGCATTTCGTCGACCGCAAGAAAGACTCCCTGCGGCGCCGTGGCGAAAACGTGTCGTCGTACGATGTCGAGAAGGTATTCAACGACCATCCCGCAGTTTTCGAATCAGCGGCTGTCGCGGTGCCGTCCGACTTGGACGAGGATGAGATCAAGATCGTGCTGGTTCTGAGGCCCGACGCACGGGCCGAGCCGGCCGACATGATCAAATGGTGCGAACCTCGTCTCGCCTACTTCATGGTGCCTCGCTACGTCGAGTTTGTCGAAGAGCTGCCGAAGACCCCCAACGGCAAGGTCCTGAAGTACCAGCTGCGCAAGACGGGCGTCGAGCGCTGTTGGGACAGGGAGAAGGCTGGTTACGTTCTAAGCCGGTGAGAAACGACGATGTCGATACCCACAGGACCTTGGGCGCTGCGCGATCAGGTTGGCATGGTGATCGGTGCATCGCGCGGCATTGGCCGGGCCGTCTCGTTGGCACTCGCCCAGGCCGGTGCACGCGTGGTCGTCGCCAGTCGTTCCCGGGACGGCGTGGCGGCCGTGTGCGCGGAGATCGTCGCCGCCGGTGGCGAAGCGTTGGGGCTTACGGCCGACGTGAGCAGGATCGAGGACATTTGCAAGCTTGTGTCCGAGACCCTTGCGCGGTGGGGGCGCATTGATGCGCTGGTCAACAATGCAGGCATCAACCCGATCTGGAAGCGCCCCGAGAATGTGGAGCCCGGTGATTGGGACTTGATCATGAATGTGAACCTCAAGGGCGCGTTCTTCGCCTGCCGTGAAGTGGGCAAGGTGATGATTGCCCAGAGGTCCGGGCGCATCGTCAACATCAGCTCCGTGACTGGCCTGCATGGGACGGCGCGCGGGTTACCGTACACGGCGGCCAAGGCCGGCATGCATGCGATGACGCAAACGCTCGCGGCGGATTGGGTCAAGCACAATATCCGCGTGAATGCCATCGCCCCAGGCTATGTGGAGACCGACCTCACCGAGGCGATGCGGCAGAACGCGGCGATCTATGAAATGATCCGTTCGAAAATCCCCATGAGCAGGTTCGCCCGGCCCGAAGAGATTGCCGGCCTGGTGGTGTATCTGGCCTCCGAGGCCTCGAGCTACGTGACCGGGCAGGTGTTCGTCGTTGACGGCGGTTATGCGGGCATCCGATGAGACAGTCCAGGCCCGCAAAGCCAAAGGTTGAACTCGATGTCTCGTTGGATCGCCGGAGGCCCATCGATGGCATTGGCGCGCGTGATCCCGCATCGACCGGGCGATCGGCCGAAGCAAAGCGCGGCCGACGCGCATCCGCGTGGAAGAATGTGCTTCCAGGGCGAGATGAACAGTTCGCCTTGAAGCGCAAGGCGCTATTGCGGGAAGCAGCACGCGCGTTCAACGCGAAGGGCTACCACGATACATCACTTGCCGACGTGGCGAAGACCCTCGGCGTGACGAAGACTGCGCTCTACTATTATGTGAAGAGCAAAGAAGAAATCTTGTTCGAGTGCCACTTGCTGTCGCTCGAGCTCGGCGATCAGGCCATCGCGTTTGCGAACGAGTTCGGCCGGAATGGTCGGGAGAAAGTGAAGCTCCTGGCGCGCAAGTATCTGGAGCTAATGATGAGCGAAATCGGCTCGCCGGCGGTGCTCGTTGAGGTCAACGCGCTCAGCGATGCTAACCGCAAGCGCATTGCGCACCGTCGCGACGCGTTCGAGCAGTATTTTCGGGGATTGGTGAGGAAAGGTATCACTGATGGGAGTTTGCGCGACGTCGATCCCAAGTTGCTCGTGTTCTACTTCATGGGCGCTGTCAACTGGTTGAGCCTGTGGTTCAGGCCGACCGGCGAATACAGCGGCAATCATATCGCCGATGAGTTCTCCAAGCTGCTGGACGAGGCGATCGGCCGGGCAAGCGCCTGCTCGCAAATGCGCACGGGTAAGGGGGGACGCGCTACCCGTGAGAGGGGCTAGCGTGCCGGAGAACGCGTGATGGAAGATGATCACATCCTGCGGACGGTTCACTTGACGAAGGAATTCAGCGGGTTTGCGGCCGTCAAGAATGTCTCGCTGAATGTGCGCAGAGGGTCCATACATGCGCTCATCGGCCCGAACGGCGCCGGCAAGACTACCTGCTTCAACCTGATCAGCAAGTTTCTGAGGCCGACTGCCGGCAGCATCCTGTACCAGGGCCAGGACATCACAGGGGTAAGTCCGCATGGCGTGGCGCGCCTTGGGCTGGTGCGCTCGTTTCAGATCTCTGCTGTGTTTCCCCACTTGAGCGTGCTCGAGAACGTTCGGATTGCGCTGCAACGGGCTATCGGCACGTCCTACGCTTTCTGGCGATCGGAGCGCTCCGTCGAAGCTTTGAATGGGCGAGCGATGGAACTGTTGGATGCGGTGGGTGTAGGGGCCTACGCGCATCTGCCGGCAATCGAGCTGCCTTATGGCGGCAAGCGGGCGATGGAGATCGCAACCACGATCGCGCTGGACCCAGAGATGCTTCTGCTCGACGAGCCCATGGCCGGGATGGGGGCAGAGGATATCCGGCGCACGTCACGGCTCATTCGCCAAGTCGCCAAGGACCGGACGGTGCTCATGGTGGAGCACAACCTCTCGGTCGTCGCCGACTTGTCCGATCGGATCACGGTGATGGCCCGCGGCGAGGTTTTGGCGGAGGGCACGTACGCGGAAGTTTCGAAGAATCCGCAGGTGATCGAAGCCTACATGGGCACAGGCGGTGGGGCCGGGCATGGTTGAAGCGCAGCTTGCCGTTCGCGATCTGCACGGCTGGTACGGAGAGAGCCACGTCCTGCACGGCATGAGCTTCGATGTCTATGCCGGGGAGGTGGTGACGCTGCTCGGGCGCAACGGCGCGGGAAAGACGAGCACCATGCGGGCGGTGATGGGCATGCTGCCGAAGCGGCAGGGCTCGGTGCATTTCGAAGGCAAGGAACTGATCCGCCTCAAGTCGGACCGCATCGCCCGGCAGGGGCTCGCCTATTGCCCGGAAGAGCGCGGCATCTTCGCCAGCCTGAACGTGCGCGAGAACCTGGTGCTGCCCCCGAAGGTCAAGGATGGCGGGCTATCCATCGAGCAGATCTACGTACTTTTTCCCAATCTGAAGGAACGCGGAAACAGCCAGGGCACCAAGCTCTCTGGTGGGGAGCAGCAGATGCTGGCTATCGCTCGCATCCTGCGCACAGGCGCCAAGCTGCTACTGTTGGACGAGCCGACCGAGGGACTGGCGCCCGTCATCGTGCAGCAGATCGGCAATACCATCCGTAAACTTCGTGAGCAGGGCTTCACCATACTGCTGGTGGAACAGAACTTCCGCTTCGCTGGGACCGTGGCCGATCGCCATTACGTGGTGGAGCACGGCAAAGTGGTCGACATGATCCCAAACTCGGCGATCGAAAGAAACGGGGAGAAGCTCAAGAGCTATCTCGGGGTCTAGCAAGCAGGACGGCTACGCGCCTTCGGCGCTGGCGGTGGCGACGCAAGGGAGGACGGCCGGTGTTTGAATTGATTGGCGTGCCGCCGCAGGCGCTGTTTGCGCAGCTGCTTCTAGGCCTCATCAACGGCGCGTTCTACTCGTTGCTATCGCTGGGTCTGGCAGTGATCTTCGGACTGATGAACGTGATCAACTTTGCGCATGGCGCGCAGTACATGATGGGCGCCTTCTGTGCCTGGATGCTACTCAATTATCTGGGCGTTCCCTATTGGGGGGCCCTCGTCCTGTCTCCTCTCGTTATCGGACTCTTCGGCATTCTTCTCGAACGCGTTCTGATCTCGCGCCTTTACGACGTCGATCATCTCTATGGGCTACTGCTGACGTTCGGATTGGCATTGATCATCGAAGGCTTGTTCCGCAAGCAGTACGGCTCGTCGGGGCTGCCCTACGCGAATCCCATCCCAGGAGGAGCCAATCTAGGGTTCATGTTCCTACCCTGGTATCGTGCTTGGGTGGTGGCGTTTTCGCTGTTCGTGTGTCTCGGCACCTGGTTCGTGGTCGAGAAGACCCAGCTCGGCTCGTACCTTCGGGCGGCTACTGAGCGACCCGAGCTCGTGCAGGCTTTCGGCATCAACGTGCCGCGGATGATCACGCTGACATATGGGTTCGGCGTGGGTCTTGCCGCCCTGGGTGGCGTGCTCGCGGCGCCCATCTATTCGGTCAATCCGGTCATGGGCGCCAATCTGATCATCGTCGTGTTCGCCGTCGTTGTGATCGGGGGCATGGGATCGATCATGGGGTCGATCGTCACCGGGTTCGGCCTGGGCGTGATCGAAGGCTTCACGAAGGTGTTTTACCCGGAGGCATCCAACACGGTGATCTTCGTGATCATGGCCGTCGTGCTGATGGTGCGGCCGCAGGGTCTGTATGGAACGCCAAGATAGGTGCGCAATGTCGATGAGCAGGAACTGGAGAACGCTGGGCATTGCGGCCATGGTCCTGCTCGGGCTAGGGGCCCCGCTCGTTATCTATCCCGTCTTTCTGATGAATGTGTTGTGTTTTGCGCTGTTCGCCTGCGCTTTCAACCTGTTGATCGGTTATGTCGGGTTGCTGTCGTTCGGGCATGCCATGTTCTTCGGCTTTGCGAGCTATCTTTGCGCGCACGGCGTGAAGGAGTGGGGCTGGGATCCGCTTGTTGGCATTGCCGCCGGCACGGCCGTGGCCGTGGCGCTTGGTGTCATTGCAGGAGCGATCGCGATACGCAGGCAGGGGATATATTTCGCGATGGTCACGCTTGCGCTAGCGCAGATGGTCTACTTCTTCTGCCTGCAGGCCAGGTTCACTGGCGGTGAGGACGGCATTCAGGGCGTGCCGCGCCGGCACATCTTGGGCCTGTTGGATATCGCCAACGACCTCATCCTGTACTACGTGGTGCTGGTGATCTTTGCGGCCGGCTTCCTGCTCGTCTATCGCACTATCCACTCACCGTTCGGACAGGTGCTCAAAGCCATCCGCGAGAACGAGACGCGTGCCATGTCGCTGGGGTACGCGGTCGATCGCTTCAAGCTGATTGCCTTCGTGCTTTCAGCTGGCTTGTCGGGTCTCGCAGGTGCGACGAAGGCAATCGTCTTCCAGCTGGCCTCGCTGACGGACGTTTCCTGGCAGATGTCGGGAGAAGTGGTGTTGATGACGCTGTTGGGCGGGATGGGCACTATCTTCGGGCCGGTCATCGGTGCGGCCCTCATCGTCTCAATGCAAAACTACCTCGCCAGCCTGGATGAATGGGTGGTCGTGATCCAAGGCGTAATATTTGTCGCTGCCGTATTGTTGTTTCGCCGCGGCATTGTCGGCGAGACCATCGTGCTGCTAGCCCGCAGGTGCCAGAGACAGGCCGCCGGTTTGGAAGGCAGTATCGTCGTAGAGTCCGCCGCGCTTGACCGACGGCTGACGAGCGTGGCGCCTTGAGTGACAGCCTCGGGATTGGGCATTCGAGGTTGTGTAATGAGCAATATGGTACCCTGGGCGGCTCAGCTTTGCTCATTGGCTCGCCGATATGGCGATCGGATCGCCGTATCCACTCCGGAGGGGTCGATGTCGTACGCCGAGCTGGCAGCGTCGGCGGCAGGGGTTGCATTGCGACTGCGCGAGCTTGGTGTGGCTCAGGGCGATCTGGTCGGGACGTTCTTGAGCAATGGACAGGCCGCAGTCTGGGCAAGCTATGGGCTGATGTGCAGCGGAGCGGCCGAGGTTGCAATCGACCCTGGCGTTTCCGACGAGGATCTCGCACACGCGGTGCGCCTCGTGGGTCTTGGTCGCGTCATCGCACCTCGAGATGCGGGCCCACGGTTTGGAAGGATCGGGGTCGTGGTGGCAGCCGTGGAGGACTTTGCCCCTGAGGTGAACGGGGATCGGTTGATCGAGCTCGCATCGGTGCCCGGGGCGGCGTGGGGCAAGATTCTTTTCACTTCAGGCACGACCGGTCGACCCAAGGCGATCGTGCATTCTCATGCCGGCCGGTGGGTTTCGGTGGCGCTACTGAGAGCTCACCTGCCATACCTCCCAGGAGAGGGTGATCGGATTCTGCTCATGACATCGTTCGTCCATGGCGCGTCGCTGCTGACCTATGCCTTTTTGGAGTGTGGTGCCTCGATCGAACTGTGCGCGGGGGTCGACGTCGATCTGATCGGTAGGCTGTTGGAGTCGGGCCAGATCAACGCTCTCTTTGCGCCACCAACGGTGCTCGCAAAGATCGTGGGTGCACTGCATGGCAAACGCTTTGATCACGTGCGCGCGATTTTTACAGGCACGGCGACCCTCAAACCGGCGCTATATGAGGCGGCTCGGGCCATGTTCGGCCCCGTGATCCGGGTGACTTACGGCATGACGGAGATCGTCAACCCGATCACGGTGCTGCCGCCAGCGGAGTGCGATGCTTGGTATCGGCAGGAAGTTGCGGACGCAGCGGGGATCTGCCTCGGCTGGCCGGCATCGGGGGTCGAGGTTTGCATCCTGGACGAAGATGGCGGCAAGGTCGAAGGGGCGGCTGTCGGCCAGATTGCAGTTCGTGCGCGCCACATGTTCGCCGGTGCCATTGGGATGGACGGCTTTCGGCGCCATCCCTCCGACTCATTTCATGTGACTGGTGACCAAGGCTATGTCGATCGACGTGGGCGCCTATTCATCACCGGCCGCAGCGGCGACGTGATCAAAACGGGCGGATATAAGATGTTTCCCGAAGAGGTCGAGCGCTTGTTCGGGCGCGAGGTTGCGGTAGTGGGCTACCCATCCGACTACTGGGGGGAGATCGTCGTGGCCGTGACTGAAGGCACCAGCTCCGTCGGGGAGGAAGTGGATTGGTCGCGCGTGACGCGGCACTTGCGGCCGCGCGCATTCATGCATGTCGATCAGTTCCCGCGAAATGCGCAAGGAAAGATTCGGCGTGCGGCACTGCGTGAGCTGCTGCGCAAACAGTACAGGCTGACGGACGGGCCGCATCCAGTCTTCACGCTGGTTGGCTAGGACGCGCCGGGCCGGAGTGGGCTGCGTTCGGAGCGCCAACTAAACAGGATATCCAGGTGCCCGATGGGCAAGTCCGTCGAAGGTGTCGAGCATCCTGAGCCGCCAGGACGAGATGGGGTCGTGCTGATCGAGCAGCTTGAATGGGCTGATGCAGCGCGCCCATTGGAAAGCGGCGAACGGGACGTAGTCGGCATAGGCGGGTGTGTCACCGGCAACGAATGACTGCTTCCGCAACACAGTACGCAGCGGCTCGAGAAGGTTTCGGAAAGCTACCACCCGAGTCGCCCGATCGGCACTCACCTCCTCCAGAGGTCTGCCATAGACCTTCTCGCGCGTTGCCCTGAAGTATTGTCGGTCCTTCGGGTGCAGGTGGGCGAGAATGTCGACAGCTAGGATCGGCGCCAGCGCCGGCAGGACGACGCGGTCGACCCAATCGTTGATGAATAGAGTGAGGTGCATCGCGCTGCTGCCTCCGAACAGGGAGGGGAGATGAGGATAGGATTTCTCGAGGTGGAGGGCGATGGCCCAGGAATCGGCAACGGTCGCGCCACCATCGACGAGGACTGGGACCTTTCCTTGGCCCGACGCAGCGATCGCATCCTTTTCCGTGAAGCGCCAGGGGATCGCCTCGTGCGGCAAACCTTTGTGCGCCAGTGCCATCTTGGTACGCCAACAGCAGGGACTAAAGCGGCGATCATCTTCTGCCGCGGCGAGATCGTACAGTGTGAGCTTGTTGCGCATAGCTGCACCTCCGTCATGAGAAGAGTCGCGGTCTGCAAGCGGGCTCTCTCGGTCGATGGCACTCGATCGCCTCCGGGCGGAAAATGTCCTCCGCGGGAGCGCTAGGTTCTTTGCCATCCGCTGCTGCGAGCAGTCTGACCGAACAAGACCTTCTTGCCCGCCTCGGTGACGGTTGGCCGACCTGACCAGGGCTTACCTTTGTCGTAGGCGGCGGTGACAGCGGGTCGCGCACGCACGGCTTGGAACCAGCGTTTCAGATTGGGGAACTCGTCGAGGTTCTGGGCGTGGCGCTCGTGAGGGACGATCCAGGGATAGGACGCCATGTCCGCAATCGAATAGTCGCCGGCGATCCAAGTACAGCCGGCCAAGCGACGGTCCAACACTCCGTACAGCCGATTGGTCTCATCGACGTAGCGTTTGATGGCATAGGGGATTCTCTCGGGCGCATAATGCGCGAAGTGCGTATTCTGCCCTCCCATCGGACCGAGCCCCCCGACCTGCCAGAAGACCCATTCCATGACGCCCTTGCGCGCGCGTATATCCCTGGGAAGGAACCGGCCTGTCTTTTCAGCGAGGTAAAGGAGGATCGCGCCCGACTCGAATACCGCTATCGCCTCCCCGCCATCGGCGGGGGCATGATCGATGATGGCCGGCATGCGGTTGTTAGGCGAGAACGCCAGAAACTCCGGCTTGAATTGGTCGCCGGCACTGATGTCCACGGGCTTGATGCTATAGGCAAGGCCAGCCTCTTCAAGAAAGATTGTGATCTTGTGGCCGTTGGGTGTGGGCCAGTAGTAGAGGTCGATCATCCCGTCTCCTGCGATGGTGACTTCCGTTGCGATCCTTTGCGCACGGCTCGCAAGCTGCTCGCCGTGCATGAGCCTGCATTAAATTGACTATACAGTCAAATCTATCGTCGAGAGCCGACCTGTTGCGCTCTGGGATGCAAGGAACGACGAGGGCATGCATCGATGTCACCGCTTTGGTGGAATGCAGGTTGTGTATCACGTTCGCGCGAGGGTCGATGTCAAGCCACGACCCGCAAAATGCCCGTGAACGCGCATACTTCGTGTTCCTCGCGCGCATGAATGAAACGCATTTCGGCTGTTCAGTGTTGCCCGGATTCCAACCAAGCGCTTGACATCGAGCCAGCACCAAGCCAATCTGACTGTAGGTACGATTTATTGTCTCACGAGACAATAAAGGAGTGAACAAGCATGGCGGCGTCGGCGCTTGCATCGGAGAGACCTGCATCGGCCAAGGGCATATTCGTCGACAACCGTTGGCAAGCGGGGACAACCGGACGAACGCTTCCTGTGGAGGCACCAGCCGAAGGTCGGCAATTCTCCTGTATTGCTGCCGGCAGCAGGGAGGATATCGATGTGGCTGTCCGAGCGGCTCGGCGCGCTCGGGAAGGGGCTTGGGGTCGCTTGAATGCGACCGAACGGGGGCGGCTGTTGCAGAACCTTGGTCGGGTAGTGCTCGACCGCGGTGACGAACTTGCCGCGTTGGAAGCGCGCGACACGGGAAAGCCGCTGAAGCAGGCGCGCGCCGACGTAATCGCCACAGCACGCTATTTCGAGTTCTACGGCGGAGCTGCGGAGAAGGTGCACGGAGACACTCTGCCGTTTCTCAACGGGTACTTTGTTGCCACGATTCGCGAGCCTTACGGGGTCACCGGCCATATCATCCCGTGGAACTATCCCGCGCAGATGTTCAGTCGCACGTGTGCCCCAGCGCTCGCGGTCGGCAACGCTTGCGTCGTGAAGCCGGCGGAGGACGCCTGCCTCTCGATACTACGGATCGCGGAGCTTGCGGCCGGTGTCGGATTCCCGAACGGCGCCATCAATATCGTTCCGGGCCTGGGGGAGGAAGCAGGCGCCGCACTTGCGGCTCATGCGGGCATCGATTTCGTCGCGTTCACCGGGAGTCCGGAGGTTGGCAGCCTGATCCAGGCGGCGGCCGCGCGCAATCACATCGGTTGCACGCTTGAGCTCGGCGGTAAGTCGCCACAGTTGATTTTCGACGACGCGGATCTGGAGGCAGCCTTACCGGTGGTCGTCAATGCAATCGTTCAAAACAGCGGCCAGACGTGTTCCGCGGGGTCACGTGTTCTCATTCAGAAGTCAATCTACGATCGCTTTGTTGGACTGTTGGCAGACAAGTTCGCATCCCTGGTCGCAGGCACGCCCGAGATGGACCGCGACCTGGGACCAGTGATCAGTTTGCGGCAAAAGGCGCGGGTGGAGCGCTATGTGGCGAAAGCCAAGAGCGAGGGCGTGCCGCTGATTGCCAAGGGTCAGGTCGCTTCCGAAGTGCCGGCTCAGGGCCATTTTGTTGCTCCGGTGCTGTTCGGCCCTGTCCCCCGGGCGAATGTCCTCGCGCATGAGGAGGTCTTTGGTCCGGTGCTCGCAGCTCTGCCATTCGAGGATGAGGCTGACGGGGTCCGGCTCGCGAACGGTACTGACTACGGATTGATGGCGGGCGTTTGGACGTCGAACGGGGGTCGGCAGATGCGAGTGGCCAAGCAAGTGCGAGCCGGACAAGTCTACATCAACGGATATGGCGCCGGGCTCGGAGTGGAGCTGCCATTTGGGGGCACGAAGAAATCGGGCCACGGACGCGAAAAGGGCTTCGAGGCCCTCAGGGAATACAGCCAAATCAAGACGATCATCTGGAACCACGGCTAAGGGCGCGGCGGCCATGCGACTTGCCAGCAAAGTTGCTCTCGTCACTGGCGCCGCGTCCGGATTTGGCGCTGAGATCGCGCGCACATTCGCTCGGGAAGGGGCCAAGGTATCCCTCTTCGACCTCAACGGGGAGGGAGTGAGGGCTGTAGCAGAGTCGATTGGATCATCGGCGATCGCGTTGCGGGGCGATGTCACCGTTGCCGAGGATTTGAGGTCAGCTGTCGACAAGACGGTGGAGGCGAACGGGCGCATAGACATCGTGGTCAACAATGCGGGATGGACGCATCGAAATCAGCCCATGTTCGAAGTCGAAGAGGCTGATTTCGATCGCGTCTTCGCCGTCAACGTAAAGTCCATCTATCACATGTCGCGAGCCATTGTTCCGTTGATGCGCAGCCAGGGTAGCGGCTGCATCATCAACATGGGCTCGACGGCGGGCATCCGGCCCCGACCCGGGTTCACTTGGTACAACAGCACCAAGGGCGCAGTAAATTTGATGTCCCGCTCGATGGCCATCGAACTTGCGCCGCATCGCATCCGTGTCAACAGCGTTGCTCCGGTAATCGGCGAGACGGCGATGCTCGGAGCGTTCCTTGACAAACCGGATACCCCAGAGAATCGGGCGCGGTTCGTCGCCACGATTCCCCTTGGGCGGCTGTCGCGTCCCCCGGACGTTGCCAATGCTTGTCTCTATCTCGCATCGGACGACGCGGAATTCATAACGGGGATCGTGCTGGAGGTGGATGGCGGCCGGACGATCTAATGGAACGTGCGTTCGCGTGCGAACATAACAAGGGTAAGGAACGGGGAGGAGACTGCAATGAGGGCTCCGGAAATCGGGCTGGCATCCGACTGGCGCGAGGGAGATGCCGGCGGCGCGCTGCGTTTGCGCCGATTCGCGCGGCCGCGAGTGGCTACGGGCTTGCGCCCTGAGCCAAGTCAGCCGATCGCGGCCGGCTATCCGCGTTTCTAACAGCGCAATGAAGCGGCACCGAACGGCCGCCGCCAACGCAAACACCAACAAGCCTGGGTGCGGCAGCCGGCCGCCATCAGGAGAGCTACGGGAGGAGGATGACGCGCATGATCATCGACCGTCGAAAAGTGCTCGCCGGCGCGGGCGCGCTAGCCATTCATCCGCGTGTTGCCAGGGCACAAACTCATGTCATCAAGGTCGGAGTGCCCATGCCGCTGTCAGGGCCTGCCGCTCTGTACGGGCAGCCTGCCCTCAAGGGAGCGGAAATGTTCGCAGCGGAGGTGAATGCGAGCGGTGGCGTCCTTGGGCGGAGGATTGACATCCTTGCCCGCGACAGCAAGGCCAGCGCCGACGAGGCCGTCCGGGTTGCGCGCGAGCTGATCCTCAAGGAGAACGTGCATTTCCTTGTCGGCACGATGACTTCAGCTGAAGGTCCGGCGGTTTCGACGATTGCCAAGGAGGAGAAGGTCATCCTCATTGCGCCGATTCCAAAGACTGATCAGCTGACGGCGCCCAGGAATTTGCATCCTTACGTCTTTCGCACGGGGGCAAACACGACCATCGAAGGCCGGTCGTCCGCCGAGATCATGGCTAAATGGACTAACGTGAGAAAGGTAGCCACCATCGTTCACGACTATGCCTATGGGCAGGATGTGGCGAAGGCGTTCGTCGAGCACTTGAAGAGGCTGAGGCCCGACATCGAGGTGGTCGATCAACAGTGGCCGAAGCTCGGAGAGGCCGATTACACGCCGTTCATAAACGCCCAGCTCGCCAGGAAGCCCGACGCCGTCTTCTCGGGCATGTGGGGCGGCTATTTTGTTACGTGGGTGAAGCAGGCGAGACCTCTCGGTTACTTTGAGACTCTCGAAAATCGCATCATCAACCCCGCGGAGGTTGGGTCGATCGAGGTGACGCGCACGATGGGTGCAGACTACCCGTTCGGCATCTGGTCCAACACGTACGACATCGCCCATTACGATGGGCAGTCGGAAGCGCACAAGAAGTACATCGAGCGTGTTAGCGCCTTCACCAAGCAGGATCCGCCGTCCACCTGGCCGATCACGACCTATGTCGCAATGCAGTTCTTGACCGAGGCAATCAAGAAGGCGAACTCAACCGATAGCGACAAGGTGAGCAAGGCACTGCTCGGGCTCACCATCGAGGCACCGTTCGGGAGGCAGACGCTCCGCGAGAAGGACCACCAAGCAGATCGTGGGCAGTTCTATGGAAGGATGGTCAAAGACGCACGCGGTGGTCCCAACGCAGTCATGAGCGAGGTCAGGTACGTGGATCCGAAACCCTTCATGGACTAGCCCATGGTGGCGCGCCCCTGGCTTGGCGAGTGCTCGCACTTCGCGGTTTGAGGGCAACACCTGTTACGCCGCGAGCGAGCAGATGCTTGAATTACTCGACAGTGGTTTTGTCCTCGGCCAACTGCGCAGTGGGGTGACCACTGCAATCTTTCTTTTCCTCATCGCCTCCGGTTTGTCGCTGATCTTCGGGGTCTTGAGGATCATCAACTTCGCACACGGCTCCCTCTACATGATCGGCGCCTACATCGCGTGGGACACGACTGCGCGGCTACCTGGCTATGGGGTGAGCTTTTGGGCGTCCGTCCTTGTCGCGGCATGCGTGGTCGCCGTCTTAGGCGCCGTCGTCGAACGATGCCTGCTGCGTTTCGTGTACAGACGCGAAGAGCACTATCAGCTCTTGTTCACTTACGCGCTGGTGCTGATCTTCTCAGACGCCGCCAAGATACTATGGGGTACTGAGGCACATTCCGTGTCGCGGCCGCATGGGCTTGCAGGGAGCGTTGAGCTCGGGGGCGTGAGATTTCCGACCTATGAGCTGGTGATTCTGGCAATCGGCTCCATGGTAGTGATCGTGCTCTGGCTCTCGCTCAATCGCACGGGTTATGGCCGCATTATTCGCGCCGCAGCACTCGACCGCGAAATGCTAGGTGCGCTCGGCACCGACGTTTCGTCCCTTTACACGACGATGTTCATGGCGGCGTCCTTCCTAGCCGGGTTGTCCGGAGCGCTCATCACCCCGATTCGGAGCGTGGTACCCGGAATGGACGTCGAAATCATCGTCGATGCGTTCATCGTCGTTGTGATCGGAGGCTTGGGCTCACTGTGGGGGACGCTACTGGGGTCCCTCGTCTACGGCATGGTGCTTGCGTTTGGCATTGTCATTTTTCCACGCTTTTCCATCTTCGCTGCCTTCGCACTGATGGCGCTGGTCCTGATCATTCGCCCCTGGGGCTTGTTGGGGAGGCCCATAAGGTGAGGCGGCAGACCGTCACCGGCGTGGTTGTCTCGGCGGCCCTGTTCGTCATTGCCGCGACGGTGCCGGTACTCGGCTCCCGCTACTATACGTTTGTCGCGACCGACATCGTCATATTCGCAATGTTAGCAACCAGTCTAAACCTTCTGGTCGGCCTATCAGGACTTGTCTCGTTCGGGCATGCGGCCTACTTCGGCGTCGGCGCCTACGTGTGCGGAATCCTGATGAAGGCCGGCGGCGTCCCGTTTCTTGCTGCTTGGTTATTGGGCGGTGTCGGAGGGGCGCTATTAGCTGGCGTGTTTGGTTATTTTTGTGTGCGCCTTACACGCGTCTATTTCTCCATGCTCACCCTCGCGTTTGCGCAGATCGTGTGGGCAGTCTGCTTCAAGTGGAACGATGTCACTGGTGGCGAGCAGGGCTATCCCGATGTGCCGATGCCCGACCTTGCCTTCCTCGACTGGCTGCCCTGGATTGGGTCGCTTCGCAGCGGCGACAAGTTCTATTTTGTCGTTCTGATGTTGGCGACAGTCTCGATGCTCGCTATGCGGCGTATCGCAAATTCATCATTTGGACGAATCCTGACCTGCATTCGCGACAATCTCGAGCGCACGCAGTTCATCGGTATCGACGTGCGGCGCCACCAACTCGTGGTGTTCACGATAGCCGGCGGGTTTGCCGGCCTCGCGGGCGGTCTGTTCGGGATTTTCAATCGCGGCGTATTTCCCGACTTTTGCTACTGGCCGAAATCAGCAGAGGTTCTGATCATGACCATTCTTGGTGGCATGTATAGCTTTTGGGGGCCGTCGATTGGTGCCGCAGTTCTGATAATCCTGAACCAATATATTGTGTCTCGCACAGAATACTGGCCATTGGTGCTTGGCGCGATCATGTTGGCGCTGTTGTTCGCCTTTCCACGAGGGATCGCTGGCGCGGTCGGTGCAGCATGGCGATCGCGAGACCGCTTCAATGCTTGAAGTCAGGGACTTACGCAAGTCGTTCTCGGGGTTCGTGGCAACCAGCGATGTGAGCTTCAGCGTTCGCAGGAAACAAATCCTCGCAGTGATCGGCCCGAACGGCGCCGGAAAGTCGACGCTCTTCAATCTCATCACCGGCCACCTGGCGCCGGACCGAGGCGAGGTTCTGCTGGAAGGGCGCGATATCACGGGCGCGTCGCCGCACAGGATCTGCCGAATGGGCATGGGGCGCTCCTTCCAACGCACCAACATCTTTTCCAGGTTGACGGTCTACGAGAACGTCCAGGCGTCATTGATCGCTCACCAGGGTAGGGGTCTCAACATGTGGAGGCGTTCCGACGCGCAATTGCGGGACAAGACCGAGGCCATGTTGCAGTCGCTGGGGCTTGCGGACGAGTGCGATACGGTGGCCGGCGAGCTGTCGCACGGCGGCCAGAAGCAGGTCGAGCTTGCGATCGCCCTTGCGGGGGAGCCACGCGTGCTACTCCTTGATGAGCCAACTGCGGGCATGAGCGCGCAGGAGACAGGGGAGGTGATCAGGCTATTGGATCGTATCGTAGAAGAGCGCGAACTCACGCTGCTCTTCACCGAGCACGACATGGACGTCGTGTTCTCCATCGCTCACGTTGTGGCAGTCCTGCACCAAGGGCGCATTGTGGCCAACGGTGCGCCGGAGGAGGTACGCCGGGATGCGCTGGTGCGGAGCATCTATCTCGGGGGAGGGATGCATTGACTGGGCTGCTCGAGCTCGATGACATCCACACTGCCTATGGGACCTCGCTCGTGCTATTCGGGGTGTCACTGGAGATCTGCAGAGGCGAGTGCGTGTGTCTGCTGGGCAGAAACGGTGTCGGCAAGACGACAACGATGCGGTCAATAATGGGCCTCACGCCTCCATACAAGGGGCGGGTTCGCTGGAAGGGGGAGGACGTAACAGGTTCTCATCCGCATCGGATGGCGCGGCGTGGGATAGGCTTCGTGCCGGAGGACCGCAGAATCTTCTCCGAATTGAGCGTCTGGGAGAATTTGGACGTGGCGCAGCGATCGGCGAAACGTCCGGGTCCTTGGACGATTGAGGCGGTGTATGCGCTGTTCCCAAAGTTGCGCGAGCTTTCGAAACGGCCTGGGGGCGTTCTGTCCGGCGGCGAGCAACAGATGCTCACAATCGCCCGTACGCTGGTCGGCAACCCCGAGCTGCTCCTTCTGGATGAGCCCTCGGAGGGGCTTGCTCCGGTTGTTGTCGAGAGCTTGCTGGCCCAAGTGAAAAGGTTGAAGGCGGAGGGGCTGACCATCCTATTGGCTGAGCAGGGTCTGGATTTTTCGCTGGCACTCGCCGACCGTGCATATGTCCTGCAAAAGGGCTCCGTGCGTTTCAGTGGACCTGCCGGAGAGCTCCGAGAGAACGTGGAGCTGCGTGACAATCTGTTAGCCTTGTGAGAACGGCGATTGCCGGCCGTCTATGCTCGAGTGCGATGCTGGCGACTGGTGCCACGTAGGGTCGAGTGCGTCGGCTGTGGCGAACAGTAGTTGACAGAGTCCACCAAGTCGGCCGTCAGCCTTGCCGTGTGGGGCTTGGCCCAATTGACTGACGGGCCGTAAATTCGGTCGGCAGGAGGACGTGTCGGGGCAGAGGGGCGGCCCGATTCTTGATTCGGTCGAGGAGAAGCTCGGCCGCCACACGGCCAACTTCTGCAAGGTCCCAGCGTACCACCCCGATAGGCGGTCGATAGAGCTCGGCCAGCTCGGAATCGCTTGAAGCGACAATCGAGATGTCTTCTGGTACGCGCAGACCTCGTGCCCGGATGGCTCGCAATACGCCTGATAGCATGTCCATGCCGCCAGCAATGATAGCCGTGGGGCGCTGCGTGTGCGCGAGCATGGACGACGTGTGGCGGAAGCCTGCTCCAGCGACGAAGCTGGAGGCGAGCACGAGGCTCGGATCCGGTTGGAGTCCTTCGAGGTCGAACGCTTCCTTGTAGCCGCGCAGTCGCTCACGTGCCGGATAGAGCTCGTTTGGTCCCGTGATGATGGCAATGCGCCGATGACCAAGCTTCAGGAGGTGTTGCGCTGCCACGCGCGTGCCATGTGCGTGATCGGCCATGACGGCATCGAGCCATGGTGGAACGTCGCGATCGATGAGGACAATGGGAATGGGCAGGTCCTTCAGGAAAGCCTCGAAGTCACCGGCAATCGGCGTGTAGGGGCCGATCATGGCCCCATCCGTTTGGCGGCGGCTCATTCGACGGAGAAGCTCGAACTCCCGATCGCGGCGACCTTCTGAATTGGTTATGACTAGGGAAAAGCCGGCCTCGTCGAGGACATCGTGCGCCGCCTTTACGAAGGCGCCGAGGACGGGAATATTGATCTCCCGCAAGACGCAGCCGATCGTATGGGTGATGCCGATGCGCATGCTCTGGGCCACCGCATCGGGTACGTACCCAAGATCGTCGATTGCTTTCTGGACGCGAATGCGCAGCTTCTCGCCGACGCGGGAGTTAGCATGCAGCACCCGCGAGACGGTGCCTACCGACACACCGGCGACGCGGGCGACATCCTTGATCGTCAGCGCCCGCTTGCGGGATCCCGCGCGGTCGGCCTGCGGGTCCATCTAATCCACTAGCGGCGATAGCCAATAGCGGCCGGCTTCGCGGGTCATTCGTGCAAAACCGGAGTAGTTCAAGTGCATGCCGCCGATCAGCAAGCGGTCCGCAACGATCATATCAAAGACGCGTAGACGCGTTGCTGCCGCTGTCATTGGGTCTGAATCAAAGCTAAGGGACACCTCCGGGCGTGGGACTTGGATCTCCGGGACATGCACGATGTCTCCCCAGACGATGAGGGCATCGTCGCCAGAGGCGATAATGTAGCCCGTGTGTCCGGGCGTGTGTCCGGGGATGGCGAGTGCGCTGACACAAGGAAAGACCTCGCCGGATCGAACGGGGCGCAGGTGCTCGGCGTAAGGGTCCAACTGCTTGCGTGCCGCTTCGAAATAGCGCGAGCGCTGGCGTTCGGTTGCGCGCGACATTTGCGCATCATCGCGCCAGTGCGCGAGCTCGTGTTCATGAAGGATCACTTCGGCGTTGGGAAAGAGCGCTTTGCCATCTGCGCCGGCAAGGCCATTGGAGTGGTCCGGGTGCATGTGGGTCAGGAGGATGCTGTCGATCGACGCCGGATCGACGCCAGCCGCCGCAAGGCTACCGGGCAGACCTCCGAGAGTAGGCCCCATGCTCGAGCCGGAGCCCGTGTCGATCAGAGCGGTCCTCCCGCCCGAGCGGACCAGGAATGCATTGACGGATATGCGCGGCGGACAGGGACGTGCGGCGTCCGTCAGCATGCGCTCGGCGGCGTCTGTGGTGATGTTCTGGAGAATCTCGAGGGACGCATCGAGGAAGCCGTCGGAGAGTGCGGTAACCTCGACGGTCCCGATGGTGAGGCGACGGCGGTGGTCGGCCTGGGGACTCCAAATGGCACTGGTCATGGCAGATCCTCGGAAGCAAGATGAATGGCGAAGGACGCGTGAGCGCGGGGGTCAGGACAGGGAAGGACGTTCGTTCAGTTCGAGTTCGCAGACCGAGCGCAGATCGATGATCGACCACAACTGGTCGAAGAGCTTGCGCGCCTGACCTTGGGGCAGTCGCCGTGTGGCGCAGTCGAAGAACTTCTCCTCAAGCTCGTCGCGGGTGAGCGGAAGCGCCCAGCTGCCCTTGGCGTGCGTGACCGGTGCGTGCTCGATGATCGTGCCGTCGTGCAGGACGACGCTTACTCGATCGTCGGGAGCAAACGGCAACGTTTCCATTGCTTGATCGGTCGTGGTGCAACGCACTTTGGCGCCGTTGGCCACGACCTCGGGTCTGAGAACATATTCATCGGTCAATTCCGGCAGGCCGACACGGCGGGATATGAGAGCGGCCGCCAGCGCGAACTGCATGCTGAATTTGGCTTCCAGTGCGGTGCGTGGCTGGCTGTTGCGCAACATCAAGAGCTGCGTGCGGCCAGTGCGGACGTGGACTTCCGCGACGGCGTCCGGATCGAGATCACGCGAGCGGGCGAGGTCGATCATGGCATCGATGGCGCGATGCGTCGCGTAGCAGGTTGGATAGCGCTTGATGTTGACGCCGATGTCGGCGAGCCGCCAATTGACGCCGAGTCCCAGGTCGCTGGTGTCGAGATCGGTTGGGTCGATGGTCGAGTGAGCGCGGATGAACCCTGTCGGGTGTTCGAGGGCGTCCAGGGCACCCGTGAGGCCGTCACGGGCGAGGCGGGCGGCGAGAACACCGGATTGCGCCGCCCGGCCGGCATGCAGCGACTTGGTCATGGTGCCGAAGTTGGCAACCAACCCCGCGGCGAGCGAGGCGGCGATGGCTAGGGCGTGGGTTGTCTTGTCGGGCCCGAGCCGGTGCAAGCGGGCGCAGGCGGCGGCTGCCGCGAGCGCGCCGATTACGCCAGTGGGATGAAAGCCGCGATCATGAAGATGTCCGAGCTCCAACGCAATCAGCGCCGCCCATAGTTCATAGCCGGCCGCATAGGCCGCGAGCACATCCGCGCCACTGCTCTCGAGCGTCCAACCTTCTGCCACGATGGCCGGCACGAGGACTGCGCTCGGGTGGCCGTCGAGTGCCACGTCGTCATAGTCGAGCACGTGCGCGGCAACGCCGTTGACGAGAGCCGCGTCTGGACTCGATAGGGCGCGACCTGAGGGCACCTCGCGCGAAGCACGGTTGGAAGTCGCCGTCGGAAGCATGGCCGACACGATGCGCACGGCCCGCTCGTCGGCTCCTGCCACCATGACCCCAATGCAATCGATGACGCCCGTACGCGCGGCTTCGACGCAGCGCGGTGGCAGGTGCTTGGCGTCGAGGGTTGAGACAAATTGCGCTGCTTGTCGTGTGAGCTTGACCATCGGGGGCGTCTCCGCGGTGGAAAATCAGCGGCATTGACCTAGTAGGAGCGGGGCAGGCCCAGGACATGCTGGCTGACGAATGCGAGGATGAGGTTGGTGGAGATCGGCGCGGTCTGGTAGATGCGCGCCTCGCGCCATTTCCGTTCGACGTCATATTCGCGTGCAAAAGCGAACCCGCCGTGCGTCTGCATGGCTGCTTCGGCGGCCCGCCAGGTCGCCTCGGAGGCAAGCAGCTTGGCGATGTTGGCGGCGGCGGCGCAGGGTTGTTGGGCATCGAACAGCGCCGCGGCCCGCCGCGCCA
Source organism: Hyphomonadaceae bacterium (assembly GCA_019747815.1). Classification (GTDB taxonomy): domain Bacteria; phylum Pseudomonadota; class Alphaproteobacteria; order Rhizobiales; family Hyphomicrobiaceae; genus AWTP1-13. The sequence continues at coordinate 40,116 of JAIEQJ010000003.1, forward strand.
TCATATCGGCCGCCTCCAATTCAGCGTGCGCTCGCGCCAGCGGGAATTGTATCCCTTGGTTCTGCCCTATTGGTCTGCCGAATACGGATCGCGTGTTGGCGTAGGCCACGCCCTTTTCGAGGAGCCAACGCCCATCGCCTACGCATTCGGATGCAACGAGGATGCGTTCCGCGTTCATTCCATCGAGGATGTAACGGAAGCCCTCTCCCTCCCTGCCAATGAGGTTCTCGGCGGGAACCTCGAGATTCTCGAAAAAAATTTCTGTCGTGTTGTGATTGATCAATGTCTTGATTGGACGTACCTGCAGTCCATTGTCGGTTGCTGCGCGAAGATCCACCAGAAATACCGAAAGACCCTCGGTGCGTCTTGCGACGGTGTCGAGCGGACTTGTTCGCGCCAAAAGCAACATGAGATCGGAGTGCAGCGCACGCGACGTCCATACTTTCTGACCGTTGACGAGAAACACATTCCCGTGCCGTTCTGCGCGAGTCCGGAGACTGGACGTGTCCGAGCCACTGGTCGGCTCGGTGACGCCGAAGGCTTGCAGGCGCAGCTTCCCGGAGGCGATATCCGGAAGATAGCGGCGCTTCTGCTGCTCGCTGCCATGACGCAGCAGCGTCCCCATGATGTACATCTGAGCATGGGCGGCGCTCGCTGTGCATCCGGAGGCGTTGACTTCCTCGAGAATGACGGCGGCCGCCCTCAAAGGCAGAGCCGATCCGCCGTATTCTTGGGGTATCAGCGCGCCCAGGTAGCCAGATTTTGTCAGCGCCTCGACGAACGTCGACGGATAGGCGCTGCGCTCATCGAGGTCGCGCCAGTACGTGGCGGGAAAGTCGGCGCAGATTGAACGCACCGCGTCACGGATCTCGGGGAAGTCGCGTCCGACCGCCACGGTGACATCGTTGTCGATATGCGACTCCTCGTTCTTCATTGTCGATACCCCAGGCGTGTCAGCGATGGATCGAGGTGGGCCGAAAGGTCTTGGGGAGCCCGGCCCGGGCAATCGTTCCGGAAAAGCGCTCGCCTGGAAGCCAAGCCTCCACGGAACGGCGAAGGGCTAGCAGCCTGGCGATGTCGACGCCCGTGGCGAAGCCTAGGGACTCGAAAAGGAAAATGCAGTCTTCGGTGCCGACGTTACCTGAGGCGCCCGGTGCGAAGGGACAGCCGCCGAGGCCTGCCAGAGAGGCGTCAAAGGCGCGGATGCCGACGTCGAGGGCAGTCGTGACATTGGCAAGGCCGAGGCCACGCGTGTCGTGGAAATGGCAGGCGACCGGTTTTGCACCGGCTTCGCGCAACACCGCTGTGAGGAGGCGGCGCACCGCCCCAGGATCGGCGTAGCCAACGGTGTCGGCAATGACGATCTCGTCTGCGCCGAGCGCAAGGAGATCGGCTGCAAGGCCGATGACGCGGGCCTCCGGGACAGCCCCGGCGAGAGTGCACCCGAACGATGTGGCAATGCCGGCGCCAACTTTGGCACGTCTCTCGCTCTGGTTGTCTCGGGCCGCAATGATCCGCGCAAAGTCTTCCACCGACTCTCGCGTAGTGCGGCGCACGTTGGCGAGGTTATGATCCTCGCTCGCGGACACGACATAGTTGATCTTGGGGATTGCGAGCGATAGTGCCCGCTGCGCGCCCTTGAGATTGGGGACGAGTGCGGTTGGCGTGCAGCCGCCTATGGCGATCGCGCCCTGTGCTACAGCTTCCGCATCAACGAACTGGGGTACGACCGTTGCCGGGACGAACGAAGTGACCTCGATCTCACGAATGCCCGCGTCCGCCGCGCGCCGACACCATTCGAGCTTCTGCTCGGTGGTGAGGATGGTGCTGACGAGCTGGAGGCCATCGCGCAGCCCGACCTCGCGCACGTGCACTGTTTCTGCCATGCAGGAACCTCGCGTTAACGTCCTTGAAACACGGGATTGCGCTTCTCATTGAAGGCGGCGACACCTTCCTGCCGGTCGGCCGTCGGCACCAAGCGGTTGTAAGCTTCGATCTCGAATGCCAGGCCATCCCACAGCGACATTTGCATTCCGCGATGGATCGACTGCTTGGCTTGCCTGACGGCAATCGGTGCGTTCTGGGCAATGCGTTGGGCGGTGGCGATGGACGCCGCCATAAGGTCTCTAGCGGCAACAACGCGGTTGACGAGCCCCCATTCTGCAGCCTCTTGGGCTGTAAAGGGCAATCCGGTGAGGATGATTTCCTTCGCGCGCCGCTCGCCGACCGCACGCGGCAGCAGCTGGGTGCCGCCGGCACCGGGCATGATGCCGAGGGTCACTTCCGTCAGGGCAAAACGGGCGCTGGAGGATGCGTAGACGAAGTCCGCGGCCGCGGCGATCTCGCATCCGCCACCGTAGGCCGCACCATTGACGGCGGCGATCACCGGTAGCGGGCAACCGATGAGTGCGCGTGCCATGCGCTCGAACACGGCATGTTGGGACTGCCATTGCGCATCGCTCATGCCTCGGCGTTCCTTGAGGTCGCCGCCCGCGCAAAACGCCTTGTCACCTCGTCCACTCAGGATGACACAACGCAGATCAGCGCTTTCAATGAGCAACCCCTCGAAGAGATGCATGAGGTCGAGGCCCATCTGCGTGTTCATTGCGTTGGCTGCCTCGGGCCGATCCAGCATCACAACCACGACGCCGTCGTCCCTGCGCTCGATGGCGAGCGTTTGATACTCATCGTGCACGGAGCTAGGCCCTATGAGACGCTAGATTGTCGTTGTGCTGGCCGAGCGTCGGGGCGCGGCGGCGAGCTCGGGGGCGCTGATCATCGAGCGTCAGTGGAATACCGACCAGCTCGAGATCGTCGTCGGCGCAGGGCATAGCCATTTCAAGTGCCCTCATCTGTGGATGTGACGCGACCTGATCGACCGTCAAGAGCGGCGCGCTGGGCACGCCTGAGGCATCCAGGACTTGCCCAAGACGGTCGCTGGCGAATTGGCGCACGCGGTCGGCGAGCAGTGGAATGAGCTGGTGGCGGTTGACAACACGGGCTGCGTTGCTGGCAAACTCGGGCCTGCTGGAGAGGGCATCGAACCCGAGAGCCGCGCAGAGCTTGCGGAACAAGCTGTCGTTTCCAGCCGCAATCATCAGCCAGCCGTCGGATGTCTGGAAAGCCTGATAGGGAACGATCTCGGCGGCGCCTGAACCCTGGGGCTTGCGGATGTCGCCGCAAGCTGCATATCCCGCAAGAGGAATGGTCATCCAGGTGAGGCCAGTTTCGTAAAGCGACGTGGCGATATTGCAGCCCTGACCGGACTTCCCACGCGCCAACAGCGCGGCGAGGAAGCCGATCACGGTCCACATGCCCGCCCCCATATCGACCAGCGAGACGCCGACGCGCACGGGCGGTCGTCCGGCCTCGCCGGTCACGCTCATGATGCCGGTTGCTGCCTGTGCGAGCGGATCGTAGCCAGGCTTGTGGGCAAGAGGCCCTTTGCCTCCGAAAGCGCCAATATCGCACCACAAGAGAGACGGCTTGCTGGTGCGCAAGCTTTCAGCGGTCAGGCCATAGCGCGCGAGCAGTCCCGGTCGAAGGTTCTGGATGACGCCGTCGGCTTGCGACAGAATGAGGTGGCGCAAAGCAGCGAGGTCGGTTTCGTCGCCGAAATCGACGGTGATACCTTCTTTGCCTCGGTTGAGGCTGAGATAGGCCGTTGCCTCTTCCCGCCAGAATGGAGGTCCCCAGCCGCGTGCGTAGTCGCCGCCGACGGGGTTCTCCACCTTGATGACGCGTGCGCCGAGGTCGGCGAGGATGAGCCCCGCGAACGGGGCGGCTACGCTATGGCCGAGTTCGACGACGGTGATACCGTCAAGGGGCCGCACTTTGGTCATTGATGGTCCTTTTCACTGCGAGACACCGATTGAATGAGTCGTTTTCATCTTTGGCGCGAGGGGGGCAGGGCTGCCGTTCGCAGCACTCGGGTCGGGGTCTGGCGGCTCACGCCTGATGCAGGCCGTTGTCTGCGATCAGGACGGCGCCGTTGACGAAGCTTGCCGCATCGGACAAGGCAAAGACGATGAGGTTTGCGATCTCCCGCGGCGTGCCCCAGCGCGTGGTTCGCATGCCATGCGTCGCTGACCATCGCTCGCGCTCTTGATGAGCGTCCTCGTTGGAGAGCGGACGTTGCGAGAGTTCGCTTTGCCACTTGGCGAACCGCTCGGGCGTGTGGACGAATCCCGGAACGACTGCGTTCACGCGAATGCCGTGGGTTGCGAACTCGTGGGCGAGGATACTTGTCAGGCGGTTCTCGGCAGCTTTTGCCGGGCCCGTACACGAGGACAGAAACGGTGGCTGCATCACCCGGATGGCCGTCTCGCCGCTCACATTCACAATGCGACCACCGCCGCGGGCAATCATCATTGGGATGATGCGCTGGCAGATGCGAAATTGGGCAAAGAAGTTCACGGCCATGCCGTATTGGAGCTCTGCCTCGGATACTTCCAGAAACGGCTTGTACGTGCCTGTCCCGGCGTTGTTGACCAGCAGATCGACGTGCCCGATCGTAGCCGCGACGGCACTTGGCAACGCAGCCACGTCCTCGACGCTCGCAACGTCGAGTGCCACGGTGTGCACCTTGCACGCTGTGCCTGCTTCTATCTCGGCGGCCGCCTCGGCGAGCCCCGCTGCGCGCCGCGCAGCGATAAGGACGTCCGCGCCCTCGGCAGCGAGAAGGCGCGCGGTCTCAAGACCGATGCCTTTGCTGCCGCCGGTGACGAGTGCCGTCTTGCCGCCCAGCCCGAGCTGCATGGTGGCCCTGGGACCGCCGATCTGCCCTCCGGGGAGCAGGTCAGTTGCATGGTCACTGTGGAGGAGCTCGGTGGGCAGCATCATAGATACTCCTCGGCGAGGGCCAGGTCGCGAATCTCGACGGCGGTGCCCGCGCGCCGTATCTCGCCCGAGCGCATGATGTAGCCGCGATTGGCAAGCTTGAGCGCCGGGCGAGCCATCTGCTCGGTCATCAGAATTGTCGTGCCGCGGCGCTGTAGCTCGCGAATGGCGTTGCTGATGCGGCTAATCCAGATCGGAGCGAGGCCGAGGAAGGGTTCATCGAGCAGGAGAAGCGTCGGCAGCGAGCACATGGCTCGGGCGAGGGCCACGATCTGTTGCTCGCCGCCGCTGAGCTGCCCCGCTGGCTGGCCAGCGCGATCGGCCAGCAGCGGGAAAATGGATTTCAGCCAATCGAGGGCTTGCAGCTGGCGTTTGCGTCCGCGACCGAACGCTCCGCACAGCACATTGTCGGTGACGGACATGGACGGGAAGACGCAGCGCCCCTCGGGTGAATAGCCGATGCCGGAGCGTGCTCGCTCAGCGCACGATATTGGTACGAGTTCTCTTTCATTGAAGCGGATAGTCCCGCCGCTTGTCGGTACCAGTCCGATGATGGCGTTGATCAAGCTCGACTTGCCGGCTCCGTTGGCGCCGATCAGCAGCACCGTTTCGCCGACCGCGACGTTGAGAGACACATCGCGCAGAGCGCCGATGCCGCCATATCGGACGTGGAGGTTGTCGACCTTCAGCATGGAACTGTTGCCGTCTCGTCCGAGCCGCCGAGATATGCCTCGATCACGTCTTGACGGCTGAGGACGTCCTGCGGCGCTCCTTCCGCAAGAACACGACCACCATCGAGGACGAGGATACGGGGGCACAGTCGGCGTATGAGGTCCATGTCGTGCTCGACGATGAGGATGGCGCAGCCGAATGCCCGCCGCGCATGGTGCACGAAGTCGTCAATACGGCTGCGCTCGCGGGCCTCGAGGCCGGCGGCTGGCTCGTCGAGCAGGAGAACTTTCGGGCGCGTCGCGTATGCCAGAAGCAACCCGAGCATCTTCTGCTGGCCGTACGGCAGCATGCCGGTTGGCTCGTCGAGTCGGTCCAGGAGGTCGAAGCGCCGCAACAACGACGTGACGTCGGTCCCGTTTGCGCTGTTGCCGCTGAAACGGAAAGCCCGCGCGACGCTGTCGCGAACGGTTGCGCGTGCGAAGGCATTGGTTTGTTGGAAGGTGCGCACCAGCCCGCGACGGCTGAGCATATGAATGGACTTGCCGGTGATATCGACGTCCTGCAGCAGGATGCGACCCGTGGTCGGGGCTAGGTTGCCGCAGATGATGTTGATCAGCGTTGTCTTCCCGGCGCCGTTCGGGCCGATGATGCCGAGGACGTCGCCCGGGGGCAGCGTGAAGCTTACGTCCTGGAAAACCTTCAACCCACCGAAGCGCTTCGAGATCTTCTCGAGACGCAGCTCGGCGCTGCGGTCCGAATTGCGACGAAAGTGACGGGACGCGAGGGGCGCTAGCATGTAAGCATCCTCACGACACTGCAGCCGCCTTGGAGTGCCGACCAGGCGAGGATGCGTCAGACGCAAGCGGCGCGGAGGCAAGGCGGGAGAGAATGCCGATGATGCCATCCTTGCCGACCAGGACAAAAAGCGTAATGAGCAATCCGAATAGGCCTGGCGAGTACTCGCCGTGATTGTTGAACAGGTTCGCCGCCCAGACCAGAACGGCGCTGCCGACTATCGGACCAATGATTGAGCCACTGCCGCCGACGATTGCGTAGGCGATATAGTTCACCGATGAGATCGGGCTGAATGAGGAGGGGTGCGCAGTCAGCAGCATGTTGACGAGCGAATATCCGGCGATCCCGGACAGGCCGGCCGCCACGACGAAGCCCAATGCCTTGTAGCGCCAGACAATCAGGCCGAGGCTCTGAGCCAGCAAGGCATTCTCCCCGATTGCATCGAAATGCTCGCGGAAACGACGCGTGAGGGAGACGGCAATCAGCGCTGCAACCAATGAGAGTGCGGTGGCGAGCAGGAGCACCGCGCGATTGCTACTGAGGGAGGTTCCGAGCAGTGTCGTCGGTGGTATGGCCACGAGGCCGTTGGAGCCGCCTGTGAGCCAAGGCATCTCAAACAAGGTGAGTTGCGTGATCTCGGTGAGGACGAAGGTGACCAGGACGAAATAAACGCCCTTGAGTCTCAGTACCATCGCGCCGAGCGGTGCCGCGACAGCAGCGGGAATTGCGAAGCTCAATACTGCCAGCGCGATCGCGTCAGTGATGCCGTTCGCGGCCGCAATGGCGACCGAGTATCCGCCGATTGCCATGAATGCCGGTACGGCGAACGTCAGCAGGTTCATGCGCAGCATTATGAAGACGCTGAACGCTGCCGGGATGGCGATCAGGATTTGGTTCAAGATGGAGAAGACGAGCGGGCTGCTTGTGACGAAGGGCACAGCGAACGTTGCAGCAAGGGTGATGACAGCTGCGGCTTCCGTGCGTGCGCGTCGCCTGGCAGACAGTTTGAACATGTCTCAGGCCCCGCGCGTCTCACGCCCGAGCAATCCCGATGGGCGAACAACCAGCATCACGAGAACGATGATGAACAAGGCCAACGCACCCTTGGAGCCGCCGAGGTAGACGCCCGAGAAAGCCTCGATCAGTCCGACTAGGAAGGCAGCGACGGTGGCTCCGCCGATACTGCCGAGGCCCCCGAGAATGACGACGAGGAACGAGGTGGCGAGGACGGGATCTCCGACATGCGGTGCCAAGGAGAGGATCGGCGTCACCAACGCCCCCGTCAGCCCTGCCAAACCTGATGCCAACGCGAAAGCCAGAGGGAAGAGCTGATGAGGGCGCATGCCTTGTGCTGTAGCAACCGCTCTATGATCAGCGAGGGCACGCGAGGCTCGCCCGAAATCCGTGCGGAAAAGCAGGAGATAGACGGCACCGATTGCCAACAGACAAGTGGCAAGAACAATCAGGTTCTCGAGTGGGATGTAGTATCCGTTCCCTCGGATGGCACCGGTGACCGGAAAGGCGAATTGGACTGATTCCGCTCCAAAGGTGACCAGAATGCCGGTCGACAGCATGAGATAGAGACCGAGCGTGAGCATGAGCGTGGCAAGGTGATCGTCGATGCGCCGCTCAAGAACGAAGCGCTCGAACGCGTAACCGACGGCACCCGTTGCCAACGCGGCGGCGAGCACGGCTACGGGGTAGGGTATGGCGAGCTTGCTCACGGCGGCCTGGGCGACGTAGCCACCAAGGACGTACAAGCCGCCGTGTGCGAAGTTGACGACACCCAAGATGCCGAAGATCAGTGTAAAGCCGAGGGCCAGGAGAGCGTACTGCCCGCCCAGGCTCACGCCAATGATGACGGCGGCGAGGAGAGAGTCCATGGGCACGGTCTCCCTCGTCATTTTCCGGTCGCCGCGTCGTGACGCTGCAACGCTTGAACCTTGCCGTCGAGGATCAAGCCGATGCCAAACGGGAAGGACAATTCCTGATTGATGCCGAAGAATTCCTGGCCGATCCATAGCCCCTTGCCCAAGGCTTCATCCTCGACGGGGAGCGCGCGAAGAGCGTCCGCGATCTTCTTGGTATCTTCGATGGTTCCGGCGCGCGCGATGGCCTTGGTGAGAATTCGCGCAACAGCGACCCACTGGAAGAAGAGGTTGTTCTCAGGCGGGCTGGCATTGAGCAGGCGCCTATAGTCATCCGCGATCTTGCGGACCTTGTCGTCGATTAAGACAGGCTCATACCAGTAGAAGTTCTTGAGGACGTCATAGCCGCCGGCTACGCGCGCGATTTCGTCAGTACCGGGGCCGCCAAGGCGGCCAATTGGGCCCGTGAATCCGGCTTGCCGGAGTTGTTTGACGATAATGCCTGCATCGCCGGCGGGAGATGAGGCGAGGTCGACCGCGTCCGGTTGTGCATTGAGAATGCGTGTGACGAGGGGCGCGAAGTTCGTGGTGCCGCGCTGGTAGTACTCCTCTCGGGCTTTGATGCCGTTCTTCGAGTAGGCATCAACGACCACGCTGGCGATATCGGTGCCGCCTTGATCGTTCGGTGCCACCACGACCACGGACCTGATAGTGAACTTCTGCTTGGCGACTTTGATGATGGGATCGGCCCAGCCGCTGGGCCCAGGGCCGCCGTGGAACACAAGCGGCCATTGCGGTCCGATGGCATTCTTGGCGTAGCTGCTGGCAACGACGAGCAATTCGTTGCGCACAGCGATGGGCTTCAGCCCCGTCAGCTCGGGCGAGCCGATCGGCCCCAGGATAATCTTGATGCCCTGGCTCACCAAGTTGTTGGCCGCGGCGGCTGCGCCTTCGGCGGTGTATTTGCTGTCCACAGTCACGACGCTGATGCGGCAATTGTCTGCGCCGACCTTGAGGCCGCCTTCAGCATTCGCTTCGGCAGCAGCGAGCTCCGCGCTTCCACGCAGAGCAATGCCCCATTGCGCGGCGGGCCCGGATAGAACCGCCACGACCCCCAACTTCAGTTCGCATTCAGCAGCCTTCGCAGGGATGATTGTCGCAGCGAGGATGGCGAGTGGCAGATGGAAGAGCTTGGCTTTACGAAATCGCATGCATTCCTCCCAAGGAAACGTTTTCTGGTGATTGTGCTGAGTGTCATTGCCCCAGAGGCACCTGGCGCGTCGTGCCGGGGAAACGTTTCATCGTCTGTTCATGGCTCACTTGCGGTTAAAGCCCCGGCTTGATTCAGAGAAGCATCTGCATGGGCTGCGGGTGATACCGGAAGCCGTCCCCATGCTTGCTGGCGAAACCGATGCCAGGCCAAGGGAAGTGGTAACCGAGGAAGGGAATGCGCTTGGCCGCCAGCATCTCCAAGACGCGCACCCGCGATTGCACAGATTGCTTTGGATCGGTGTCGTAGATGAACTCCATGCGCGGGTTTTCGAACAGCAGCACCGGGTGGTGCGTCGTGTCGCCAAGGACCGCGAGCGTCTTGTCGCCGGACGAAAGCATGAACATGGCGTGCCCTACCGTGTGACCAGGGGTTGCCATGGCCTGGACTCCCGGCAGGAATTCTTGACCATCCTTGAAGAAGATGATGCGCGAGCGATTCGGCAGGAGATGCCTGCGCGCCCCCTCAATGAGCGCCTTCAAGTCCTTGTTGGATAGCTTGGCTTCGTCTGTCCAGAATTCGTAGTCAGCTTGACTGATGTAGATTTGTGCGTTGGGGAAGTTCGGGCTTCCATCGTCGGCCATGACGCCCCAGACGTGATCAGGGTGGGCATGCGAGAGGACCACGGCATCGATGTCCTTGGGGTCAATGCCGGCCTGCTTGAGGCTGTTGAGCATTCGACCCGATCCAGGTCCGAACAGCTTCATGCTGCCGAGACCTGTGTCGAACATCACGAGCTTGTCCCCGGTGTTGAGCACAAGAATGTTTTGCTCGAAGACGACATTGTCGGTCGGCAGGAAGCTGCGGGCGAGCATGCGCTGCACCTCTTCGTGCGGCACCCCGACGAAGGTTGTTGCGGGTAGCACTACCGGGCCGTCCGAGACGACGGTTGCTTCGGCGCCGCCGAATGCGAAGCGATAGAAATACGGGCCTTGTGTGTTGATCCTGGGCGCTTTGGCCCACGTTGAATTTGACGCCCATCCGAGCGATGCCGCCGCCATCGTAGTTGCCAAGAGCATTGCGCGGCGCGAGAGGGAGTGTGGGTGCGTCTGGGTCATGATCTCCTCTTGCTCACTCCCATTGCGAAAATGGGCGGCGAAGCTCGGTTGGTCCGCTCCCATATATGTCCCTAAGGACGCTTAATTGACTACAAGGTCAATTTCTTGATGTCAACGGCAATTGCGCGGTGCTGCCAGCGATACCTGGTGACGGAACCGGTCTCGGAGGACGCTCGCGTTGACCTGTGGCGACGGCAGCAGTCGATTGAGAAGAGCGAGGTGTGCTAGTTAGAACTTGCGCAACGTCCGGCTAGCCTGCGCAATGGTTAACGGTGTTCAAGTAACGTCCGAACGGGGGTCCATGGTGCGACGGGGTCGCCACGCTGGCGCTTGGAAGAATGTCGTTCTGACGCAGGACGAGCAGTTCGCACTGAAGCGAAGAGCGCTGCTGCGGCAGGCAGCGCGAGCGTTCAGCGAGAAAGGCTATCATGATACGTCGCTCACCGACGTGGCCAAGGCGCTCGGGGTCACCAAATCGGCGCTCTACTACTACGTCGACGACAAACAGGAGATCCTGTTCGAGTGTCACAAGCTCTCCCACGACTTTGGCGACCAGGCCATCGAGTACGCGGAAAAGCATGGTCGCAATGGGCGGGAGAAAATTAGTCTGCTCGTACGCACATATCTCGAGCTGCTGACGAGCGAGCTCGGCGCCTGCGCGGTCCTGCTGGAATTCAATGCGCTAACACCGGCGAACCGCAAGATCATCGGTCGACGCCGCGATACCTTCGAGCACTATTTCCGCAAGCTGGTACAGACGGGAATTGCGGACGGCAGCTTGCGCAAGGTTGATCCTAAGCTCACCGTCTTCTTCTTCATGGGCGCCGTGAACTGGCTCACCCGGTGGTTCGACCCGTCGGGAGAACACAGCGGCGAGCACATCGCCAAAGAATTTGCGGGGCTCCTCGACGCCGCGATTCGGAGCCGCTGATGAGTCTTCTGAGACCTCCAGTCTGGTCCCATTGTGGCGATCGGCCCGAACCTGAGTAGTGTGAATCGGCCAGCGCCTGACACGTGCATCGGCGCTGAAGACTAACCCCCCGCTTCAAGGCCTCCGCTGCTGCGCTACGCTCCGCAGCTCCGGTCTCCGACGCGTTCTACGCCGGCAACGAGAGGGGTCTCGATTGCAGGCCGGTCAGGGTGAAGATGCCCGCCGATTGACAGAGGTGCCTGGTTCGACGCAAGTGGCCGCTATGGCACCTCACCGCGCGCCGGGTAGTCCTTGGAGATGACGAAGTCGACCGCGCTCAACAGCTCGCGGAAATGCGGACGCGCGAACGGCATGGTCTGGATGGCCGACCAATAGAGGGTGCCGTCGGCCCGTATGAGGAACACGCCCGGCTCGCTGAACTGTGCCGGTTCCTCAATGCCTGCCGACGTCATGCCGCGGCTGGTGGAAATGAAGAGGCCCCAATCTCGTGCCGCCGTCAGATCGAACCCATAGCCCACCGTCAGATTGCCGAGCTGCCACTCGGCCACGGCACGGCGCGCCCGCTCCTCGTGATCGCTGCTGATGGCAACGACCTCGACTCCTCGCGTCTTGAACTCGGGCTCGAGCTTGGTGAGCTCGCCCAAGTAGCCGCGGCAGATGGGGCAATGGAGGCCGCGATAGAAGACGATGAGCACAAAGCGCTCCGGTTTGCGCTCGGCGAGTCTCCAGGTCTGTCCAGGCACCGTTTTCACCGAGAGTGCCGGCACCTTGGTGCGTGGTAGAAGTTTGTTCATGTCATCCTCCTCTCGTTAGTCTTGTCGCAACGGTGCGAGCGCGGAGCGGACGGCATCGCGCGCCACCCCCGGCTCCGTGCCGAGCCTCGTCATCACCCGGAGGCCCTGGACGAGGGCCACCAGCTGACGGGCAAATCGCTTGGGCTCAGTGCCCACAGACAGGTCTCCCTGCTGACGAGCCTCCTCAAGACGGACAGTCAACGCCCGCTCCAAGCGCGCAAAGGCCTTGCGCACCAATTCGGCGATCTCTTCTTCTCCAGCGCCGACTTCCACCGCGGTGTTCGTGAGCAGGCACCCGTGCGCGGGCGCGTAGGCCGATGGGCGCTCGTCAGCGACATCCAGCAGGAACCTCTTGATCGCCAGCGCTGCCCGCCCGCCCTGCGCCAGCCGCTCGAGCTTGGCGCGTGTCACCGTGTCGAGGTAGTGCTCGAGGGCTGCGAGGAAGAGCGCGGTCTTGTCGGGGAATACTGTGTACAGGCTCGACCGGCTGACGCCCGTCGCCTGGACAACATCGTCAACCGACGTCCCGGCAAACCCGCGCTCCCAGAACAACGCCGTCGCGCGACGCAGCAGGTTGTCTCGATCGTAGGCGCAGGGCCGAGCCATCATCCGCACTCGCACGGAAATTGCGTTCATCAAATTCTGGAACGATCATTCCCGATTGTCAACGAGGGGAGCGATCCTCGTCGCGAAACGTGTTCCCGCACGGAGGATGGGGCGCGGCCCGCGCGGCGCTAATCCGCCTGCATTCGCTCGCAGAACAAGGAGGCCGACCCTTGTCGTGAACTCTGGATTTGAGCGCATCAGAGCCGCGGCCGCGCGACCGCGCTCGAGCCTGGCGATCCTTGCCCGAAGCTGCGCAAAACTGGGCGTGGGCGGCCCCTGTCGGTCGAACCGCCAGCAGACCTTTGGCCGTCATGATGGTGGTCGCCTGATTCGTTTCGCGAAACGGCGCGTCCCGAGAATTGTAGTGCGCGGGGTCATTGATTCCGTCCCAGCCGCGCACGCTGGCAATGTGGACTCAGCGTGGCATCAACGCTGCCATCTCTAGGCGGTAGAGATTAGCGCCGCTGATGTTGAAATCTGAGTGGTAGTCAGTCGCCTTGTGATGGAGACACAGACTTCATGCGCATGATCAGGCGACCACCGTTATTCTCGCTCTCAGCCGCTGCGCCGCGAAGTCGATGAATGCGCGCGTTTTCAGCGGCAAGAGGCCCTGTCCAGGGTGAACGAGACTCACGGGCCAGGGCATGGGCTCAAACCTCTCGAGCACAACAGCGAGGGTACCGGCTCGGCGCGCGTCTGCTACCTGATAAGACAGGACGCGTGTGAGGCCGAGCCCCGCGATCGCAGCGTCAATTGCACTCTCGGCAGTGTTGACCACGAGCCGCGAACGGATTGCGATCGGCGTGACCACCTTGCCGACACGAAAGATCCACTCTCGAGGGGACATCAGGCCTTCGAACGTGATGCAGTCATGCGCGCTGAGATCACTTGGGTTCTTCGGCGATCCGCGCGAGGCAAGATAGGCCGGGCTGGCGCAGACGATGCGTCGGATCGAGCCGACCTTCGTCGCCACGAGGCTGCTGTCCGGAAGCTCGCCGATGCGAAGCGCTACATCGATATGCTCCTCCGTCATGTTGACCACGCGGTCGGCAAGCATCATGCGCACATTGATGTCCGGATAGGCTCTCAGGAAGTCCGCGACGATCGGCAGGACGTGCAATCGGCCGAACACGATGGGGGCGGTAACGAACAGGTCTCCCTTCGGCGTGCAGTACTCGCCTGTCGCCGCACGCTCGGCTTCTCCGACCTCTTCCAGAATGCGACGGCAGGCCGCGACGTAGGCGCGGCCGGCATCCGTAACCGTAACCCGTCGGCTGGACCTGATGAGAAGGCGCGTTTTCAGGTGCGCTTCCAGGTCGAGAACCTTCCGGCTCACGGTTGTGAGCGGTAGGCCGAGTTGTCGCGATGCAGCAGACAGGCTGCCAGAGTCAACCGCCGCCAACAACACGGCCATGGCTTCCAAACGGTCCATACTAGCTCCCGAAATTTGGGATGGTCGCTCCAGATATTGCCACCTACTCGCAAAGGACGGGAGGTCATAAGTGTGGGCGCGTCCGTAAGCGTTAGAAGAGGAAAACCGTATGTCCCGCATCACTACCCCAGCCGACATCGAAGCTGCTCCGGCGGCCTCGCGACCGCTTCTTCAGGCCGTGAAGGACCAACTCGGGGTAACCCCGAACATGTTTCGGTTGATCTCCAATAGTCCGGCGGCACTGGAAGGCTATCTCGCGCTTAACGCCGCCTTGAACAAGGGCAAGCTGCCGGCGCAGACGCGTGAGCGCATTGCGCTCGCGATTGCCGAGATCAACGGCTGCAACTACTGCCTCTCGGCACACACCTATCTCGGCAAGACGCTCGCCAAGCTGGACGACGGCGAGATCATGGCCAACCGCAACGGCAGCTCCAACGATCTCAAGGCTGATGCCGCGGTGCGCTTTGCGACGAAAGTCTCGCGCGAGCGCGGTCACATCGGCGAGCCGGACCTGCGGGCCGTCAAGGATGCCGGCTACGACGATGCCCAGGTGATCGAGATTGTGTTGCACGTCGCGCTCAACACGTGGACCAACTTCATCAACGAGGTGGGGCAGACAGATATCGATTTTCCGATTGTCAAAGGCCGCAATGCCGCGTGAAGCCCAGGCATAGTTCGCTGTTGGCGCGTAGCTGCGCCAGCGGCGATCCCAAGGCCTACATCAAGGGGCAAGAACCATGGACCGTCCGCCACTACCACCGTTCACGGCCGAGACCGCAGCCCAGAAGGCGCGCATGGCCGAGGACGCATGGAACACTCGCGATCCCGCCAAGGTGGCGCTCGCCTACACGCTCGATAGTCGGTGGCGCAACCGCTCCGAGTTCCTGCAAGGACGCGAAGCGATCGAAGCTTTCCTGACGCGCAAGTGGAACAAGGAGCTCGACTATCGCCTGATCAAGGAAGTCTGGGCGTTTCACGGCAACCGGATTGCCGTCCGCTTCGCCTACGAGTGGCACGATGACAGCGACTCGTGGTTTCGCAGCTACGGCAACGAGAACTGGGAGTTCGACGCGCACGGCCTAATGCGGCTGCGCATCGCTAGCATCAACGATCTGCCAATCAGAAAAACCGATCGCAGGTACCAGTGGCCGCTTGGACGCCGCCCCGACGAGCATCCAGGCTTGAGCGATCTGGGTCTGTAAGGAGCCGCCATGGATTCTCGACACGCCCATTCGAGCGATGTCGCCTTCACGGCCACTGTCAAGACTATCCAGACTCGCAGGGGCTCGCGCCGCGCCTATGCGCAGCGAGAAGAAAAGGGTGGTTGGCCCACGCGCATCACGGACGATCTCAGGAATTTCATAGAGGCGCAGACGAGCGTCTTTCTGGCGACGGCCAATGCCGAGGGCCAGCCCTACATTCAACACCGCGGCGGACCGGGAGGCTTCCTCAAGGTTCTCGACGACAAGACCATCGGCTTCGTCGATTTCGCGGGCAACCGGCAGTACATCACGACCGGCAATCTGGCCGACAATGCGAAGGCCTTTCTGTTTCTGATCGACTACACCTATCGTCGGCGCATCAAGATCTGGGGAACCGCACGCGTGGTCGAGGCTGACGGGACGCTGGTGGCAAGGTTGATGCCCGAAGGCTACAAGGCCCGTCCAGAGCAGGTTATCCTGTTCTCTGTCGCGGCCTGGGACTTGAATTGTCCGCAGCACATTCCGCAACGCTTTGAAGCCGCCCAAGTGGCGGCGGCGCTTGCTGAGCGCGATGAGCGAATTGCGTTGCTCGAGGCGGAAGTTCAGCGTCTTGAGACGCAATCGGCTCGCTCGAAGCCCAAGTAGTGCGAGGCGGCGTGCACTTTCGTTCTGAGCAAGGCAAATGGCGACGACGCCGCTGCAACCTCTCGGGTCTGCCGTCAGGCCGCGGTCGGTCATAGCCACACGAGCGCTGCGGCGGCGGGGGGCCGCGTGACAGTCCCGAGTCCCCTGCACCTAGCGAGGCGAGACCCTCGCCTTGCTCTAACTCTCATGCATGACCAATGCTGCCGAGCGCCTCCCCGCGTGTCAGCTATGCTCGCGAAGGCGTGAACGCACACACCCGGCAAGCCTGTAACGTTCGTGCCGCTCGCGGCGAAATCAAGCATGGGTGAGCCCGTATGCGGGCTCGCGTCTGCATCGCGGGGGAGAAACGAGCCAATGTCGAATTGTTTGAGAGGCGGCATCTTGACGACAGCGATGGTTGCACTGTTGTCGCTATGTGCCGATGCCTTCGCCCGGCAGCCGTTCGACGCCAAGGCTTTCGAGCAGGCGCAAGCGGCGGGCAGGACCGTTCTCGTCGATGTGTATGCCTCGTGGTGTCCGGTCTGCAAGAAACAGCAGCCCACCATCGCGCGTCTTGAAAAGGAAAACCCGGACCTCATTGTGTACGAGGTCAACTTCGACAACGACAAGGACTCGTTGAAGAAGTTTGGCGTGCAAGCGCAGGCGACCCTCATCGTATTCAAGGGCGCCAAGGAGATCGGGCGCTCTACGGGAGAATCAGACCCCGCCCGCATTCAAGCCCTGGTCGAAAAAGGGTTGTGAAGGGATGGGGCTCGGCAGCCTTGCGCTCAGCTATGCGTCGGGGGCGTTGTCGACGCTGTCACCGTGTGTGTTGCCCCTGTTGCCCATCCTGCTGGCAAGTGCTCTGCAGCAGCATGTCCTGGGCCCATTGGCGTTGGCGCTTGGGGTTGCCGGCTCATTCGCGGGCATGGGCCTGTTCGCTTCTTCGTTGGGTCTGAGCCTTGGCATCGACCCGAGTACCTTGCGGTTTGCGGCCGCAATCTTGATGCTTGCCCTCGGCATTGTCCTTCTGGTTCCGGCTTTGCAGGACGAGTTGATGCTGCGAATGAGCCCGCTATCCGGTTGGTCTGGGCAACTGATTGGACGCTTACCCGTGAGTGGCGCTGGCGCGCAGCTCCTGCTCGGTCTCGTACTGGGCATGGTATGGTCACCGTGTGCCGGGCCGACGCTTGGTGCGGCGATTGGACTGGCAGGGCAACGCGAGACGATGCTCGAGGCGGCGGCCGTTATGGCGATTTTCGGATTCGGCGCCGCCACGCCTCTTGTGGCTTTGGCGTACGGGTCGCGGCAGGTCGTCCTCAGCCGTCGAGATCGACTACGCCGCGTTTCTGCTGCTGCCAAGCCCATCATGGGAATAGCCGTCGCGGGCGTGGGCTTCTCAGTCCTCACCGGGCTCGACAAGATCGCCGAAACACATCTGACAAACGGGCTTCCGGATTGGCTGCTGAATCTGACGACGCGATATTGAGGAGTTCGGGAGGGCGAACATGAATCGCACGGCGCTGCTGGTCACTCTGCTGCTCGCAGGGGTGGGCGCGCTCCATTCGGGTGTTGCTGCTCAGATCACTCCTGCAAAAGTGGTGCTTGAGCTCTTCACGAGCCAGGGCTGCTCGTCGTGTCCACCCGCTGACGCGCTCTTCGCGGCTTACGCAAAGAGGGATGACGTGATCGCCCTCAGCGTGCCTGTGGATTATTGGGATCGCTTGGGATGGAAGGACACCTATGCAAGCCCAGACCACACGCTTCGGCAGCGGCAATATGCACAAGCGCGCGGCGATGGACAGGTCTACACACCGCAAATCGTGGTGAGCGGGACGACGCACGTCGTCGGGAGTTCGCAACGAGACATTGATCATGCGATTGTCGCAGCCCGGAAGACACTTGGTGCGACACAGGTGCCAGTGGCAGTCCGTTTGACCGCTGATGTCCTAGTCATCGAGATAGGTGCGGCGCCGCACAGCACCGTTGTGTCGAGCGCGCGCGTGCTGCTCGCCGCCGTGCAGGACTTTGGCACTGTGTCGATCGGTAGAGGGGAAAATGCCAATCGGACGGTGACCTATTACAACATTGTTCGCTCTTTGAAGCCAATCGGCACATGGACAGGTGCGGCGTCGACGTTGCGCGTGGCTCGGAAGGAGCTTGCAATTCAAGGCGCGCAGTCCGTGGTTGCGCTGCTACAGAATGGAGCGGGCGGGGCCATCGTTGGCGCGGCGAGAGTGAGGATTGCCGGCCAGAGTTAGCAAGCACGCGGGATCCAGAACCGATTAAGCCTCCTGTAGTTGGGCGCGGTGCCTTTGCATGTTGGATCACGTATCTCTCGGCGTGACTGATCTTGGGCGAAGCAGGCGTTTCTATGATGTAGCGCTGCGGCCTCTCGGCCTGGTTCGAACGGTCGACTTCGACGGCCGTGGCTCAGACTATGGTACCGCGCCGGGAACTCTCGGCGTCGAATTCACAATCACGCTGGAGGACGCGGTCGAACTCGCGAAGGGAGCGCATGTTTGCTTTCGAGCTGTCGATCGCAACGCCGTGAGAGCTTCCATGCTGCGGCGTTAGCCAAGATGGCCGTGACGACGGAGCACCGGGGATTCGCCCCGAATACCATGCCAGCTACTTCGCTGCGTTCGTCCTGGATCCCGACGGCCACCGGATTGAAGCGGTTTGCCATGCGTCCGAGAAGCAACACACCGCTGGTCAAGGCTGCGGCCAATGAACGCCGAGCCTCCTCGATGTCGCACAATCTTTCTCCGCAAGGCGGTCGCCACGAACATCTAGGAGGCATTCGTTCGAGGTGCGAGGTCGTTGCTTAGCGCTGGTCGCGGTGATCAGGGCCGCCCGTCAGCATTGCGATAGAGCGATGAATCAAAGGGGCGGCCGCGACAACGACAGGGACCATAGTCACCCATGCGATCCCCCAGGACGAGAGCCAATGCTTGACGAACAGAAAGCCGAGTGCCGTGGTCTGACCCGTCGCGATGGCAGTGGCGATCCCAGTCGTAACGGCGGCCTGTATGACGCTGAAGATGAATGGCGCGTATCGTTGCGGTACTCTTGCCTTCATCCACCAGACCCTCTCGCGCCGCCTGAGCTTTTCATATCGCCGTTGAGCGCGATGGACGGCTCAACAATGAGTATTCTGGTAGCGCCACAAGCATGAACACCTCCCTCCCGTGTCTGTCAGGGCAAACCGTTGCGCACGTGCGCGAGGTAAGGGGCACGTCTGCTCAACACATCATAGTAGGCCGCGACTGCGGGAAAGCTTGGACGCTGGAAATTCAGACAGAACCATCGATTCACGACGAGCCCGATCGCTATATCCGCAGCCGTGAAGCGCTCGCCGGCAACGTATGGCCCAACGGCGGCGAGGTGGGCGTCGAGCTGGCCGATCTCCTTGGTGATCTGCCAGCGCCCCTGCTCGACGAACCACGGGTGGTTCCATGGGGGTTCGTTCAACATTCCACCCAGAAAGGCGCCGCGCAGCGAGATCGATGTCTCGTAGTTTGCCCAATCCATCCACCGCTCCACACGTGCGCGCGCCAGGGGCGCCCTCGGGTAGAAGTCTTCTGGTCCATATTTGGTCGCCAGGTAACGAACGATCGTGTTGGACTCCAACAGCACCTCGCCGTCGTCGATCACGGCGGGAATCAAGCCAACAGGGTTGATCCGGAGAAAGGCTGGATCGCTGGTTGGCCGATAGCCGCGACCCCAGTCCTCGCGTTCAAACGCGATGGCGAGCTCATCGCAGGTCCACAAGACCTTGCGCACGTTGAACGAGTTGGCTCTCCCCAGGATGCGCAGCATGTTGTTTCTCGGCGCTTTGCGCATTGTTGATCTCGTATTCAGGCGGCGGACGCAACGCTGGCCGGGTTGGCCGTCGTCAGGCTGTCGGTAAGATGGCGAGCGAGCTCTGTGACGACCCGGGAACGGTTCTTACGACCGTAGGCGTAGACCAGCTCCACTTGAGGCAACGGGGGAAGGCCCGCACCGTGACTGACGACGCGCATCGGCGGCGTAACGAGCGCCCGGGCGAGCACGGTAATGCCCAACCCCTCGGCAACGGCGGTCCTGAGGCACTCGAAGCTCGGACTGACGAAACTGAAGTGCCAGGGTAGACTGTTGGCGCGCAGCGCCGAGATGGCGACGCGTCGATAGGTACAGCCTTCTGGAAACAGAATGAGCGGCACCGATTGTTGAAGGTCCGGCGCATAGTTGCCACCAGCCACCCAGACCAATTGCTCACTGAGCGCAACTGTGCCGTGCCGCCCGCCGGCCTCTTGCTTGAAAAAGGCGAGATCGAATTCACCGCGGGCGCAGCGCTTGAGAAGGTGCTCCGATTGGTTGGACTCGATCTCCAGCCCCACCATGGGGTGCAGGCTCTTGAAGCGCGCGAGCCAGGTTGTGAAGTCGCGGCCGAAGAAATCGAGAGGCACACCGAGTTGGACGAAGCCTGTGAGCACATCCTCCGACATGGAGGCGTAGGCCTCATCATTGATCTGCAGGATCCGCCGCGCGTACTGAAGAAGCTTGGCGCCGTCGAGCGTGAGCTCGAGCACACGCCCTTTGCGGCGTACCAGCAGGCGTCGGCCGAGCTGCTCCTCCAGCTTGCTGATCTGCTGGCTCACGGTCGATTGCGAGCGGCACACGCTCTCGGCCGCCCGCGAGAAGCTCATCGTGTCGGCCACCAGGGCGAAGGTGCGCAAACAATCGATGTCGAAGTTCATGCACACTCCTTAATCGTCTCTGACGATACCGGACATCAGCATAATCGATTTTCCTACGTTCGCGCCAGTCCGTAAAGTTGACCCTTCAAGGCCGCGCAGTCGGTCGGAGCAGCTCGAGTTGCTCCAAGAAGATACTGGGAGGACGGCATGTCACACGATCGCCGGCAGGTGATGAAGCTCGCTAGCGCGGCCGGCTTGGCCGTCGGCATCGCACTGGCCGCCAGTCCGGCAAGGGCACAGACGAACGCACGCTTGAAGGCCATCAAGGCGTTGTGCTTCGACGCTTACGGCACGTTGTTTGACGTGTTCTCGGTGACGGCTCTTTGCGAGCAGCTGTTCCCGGGGAAGGGCAACCAGATTGCCCAGTCATGGCGCGTGAAGCAGCTGCAATACAGCCTGTTGCGCAGCCTGATGGGCCGGCATCGCGACTTCTGGGGGCTGACAGAAGACGGGCTGGTCTGGGCGACGAAGAACGCCAAGGTCGAGCTGACCGCCGACAAGCGCAAACAGCTTATGGATGCCTACTTGGCACTCGCGGCCTTTCCGGATGTGAAGCCCGGACTCGAAGCTTTGAAGAAGCAAGGCGTGAGGTTGGCCATCCTCTCCAACGGCGAGCCGAGGATGCTCGAGGCTGCGGCCAAGAGCGCTGGCATCCGCGATCTGCTCGACGAGGTCATCAGTGTGGAGGAGGTCCGCATCTTCAAGGTCAGTCCACGGGTCTACAATCTGGGCGCCGAGCGCATGAAGGTCACAAACCCGGAGCTCGGGTTCATCTCGGCCAACTCCTGGGACATCAACGGGGCCGCCTCGGCTGGGCTCAACACCTTCTGGATCCAGCGCAGTGCCGCCGAAGTGCCCGAGGAGCTCGGCTTTGACGCCGGCGCTGTGGTCAAGGCCATCACCGATCTTCCGGCCCTGCTGCGCGGCTGACGAACTCCTGCCTGCCGGCCACCAGCAACGTTTCTGGGGAAAAGCCAATGGACACCTACAGGAAAGAGATCGTCCACACACTGCTGTTTTTCTTCCTCTACTTGCTGGTCTCGCACACCGCCGTGTGGGCGCTGGTGTTCGGTATCGACAACGGCAACCGGGTTCTCGGGTTTCCCTTGCACTACTTCGCGGCGATCGCGCTTGCCTGGTTTGGGGTCGTTGGCGTGGCAATTTGGTGGAACGTCTGGGCCGATCGGCTCGACGCCGAGATCACTAGCTCGCAGCAAGAGGTGACGCATGCCGAATCCGTGCCCGGCGACAGCGTTCTGGCGGCTTCGGCGAAGGGGGATTGATCGATGAGCCAGACCGCATGGCAAGTGCAAAACGTCTGGTTCGGCATCGGGATCAGCGTTCTCTTCTTCGGCTTCTACTATTTGGTCGCCTTCTTGGCGCAGCGCTTTACGCGCACGGAGGAGGACCTCTTCCTCGCCGGGCGCTCGATCGGGCCGATCGTGAACTCGTTGGCGGCGGCGTCGACCTGGATGAGCGTCGCCACCTTTCTGGGCGTCGTCGCCCTCATCCAGCAGCTGCACATGCCGTTCGTCTACATGTGGCTGCAGCTGATTTTGAGCGTGCCGCTGCTGGTGCTGTTCTACGGCGCCTTGCTGTGGCGGCTCAACGTGTTCACCTCGGTCTCCTTCCTGCGTATCCGCTACGGGCAGGCGGTCGCCTACCTGGCGTCCGCCTGGATGATGCTGATCCTGCTCATGTACATGATCGGGCAGTACATAGGCATCGCCAAGGTGTTCGAGGTCCTGCTCGGCCTGCCATACCTGCCGTCGCTGATCGTTTCTGCCCTGGTGATCACCGGCTACATCACGATTGGTGGCATGAAGGGCGCCACCTACAACGACGCCATCCAGATGGTGATCATGATGATCACCTTCGTCGTGCCGCTGGCTGCGATCCTCAAGGCCATGGGCGCGACCGGCTATTGGTTCCCGCCGCTCGGCTACGGAAGCATGACCGACGTCATGCTGCAGAAGATCCCGACCTTCTTCGATCCCAAGTTCGACCCGCGCTTCTATCTGGCCCTGTTCGTCGCCTTGACGCTCGGCATCCTGGGCCTGCCGCAACTCGCGCAACGCGTGTTCACGTCGTCCAGCCTGAAAGCGGCACGCCGCGCCGTGCCCTGGTTCTGCGTGTGGGTCGGCATGATGTTCTCGGCCACCTACGCCATGGGATTTGCCGGCGTCGTGCACTTTGCCAACCGTGGCGAGACGCTGTCGCGTGAGGCGGCGGACAAGACCACGCTCCTGCTCAATCTCGCCTACAACCCCGAATGGGTCAGTGGTTTCGTCATCGTCGGCGTGCTGGCCGCAGGCGTGTCCACTATTGCCGGTCTGCTGATCGGGGCGGCATCGATTGCCGCGCACGACATCGTCGGCATGATCAAGCCGGACATGCCCGAGAGAAAGAAGCTGAATTGGGGCTACGTTGCCTTGGCCTGCACCGGCATTATTTCCTTGATTGTGTCGCTCAATCCTCCAGCATTCCTGATTACCAGCATCTTCTGGGCGTTCGGCCTGTCGGCCACCGCCGTGACGCCGATGATCATCCTCGGCGTGTGGTCGACGCGGATCAACAAATGGGGCGCGTTCGGTGGCAGCATTCTGGCCGGCGCGCTCTACATTGTGCTGTCACCCTACGTCTTTCCCAGCCTGGCAGTTGGCAAGGGCCTGATCGCCAATCTCGGCTACGCGGCAGCACTGATTACAGTGCCGACGGGCTTCGTCCTGACGATCCTCCTGTCGCTCCTTGCGGAGCTGGCAATGCGATCACGGGCTAGCGCGCTCTTGCGCGAGACGCAGGATCTCCTGGAACGCATGCACGGATGGCCCACTGTCACGCGGGCGCGCTACAACGGCGTGCTCTGGCTGCTCGTCCTGTGCGTCCTTTGGGTGCCAGTCCTGATTTGGGGGCTGCAGCCATGGTGAGCGTACTGCGTCCGCTCCCCGATCGCCTGGCAGGGCTCGGCGTCATCATCGCCGGGGTCGCCTGGAGCGGGGGAACCACAGCGGCCCGTTGGAGCTCGGTCGAGGTCGCAGGCTTCCCGGTAATTCAAGCGATCGCATTGATCGCGCTGGGCGGCATGGCAGCCGTGTTCGCCGCGTGGTTCGGTTTCGGGTCCGTCGTGTGGGCCATGACTCGGCTGCTCCGGGCAGAGGCCGGCTTCATGCGCGTGTTGCTCGCAGTGTCTGCAGCGGCTTGGCCGCTGTGGCTTGCAGCGCCGGCAGCTGCCATCCTTCTGAGCCAACATGGCACGACCGCTTTGCGCACCCTTGTGGGGGCTTTGCTCGCGGGCTTGCTCCTGCTGTTCGCTGCCCAACTGACCGCGAGTTTGCGCACGGCGGCGGCAATGTCCAATTCGGCAGCCTGGGCGTGCGTGGCCCTAGCCAGCATGTTCTGCGGGAGCTTCTTGTCCCTTGAGCAATAGGTGTCGGTCCGCACAGGCGGACCGACGAGATGGAGCGATGGAAAACGTGAACACAGAAGCCGTCGTCTTTGATGCATATGGGACACTCTATGACGTGCAGTCGGTCGCGGGCGTGACGGAAGAGGCCTTTCCCGGTCACGGCGAGGTGATTACCCAAATCTGGCGCATGAAACAGCTGGAGTATTCCTGGCTGCGTTCTCTCATGGGGCGCTATGCCGACTTCTGGGCGGTGACGCGGGATTCGCTGGCCTATGCGCTCGACTGCCTCGGTCTTGCCTATGACGAAGGGGTCTTCGACCGCATCCTGCAGAAATACCGCAGCCTGGATCTGTATCCCGATGCCAAGGCGGCGCTTGCAAGCCTGAGCGGCTACAAGCTGGCCATACTCTCCAACGGCAGCCAGGATATGCTCGATGCCGTCGTGCGGCACAGCGGGCTCAGCTCGGTCCTGTCTGCAACGATCAGCATCGACGCCAAGAGAATCTTCAAGCCCAGTCCCGCTGCATACGAGCTGATCGAATCGACCCTCGGCGTCGCGCCTCCCGAGGTGCTGTTCGTCTCCTGCAACGCCTTCGACGCCTGCGGCGCCAAGAGCTTCGGCCTGCGCGTGGCATGGATCGAGCGCGTCCCAGCCGCCGCGTTGCAGAGTGAAATGCACGCAATGCAGGGCGTCGGACCGGTGACCATGTTCAAGGCGATGCGCATGCGCATGGAGCATTTGGGCTACATGCCCGACCATCGTATCGGCTCGCTGTCCGACTTGCCTGCTCTGCTGGCACAGCCAGTGACCACCCGGAGCGGCGCCAGTCGGCCATTGCCTGGATAGCGAGGGGTGCGGCTCCGGATTGACCGCAACTGTCCGCCGAAGCCCCCCGCGCGCCGCGGAACCGCCCTGTCGCGCGCCAGCAAGCTCCAGTCCTCGGCGGCGCAATGCCTGAACCTTGTCTACCCGACCGCGATTCCGGCCCGCCCACCGAGCGGCAGAGTTCGTGCCTCACTGGGCCACGGGAAGCCGATAGAGGCGCCCGGTCTCGGCGAGGTCGGCGACGGACCAGGGTGGACCGACGCCCGCGATCATCCAGCCGAGTATCGCCCAAAGATCGCGATCCACCATCTGCTCGTCTACCGGCTCGAGTGCGTCGGCCATCACGTGCACCTCGAGGCCGGCCGGGAACGGTTCGCCGCTGCGGCCGACGAACATGAGAACATAGACCATCCCCGATGGGGCGGAGACATAGCCTGGTTGGGCCAGTCCGATGCGGTCGAGATCGAAGGTTCGCGCAAAGAACTGCCGGAACTCGGGGTAGTGCAACAGGCGGTCCTCGGCGAGCACCGGCTGGCGGCGCTTGCCGGTAAGCGCCGGGTCTCGAACGATGGCAACCTTGCTCATCCCTCAAGCTCCCCTGGCATCGAGCCTGGACAGGAAATCCCGGACCAGGGCGCCGATCTCCGCACCGGAGTCCTCCTGCAGGAAGTGGCGGCCCGTGACCAGGTGGGGGCCTTCCGCGTGCGGCAGCATGCGCTGGAAGCGTCCAGCGAAGGTCGGCGGATCGAACACCTCGTCCTCGCGGCCCCAGATCAGCAGCGTCGGCCAAGCCGACCTCGACATCCCCTGCTCGAGCCACGCGAAGCGGTCGAACGCGCGTGCCGTACCGTCGAGCGGTATCCAGCGCGGCCACACCCAGGTCAGCAGGCGTGTGGCGGGGTCCGGCAGCACGGCCTCGTAGGCAGCTTGTGCAGTGGCGCGGAACCGCTCGCGGTCGACAACAGAGAGGTATATGCCGCGGCCGACGAGCACTCCATGCCGGCCAAGCAGATAGGGACCGAGGAGAGGGGCATGTATCAGCCGCCAGGGAAAGACTCGCGTGTGGAACTCGGCGGGCGGCAGCGGCCAAGCCCACGTGCTCATGATGACGAGCGCCCGCACCCGGTGCGGATTGGCAAGTGCAAACGATAGCCCAGTCGGTCCGCCCCAGTCATGGCAGACGAGTGTGATGCGCTGGAGGTCGAGCTGGCGCATCAGTGCCGTTAGATTGGCCGTATGGCCATCGAGGCTGTGCGCGCCTTCACGCGTCGGCTTCTCGGAAAGGCCGAAGCCGACCTGGTCCGGAACGATGACGCGATGGCCGGCCGCGAGCAGTGGCTTCATCGTCTCGCGCCAGAGAAAGCCCCATGTTGGATTGCCATGAAGCAGGACGACCGGACTGCCGTGACCCTCATCGACGTAGTGCATGCGCCAGCCGTTCACGCTGGCAAACCGTGGCCGATGGGGCCATTGGGCGCGTATTTGCGCGGGCAAGTCTTGGAGTTGCTGGATAGAGGTCGGGGTCATGGTGGCGGCCTTCCTTCGCCGATGCGAGGGTGGACATCGAGCGGCGCGACCCAGAATGCCGGACGGCCTTTCAGGCGGCGAGATGCCGGAACATGTGGCGCCGGGTCTCCTCGTCGATCTCGCTCTTGAAGGCGTGTCTGTCCTTGAGGGTTGCAGCACGTTGTGCGGCGGGGCGGGCCGAGATCTCGTCGTGGAACCGCTTCACGTGGGGGAATTTGCCCCAGGCGTCCTCACCCATGATGTAGGGTACCATGCGCGACCACCCCCACAGGCACATGTCGGCGATCGTGTAGGCGTTACCCACCAGGTGGGGACGATTGGCTAGCCGGTCGTCAAGGATCTTGAAGTGGCGCTGGGCCTCGAATTGGTAGCGTTTCTGGGCGTAGGGCACATTTTCCGGCGCGAAGTGACGGAAGTGCACGGCCTGTCCGCAGTAGGGGCCCACGCCCGTTGCCACGAACATGAGCCAGGAGAGCAGCTCGGGGTATGTCCTGTCGGCGGCCGCCGGAGCGAACTTGCCGGTCTTGTTCGCCAAATAGAGCAGGATGGCGTTGCTGTCGAAGACGGTGATGTCTCCATCCACGATCGCCGGCACTTTGGCGTTGGGATTGACCTTCAGGTAGTCGGGGCGAAACTGCTCGCCGCGGCGCGGGTCGACGGGAATTGCCTCGTAGGGCAGGCCCGTCTCCTCGAGCATCAGTGCCACCTTGGTCGGGTTGGGCGACCCGTTGAAGTAGAATTTGATCACGTCATGTCTCCCTGGCTGGGCGCGAAGTCGCACCATCGGCGGCGGCAGCGGTCAGGTCGGCAGCGATCATGCTGCACCCCTCCTGCCCGTCGCGGCTGTTTGCCCGAAAAGCAGCTTCTTGCCCTCCTCGGTCACAGCGGGTCGGTTCATCCATTGCTGGCCCTTCTCGTAGGCGCGCACAACCGCCGGACGAGTCCGCATGGCATCGAACCAGCGCTTGAGATTGGGAAAGGCATCGAGGTCCTGCTGCTGGCGCTTCCAAGGAACGACCCAGGGATAACAGGCCATGTCGGCGATCGAATAGTCGCCAGCAATCCAATCGCCGGCCTCGAGCCGACGGTCGAGGACGCCGTACAGTCGGTTGGTCTCTTTCACATAGCGATCGATGGCATAGGCGATCTTCTCCGGCGCGTACTGCACGAAGTGGTGGTTCTGCCCCGCCATGGGGCCGAGGCCTCCAACCTGCCAGAAGACCCACTCGAGCACTCGCGTGCGGCCGCGCACGTCGTCGGGCACGAACCTGCCGGTCTTCTCGGCGAGATAGACGAGGATCGCACCCGATTCGAACACCGTGACGGGGTCGCCACTATCTGCCGGAGCCCGATCGACGATGGCCGGCATCCGATTGTTGGGCGAGAGGGCAAGGAACGCGGGCTTGAATTGGTCGCCGGCCGAGATGTCGACGGGCTGGATGTGATAGGGGAGTCCCGCCTCCTCCAGGAAGATCGTGATCTTGTGCCCGTTGGGCGTCGGCCAATAGTGAAGGTCGATCACAGGTTTCGCTCCTCTCCCCTTCGACCAGCTGCCTGCACAGTAATGGCGGGCCTCCGAATCAGACTGCTTGCGGCTGACGTAGAGCAGCGAGCGCCTCGATCACGGCCTTGGGCTCGAGCCGCTTGCGATAGTCGGGATCGACATGGGCCAACGCGATCACGCCGCCTTGGGCGATCACATAGGTGGCGGGCATCGGCAGCGACCACCTGCCGTCGCCGTTGTGTGCGGGCAAATCGTGGCCGGCCTTGATGAAGTAGGCCTTGACCGGCTCGGTCAGCTCGAAGCGGATGCCGAGCGCCTCGGCGAGGCGGCCCCTGGCGTCGGAGAGCACGGTGAAGGAGAGATCATCCTTCTCCGCAGTCGACAGCGTGTTGTCGGGCGCTTCAGGGGAGACGGCGATGAGGCGGGCGCCGAGCTGCTCGATCTCCGGCAGCGCCTTCTGATAGGCGCGCAGCTCCAGGCTGCAGTAGGGGCACCAGCCGCCGCGATAGAACGCGACGACGACAGGCTGCGCGGCGGCAACCGTGGAGATGTCCGTCTCGCGCGCGAGGTGGTCGGCGAGCTTCACCGAGGGGAAACGGTCGCCCGCCTTGAGTGCCTTGGTCGCGAGCGGCAGCAGGGCGTCATTCGCGTCGGACATCGTGCGCGCAACGGCGGGACCGACCCGCTCGGTCCAGCTGGCCTTGAACGCGTCGAGCTTGGCTTGCAGGGTCATGTTTGCTCTCCGTCCGTTGTCGACATGGGCAGGCGGCCGCAGGCTCCTGCGCACCGCCTCGAGTTCGCGAGCTCACGCCGTCGCCTTGCGCCTTGACGGAGCCATCCAGGCGGTCTTGGCCATGAAGTCGTCGTTGGGGGTGTGCGCGATGTGATTGACGTAGTTCGAGATAACCTTGGTCGCTGTGGCGAGCACGACCTCGAGGACGTTCTGGCCGGTGAAGCCGGCACCCAGGAACTCCGCGACGGCGGCATCACCCAGCTTGCCACGCTTGACGGTAACGGCCTGGGCGAAGCGGCGCAGGGCTTCAAGCCGCCGATCGGCGATCGGCAGGTTCTCACGGACTGCGTTGATCACGTCGGCCGGGACATTAGCCATGCCGGCGAGCACGGAGTGGCCGGCCATGCAGTACTCGCACTCGTTGATGTAGATGATCGACAGATAGGCGATCTGCTGCTCCGTGGGCGAGAGCGTCGACTTGGCGAAGAGGCCGAACAGGGTGTCGTAGGCCTTCAGCGTCTCTGGGCTCTGGGCGAGCACGCGGTGTAGGTTCGGGATGAACTTCCAGGTCTTCTCGATGTCCGATAGCTGCTGCCTGGAGCCCTCGGGGGCGGTTTCGATCGTGTGGAGGGGAAAGCTGCTCATGATTCTGTTGCCTTCTTGGTGGCACTAACAGCTCGACGAACGTTGCGTATGCGTTCGTCGAGTTCGGCGACGCCGGGAATGATGGTGTAGGGGTTCGTGTTGCCGACTGGCGATGGCTCGTCTGTGTCGAGTGGCAATGTAAGCTTGGTTGACGTGTCGGCATAAGAAGCGTCACTCTCATAACATTCATACACTTGGTGCATAGATAGATCATGGACCTCCTGGCTCAGATGCGGACCTTCGTGCGGGTCGTTGAGGCGCGCAGCTTCACCGCCGTAGCCATGCAGCAGAACACAACCCAGCCGACCATCAGCCGGCAGGTGGCAGCGCTCGAGGAGCATCTCGGCGCCCGGCTGCTGACGCGCACGACGCGCGCGCTGACGCTGACCGACGACGGCCGGGCGTTCTACGACTACGCGCTGCGCGCGCTTGAGGCGGTGGGCGAGGCCGAGAACGCGGTCGGGCGTCGGCGCGCCAAGCCGTCTGGGACGCTGCGGCTTGCGGTGCCGGTCGTGTTCGGCCGGTTGCACATCGTGCCGCGGCTGGCCCGCTTCATGGCGCGCTACCCGGACGTGGCCATCGACCTGACGATGAGCGACAGCTTTACGGACCTCATCGAGCAGGGCGTCGACCTCGCCGTCCGCGTCGGCGACGTTACCGATCAGCACCTCGTCGCGCGCCGCATCGGCACAGTCCGGCGCCTCACGCTCGCTTCACCTTCCTACCTGAAGCGGCACGGCACTCCGCGGACACCGGCAGATCTGGCGCGGCACGACTGCATTGTCTACACGCGGTTGGCGACCGGCAACCGCTGGCACTTTGAGAGCAGGAAGGGGCCCGTGGTTGTCGAGGTCAGCGGCCGCTTTCGCGCCGACAACTCGGAGGCGGTGCGCGAGGGTGTGCTCGCTGGCCTCGGCGTCGCCGTGATTCCGGCCTTCGCCTTCACGCGCGAAATCTCGCAAGCGCGCGCCCACGTGCTTCTCAAGTCGTTCGAGCCGAAACCGCTACCGCTCAACGCCATCTATCCCTCGCGGCGCTATCTACCGCCGCGCGCACGCGTCATGATCGACTTTCTCGCGCGCGAGATGGAGATGGACAGGGCGTGAACTCCATCTCCGTGAGAGCCGGCAGCAAATGCCTATCACTGCCGCCCTTCTCGTCCTCAGCGCATCGTATGTCGACAAGTGGTGACCCTGGCAGGGACCTCCCGGACCGAACGGGTCTCTACCGTCGCGAGGGCATGCTCCACATGACGTCGAACGTCTGGAGGAACATCGACAAAGTCGCAAAGTTCGAAATCGATCTTCTCGCGGCGGCTACCGGAAATGCCACACCCGGCGCTGTCCGCTAGGCTACACGCGACATGGAACTGGGATGAGTTTGGGCTCGTTTGGCCTCAGTCATCCTCGGCGGGATCAGGAATATGACAGACAGCTTCGATGCGGTGTCCGTCCGGATCGAGCACGAACGCGGCGTAGTAGCTTGGGTGATACTCCGGACGGAATCCTGGTGGGCCATCGTCGCGACCACCATGCACGAGGGAGGCCTCATGGAACGCTTTCACGGCCTCGCGGTCTGCTGCGCGAAAGCAGATATGGGTTCCTCTCGATGCTTGTACCCCCTGCTCAACGGTGACGGTGAACTCAACCCCCAGCGAGCCTGGCGCCGTGCCATAGTCCGATCCGCGACCGAAGTTGATGGTCCGCACAAGTCCGAGCGGTCGAAGGGCGGCATCATAGAAGCGCAGGCTACGGCCGAGCTCGCTGACGCCAAGTGAAATGTGATCCAGCATGGAGGCCGTGCGACTTCGCTAGACTACTTAGCCGTTATAGTTCCGAAAGGGCGGCAGTGTTACGCGCATGATATCAGCTCACTGGATTGTGAGGCGCGCAACTTGGTCCCATACAAGTCCGTGAGCCTCGAACACTTGGTCCGCGATCGACGAACTGTTCCAAGGAGGGCAGTCCCTCGCGCTCCCCGGACTTCCCCCAGGCTCCCTCCTTTTCCCGACTTTCCCAATTGAGGGTGAACTTGGTCGTTGCGATGTTTCTCAGGTAGTCATCTGCGAGGCTGACGCCTTGTTGGTGGCTTCGCTGCCATTTCGCTTGGACCTGACATCGATGCACAGTCGGGCGTCACTACCGCCTCGCGTGTCGCGGCGACCCACACGCGAAATTCTGCATGACCTCGCACGTGCGCTTGCGCGTCAGATGGCGCGGGAGGACTATGCGGCCGAGCAAAAGGAGCGCGCAGCGATATGCGAGTCGCCATCTACGCCCGATTCAGTTCGGACCTTCAAGACGTCAGATCGATAACGGACCAAATTGCTGCAGCGCGCGATCACGCAGCGCGACAGGGTTGGCAGGTTGTCAGTGAGTTCTCTGATGCCGCGATTTCGGGCGCCTCACGCCACAACCGTCCAGGCTTGCTTGACCTCTTGGCGGCCGCTCAGGCGCGCGAATTCGATGCAGTTCTGACGGAATCGATCGATCGCTTGTCCCGGGATCTCGAGGACATCGCAGGTCTCCACAAGCGGCTCGCGTACTGGGGCGTTAAGATCGTGACACTGGCCGACGGTGAGGTCGGCAAGCTCCACGTTGGTCTCAAAGGAATCATCGCCTCGATCTACCTCGACGACTTGGCGCAGAAGACGCGACGTGGCCAGGTTGGCCGTGTGCGCGCCGGGCGGATCCCGGGTGGTCGCAGCTACGGCTATGACGTTGGTGCCATCGGTGAGGACCGCGGCCAGCGAACGATCAACCAGGCAGAGGCCGAGATCATCCTCCGGATCTTTCGCGAGTACGTGGATGGTAGTTCTGCGCTGGAGATTGCCGGTCGGCTCAACCGCGAAGGAATTGCAGCGCCGCGTGGTCGCGAGTGGAACGCGTCTACAATCAACGGGAGCCGAAAGCGGCTCAACGGGATCATCAACAACAGGCTCTACATCGGGAAGATCGTTTACAATCGGCAGCGGTTCATCAAGGACCCTCTAAGTGGGCGCCGCCAAGCGCGACCGAACTCACCGTCCGAGTGGGTGGAACAAGAAGTGCCTGAGTTAACCATTGTTCCGATCGAGCTGTTCGAGGCGGCGCAGCAGCGTCGGAGTCGCTACAGCTGTACCAAGCTCAGCCACAGACGTCGCCCGAAGCACCTGCTGTCTGGTCTCGTGCACTGCGGGTATTGCGGGGCCTCGATGATCATCGTCCGCGAGGATCGGGTTGGGTGCTCGGCGCGTATCAACAAGAGCACCTGCGACAATCGCCGAACCATACGGCTGGCGGAGATTGAGCAGAGAATTCTCAAGGTGCTTGAGGAGCACCTCCTGACGCCGGACGTGGTTGCCTCGGCGATCGAAGCCTTCCGGCTTGAGCGCGAACGTCTTGCGAGAGGCCGCGCGAAGGCACGACGGACAACAGAACGCGAGCTGACTGCAGTAATGCGCAAGATCTCTGGGGTGATCGCTGCGATCGAGGCAGGCGGTGATCCAAGGTCCTTGGCGGACCGGATCAACGAGCTGGAGGCGGAGCGACGCAGCATCGAGGGGCGGCTGCCTTCACGTGGTACTGATGAGGTTCTCGCAATCCATCCGAGGACAGCGGAACGCTACAAGGAGCGTGTGGCTGAGATTCATCGCGCTCTGTCGAAGGGTGATGAGGCCGCGCGCGAAGCGGTCGAACTGGTACGAGAGCTCATCGATCGGATCGTCGTCACGCCGACCGACGACGGCGAGCCGATGAAGTTGGAACTGGTTGGAAACGTGGCGTCGCTTCTTGAGGAACAACCTTCGAACGCGGGCGCGACAGTGGCTGTAGCGGGCCCCCGCAACCAATTTTTACCAGTAAAATCAATGAATTTTCGAGGTTCGGCCCGTTAACCGAGCCCCAAAGTACCTAGCACAAGGCTAGTGTCCTGATTCCGAAGTTTTCCGGATTATTCTTTGGCCGTTGGCGGTACTGAGGGTGCGGACGCAGAAGCGCTGTACGCTGGCGAGGATGTCGTCGGCTGATTTGGTCCAGCGGAAGGGTTTGGGCTTGGCGTTGGTGGTGTCGATGTAGCGCTCGATGGCCGTTTGCAGTTCGCGCGTGGAGCGGTGCACGCCGCGCCGGATTTGCTTGGCGGTGAGATCGGCGAAGAAGCGCTCGACCTGATTGATCCAGGAAGCGCCGGTGGGTGTCAGGTGGACGTGCCAGCGCGGTCGCTTGGCGAGAAAGTTGCGGACCGGTTTGGTCTTGTGCGTGGCGTAGTTGTCCATCACGAGATGGAGGTCGAGCGCGTCCGGTACATGGTCATCGATCTCGCGCAAGAACTTCAGGAACTCCTGTGAGCGGTGGCGCTGGTAGCAGCGACCGATCACCTTGCCGGTGGCGATATCAAGAGCCGCAAACAGCGACAGTGTGCCGTGGCGCTTGTAATCGTGGGTGCGCCGCTCCGGTTGGCCCGGACGCATGGGCAGCAGCGGCTGCGTCCGATCGAGCGCCTGGATCTGGCTCTTCTCGTCCACGCACAGCACCAGGGCGCGATCCGGCGGGGCCATATAGAGCCCGACGATATCGCGCACCTTCTCCACAAAGAAGGGATCGGTGGAGAGCTTGAAGGTCTCGCTGCGATGCGGCTGCAGGCCGAACGCCCGCCAGAGGCGATGGATGGTTGAGGGCGCATAGCCCGCGACACGTGCCATCGAGCGCAGCGACCAATGGGTCGCATCCGGCGGCGTCTCCTCCAGCGTCCTGCGGATCGTCTCGGCGATCTCCGCATCGCCGATCTGGCGTGGTGCGCCGGGGCGCGGCTCGTCGTAGAGACCATCGACGCCGCGCTCGGCAAACCGGCGGCGCCAGATGCCGACCGTTTCCGGATCGGCCCCGAGCCGTGCGGCGATATCCTTGTTCTGCACACCCTCGGCCGACAGCAGCACGATCTGGGCCCGCCGCGCCAGCCCTTGCGCCGCCGACCCGCCAGTCCTTCCAGTTCCCGCCGTGCAACCTCCGTCAGCGCGATGGCGACTGCCGCCTTGCCCATGATCACCCTCCCGAATCAATCCATCAGCATAATCCGGGAAATTTATCGATCAGGACACTAGTGTCCTGATTCCGAAGTTTTCCGGATTATTCTTTGGCCGTTGGCGGTACTGAGGGTGCGGACGCAGAAGCGCTGTACGCTGGCGAGGATGTCGTCGGCTGATTTGGTCCAGCGGAAGGGTTTGGGCTTGGCGTTGGTGGTGTCGATGTAGCGCTCGATGGCCGTTTGCAGTTCGCGCGTGGAGCGGTGCACGCCGCGCCGGATTTGCTTGGCGGTGAGATCGGCGAAGAAGCGCTCGACCTGATTGATCCAGGAAGCGCCGGTGGGTGTCAGGTGGACGTGCCAGCGCGGTCGCTTGGCGAGAAAGTTGCGGACCGGTTTGGTCTTGTGCGTGGCGTAGTTGTCCATCACGAGATGGAGGTCGAGCGCGTCCGGTACATGGTCATCGATCTCGCGCAAGAACTTCAGGAACTCCTGTGAGCGGTGGCGCTGGTAGCAGCGACCGATCACCTTGCCGGTGGCGATATCAAGAGCCGCAAACAGCGACAGTGTGCCGTGGCGCTTGTAATCGTGGGTGCGCCGCTCCGGTTGGCCCGGACGCATGGGCAGCAGCGGCTGCGTCCGATCGAGCGCCTGGATCTGGCTCTTCTCGTCCACGCACAGCACCAGGGCGCGATCCGGCGGGGCCATATAGAGCCCGACGATATCGCGCACCTTCTCCACAAAGAAGGGATCGGTGGAGAGCTTGAAGGTCTCGCTGCGATGCGGCTGCAGGCCGAACGCCCGCCAGAGGCGATGGATGGTTGAGGGCGCATAGCCCGCGACACGTGCCATCGAGCGCAGCGACCAATGGGTCGCATCCGGCGGCGTCTCCTCCAGCGTCCTGCGGATCGTCTCGGCGATCTCCGCATCGCCGATCTGGCGTGGTGCGCCGGGGCGCGGCTCGTCGTAGAGACCATCGACGCCGCGCTCGGCAAACCGGCGGCGCCAGATGCCGACCGTTTCCGGATCGGCCCCGAGCCGTGCGGCGATATCCTTGTTCTGCACACCCTCGGCCGACAGCAGCACGATCTGGGCCCGCCGCGCCAGCCCTTGCGCCGCCGACCCGCCAGTCCTTCCAGTTCCCGCCGTGCAACCTCCGTCAGCGCGATGGCGACTGCCGCCTTGCCCATGATCACCCTCCCGAATCAATCCATCAGCATAATCCGGGAAATTTATCGATCAGGACACTAGCACAAAACCGTATCCTGCCGCTTTCAGTAGGCGTGCAGGAGTAGCGGACGTGGTCCGTCACGAAATCCTCGGCGGCCTGGTTCAGCTCTACAAGCGCGGGGGCAAGTATTGGCACTGCTCCGCCTCGGTCGATGGACATCAGTACCGATCCTCCACGAAGGAGGAGGAGCTGCCGCAGGCGAAGCAGTTCGCCGAGGACTGGTATCTCACGCTGCGCGGGAAGGCGCGCGCGGGACTGCTCAAGCAGGAAAAGAGCTTCGGCGAGGCCGCCGACCAGTTCGAGAAGGAATACGAGGTCATCACGGAAGGGCAGCGCAGTGCGCGCTGGACCGAAGGGCACAAGGCCCGCATCCGCGTTCACCTGCGACCTTTCTTCGGCAAGCTCGGCCTGTCCGACGTCACGCCCGGCAAGGTGCAGGAGTACCGGGTTCACCGCATGACGGTGAACCCCGAAGCCAACCCGCCTGACTCAAAAAGCAATCGCAAGCCCAAGAAAACGCCGCCCGCCCGCAGCACAATCCACGATGAGATCGTCACGCTGCGGTATGTGGAGCCTCCGCGCTCCGACCCGTTGCATCACCCGTCCCGCAAGGGGCAAACGAAGGATCAACCGAGGGCGGAGCTCTCAAGTTAAACGTGGCCCGAAGAAACCGGGCAGGTCACGCCTATGCCGACCGCATCGTCATCAGGCAGGACGGCGTCGTCGTGGCCGAGCACGCCCGCCGGTTCGGGCGGGG
>JAIEQJ010000073.1 GCA_019747815.1 Hyphomonadaceae bacterium
GCCCAGGGTGCCGAAGCGGCACCCGCGTACCCGTCGCACCCTCGGGGGGCATCCCGCGGGGCGGACGGCGCGTGCGCGCTGCTTGCGGCCCCTGGGTCCTGGATCGTCTCCGGCGCAGGCTTCCGGAATGACAGCGCGGAGCGTGCAGGCACAACCAGCATGGCGCCGGCTGCTGAGCTTCGCTAGGGTAGCGCGCCGAGGAAAATCCAAGGAGCGCGCCCCCGTGTCCATGCCAAGCAGGCTTTACAAAGAGGAGCACGAACTCTTCCGCAAGACCGTCAAGGCCTTCATCGAGCGTGAGATCGCGCCCAACTACGAACGCTGGGAGAAGGACGGCCAGGTCAGCCGCGAGGTGTGGCGGAAGGCCGGTGCCGAGGGCCTGCTGCTCACCGACATTCCGGAGGCGTACGGCGGCGGCGGCGCCGACTTTCTCGCCAGCGCCATCATGATCGAGGAGATGTCCAAGCGCGTGTTCGCCGCGCCGGGCTTCCGCCTGCACTCGGATATCGTCGCGCCCTACATCTACAACTACGGCAGCGAGGAGCAGAAGCGCACCTGGCTGCCGAAGATGGCCAGGGGCGAGGTGGTCACCGCCATTGCCATGACGGAGCCCGGAACGGGCAGCGACCTGCAGGCGATCCGCACCACCGCCCATCGCAAGGGCAACGAGCTTCTCGTCAACGGCCAGAAGACCTTCATCACCAACGGCGGGCAGGCCGATCTCGTCATCGTCGCGGCCAAGACCGATACGGCGGCCGGTGCCAAGGGCGTGACGCTGGTGCTGGTGGAGACCGACCGGCCGGGCTTCAAGCGCGGGCGCAACCTGAAGAAGATCGGCCAGAACGCGCAGGACACGGCCGAGCTGTTCTTCGAGGACGTGCGCGTGCCGCCCGCCAACATCCTGGGCGAGGAAGGCCGGGGCTTTGCCTGCCTCATGCAGCAGCTGCCGCGCGAGCGCATGCTGGTCGCCATCGGCGCCGTCGCCATGATGGAGGCGGCGCTGGGGTGGACGGTGGAGTACACGCGCGAGCGCAAGGCCTTCGGCAAGGCGATCGCCGACTTCCAGAACACGCGCTTCAAGCTGGCCGAGGTGAAGACCGAGGTGGTCGTGGCCCGCACCTTCCTCGACCGCTGCCTGGAGCTGTTCCTGGACGGCAAGCTCGACACCACCACGGCCGCCATGGCCAAATGGTGGCTGACGGAGCTGGAGAGCCGGGTGATCGACACCTGCCTGCAGCTCTTCGGCGGCTACGGCTACATGGTGGAATACCCGATTGCCCGCGCCTATGCGGACGCGCGCGTGCATCGCATCTATGCCGGCACCACCGAGATCATGAAGGAGCTGGTGGCGCGGTCGCTGTGAGGTATTGGACCTTCCGGGTCCGACATCCCGGCCGGGACCGAGGTTGGAGCCATGGTGTCGGAGCATGGGGATCCGGCGCCGATTGTTCGGGGGTGAGAGCCGATGCGCTTCGATGAGTATCGCAAGCACGATGCCACCGCCCTTGCGGGCTTGATTGCAAGGGGTGACGTGAGCGCCGCCGAGGTTCTGGAGACGGCGGTGGCGCGCGCGGAAGAGGTCAATCCCGCCATCAATGCCATCGTGCACAGGCAGTACGCGCAGGCGCGCAAGGCGATTGCGGCAGGGCTGCCGGACGGCCCGCTCAAGGGCGTGCCCTATCTCATCAAGGATCTTGGCTTTTTCGAGCGGGGCGAGCCGGCGACGCTGGGCAGCAGCCTGTTCAAGGATTTCGTGGCCGATCACGACAGCGCCTATGTGCTGCGCTGCAAGCAGGCCGGTCTCGTCTTCATGGGGCGCAGCGCGAGCCCGGAGTTCGGCTTGAACCCCAACACCGAGCCGCGTCTCTATGGCTCCTGCCGCAATCCCTGGAATCTCGAGCATTCGGCGGGCGGGTCCTCGGGCGGCGCGGCGGCGGCTGTCGCGGCCGGCATTCTGCCCATGGCGCACGCGACCGACGGCGGCGGCTCCATCCGCATCCCGGCGGCGCAATGCGGCCTGTTCGGATTGAAGCCCTCGCGCGGGCGCATCTCGTTTGCGCCCGACGCCGGCGAGGGCTGGGGCGGGCTGTCGGCGGGACATGTGGTGAGCCGCAGCGTGCGCGATTCGGCACTCATGCTCGACTGCACGGCGGGTCTCGAGCCCGGCGATCCCTATGCCGCGCCGACGCCCGAGCAATCCTTCCTCGAGGCGCTGTCCCGCCCACCGGGCAAGCTCAGAATTGCGCTGATGCTCAAGGACCATCGGGGCGCGAAGCTGCACCCCGAGTGCGAGACGGCCGTGCGCGGTGCCGCCCGGCTGTGCACCAGTCTCGGCCACGTGGTCGAGGAGATGGACCCCAACCTCGATCTCGTGGCGCTGAGGACCATGAACGCCAGGATTGCAGCGGCCAACACGGCGCGCACTTGCCTCCTGCGCTGGAAGGCGCTCGGCCGCGAGCCCGAGGCTCGGGATGTGGAGGCCGGCACCTGGGCCACCTATCAGCGCGGGCTGAAGGTGACGGGCGTCGAGTACGTGGCGGCCATCGCCGCGGCGCATGCGATGGGGCGCAGGATGGCGCAGTTCCTTACCGGCTACGACCTGATCCTGTCGACCGTGCTGGCTGGGCCGCCGCCCAAGCTCGGCTATTTCGACCAGAACAGCGGCGACGTCGTGACGTTCGCCGAGCGTGTGAACACCTATCTCTCCGTCACGCCGCTGCACAACGCCACCGGCACGCCGGCCATGAGCGTGCCGCTGCACTGGACGGCGGACGGCCTGCCGGTCGGCGTGCATTTTGCGGCGCGCTACGGCGAGGAAGCCACGCTGCTGCAGCTTGCGGCCCAGTTGGAGCAGGCGCAGCCCTGGTTCGATCGAGTGCCGGCGCTCTAATGCCGCGCCACTCGGCCTGCCAGGCCGGCCTCGCGTGGCAGCGCGAATTCCGAGATGACAGGGCCGCCCGGGCAGGCCGGCGTCACGTGGCTTTCTCGGGATTGGCGGTCTTGGCGCGGATGGAGTGCGTGCCTGTCACTCCGGCCTTGCCGGCGGCCTCCTGCAGCTCGTGCCGGAACTCGTCGCGCTTCTCGTGGATCGAGGCGATGGCGGGACCGGTCGGCACGCCGAGGCCGACGAGAGCCGCTTCCGAGAGCTGCAGGCTGGCCTCGATGGTTTCGGGCACCGCGTCGGTGACGCCGATCGCATAGAGGTGGCGGGCATGACCCGCGTCGCGGGCGCGCGACACGATCGGGATGTCGGGCCGCAGCGCGCGCACCACGCGCACGATCTGGTCGATCGCCGGCCGGTCGTGAATGGTGACGATGACGCCGGCAGCGTCCATCACGCCGCAGCTTTTGAGAAACGCCTCGTTGGCGGCATCCCCGTAGTAGACCTCGCGATTGCGCCGGCGCTGCTGCGCCACCGTGGCCGGGTCGCGGTCGGTGGAAATGAACCGCACGCCGTGCTGCTCCAAGAGGTCGCAGACGACCTGACCAACGCGTCCATGCCCCACGACGATGGCGCGGCCTGCGGCATCGGGCGGCGGAGCGACCAGTAGCAGGGGGTCGAGCGCCTTCCTGTCCTCGGTCACGGCCGTGATCCGCCGCGCCGCGGTGGCCAGCAGCGGGATGAGAGCCATCGTCAAGGACGTGACGGCCAGCGTGAAGCTGGCGGTTGAGGCGCTGACGAGCTTGAATGCCGCCGCCAGGCCGATAACGACGAAGGCGAACTCGCCGCCCGGGCCGAGCAGCAGCCCGGTCTCGATGGCCGCGGGCATCGGCACGCGAAAGCCGCGTGCCAGCAGGGCGATCAGCGCCGCCTTGCCGATGATCAGGGCGCCAACCGAGATCAGCAGCAATGCCGGCTCACGCGCCAGCTCGCGGAAGTCGATGGTCATGCCGACGGTGAAGAAGAACACGCCGAGCAGCAGGCCCTTGAAGGGCTCGATGGTGGTTTCGATGGCCTTGCGGTATTCCGTCTCCGCCAGCAGCAGGCCTGCGACGAACGCGCCCAAAGCCATGGACACGCCGGCCAATCCGGCCGCCACGCCGGTCGCGACAATGACGAACAGGATGGCCGCCACGAACAGCTCGTCGGTGCCGGTGGACGCCACCAGGCGAAACAGCGGCCGCAGCAGCAGCCGCCCGAAAATGATGATGAACCCCAGCGCCAGCGCGGCCTGCGCCACGGCGAGCACGAGCCCCTTCACGATCGAGCCGTCCGCACCGTTGCCGAGAATGGAGACGAACATGAGGATCGGCACCACGGCCATGTCCTGCGCCAACAGGATCGAGAAGCTGGTGCGGCCGGTGGCGGTCGACATGCGCCGCTGGTTGGAGAGGACCTCGATGACGATGGCCGTCGACGACAGGGACAGGCACGAGCCGATGATGACCGCGGCTGCCGGCGGCGCGCCGGCCAGCGCCACGATGCTGCCGATCACCACCGTGGACAGGGCGACCTGCAGGCTGCCGAGGCCGAACACCAGGCGCCGCATGGTGAGCAGCCGCTCGTAGGACAGCTCCAGGCCGATGAGAAACAGCAGGAATACGACGCCCAGGTCGGCGATGACCGAC
This sequence comes from Hyphomonadaceae bacterium, assembly GCA_019747815.1. Taxonomy (GTDB): domain Bacteria; phylum Pseudomonadota; class Alphaproteobacteria; order Rhizobiales; family Hyphomicrobiaceae; genus AWTP1-13. The sequence continues at coordinate 4,570 of JAIEQJ010000073.1, forward strand.
ACGTTCTGGGCATCGATCACAGTCACCCAGCGCAGGAACGGCACCTCGTCCTTGAACGAGCCGAGAGCAAGCGGGCCCAGGATCGCGCCGGCGCCGAGATAGCCGAGCACCGGGCTGAGGCCGAACCGCCTGACCAGCGGCACGACGATCCCTGCGGTTCCGAGCACCACCAGGGCATCGGAATAGGCGTCGAGATTGATCGTCGGCGCGGCCATAAGGTTACCAGGGCGGAGTGCTTGAAGGCATTAGTGCACACATCGTCCGCGCCCGATAGCGGGGCAAGCCGGTTTGGGTGGGAGAACGTCAGCGGCCTGGCGTCACGCGTAGCCCAGGCTGCGCGGCACGTCCGCCAGCATGGCGATGGCGATTTCATGCTCGCCCATGATGACCTTGGTGGCGCCGTGGTTCATGAGATGCTCGCTCTCCTCATCCGAGTGCGAGCGCGCGATGATGGGCAGCACGGGGTTGAGCGCCCGCGCCTGGGCGACGGCCTGGCAGCCCTCGAAGGCATCGGGAATGGCGACGAGAAGGCAGCGGGCGCCCGGAATGTTGGCGGCCTGCAGGATATCGGGGTCGGTGGCATTGCCATGCATGACCTCGAGGCCGGCTTCCCGCGCCTGCTGTGCCGTGGGTCTGATCTCCTCGATGAGCACGAGCGGGACCTGCTGCTCCAGCAGGTCGCGGGCGACGATGCGTCCAACCCGGCCGTAACCGACCAGGACGACGTGATTGGTGGCACTGGTTGCGGGGATCGGCTCGCGGCTGGCCGCTTCCGCCGGTGCGCCGTCGGCTGGCGGAGCCGATGCGGGCTCGGCTGTCGGCTTGACCTTCGCCAGGTGCCAATCGAGGCAGACGAACAGAACCGGGTTGAGCAGGATCGAGATGATGGCGCCGGCCAGGATGAGGTCGCGCGCCCGGTCGGGCAGCAGGGCCAGGCTGACGCCGAGGCCGGCCAGAATGAACGAGAACTCCCCGATCTGGGCGAGGCTGGCCGAGACGGTCAGCGCATGCGAGGTCGGATAGCCGAACAGCCGCACGATCAGGAAGGCCGCGATCGACTTGCCCAGGACAATGATCAGCACGGTTGCCAGCAGAGGGAGCGGCTCGCGCACGAGGATCATGGGATCGACCAGCATGCCGACCGACACGAAGAACAGCACGGCGAAAGCATCGCGCAGCGGCAGCGTTTCCGATGCCGCGCGCTGGCTGAGCTCGGATTCGCTCAAGATCATGCCGGCGAAGAAGGCGCCGAGCGCAAACGACACGCCAAACAGCACGCTGGCGCCGTAGGCGACGCCGAGTGCAATCGCCAGCACGCACAGCCGGAACAGCTCGCGCGAGCCCGTGTGGGCGACGGCATGCAGCACCCAGGGGATCACCCGCTTGCCGATGACAAGCATCACCACGACAAAGGCGGCCACCTTCCCCAGAGTGACGAGGACGGACATGGCCACAGCACCGAAGCCAGTGCCGCCGGCGCCCTTCATAATGCCCGCCAGCGCCGGCAGCAGCACGAGGGCGAGGATCATCACGAAGTCCTCGACCACCAGCCAGCCGACCGCGATACGGCCGCGCTCGGTCTCGATCAGCCGCCTGTCCTGCAGGGCACGCAGGAGAACGACGGTGCTGGCAACCGACAGTGCCAGCCCGAACACGAGGCCCGCACCGATCGACCAGCCGAGAAGATAGGCAAGACCCATGCCCAGCAGCGTGGCGCTGGCGATCTGAGCAACGGCGCCGGGCACCGCGATGGTGCGCACCGACAGCAGGTCCTCCAGCGTGAAGTTGAGGCCGACGCCGAACATCAGCAGGATGACGCCGATCTCGGCCAGATCGTTGGCGAGGTTCTGGTCGGCGACGAACCCCGGCGTAAAGGGACCGATCAGCACGCCGGCAAGGAGATAGCCGACCAGCGGCGAGAAGCGGAATCGATTGGCGATCGCGCCGAGAATGAAGGCCAGCACCAGCGCCACCACAATCATGGAAATCAGGGGCGTCTCGTGCGGCATTCATGGTCTCCTATCGCGCGCGGGCGAGGCGCTTTGGTGCTGGCAGTCCGTTCGCTCCTATGCAGCAAGCGACAGGGCAATAAACCAGACAGGCGCGTCCATTGCCACGATTGAATCGCGTGTTGGCAGAAGGCAGGCGGCGGTGCATCGTGTGCATGGCCGAGCCGGAGCAACAGCCCCTATGAGCCCTCGGCCTTGGCGGCGCCGATCACGCCGCTCTTCCTCAGCGCGTCGATCTCGCCAGCAGAGAACCCGCAATCGCCGAGCACAGCATCGGTGTCGGCGCCGATCGGCCTGGGCGGGGCGCCCAGCTCCGGCACCGTACGACCAAAGCGCGGTGCGGGTGCGGGCTGCAGCACGCCGTCGCGTGAAGTGAAGGTGCCGCGCGCCGCATTGTGCGGATGGTCAGCCACCTCGCCGAGCGACAGGATGGGGGCAACGCAGGCATCGCTGCCCGCAAAGATGCGCTCCCACTCGGCGCGCGTCTTCGACTTGATGGTTGCGGTGAAGCGCCGGCGCAAGTGCGGCCATCCCTGGCGGTCGTGCTGCTTGGGCAGATCGCTGGCCTGCAGACCCAGGCGCTCGATGAACGCGGCATAGAAGCGCTGCTCGATGGCGCCGACCGCCAGCCACTTGCCGTCCTTGGTCTCATAGGTGTCGTACCAGGGCGCTCCGGTATCGAGCACGTTGACGCCGCGCTCGTCCTTCCAGCCGCCCTGCGAGAACAGGCCGTACATGAGCGCCATCAGCGTGGCCGAGCCGTCGACCATGGCGGCATCCACCACTTGGCCTCGGCCCGAGCGCTGCGCCTCGAGCAGCGCGCACACCACGCCGAAGGCCAGGAACATGCCGCCGCCGCCGAAGTCGCCGACGAGATTGAGAGGCGGCACCGGCGCTTCGCCTTGGCGGCCGATGGCGTGCAGGGCGCCGGCCAGCGCGATGTAGTTGATGTCGTGGCCTGCGGCCTGGGCGAGCGGCCCGTCCTGGCCGAACCCGGTCATGCGGCCGAACACGAGCTTGGGATTGATGCCCATCAGGATGTCGGGGCCGAGCCCCAGGCGCTCCATCACGCCCGGCCGAAAGCCTTCGATGACCGCGTCGGCCTTGGCAACGAGCCGTTTGACGACATCGCGGCCGGCTTCCGATTTCACATCGACGGCGATGGCGCGGCGGCCGCGATGCAAAACGTCGAACTTCGGGGAGCGCCCCGGCAGGCCGAGATCGGTGGTCTCGCGCCGGTCGACGCGGATGACCTCGGCGCCCATGTCGGCAAACAGCATGGCGGCGAAGGGTGCCGGGCCGATGCCCGCCATCTCTACGATCCGGAAACCCGCCAGAGGTCCCATCTATGGTTACCTTTCCGTTGCCGCTTCGTCGGCAAACCCCCGTAATTGCTGGATAAACAGAGCAGCCGTCACGCCATCCGTGTGCGTTGCCGGTAAACGTTTCTCAATGCCGGCATGGTTGCATGCCCGCTCAAGGCGTCAACAATAATCAAGCGTGCGTCAAGCGTGTTCAGATACGAATCCCTCCCGCGCCGGCTGCAGGCCTGGTTGCGGACCGCAAGCGTTTCGACAGACGGAAACGCCCCTTCGCTGCCGCAGGGCGCGTCCGGGCGCGCCCGCGATTTCGGTCGTGATCTGGGCCGCGACCCGGGCCGCGATCTCAGCCATGAGTTCGAGCGCTTCGCGCGCATCGGCGAGCGGCTGGAGCGGGGCCTGGAGGAGCTCAAGGATCTGCAGTGGCAGATCCGCGAGAACGAGGCGCGCTATCGCGACCTGCTCGACAACCAGGCCGACGTCATCCTGCGCCGCGACGCGCAAGGTCGCCTGACATTCGTCAATCAGGCCTTCTGCCGGGTGTTCGGGCGCGAGCGCGCGGTGGTTCTGGGGCAGCCCTTTCAGCCTCGCGTGCTCGGCGGCGACAAGGTCTCGCCGCTGGCTCCGGGCGCGGCGATCCGCCATCAGCGGTATGTGCAGGAGATCGAGACCGCGGCAGGCCCGCGCTGGTTCGAATGGGAGGAGCATACGGTTCCCGCCAGCGAGGGGGCGATGGCCGAGGTGCAGTCCGTGGGGCGCGACATCACGGAGGCGCGTCAGGTCGAGGCGCAGCTGACCGAGGCGCGCCGCCAGGCGGAAGCCGCCAACCGAGCGAAGTCGCGTTTCCTCGCCGCCATGAGCCACGAGATCCGCACGCCCATGAACGGCATTCTGGGCATGACCGGCCTGCTGGGCGAAACCGAGCTGTCGGCGGAGCAGCAGACCTATGCACAGGCCATCGACCGGTCCGCGCGCACGCTGCTGACCCTGATCGACGAGATTCTCGATTTCTCCAAGATCGAGGCCGACAAGCTGGTGCTCAAAGCCGAGCCGCTGTCGATCGAGGATTGCGTGCAGGGCGTGGTGGAGTTGCTGGCGCCCAAGGCGTACGAAAAGGGGATCGACATTGCGTGGGCCGTCGATCCGGCGGTGCCGCGCGCGCTGATGGGCGACGAGGTGCGGCTGCGCCAGATCGTGACCAACCTGGTCGGCAATGCCATCAAGTTCACCGATGCGGGCGGCGTGCTGGTGACGGTCGGGCGCTTGGCGGGCAGCGGCAGGCCGCTCGCTGGCGACGAGGTGGCCGTGGCCATCACGGTGGAGGACAGCGGCATCGGCATTGCGTCCGAGGCGCTGCCGTTCCTGTTCCACGAGTTCGAGCAGGCCGAGGCCGCCGTGCGCCGCCGCCAGGGTGGCACGGGACTTGGCCTCGCCATCTCGCGGCGCCTGGCGCAGGCCATGGCCGGCGACATCTTCGTGGCCAGCGAGCCCGGCAAGGGTTCCACGTTCACGGCGGTGGTGCGTTTGCGGCGGGTTGCCGGCCAGGCTCCGGCGCCGCCGCCCGCGATCGCCGGGACCCGGCATGTTCTGCTTGCCTTCGATCGGCCCGTCGAGCGGCGCGCCCTGGGGCTTGCGCTCGAGGGTGCCGGCGTTCCCGTCGAGGACGGCCCGCTGGCAGCGGCCGGCGAGCTGGTCGATGCCGCGGCGGCGGCGGGCGAGCCGTTCACGACGATCCTGGTCGACGGGTCGTCGAGCCATGGCGTGGCCGCCAAGCTCCTGGCGCGGGCCCGCGCGGCGGCGCCCGGCCGGTGCGTGCAAGGCATCGTCGTGCTCGACACCTCGGCCAAGGGCGGCTTCCCCGAGCTGCAAAACGCGGGGTTTGACGCCTATCTCGTGCGCCCGGTGCGCCAGCAATCGCTGCTGGCCGGCGTCGAGACCGGCTTTGTGGAGAGCCGCGAGCCCACGCCTGCCGCTGCCGCGCCGCCGCGCGAGCCGCGTGTCGGCAAGGGGGCGTCCGTGCTTCTGGTCGAGGACAACGACATCAATGCGCTGCTGGCGCGCCGCCTGCTCGAGAAAGCCGGCTGCAAGGTCAAGGCGTGCGGCAACGGCCGCGAGGCGGTGGAGCTCTTCCAGCGCATCCTGGCGGGGACCGAGGCGCCCGTCGATCTGGTGCTGATGGACCTGCACATGCCGATGCTGGATGGACTCGACGCCGCGCGCGCCATTCGCCAGCTCCACAGGACGCGCGCGTCGAAGTGTCCGCCGATCGTCGCCGTCACCGCCAACGCGTTCGAGGAGGATCGCCGCCAGTGCCTGGAGGCCGGCATGGATGACTACCTGACCAAGCCGTTCGACCGCCAGGATGTCGACCGCGTGCTGGAGCGCTGGTGCGGCGACAAGGACCGCACCGAGGCGGCGTAAGCCGTCATCCTGCTCCACCTGGCTCCCGGATATTCGCCTGCGGCGAATTCCGGGATGACAAGGTAGGCATCAGCCGTTGATGTCGTAGGCCGCCAAGGCTGCCATGTTGACGATGTCGCTGTCCTTGGCGCCGAGGGGGCAGATCTGCACCGAGTGCGTGAGCCCCACCAGCATCGGGCCGACGAGCGTGGCGCCGCCCAGCTCCTTCAGCATCTTGGTGGAGATGGATGCCGAGTGGAATGCCGGCATGATCAGCACGTTGGCCGTGTCCTTGAGGCGGCAGAACGGGTATTTCTGCAAAGCCTCGCGGTTGAGCGCGACATCGGCGGCCATGTCGCCGTCGTACTCGAAGTCAACCTGGCGCCTGTCCAGGATGGAGACGGCTTCGCGCACCTTGTCGGAGCGTTCCCCGCGCGGGTGGCCGAAGGTGGAGTAGGCGAGCAGGGCGACGCGCGGCTCCATGGCCAGCCGGCGGGCGACGCGCACGGCTTCCTCGGTGATGTCGGCGAGCTGGGGCCCGTCCGGCATGTCGATCACGCTGACATCGGCCACCAGCACCGCGCGCCCGCGGATCAGCACGATGGAGACGCCGATCACGCGCCGGCCGGCTCTGGGGTCCAGAACTTTGCGCACGTCCTCGTAGGCCGTGTACCAGTTGCGCGTGACGCCGGTGACCATGCCGTCGGCGTGGCCCATGGCCACCATGCAGGCGCCATAGACGTTGCGGTCGTTGTTGACCAGGCGCTGGCAGTCGCGCAGCAGATAGCCCTTGCGCTGCAGGCGGCTGTAGAGGAACTCCGCATACTCGTGGCGGCGGTCGTCGCGGCTGGTGTCGTGCGTTTCGATGGCATCGGTGAACTCGATGCCTGCCGAGGCGAAGGCGTCCTGAATGGGAGCAAGCCGCCCGATCAGCACGGGTTGCCCGAGCCCCATGTTGTGGAAGGCGTTGGCGGCGCGTGCGATCTGCGGCTGCTCGCCTTCGGCGAAGATGATGCGCTTGGGCGAGTTGCGCACCTGGGAGAGGATGTTGCCGAGCCAGCCGGCCACGGGATCGAGCCGGGCCGAAAGCAGGGTGACGTAGCCCTCCATGTCGACGATCGGCTTGCGGGCCACGCCCGTCTCCATGGCAGCCTTGGCCACGGCCGGCGGCACGTGCGTGATGAGCCTCGGGTCGAAGGGGGCCGGAATGATGTAGTCGGGGCCGTATGTCACCTGCCGGCCGAGGAACGCCGCGGCGACCTGGTCGGGCACGTCCTCGCGCGCCAGCTCGGCCAGCGCCTGGGCCGCGGCGATCTTCATGGCCTCGTTGATGGTGGAGGCCTGCACGTCAAGCGCGCCGCGGAAGATGAAAGGAAAGCCCAGAACGTTGTTGATCTGGTTGGGGTAGTCCGAGCGTCCGGTGGCCACGATGGCGTCGGTGCGCACCTCGGCCACCTCCTCCGGCGTGATCTCGGGATCGGGATTGGCCATGGCGAAAATGATCGGCTTGTCCGCCATGGAGCGCACCATGTCCTTGCTGACGGTGCCGGCCGCCGACAGGCCGAAGAACGCATCCGCACCCTTGAGCGCGTCACCGAGCGAGCGCGCCTTGGTCTCGATGGCGAAGGCCGATTTCCACTGGTTCATGCCCTCCTTGCGGCCGCGATAGATGACGCCCTTGGTGTCGCACAGCACCATGTTGGACTTGGGCATGCCCATGGCCGCCAGCAGCTCCATGCAGGCGATGCTGGCTGCGCCCGCACCGTTGACCACCAGCTTGAAGGTCTTGAGGTCGCGGCCCGTCAGCTCCAGCGCATTGATGAGGCCCGCCGCGGCGATGATGGCCGTGCCGTGCTGGTCGTCGTGGAACACGGGGATGTTGAGCAGCTCCTTGAGCTTCTCCTCGATGATGAAGCAGTCGGGCGCCTTGATGTCCTCCAGGTTGATGCCGCCGAAGCTGGGGCCCAGGTAGCGCACGCAGTTGATGAAGGCATCGACGTCCGGGGTGTCGACCAGCAGGTCGATGCCATCGATGTCGGCAAATCGCTTGAAGAGCGCGCCCTTGCCCTCCATCACCGGCTTGGAGGCCTGGGCGCCGAGGTTGCCGAGGCCGAGGATGGCGGTGCCGTTGGACACCACGGCGACCAGGTTGCCCTTGTTGGTGTAGTCGTAGGCGCGCTGGGGGTCCTCGGCGATGGCCTGCACCGGCACGGCGACGCCCGGCGAATAGGCAAGCGACAGGTCGCGCTGGGTGGTGAGCGGCTTGGTCGGCGTGATCTCGAGCTTGCCCGGCTTGCCCTGGCTGTGGAATTGCAGGGCCTCTTCCGCCGTGAAGCGGGCAGCATCGAACTTGAGCGGCATGGGTGCCTTCCCCTCTGGCGGGACTTTCCCGCTGAAAACAAACGAGCAATCACGATAGAGGGGGCGCCGGGGCGACACAACTGGCACGGTGGCGCAGTATCCATCCCGACCCCTGATGCGTGAGCGGCCAGCCTCGAGATATCGCCATCTGGCAAGTCGGGAGGCAGACCGAGAGGCTGCCGGTCGCCGCCGGCCTGGCCCAATTCGCAAGCAGCTTGTTGCAAGCGGTGTGATGCAAGCAGCGTGCCCGGGATGTGCGCCGTCGGCCCATGTGGACGGTTTGTTTGTGGACTGATACGATCACGCCCTTTCCGTAGCCTGCAAAATCGCCTAGTCAGCGCGGATCAGGTGGGAGGGGGTGGCTGTGCTTGCGCGATCGACGCTTGTTGCCGTTGTGCTCATGGCTGGATGTGCGACCATAACGCGGGGCACCATGCAGAGCATTTCGGTCAACACGCCGGGGGTCACGGGCGCGACGTGCACGCTGTCCTCTGCATCGGTGGGCAAGAGGACGATCACAGCGCCGGCGACGATTGCCATCGAGAAGGGCTCGGACAACATTGCGGTGCACTGCAAGAAGGAGTGCCATCACGATGGCGTCGGTGTCATCGCCTCTTCGGTGGAGCCGATGACGGCCGGCAACATCCTGATCGGAGGCGTGGTGGGTCTCGGCGTCGACGCCGTCAGCGGCGCGATCAACAAGTACGAGCCCGAGGCCACGATTCAAATGACGCCCATTCCCGGTTGCAGGCCGCGCGTCGTGTAGCCGCACGGGTCGCCGTCGAGGTTTTGCCCGCTCCAACGTCTGCTAGCCCCACTGCAGGCTCCCGGGCCCTCCGGTCGCCGGGCCGCAGTCCACCCATGCCTGCTGGGGGTTGCAGCATCAGACGCAACAGGCGAATACCTCGGGCATGCCGCTCTACAAGCTCCGCATCGAAGCCGCCGATCTGGCCACCGGCCGGCCCATCGCCGACCTCCTCGAGGCGGCATCGACCCCGCCGGCGCTCGCCGTTGCGCTGTTTGAGCTTGCGCCGCCGACCTATGTGGTCGAGGCCTACTATGATCAATCGCCGTCACTCGACGCGATCGCGCGCCTGCTGGACGGCCTGGGTGCCGGATTGGGCGGGCCGGTGCTGGAGGCGGTGCCGGACACCAATTGGGTGGCGCTGTCGCAGGCGGCGCTGCCGCCGATCAGCGCCGGCAGGTTCATCGTGCACGGCAGCCATGACCGCGCGTGCTTTGCCATGCATCGCCGCGCGATCGAGATCGAAGCCGGCGAGGCGTTCGGCACCGGTCACAATGCGACGACGGCGCTGTGCCTGGAGGCGCTGAGCGAGCTGGTGCGCACGCGGCGGTTCGCGCACGTGCTCGATCTGGGGTGCGGCACAGCCATCCTCGCGATTGCCGCCGCGCGTGCCCTGCCGGATGCTCGCGTGCTGGCCAGCGACAACGACGCCATCGCCACCGCCATCGGCCGGGACAACGCCCGGCTCAACCGCGTGGCGCAGCGGGTGGAGATCGTCACGGCGACCGGGTTTGCCCACGCGCGCCTGCGCCGCGCGCAGCCGTTCGATCTGGTGCTGGCCAACATCCTTCCCGGACCTCTCATCGCGCTGGCACAGCAGATGCGGCGAGCCTTGGCCCGCAGCGGTGTCGCCGTGTTGTCGGGGCTGTTGGATCACCAGGTGCGCGAGGTGGTCCAGACCTATCGCGCCTGCGGCTTCCGTCTCCTGCGCTGCACCCGGAGTGGGGGGTGGGCGGCGCTGACCCTTCTCAACACGCGCGCGTGATTCTTTGGCTGGCTGGAGCGGCGCGTCAGGGTGTCCAGGGGGCTTTCTCTTCGTCAGCCGCGGCCTCGGCCGCCTTGCCCTTGGCGATCTCGCGCGCCAGCGCCGTCAGCACCTGCTTCACGCCCTTGCCTGAGACGGCCGACAGGATCAGCGGCTTCTTGCGCGCGACACCTTTCAGCTCCGCAATCTTGGCGGCGATGGTGTCCTCGTCGAGCGCGTCGCATTTGGAGAGGGCAATGATCTCCTTCTTCTTCTCGATGCCCTCGCCGTAGGCCTTGAGCTCTCCCCGCACGGTGCGATAGGCGCCGGCGATGTCGTCCATGGTGGCGTCGACGAGATGCAGGAGCACCCGGCAGCGCTCCACGTGGCCGAGAAAGCGCGTGCCGAGGCCAGCGCCCTCGTGCGCACCCTCGATGAGGCCCGGGATGTCGGCCAGCACGAAATCGAGGCCGGCCTCGCGCACCACGCCGAGGTTGGGATGCAGGGTGGTGAAGGGATAGTCGGCGATCTTGGGCTTGGCGGCGCTGACGGTAGCCAGGAACGTCGACTTGCCGGCGTTGGGCAGGCCGACGATGCCGGCATCGGCAATCAGCTTGAGTCTCAGCCATACCGTCAATTCCTCGCCGGGCTGGCCCGGGTTGGCGTGGCGCGGCGCCCGGTTGGTCGGCGACTTGAAGTGCGCGTTGCCGAAGCCGCCGTTGCCGCCGCGGGCAAGGCGCACGCGGTCGCCGGGCTGCATCACCTCGGCCAGCAGCGTTTCCTGGTCCTCGGCGAACACCTGCGTGCCGGGCGGCACCGCAATCACGGCGTCGTTGCCGGATACGCCGGAGCGGTTCTGGCCCATGCCGCCCTGGCCGCTCTGCGCCTTGAAATGCTGACGGTAGCGATAATCGATCAGGGTGTTGAGATTGGCGACGCATTCCACCCACACGTCGCCGCCCTTGCCGCCGTCGCCGCCGTCCGGGCCGCCGAACTCGATGAATTTCTCGCGCCGGAACGAGACGCTGCCGGGCCCGCCCGCACCAGAGGCGATGTAGATCTTGGCTTGGTCGAGAAATTTCATGGGCTATGGGTGCTTAGGGCTATGGGTGCTTAGGGCTGTGCGTGCTTAGGTCCGCCGCGGCGGGCGTGGCTCAGGCCGGGCCGCCTGCAATGCGGCTCAGCCATGTACGCCAGCGCGCGGCTGGATGTACCGTCTTCATGTGCGGCGGCAGCATATGCATGGCGTGCTTGGCGCTCAGCCAGTAGGTCAGCGCCTCCACGTCGTGTCCGCGCGCGACGCTGATGATCAAGCCGCGGCCGATCGGCTCGAAGCCAAGCTTGCGCAGCACGCCTGCCGAGGCCCAGTTGTCGACAAAGTGCGACGAGGTGAAGCCCGGCAGCCGGCGCGCCCGAAAGCCGTAGTGGACGATGGCCCGCGTTGCCTCCGTCGCGTAGCCGCGGCCCCACCAAGGGCGACCGAGCCAGAAGCCGAGCTCGGCGGCACCCGAGCGTCGGCGGTAGTACCCGGCGCCGCCGATCAGCCGACCCTCCAGCTCGATGGCAAATCGCACCTCTCCGCGGCCTGGCTTGAGCCAGCCGATGGCCTGCGATTGCGTCAGGGGGTAGGGAATGTCGCTCGTCATGGCAGCGACGGCCCAATCGCCGGCCAGGCGCGTGAACTCGGCCGCATCGCTGCGCCGGAAGGGCCGCAGAAGCAGACGCTCGGTTGCAAGCGTAACCATGGACTGAGCGTCGCCGCGTGCGAGGGGTTAGTCAATCTCCGTCAACGCGCGGCTGCCATCAGGCCGGCGCACGAAAAAGACGGGCCTGGCTGGCCCGCTATCGCCACGCGTGCCGGCGGCCTTGGCGGGCCCCGGCTATTCCGCCGCGCTCTTGACCGCCGGCTTCACGGATACATAGACCCGTCCGCCGCGCTTGGTCGCATATTCAACACTGCCTTCGGCCAGCGCGAACAGGGTGTGATCGGTGCCCATTCCCACGTTCGGTCCGGCATGCACCTTGGTGCCCCGCTGGCGGACCAGGATGTTGCCTGCCAACACCTGCTCGCCGCCGTATTTCTTGACGCCGAGGCGCCGGCCGGCAGTGTCGCGGCCGTTGCGGGAGGAGCCGCCTGCCTTCTTATGTGCCATCAGTCACGTTCCTTGCTCTGGCCGGGCCGCTCTTCAGGCGCCGACGATCTCCTTGATGCGCACGACCGTCTGCTGCTGGCGGTGTCCGCGCTTGCGGCGCGAGTTCTTGCGGCGCCGCTTCTTGAAGGCGATGACCTTGGGAGCGCGGTTCTGCTCGACGACCTCGGCAATCACCTTGGCGCCCTGCACAGCCGGCGCGCCCACTTTCGTGCCGCCGTTGCCGCCGCCCAGCATCAGAACCTCGGTGAATTCGACCTTGGCGCCGGCGTCGCCAGCCACCTTCTCCACGGCCAAAACCTCGTCCGCGGCCACACGATACTGCTTGCCGCCTGTCTTGATGACAGCATACATCGTTGATTTCCTTTGAATTTCGCGTTCCGCGTGCGGACAGCACTGCGCCGCGCCAATCTCGCGCGGCACTATTATCGAGGCCCCATACAAAGTCAATGCGGGTCTGCCCCGGAGGCGCAAACGACGCGCTGCGCCCGTGGGTTGCCGGCTGGCACTATGAGTGGGCTCGGAGCGATCACCAGCGCCCAGCCGGGTGTTCCGGCCTCGTGGACACAGCAAGAACGCCGCGGTGGCAGCCGCGGCGCTTGGCGCTGTGGACGATCGGCTGCTCAGCAGCCGTGGCGGGCCATGCAGCGGCGGAAACGGTGGCCGCCGCCCCACCGGGCGCGGCATTCGCGATACCAGCGGCGGCAATAGCCGGCCTGCGCCTTCTCGACGAGGCTATCGGCGCGCGGGGTCTGGCCGGCCGGGACTGCCGGTGCGGCAGAGGCCTGCTGGGCAGAAAACATGAGGCCGCCCATCATCAAACCCGAGGCAACAGCAAGGCAACGCAACATCGTAACCTCCTTGAGCTTATTATGACTGCCGAGATCGGCGCGAAGGTGCATGCGGCTCGACCCGCACACACCAACGTGCAGGCTATGCGGGGGTTCCTGCATCAAGCAAGGGTTTTGCAGCCACGCGGCCGAACCTTATGGAGTGGCGCGCCGAGGCTGCTGCAGCCCTTTGTCCCCCTTTGTCCACGGCCGGCCTCCTTGTCGCGCAATGGGTTGTGCTTGCAGGCGGTGGGGGGCAGGTGTGCGGGTCATCCCGGCGCAATCAGGATGACACTGGCGGCGACAGGGGGAGCACCTCGCCGCGGCATGCGGCGGGGAATTGCATCGCCGGCGCCTTGGATGCCGTTGCAGCTCGGGCTTGCCCCAGAGACGAGTTTCCCCTATGTCCACGCGCACTCCCCAACCGTCGTCACTGGATTTGTCCGTGGCCGGCACGCGGGTGAGGGGCTTGAGGATACCGCGCATCCCCGACGACGCTCTAAGGGAGCGGGCGGTATTGATGAGCCCGGTGGACTGCGGTCCGGAGAGGTGGTCGAGTGGTTGAAGGCACCGCACTCGAAATGCGGCATACTCGCAAGGGTATCGTGGGTTCGAATCCCACCCTCTCCGCCAATGGCCGCCGATAGCGCGACAGTCTGCGGGATGGCGACCCGATCGCCGCCCGCTTCCGCGGGGCTTGACTTGAGCGGACATGGCTTCTCCTCCACCCGTCTTGATGCCGAATAGGGCAAGGCCGCGATCTGGGTAGCAAGCATCATGAGCATAGCGAGCGACGCCCGTTTCTGGGACCGGACCGCGCGGACGTACGCCAGGGGTGCAATTGCGGATCAGGCCGGATATGAGCGCACGCTGGACCGGACCCGCGCCCTGTTGGGATCGGGCGACAGGGTGTTGGAACTGGGCTGCGGAACAGGAACAACGGCGCTACGGCTCGCGGGCGGTGTTCGAGACTATCTTGCGGCGGATATTTCCGCTGCAATGATCGCGATTGCCAGTGAGAAACACGCCGCCGGCCCCATCCCGGGCCTTGTCTTCCGCACCGCGACCGCAGAAGCGCTGAGGCCTGACGCGGCGCAGTTCAACGCGGTTCTGGGGTTCAGCTATCTCCATCTGGTCCGCGACCTGCCGGGCACGCTGCGCCACATCCACGCCTTGCTTGCAGCAGAGGGCTTGTTCATCTCCAAGACACCCTGCGTCGGGGATATGAACCCGCTCATCCGGCTTGCCGTGTTGCCCGCGATGCGCGCGATCGGCAAGGCACCTTATGCAGGCGTCTTTCGGGCGGCGGATCTCAGCCAGCACATACGTGCCGCAGGCTTCGACAGTCTTGCTATTGAAAGCCACGCCACCAAGGGCAATGACAATCGTCCTTACATCGTGGCGCGCAAGCGGTGACGTGAACGGCCGAGGCTGCGCTGGAAACCCGCCCTGTCCTACTTTTCGACGCAAGTCAGAGAGCTGCTCGATACCCCGCACGGCCCGCCAACGCATGGTCTGGCGGGAGTGCGCGATAACCCACGCAATCGTGGGGGTGCAACACCCTCTGATAGATCGGCGGTTTGATCGATCAGACGTTTGTACGTACGCGCCCGTGTTGGCTAATATCCTCTCATAGAACGTACGCTTGGACGTACGCAGGCCTGAAGGCCAGGGAGGGGAGCCAACGTCATGGGGCGCACCATCCACCGCGTGTCGCCGCACGTGATCATAGTCGGCGGGGGCATCGGCGGCCTGACGCTCGCCCTGATGCTGCACGGGCGCGGCATCAGGTGCCAAATCTATGAAGCCTCGCCCAGGATCCGCGAGCTCGGGGTCGGCATCAACGTGCTGCCGCATGCGATTGCCGAGCTGGCGGAGCTGGGGCTGCTGGCGCAGCTCGACAAGGTCGCCATCCGCACGCGCGAGCTGATCTATGCCAACCGCTTCGGCCAGGAAATCTGGCGGGAGCCCCGCGGGCTGGAAGCCGGCTACCAGGTGCCGCAGTTCTCCATCCACCGGGGCCACCTGCAGGGTGTGCTGCGTGATGCGGCGATCGATCGGCTGGGACGCAAGGCGATCCATACCGGGCACGTCCTTGCTTCCTTCGCGCAGGAGGAGGGCGCGGTCAAAGCCCGCTTCAAGCGGCTCTCCAAGGGCGCGCGTGCCACGGTGTCCGGCGACGTTCTGGTCGGCTGCGATGGCATTCACTCGACCGTGCGGCGGCAGCTCTATCCCGACGAGGCCGGGTTGAAATGGAATGGGGTCCTGATGTGGCGCGGCGCCACCGTCGCCAGGCGCTTCCTCGATGGGCGCACGATGATCGTCGGCGGCGGCTTCAACAACAAGCTGGTGCTGTACCCGATCGCTCCGGGCAAGGGCGGCAAGCAGCTCATCAACTGGGTCGTCACCCATCGCATGGGTGACGGCTCCAGCCCACCGCCGCGGCGCGAAGACTGGAATCGGCGTGGCACGCTCGGCGAGCTCATGCCGCACGTGCAGCGCTTCAGCACGCCGCACGTGAACCTGCCGAAGCTGGTGAAGGGCGCGCCGGTGTTCTACGAGTACCCGATGGCCGACCGGGATCCGCTGCCGCGCTGGACGCACGGTCGCGTGACGCTGCTCGGCGATGCCGCCCATCCCATGTATCCGGTCGGCTCGAACGGCGCCAGCCAGGCGATCCTCGATGCGCGTTGCCTGGCCGATCTGCTGGTCTCGAGCGAGCATGCCCGGGCGGCTCTGGCGGCCTACGAGGCGGATCGACTGCCGAAGACGGCAGAGATCGTGCGCAACAATCGCAAGGGCGGGCCCGAAGGCGTGATCGATGAAGTGGAGCGCCGCGCGCCGGATGGCTTCGACGACATCGACGACGTGCTGAGCTACGGCGAGCGGGAGGCGATCGTGAAGGGCTATGCCCAGCTCGCGGGGTTTGCCAAGGAGCAGGTGAACCGGCGTCGGCCGACAGGCATGACCGCGACGGGGCGCACGACAGCGCCCGCACGGGCATCGCGACGGCGACGGTCCTGACACAAGCAGCCGCTACGTCATGCCTGCGCGCCGAGGGCTCCGCCTGTCATTTCCGAACTCAACCTGTCATCCCGGCATGGCGCGAAGCGCGATCCTAGACTAGGGGTCCATGCCGCAAGTCAATCGCGGGCCAATCCTCGGCCCTGGGTCCCGGCGCTCCGCGCTCACGCGCTCTGGCCAGGATGACAGGTGCTGCATCCCGACGGCTCATTGGCGATCGTAGGCACCGTTGAGGGCATCGGCGTAGCGCTGGATCGATGCCTGCAGGATGCGCTTGCCGCCTGCCGGTATGACCCGATCGAAGAAGTGGCCGTAGATCGCCTCGAACGCGAACGGCTCCAGCGCCGCGCCGATGGCCGAGACTTGTGTGATGGAGAGCGGAATGAGGTTGGGATAGCTGCGCATGAAGGTGAGGAACTTGCGGTCCGTGGTCACAGTGGCGATGTCGGACGAGCACAGCACTCCGCGGCCGTCGGCACCATCGGCCCAGTGCAGCACGCTGCCGCCGGCAAAGTGGCCGCCGCAGCGGATCAGCGTCACGCCCGGCAGCACCTTGAGTGTTTCGCCGGTCCAGAGGTTGATGGCCGGATCGGGCCGCATGATCCAGCGCTCGTCATCGGCGTGAATGTGCACCGGGATGCCGCCGAAGGCGCGGCTCCATTCCACCATGGTCGTGTAGAAGTGGGGATGAGAGATGCCGATCGCCTTCAGGCCGCCCAGTCCGTTGATCAGGGTGAGGGTGGCTGGGTCCAGCATCGAGATGCAGTCCCACAGGATGTTGCCGCCGGGCGTGCAAATGATCAGCGCGCGCTGGCCGATGGCGAAGGCTGGCTGCGTGCCGATGCCGATGACGCCCGGCTCGTGCTGGCGGTAGGCGTTGCAATGTCCGGT
The DNA here is from genome assembly GCA_019747815.1 of Hyphomonadaceae bacterium. Lineage (GTDB taxonomy): Bacteria > Pseudomonadota > Alphaproteobacteria > Rhizobiales > Hyphomicrobiaceae > AWTP1-13. The sequence goes on from JAIEQJ010000073.1 coordinate 21,323, forward strand.
GGCCAGCGCCTGCAAGGTCGTCCAGGCTTGGCCGCCCGGCGGCACGTATTGCCGCTCCTCCTCACAGATCGTGCACTGCGGCGGGGGCGCCGTGCTGGGTGGATACTGCGTGCCGCAGGCCGTGCAGATATACGCTTGCATCGCATGCTCCATCCGCTTCGCCGCCGCCGATCAGGCGTTGCTCACCCCTTCTCCGCTGGCGGCGGCAGGAAGTTGACGTCGTGCAGGGCGGCGAGGCGCGTCACCTCGGCCGGATCGGGCACGTTGTGGATCTGCCTGAAGAGATCGAACAGCTTGCCGGTCGGCGACACCCAGAACAGGCATTTGATCGGCTGGTCGCTCTTGTTGAAGAGGCCGTGCATGATCTTCATCGGCAGTCGGATGAAGTCGCCGGCCGTCGCCGTCGCCTCCTTGCCGTCCAGGATCAGATCGAAGCGGCCCTCCAGCACGTAGATGAACTCGTCCTGGTTGGTGTGAATGTGCGGCGGCACGAACGTGCCGGGCGGCAGCAGGGCGTGCCAGGAAAAGGCGCTCTCCGTCAGCGCCTTGGGCACGTAGGTCTGGCCGAGAATGTTCCACGATAGGGTGTCGATGCCTTTGCCGGCCTTGGTAACGCCGGCTTTCATGGGCTTCATGCACTGTCTCCGTTGCTGGGCCTACACCGAAAGATAGCGGTCGCGCGCGACGGGATCGGACGCGAGCGCCTGCGAACTGCCCTGCCACACGATCCGGCCCTTCTCCAGAATGAGGTGGCGGTCGGACAGACGCAACAGGGCATCGACAGTCCTGTCGATCACCAGGATGGCGAGGCCCTCGCGCTTGAGGGTGGCAAGCCGATCCCAGATTTCCTGGCGGATCAGAGGCGCCAGGCCTTCGGTGGCCTCGTCGAGGATCAGCAGCTTGGGATTGGTCATGAGGGCGCGGCCGATGGCCAGCATTTGCTGCTCGCCGCCGGAGATCTGGTTGCCCATGTGGCGGCGTCGCTCGGCCAGGCGCGGCAGGAAGGCGTAGATGCGTGCCAGCGTCCAGGCTTGCGCGCCGCCGTTGCGGTGCGCGGCCGTGGCGATGAGGTTCTCCTCGACTGTGAGGGTCGGAAAGATCTGCCGGCCTTCCGGCACCAGTCCGATGCCGGACCGGGCGATGCGGAACGGCGGCGCGCTGGCAATCGGGCGGCCCTCGAAACGGATTTGGCCCGCCTGCAGGGGTATCAGTCCCATGAGGGCGCGGACCGTGGTGGTCTTGCCCATGCCGTTGCGCCCCATCAGGCTGACAACCTCGCCGGCGCTGACGTCAAGGTCGACGCCGAACAGAACTTGCGATCCGCCGTAGCCGGCCGCCAGACCTGAGATGGCAAGCAGCGGCGCGCTCACGCTGTCTCTCCGAGGTAGGCCGCGCGGACCGCCGGATTGGCACGAACCGATGGCGGGTGGCCGGTGGCGATGATGCGGCCTTCAACCAGCACCGAGATGCGATCGGCAAGGGCGAACACAGCCTGCATGTCGTGCTCGACGAGCACCATGCTGCAGCGGCGCTTCAGGCTCTTGAGCGTCGCCAGCAGGCGGTGCGCCTCTTCGGCGCCGGCGCCTGCCATCGGCTCATCGAGCAGCAGCAGCTTGGGCGCCTGGGCAAGCGCGATGGCGATCTCGAGCCGGCGCTTCTCCCCGTGCGCGAGGACGCCTGCGCAGACATGCGCGCGACCGGCCAGGTCGACCACGCCGAGGGCCTCCATCGCCGGCATATTGAGCGCCGGCTCGCGCGCGGCCGGGCGCCAGAAATGAAAGCTGGAGCCGGAGCGCCCCTGCACGGCAAGCGCCACGTTCTCCAGCGCCGTGAAGCGCGGCAGCACCTGAGTGATCTGGAACGAGCGGGCGAGGCCCAGATGCGCGCGGGCGGGCATCGACAGATGCGTGACGTCGCGGCCGTCGAAGGTGATGCAGCCCGCGTCGGAGGCGAGCGCGCCGGAGATCTGGTGGATGAGGGTGCTCTTGCCGGCGCCGTTGGGGCCGATGACGGCATGGGTCTCGCCGGCGGCGACATCGAGGGTGATGCCGTCCGTCACCTTCAGCGCGCCGAACGACTTGGCGAGATGCCGCAGGCTGAGGACCGGCTGGCTCATCGCCGCCTCCAGCGGTCGAAGGCGAGAGTGATGCCCCGCTCGGCGGACTGTGCCAACCCTGCGAGCCGGCTGCCAAGCGCCGTCCTCCCCTGCGTCCAGCGGGCGGCGGCTGCAGCGGCTGCGCGTTTGGCCGGCGGCTGCAGCGCCTCGCGCCGACGCCGCACGATCATGCGCCACGACAGCCAGCGCCTCGCGCCGCTGGCAAGGGCTCTGCGGGCGCGGCGCTCGGCCTCCGCCAGCAGCCGTGCCGGCGTCATCTTCTCCCGCCGCCAGGTCGCGATGGCGCCGGCGATGCCGCCCCTGGCGAACAGCACGATCAGGACCAGCAGCGGTCCCAGGATCACCTTCCAATGCTCGGTCAGGCGCGACAGCGCCTCCTCCAGGAAGAAGAAGGCAAGGGCGCCGGCAATGGGCCCGTAGAGCGTGCGGGTGCCGCCCAGCAGCACCATGATGATCAACTCGCCGGATCGCTGCCAGTGCATGTAGGCGGGGCTGACGAACTCAGCCTGGTTGCCGAGCAGGAAGCCGGCAAGCCCACACGTCGTGCCGGCGATGACGTAGGCGGTCAGGCGGTAGGGTAAGGGTGTGAAGCCGAGGGCCTGCATGCGGGTTGGATTGTCGTTGAGCCCGCGCAGCACGCGGCCAAAGCGCGAGGCGATGAGCCGGCTCAGGAGCAGATAGGTGGCAGCGAGCAGGGCGAGGGTGACATAGAAGAACACCGTCTCGCTCTTGAGCAGGCGCGTGCCGAGCACCAGCGTCCGGGTTGGCCAGTTGAGACCATCATCGCCGCCGTAGGGCGCCAGCGAGGTGGCGACAAAGAAGGCCATCTGGCAGAACGCCAGGGTGATCATGATGAAATGGACGCCCTGCGTCCGCACGGCGATGGCGCCGGTGGCGAGCGCGAACAGGGCCGAGGCGGCAAGCGCCGCCGGCAAGGCCACGGACAGGGTGCCGAGACCATGGCTGGCCGCGATGCCCGCGCCGTAGGCGCCAATGCCGAGGAATGCCGCGTGACCAAACGACACCAGGCCGCCGACGCCGATCAGCAACTCGAGCGAAAGCGCGGCGATGGCAAAGATCATGATGCGCTCGCCGACCAGCAGCAGGTAGCTGCCGCCGAGCACGGGCGCCAGAAGCGGCAGCGCGGCCATCAGCACGAGCAGGCCTGCCGCCATGCGCTGATCGAAGGTGAGCCTGTCAAGCGCAGCGGTGGCGGCCTGCGTGACACTGCGCGCCGCGGTCGGCATCAGGCGCGCCCCTTGGCCGGAAAGAGACCTGCAGGCCGCACCGCAAGCACGATTGCCATCAGCAGATAGATCGTCATGGAGGCCAGCGCCGGTCCGATCACGCGCGCCGTGCTGGGGGCAAGCACCAGGCGCAGCATGTCCGTCATGAAGGACCGGCCCAGGGTGTCGATGACACCGACGAGGAGCGCCGCGATGAAGGCGCCGCGGATCGAGCCGATGCCGCCGATGACGATGACCACGAAGGCGAGGATCAGAATCTGGTCGCCCATGCCTGGTTCGACGGACAGGATCGGCGCCACCATCGCACCGGCGAAGCCCGCCAGCATGGCGCCGAACCCGAACACGATCATGAACAGGCGCTTGATGTCGACGCCAAGCGCCGACACCATCGGCGCGTTGGTGGCGCCGGCCCGCACCAGCATTCCGACCCTGGTGGCCGTGACGAACACATAGAGCGCCACGGCGACCGCCAGGCCCGCCGCGATGATGGCGAAGCGGTAGACCGGGTAGCGCAACCCCTCCATGAGCGGGATGGAGCCGGAGAGGATATCGGGGATCGGCATGTTGAGCGGCGCCGCACCCCAGACGATCTTCACGCCCTGGTTCAGGAACAGGATGACGCCGAACGTCGCCAGCACCTGCTCCAGGTGGTCGCGCTCGTAGAGGTGCCTGAAGATCGCCACCTCCAGCGCCAGGCCGAATACCATCGAGGCCGGCAGCGCCAGCAGGACGCTGGCGAAGAAGCTGCCGGTGAGGCGGTAGAACGTCACCGCCAGATAGGCACCCAGCATGTACTGCACGCCGTGGGCGAGGTTGATGAAATCCATCACCCCGAAGACGAGCGTGAGCCCGGCTGCGACCAGGAACAGCAGGACGCCCAATTGCAGCCCGTTGAACAGTTGGACGACGAACAGAGGCGTGGACATGGTATCGCCGGGATCAGCCCGCTCGCACATCCGCTTGCGGCAAGAGTGCCAACGCGCCGGTCCCCGTTGGATGTCACTTCAGCGGGCAGTCGGCGGCGTGGCTGTCGGCATAGCTTGAGAACACCTTTTGGACGATCTCGGTCTGGAACTTGCCGTCTGGGCGCTTGGCCACCTTCACCAGATAGAAGTCCTGGATCGGGAAGCCGTTGCTGTTGAACTTGAAGGCGCCGCGCACCGATGGGAAATCGGCCTTTCTGAGGGCAGCGCGCATCGCCGCCTTGTCGGCAAGCTTGCCGCCGACCGCCTTGACCGCGCTGTCGATCAGTTGTGCGGCATCATAGGCCTGCATGGCGTAGCTGCCGGGCACGTAGCCGTACTCCCTCTCGAAGTCGGCCACGAACTTCATGTTTGCGGGCGTGTCGGTATTGGGCGCCCAGGTCATGCCGGAGAAGAAGCCGACCGCTGCATCCTGCTGCGCCGGCAGCGTCGACTCATCGACCGTGAACACCGACAGGAAGGGGATCCTATCGAGGCCGGCCTGACGGTATTGCTTGACAAGGTTGACGCCCATGCCGCCCGGCATGAATACGAAGAAGGCATCCGGCTTGGCGGCGGCGATCCTGGCAAGCTCGGCCGCGAAGTCGAGCTGGCCGAGCGGGGTGTAGACCTCATCGGCAATCTCGCCTTTGAAGTGCTTCTTGAAGCCGCCGATCATGTCCTTGCCGGCCTGATAGTTGGGCGCCAGCAGGAAGGCCTTCTTGAACCCCTTGTCCTGCGCAAACTTGCCGAGCACCTCCGGCGGCTGGTCGTTCTGATAGGAGGTGTTGAAGAAGAACGGATTGCAGCTCTTGCCGGCGAGCGGGGAGGGACCCGCATTCGGACTGATCAGGAAGACGTTGGCCTCGGTGATCGGTCTTTGGATCGCCAACAGAATGTTTGAGAACACCGGCCCGACCACGAAGTCGACCTTGTCACGCTCGATGAGCTGCCGGGCCTTGCCCACGGCCACGTCCGGCTTCAGCTCGTCGTCCTGCACGATGACCGTGGTGGCCAAACCGCCGAGCTTGCCGCCGGCGTGCTTGATGCCCAGGTTGAAGCCGTCGCGGAGCTGCCCGCCGAGCACCGCCTGCGGTCCCGACAGCACCGCCATGATGCCGATCTTGAGCTCTTGGGCCTGTGCCGCGGCAGTTGCGAGTGCGGCGATCGTGAAAATTCCGGCGCCGGTGAACCCCTTGATCGTCGGCATGTGCGTCACCCCCGATGAAAATATCATCCCATTCCATCGTGCCGGCGGCGCAATGCTCCGCCGCCGGACCGGCGCACTGTACGGGGACTGTCAGACCTCGGCAACGCCGCTGGCGTGCCGCGCGGTCGCCAGGCGCCGTCTCCGACCGATGATGCGCCACTGGCGCGGAGGCCGTCCGCGTTCTGTGTGGAAGGGCGAAAATGCCGGTGACAGAGGGGCTTGGTGCCCGGCCGCTGCCCGTCATGTCGCGCCGCGATGCCGGCTCAGCCGCTTGCGCGCTTCGGCAGCCGCATCTTCCATGGTCATGAAGATGGCGCCTTCGGCCGACAGTTGCGTTACGAAGTCCTCCATGGCCAGCATGCGATAGCCGCGGCCGATGACATAGGGGTGCATGGTGTAGGTGAGGATGCCCCAATCGACCTCCCTCTTCATGTAGCGAAACTCGTCCAGCCAGTTTGCCATCACCGCGCGCGCCGGCTGCAGGCTTGCCAGGATGGTTTGCGGCGTGCGCACGAACTCGAAATGCGGATAGTCGTCCAGCGACCAGCTGATCGGCATCTCGAGTAGCGCTGTTTCCTCGCCGAACTGATAGGGCTTGCCAAGATCGGCCACGTCGCCGCGTCGCGTCCAGTATGGCGCGTAGTCGCCGCCCATCAGGCTGCTGTCGTAGTGAAAGCCGTGCGCGATCAGGAGCTCGATGGTGTTGTCGCTCAAATCCCATGACGGGGAGCGGTAGCCGCGGGCCTTGCGGCCGCTCAGGCGTGCAATCGCGTCGTTGGCGCGCACAAGGTCGGCCTGCTCGGCCTCGCGGCTCAGGCTCGCCGGCGGAACGTGCGCCCAGCTATGATGCGCAATCTCGTGTCCCCGCGCGATCACGGCCTCGCATTCCCTGGGAAAGCTCTCGATGGTGAAGCCGGGGATGAACCAGGTCGTGCGGATCGCACGTGCCTCCAGAAAGGCAAGAATGCGGTGGGCGGCGCGCGCACCGAATTCGCCCCGCGACAGCGCCGTGGGCGTGGTCATGCCGCGGGCGATGAAGCCGGACATGGTGTCGAAGTCGAACGTGAGGCAGACGATGTGGCGCGGCATGGCATTGCTCGATCGGCGATGGAACGCTAGAGCGAGTATAGCAGCGAGCCCGCCTCCCTCGACGTCGAAGGTGAACAAGCGCATGGCGACACGGACGATCGGCATCATCCTGAACGGAGCCACGGGGCGCATCTGTTCGACGCAGCATCTGCAAAATGCCCTCGTGCCGATCCGCGACGAGGGCGGCCTCATCGTCGGCGATGATCGGGTGGTGCCCAGGCCTGTTCTCGTCGGCCGCGGCGCCGATCGCCTTGCCGAGATTGCCGCCGCCCACGGTATTGCCGATTGGACCACGGATCTCGACGCCGTGCTGGCCGATCCCGCGTTCAGCGTCATGTTCGACGCGGGCGTGACCGGACATCGTGGGGCCGTGCTCGGCCGGGCCATCGCTGCGGGCAAGCACATCTACAGCGAGAAGCCGGTCGCTGCCTCCGTCGCTGAGGGGCTGGCTTTGCTGCGGGCGGCCGAGGCCCGCGGCCTCAAGCATGGCGCGGTCGAGGACAAGCTCTATCTGCCCGGGCTGCAGGAGCTTGCGCGCCTGGCCCGGGGCGGCTTTTTCGGCCGGATCATCGGCTTTCGTCTGGAGTTCGGCTGGTGGGTGTTTGATGGCGTCGATGAGCCGTGCCAGCGGCCCAGCTGGAACTACCAGCGCGCCGGAGGCGGCGGGCTGATCCTGGATATGTACCCGCATTGGCGCTATGTGCTGGAGGGCGTGGTGGGGCGCATCGGGCGGGTGGTATCGGCGGCTTCCACCGCAACGCCGGTGCGCGTTGACGAGCGGGGGCAGCGCTATGCTGTCGACGTCGAGGATACGTCTGTCACGCTGATCGAGCTCGAGAGCGGCGCCTGCGGCACGGTTCTGAGCTCCTGGGCCACCCGCGTCCGTCGCGACGACCTCTTCACCTTCCAGGTCGATGGCAGCAAGGCCTCCGCAGTCGCCGGCCTGCACCGGTGCTGGACGCAGACCAATGCGCAGATTCCCGGAACAAGCCATGTCAACGTCGCAACCGACATCGGCGCCGACTACCGCGCCGCGTGGGATGAGGTGGTAAGGCCGGGTCCCCACCGCAATCCCTATCGTATCGGCTGGGAAAGCTTTCTCAGGCACCTCGTGGCAGGCAGCCCGATTGAGGCCGACCTCGCCGCAGGCGTGCGCGACATCGCGCTGGCTGAGGCCTGCTATCGCAGCATGGCCGAGGACAAATGGGTTGCACTCGACGACGTTGTGCAGCCCTCAGTGCGGGCCTAGCAGCTCCGCCGGCCGCCAGACAGACGTTTGCCTGCCGTTCTTGAACGTCGCAACCGGCTGCGCGATCTCGGCGACCGCCTGCTCCGGCGATTGCGCGTTGATGATGACGATATCGGCCGGATGGCCAACCTTGAAGCCGTAGTCTTTGAGATTGAGCAGTTGTGCCGATCGCTCGGTCAGCATCTGGAAGCATTCGCGCAGCTGCGCCGGCCGATCGATCTGCAGAATGTTGGCATAGAGGTTGGCCATGCGGATCAGCGAGCAGTCGCCGTAGGGCGTGGCCGGATTGAGGATGTTGTTGGAGGAGAGCGAGCAGTTCACCCCCTGCTCGATCAGCAGATTTGCGTCCGCCACACCGCGCCGGACGTTGTGTGTCTGGTCGCGCCCCATGAGAAACAGATCCGTTGCCGGCAGGACCGTGACGGCTATCCCGGCATTGGCGAGCTGCCGGCCGAGTGCGGCCACCTGATCCGGCGGCAGCAGCGAGAGCTTGGCCATGTGGCCCACAACGACACGGCCGCCGCGCTTGTATTTCTCCGTCAGCTCGCGCACCAGATGGATGTTCATGGCGTCCGGCGTCGGGCCGACGTCCAGATGCATGTCGATGTCGACATCGAACTCGCGCGCGAGTTCGAAGATGCGCCGGATCTGGCCGGCCTCGTCGGAGTCATAGCGCGGCGCGCCGCCGATCAGCTTGGCGCCGCGCTTGAGCGCTTCGATCAGCAACGCATCGGTGCCGGGGTAGTTGAGCAGCCCTTCCTGCGGAAAGACGCAGATCTCGATGTCGATCGCCCACCTGTAATCGGCAATCAGCGATTGCACCCCTTCGAAGCCGCGCATGCCGATGCCCGGATCGACCTCGACCTGGGTGCGCATGCGCGTGGTGCCGTGCAGAATGCATTGCTCGAGGGTGCGCTCGGCGCGCGCACGCACGTCCTCCACCGACATGCCGGGCTTCAAGGGCGTCACGCCTTTGACGGGGCTCAGCTGCGCGCGCGCCTGCGGGGCGCAGCGATCGATGATGCGCGACTTGTCGAGATGGATGTGGGTCTCGATCAGGCCGGGGCAGGCGAGCCGTCCGTCGGCGGCATAGATCCGGGCCGCGGCGTCGAGTTTGGGTTCGATGGCGGCGATGCGGCCCTTGCTGACGCCGATGTCGAGAGGCCCTGCGGAGATGCGGTCGGCCAAACGAGCCCCGCGGATGATGAGATCCATGGCTGTGTCCTTCCTGGGCGCGCCGGCCGCTTCTATTTGCCGGGCTCGACCTTGATATTCGCGCCCTTGATGATGGGCCACCACTTCTCGATCTCGGCCTTGTGATGCGCGCCGAGCGCCTTGGCGGTTTGCTGCTCGGGGGGTGGAATCTCCTGGCCGAGGCCGGCCAGCCGCTGACGCACGGTGGGATCGGCGAGGGCGTCCATGGCGGCGGCGCTGAGCTTGGCTATGGCATCGGGCGGTGTGCCCTTGGGCACCCAGAAGCCGTTCCACGTCGAGATGTAGAGGCCGGGCGCACCCGCCTCATCCACGGTCGGAATGTCCGGGGCAGCCGCCAGCCGCGCGCCGGCCGTCACGGCGTAGGCCTTGACGTCCCCGTTGCGGATGTAGGGCAGGGCCGTGATCGCCTGATCGAACGTCAGATCGATGTGGCCGCCGACCAGATCGCGCATGATGTCGGACGATCCCGCGCGATAGGGCACGAACTTGAAGCGGGCCCCCGTCATGCTCTGGAAGTAGATGCCGCTGACGTGCTGGCCCGACCCGGGTCCGGCCGTGCCCTGTGTTGCAGTCTCCGGGTTGGCCTTGAGCCAGGCGATAAGGTCCTTGAGGTTCGCTGCAGGCAAACCTTTCTTTCCCACGAGGACATACGGATTGCTGGAGAGGCGTGCGACCGGGTCGAAATCGTTCAGAAGATCGTATTGCAGCGGGAATACTGCGCCGTTGACGACATGGGTGGGCCAGTTGCCGATGTTGAACGTGTAGCCATCGGGGGCCGATCGCGCGACCCGGCCGATCGCAATCGCTCCCGAGGCGCCCGTCACATTCTCCACGACCACGTTCTGACCGAGGGGCACCCGCATGCGCTCGGCCATCGTGCGCGCAACCGTATCCAAGGGACCGCCCGCGCCGAACGGTACAATCAAAGTGACCGGACGCGACGGGTAGGGTTGCGCCTGGGCCACGCCGATGCTGGCCAAAACGACGCACGCCAGGAAGAAGCATTGCCTTGTCATCTTAGTCTCCGCGCGCTCGGCGCAACATCCGTGGATGAGCTGTGAGGTGTCATTGGTTGTCCACCCGATCCCACGGAGGAGACTGGCGGTGCTGACGCTGCCGTGCGCCGCGGGGATCCGATGGACAAGCGCGACAATGCACGTTCGAGGCTGCGCCGTCGAGGCTTGCGCGTCCGCCGCCGCGAATGAAGACAGTCGTGCGCCGGCGGCAAAGATCGGGCCACGCCAGCCCCGCCCAGATCGCTGACGATAGCCGACATATCGCCAGTCAACAGCATCCTGATCGGCAACGGCCGCCGGCGATCTTTCCGCTGAGACGTGCACGCTGCAGCCACGTGTCGTTCGGAGCGGTGCATTGCGATCTCGCCGCGGGGTCTCGGGTGCCCTTCTGCGTGCGTCGTTCTCGGTAAGCTGCGGCTGCTGCGGCGGCGACGCATCGACGCTCATATTCGATGAATTGGAAAATATCGAAAAAATTGGCTAGACACGATATATCCACCGACATACCATGAGGGCAAGCTCCAGCAGCAACAGGAGCGAAGATGATTTCGCCGCCAAGCGTCCGAGCCAACAATGATCGGGGCGTTTGTTGCACGGGGAGTGAGACGCGTGGTGACGGCCCGACCGGGCGAGCTATTCGCCCATCCAACCGATGTCGGGGGGCGTGACGCCTCTCTCCCAGCTTTGTGGCATGGGCTGCTCAGCAGCGCCCGCAGATCGTCCAATAGCCGCGTTTGCGCATGGGGAGAACAGCCGTGACGACACAGACGCTGTCACATTCACAGTCGCAGGAGGCCGTCAGCGCCTATCGCTGGCTCCAGCTCGTCGTTGGCGTGGTGTGCATGGTGGCCGTCGCCAACCTGCAATACTCGTGGACCCTGTTTGTCCCCGACATCCAGAAGACCTACGGCTGGTCGCGCGCTTCGATCCAGACCTCGTTCACGATCTTCGTCTTGATGCAGACCTGGGCCACACCGCTCCTTGGCATCCTCATCGACCGCTACGGCCCGAGACCGGTGATGTTGCTGGGCGGCCTTGCAGCGGGATCGGCCTGGATCGTCAATTCGTATGCCACATCCCTCACGGGCTTCTACATGGGTGCCGCCGTCGGGGGCATCGGAGCCAGCTGCGTCAATGCCTGTGCCGTCAACAACGCGCTGAAATGGTTCCCTGATCGGCGCGGTCTTGCGGTCGGTCTCACAGCCGCGGGATATGGGGCGGGGGCAATCTTCACGACCTTGCCGATCGCCCAGATGATCAAGAGCAGCGGCATCTCGCCCACGTTCTTCCTGTTCGGCCTGATCCAGGGCGCGATCATCCTGGCTGCCGGCGCCTTCATGCGCGCGCCGCAGGCGCGGGAGGTGCGCTTCTCCGAGCACGTCCTGCAGTCGCGGCGCGACTACACCCTGGGTGAAGCCGTGCGCACGCCGGTGCTGTGGGTGTTGATGCTCATGTTCACGTGCACGATCACCGGCGGGCTGCTGGCGGTGGCGCAGCTGAGCTTGATCGCGCAGGACTTCGGCGTGAAGGACATGCAGGTCAACGCCGTATTCTTCACCATGGCGGCCTTGCCCTTCGCCTTGATGCTCGATCGCTTCATGAACGGACTTTCGCGACCGCTGTTTGGGTGGATTTCAGACTCCATCGGGCGCGAGAAGACGATGTTCTTCGCCTTCTCTCTCGAGGCCATCGGCATTCTTGCCCTCGCCAACTTCGGCGCAAATCCATGGGCGTTCGTCATCTTGTCAGGCGTCGTCTTCCTGGCGTGGGGTGAGGTCTACAGCCTATTCGGTGCGATCACCGGCGATACGTACGGAACCAAGCACGCCGGTAAGATCTATGGGCTGCTGTTCTTGTCAAAGGGGTTCGCGGCGCTGTTCGTGCCGGTCGGCAATTTGATCATGGAGGCAACCGGCACCTGGACGACGGTGCTCTACATCGTTGCCGGCATGGACCTGGTTGCAGCCTTCTCGGCCATCCTCATCCTGCGGCCGCTGCTGGTGCGCCACCACGCCCGCGATGCGGCGACCAAGGCAGCCTTGGGCGGCGCACTCAAGACCCATTGACGATGGCCGCGGGCCGGGGGTTCAACCGGCCCGCTGACCGCCGACGATGGGGATGTGAAGCGCCGGACCTGAGACGGAACCCGCCCTCACATCCATTTCGGCGTGGTCACGGGCGTGAATGTGCGAAACGCCTGGAGCAGCGGCCGCGGATCCGACTGCACGATGATCATGCCCTTTTGCTGTGGCGGCAAGAAGCCGTGCTCGATCATGTCGTCGATGAAGCGCAGCAGGTTGTCGTAGAATCCGCCGACATTGTAGAGGCCGAGCGGCTTCTTGTGGCCGTCGAACTGCGCATCGACCCACATCTCGAACAGCTCCTCGACCGTTCCGACCCCGCCCGGCATGGCGATGAAGCCGTCTGAGACGGCTGCCATGCGCAGCTTGCGGGCAGACCGGGTATCAACAATCTCGGCCTCGGTGAGGTTGGGATACTGCTGGCCCTTCTCGACCAGAAGGCGGGGGATGATGCCGTGCGCCCGGCCGCCGGCCTCCAGCGCGGCATCGGCAACGATCTTCATCAGACCCTTGCTTGTGCCGCCGAAGACGAGCTCGATACGCTGCTCGGCAAGGGCCCGGCCGAGCGCCGCGGCGGCGTGGCGGTAGATATCGCCCTTGCCGAAGTTGGAGCCGCAAAACACCGCAATCTTCATCAGGCCCATGCCTCCTTCGCCGTTTCGGGTTCCGTCGCGAGGTGCCAGCGTTGGTGTCGCCCTCAGTCGAACGATCTTGCACCTTCGATGGCCGCCAGGCCAGCCTTGGCGGCCTCCAGGTCCTCCTCGCCGGTCTGCGAGCCTACTCCTATGCCGCCGATGGTGACGTTGTCGACGATGACCGGCAGACCGCCCTTGAGATTGACGAGACGCCCCGAGGTGGCGTGCGCCAGGCGAAACTCCAGATCGCCGACGATGCCGCCTGTCGGGCCCCGGCTGGAGGCGGCGGTCGCCGCCTTGCGGATGGCGGATTCGATGCTCAGGGTCTTCGCACCGTCCATGCGCGTGAAGGCGAGCAAGTTGCCGCCGTCGTCGACCACGGCGATGCACTGCGGCTTGCCCATGGCCACCGCCTTCTTGACCGCGGCATCAATGATCTTCATCGCCCCGGCGTGGGTCAGACGCAGATGCTTCTCGACATTCATCCTGGTTCTCCGTGAGGCGTGGCAACTAGGTCTTGGCTTCGGCAATGACGCAAATGAGATTGGCGCCGGGGGGACCCTGGTGCTCCGCGCCGGCAGACGCCAGGAACATCGTATCGCCGACAATGGAGGCGACGACGGCGTGCGCCACGGCCTTGGCCTGGATGCCGCTGAAAGGGGCCAGGAAGTCCGAGTGCAGGACATGCCGCCGGCCGCGCACGTTGGTGACATAGTCGGCGCCGGCATTGACAAGCACGCCGGCGATGCGCTTGCGGTCTGTCTCTGCAACCATGCCGTCCCGCAATTCGAGCCCCGCCTGGCTGAAGGCCTTGCGAGCGCCGCCGGCGTCCAACTGGTCCGTCATGACGCCGTGCGATGCCATCAGGTGACCGGGGGCGCCCTCGACATTGCCGATCACAAGAACCCGGCAGGCCACTTGCTCGCCGCCGGCCGAGGTCGATGCAACCGAGGAATAGAGCGACTTTTCGACATTGATCACGCCGTCCTTGAGCTTGCCCCGCTCCACCTCTCCCGTCGCCACCGCAACGCCCAGGGCGCACGCGCCCTTCGCCAGCGAGGATGCGACCGCCGGATTGGTGTTGACGACCTTCTGATTGCGCTTCTCGGCGTCGGCGATGCGCGCAGGCGTCATCGCGGGGCATTTCACCTCGACGCATTCGACTTGCGAGGGGTGGGTGATGCCGGCATCGCGCATGGCCTGCCGCACGGTCTCGGCAACGAGATCGACCTGGACCATCGTGCCGTACTCTTCCGGCTTCAGCTCGCGGGAGCTCGCAACGCCAAGCGCCAGGCGCTTGCCCTGTGCCGGTGCGCCGCCCGGCTGCTTGATGAACAGGTAGATGTGCGGCGACATGATGCCGCCTACGCCGCCGATCATCATCATCGGGATCTTAGCGAACACCTCCTGGCGAGAGAGCCCCAGCCGTTCCGACAGCAGGACTTCCATGGCCAGGGTGGCATAGCCGCGGGCGTAAGGATCGCCCTCCGTCTGCGCCATGATGGCCACGACATGTGCCGGATCCACGGCCTTGCGATCGAACAGTGCTGCAACCTGCGATACGTCGCCGGGCGAGCTCATCGGCACGCAAAACACCTTGGCTTCCAGTTTCTGCTTATCGGACATGGGCTCCCTCCTGGCGTCATGGCACGGCATGCGCCGCCGCTGGCTTGGCCGGCTATTTTCCACATGGCACGCACCCGAGCGCGCCTGAGAGGGTGCGCGCGGCGCCTGGCCGGTCGCGATTGATAAACTTACGATAATGCGACATGTCAAGATATTTCGAAATTTTGAGATAGCGCGTACGGTGCGGCGCGTGTGCCGCGCGCGCGACGGGTCATGGCGGCCGGTCATCGGCGCCAGGGCCGGATACGGCCGCCGCGCGCACCGGGCGGAGTTTTGTATATTTCTCATAATTTCGAAAATCACATTGATTTATGATGTGGCGATCATCTATCGTCGAGCCGCGGCGGGCCTGCAGCCTGGCCGATGGCAGCGGGGTGCCGGCTGCTGCACATTGACATGCAAGGATACGAGGGATGGAAATTCACAAGCTTTTGCAAGCCGAGATTCGCGTCGTCAATATCGGCCTGCGCGCGTTCGCGCGTGACCTGGAGCGTTGCAAGACCAGTGTCGTGCATGTCGACTGGGCGCCCCCCGCGGTGAGCAATCCCAGGATTGCAGCTTTGCTTGCCAAGCTCGGAGCATAAGATGGCGCCGGCTGCTTCCCTGGTTGACAAAATTGCCGCCGCCAATCAGGAGGCGCACCGGCGCGTCCTGGCTGGCGATCCCGTGCTCGTCGATGTGCTTCTGGCCCGTGAAGCGATGCCCGGCCTGCCCGACCGCACTGTGCTGCATGCTGGCCCGCCCATCACATGGGATCGGATGTGCGGGCCGATGCGCGGCGCCGTCGCCGGCGCCGTCGTGTTCGAGGGCTGGGCCTCGAACCTGGAGGTTGCGACCCGCCTGGCGGCAAGCGGCGAGATCAAGTTCGAGCCTAACCATCACTACGACGCCGTCGGCCCGATGACCGGCATGACCACGCGCAACATGGCCGTGCTCGTGGTCGAGAACCGCACCTTCGGCAACCGATCGTTCTGCACGGTCAACGAGGGCATGGGGAATGTCATGCGCTTCGGCGGCAACGATCAGGAGGTGGTCGACCGCTTGCGGTGGATGGCCTCGGTGGCGGGGCCGGCACTTGGCGCGGCGATCCGCAATCGCAAGGGCGTGCCTCTCAGGAACGTCATCGCCCGCGGGCTTTCCATGGGTGACGAGATGCACATGCGCAATGCGGCCTGCTCCAGCCTGATGGTGCGCGAGCTGGCCGCGGATCTGGCCGAGACGGCTGAACGGGACCTCGGCCGCATCCTCCGCTTCATATCCGGCAATGACATGTTCTTTCTCAACATCGTCATGGCGATGGCGAAATCGGTCATCGCGCCCGCGCACGGCATCCCATACTCAACGGTCGTCACCACCATGGCGCGCAACGGCACTGATTTCGGGATTCGCCTCAGCTCCACCGGCGACGCCTGGTTCACGGGGCCGGCGCAGATGGCGCGTGGGCTGTTGTTCGCCGGCTTTACCGAGGCGGATGGCAATCCCGATATCGGCGATTCCTGCATCACCGAAACGATTGGCCTCGGCGGCTTTGCCATGGCGGCGTCGCCGGCGGTCGTTGGATTTGTCGGCGCCGGAACGCTCGCGGACGCCATCGGCTATTCCAGGCGCATGACCGAGATCACCATCGGCCCGAACCCGGAATGGACCCTGCCTACGCTCAACATGATGGGGGTGCCGACCGGCATCGACATCCGCAAGGTGCTCGCGACCGGCATCCTGCCCGTCATCAACACTGCCATCACCAACAAGTTGCCGGGCCGCGGCCAAATCGGAGCCGGCATCGTGCATCCGCCCCTGGTCTGCTTCGAGCAGGCGCTGTTGCAATTCGCCGACGTGCATGGAGTCCATTGATCATGTCCGCGCTCATCAACCAGGTTCGCCGCGCGTTCTATATGGACTCGGTCGCGCTGATGCGCATCTCCCGTTCGGTCGGCGCCCTGCCTGGGGTTGCGACCGCCGCGCTCATGATCGGCTCGGCGACCAACAAGAAGCTGATGCAGGACGCCGGGCTGTTGAGTGACGAGGGGGCTGCCGCCGGCGCCAACGATCTCATTCTTGCCGTACGCGCGGACGATCCGGGGACTGCAGCGGCTGCCCTTGATGAGGCACGCAAGCTGCTCGACAAGCCGGCGACGTCCGACCGGAACGGCGAGGAGTGGCATCCCAAATCACTCGACACCGCCCTGCGGCAACTGCCTGGCGCCAATGTCGCGCTCATCTCCGTGCCGGGAGAATTCGCCGCCGCAGAAGCGCGCCGAGCTTTGCACAGGCAGTTGCACGTCATGATGTTCAGCGACAACGTCTCGATTGCCGAAGAGGTGGCATTGAAGCAGGAGGCCAAGCAGCGCGGTCTGCTGATGATGGGTCCGGACTGCGGCACCGCCATTCTCGGCGGCACGCCGCTCGCCTTTGCCAACGTGGTTCCGCGCGGCGAGATCGGCATCATTGCGGCCTCCGGCACCGGCCTGCAGGAGGTTTCGTGCCTGATTGCGCGCAACGGCAAGGGCGTCTCGCACGCCATCGGCGTCGGCGGCCGCGACTTGAAGGCGGAGGTCGGCGGCATCATGACCCTGATGGCCATCGATGCGCTCGAGGCCGACGCCAGCACGGCGCAAATCGTTCTCATCTCCAAGCCGCCGGAGCCGTCGGTGGCGAAGCTGGTTCTGGACCGCGTGGCCGGCTGCGGGAAGCCCTTCTCGATCTGCTTCATCGGCGCCGACGACATGCACGTGCCGGCGAACGCCGGCTTGTCAGCCGATCTGCGCTCGACGGCGGAGCGCGCCCTGGCCGGCCGGCGCATTGCGTCGAGCGGCGCGCCGGCCTCGGCTGCCGAGCTGGCGAGCCGCGCGGGGCCGGGCCGCACCAAGGTGTGCGGGCTGTTTTCCGGCGGGACCATGTGCGCGGAGGCGCAGGTGTTCTTCCGCCGCGCCGGCATGGTCGTGGCGTCGAACGCGCCGATCCCGGGTGTCGGCAAGCCGGCGGCCGCGCCAGACGCGCACGTGCTGCTTGACCTGGGCGATGACGCCTACACGGTGGGACGCCCGCATCCGATGATCGATCCGACGCTGCGCAACGACATGCTGGGCGGAGCCCTCACCGACGGTAGAACAGCCGTCATCCTGCTCGACGTGGTGATCGGCTACGGGGCCCACGACGATCCTGCAGGAGAACTGATCGCACATCTGCCCCCGGCCAAGGCGCGCCAAGCGATCCTGATCGCATCGGTGTGCGGCACGCAGGAGGATCCGCAAAGCTATTCGAGGCAGGTGCAGGTGCTGCAGGAGGGAGGCGTCGTCGTGGCCCCGTCCAATGCGCACGCCGCCGAGCTGGCCATCGAGGTGGCGCGCCGGCTTGCATGAGGGCTTATCCGTGGCCCCTGGCCGGTTGCAGGCAGGATGATGGCGGAATTGCCCAAAGCTCTGGAATCCCGTAGCCAGTGGCCGGTGCCGGTATCTGGCGATTCAGCTAGGATAGGCTTAGATATGGATCTTCGACATTCTTGCTTTCCTTGCCGTTGGTAGAGAACCTCGCGGATACAAAATAGCGCAACCAGCGCAAGCAACTGAGGCTGCCAATGCGACAAGGGACCAGTGATGCGCCAACCGCCTTCCCGGCTGCCGAGACGCCGTCGCGCACGCTGGCGATCGAGGTGTTCGAGAAGCTGAGGGCGGATATCCTCAGCTCCCGCCTGCCGCCGGGGATGAAGCTGCGCTTCGACGACCTGCGCCAAACCTATGGCGTAGGCTTGAGCCCACTCAGGGAGGCACTGTCGCGGCTTGCCGAGAACCGCCTGGTCGTCGCAACCGGACAGCGCGGTTTCCGCGTGCCTTCGGTGTCCGTCAACGACATCATGGATATCGCGATGGTGCGCAAGGAGGTCGAGGGCCTGGCGCTGAAGCTGTCCATCAAGAACGGCGACGATGCCTGGGAGGCCCGCGTGGTGGCTGCGCATCACAAGATGACGCTGCTGGAGAGGGCGGGCAAGACCGTGGCTGAGGATATCTGGGAGAGCCGGCATCGCGAGTTCCATCACATGCTGGTCTCCTGCTGCCAGTCTCCCTGTCTGCTGCACCTGCATGGCCTGCTGTGCGACCAGTTCGATCGCTACCGGCGTCTGTCGGCACAGAGCCGGCTGCCCAACATGCCCCGCTCACTGATTCATCAGAGGATCCTCGAGGCGGCTCTCGGCAGAAATGTGAACTTGGCGGTGAAGCTGCTGGTTGAGCACATCGATGAGGCGTCGCAACTGATCGTTGCGGGGCTCGAGCGCACGCAGCAGCGGACCAAGACCCCGGCGCGAGGCATCAAGAAGCGCACGCGCACCTAGGCGCGCCGGCGCCAGGCGGCGCGGTTTTCTCCTTGTTACGGCTGTTTGAGAGCCGGCACCGCGCCTTCTGGACCCGTGTCCAGGGTGCGACGAAGCCATGCACGGGTTGGCTTCTCGAAATAATAGTAGCTGACCGTGGACAGAGCGATGAGGCTTGCCGATGCGCAGAGCACCATGATGTAGGGATGGTCTGCAAAGAACGGCAGCCGTGCCATGACGTGTTTCCAGCCGATCCAAACGAACCATTGCAGCAAGTAGACGGAGTAGGAGATTTCGCCGATGAAGATGACTGGCCGCCATGAGCACAGTCGTGCGAACGGGTCACGGCTGTCGGCTTGCGCCAGAAAATAGATGGTGGCGGTGAAGCACAGCGCCGACAGGCCGAACCCCCGAATGGGCAAGACGTACGGCGCGAGAAAAGGGATGACAAAGAACAGGCCGGCCAGCGGAACGGGCCACTTCATCTTGGACTGCTTGGCTGCGTAGTAGGCTGCGCAACCCATGACGAATTCCGCGAAGCCGTGCAGGACATTGGTGCCCACGGGCCATTGCGCGGCGAGCGCTCCTATGATGATCGCCGGGATTGGCCAATAGCGCGGCAGGCGGGCGGCGAGAAAGAGCAGGAACGGCAGGGCGATATAGTTCAGGAGCTCGACCGATATGGACCACGATCCGGGGTTCGGAGCGACGGTGCCGAACCATTCCTGCAGCAGGAGCAGCCCCAGGACGACCGATTGTAGCTCGTATCCGCTGGTTTCGGTCGGCGAGACGCCTGCCCTCAGCGCGACGGCATAGGCCAGCAGCATGAGGATGGTGGTTGCGACGTGCAGCGGATAGATGCGTGCAAACCGGGCTACGGTGAACGAGCGCAGGTTTTCCGACGTCAGGCGCGTGGAAAAACTCTGGCCGTAGACGTGGCTGAGGATGAAACCGCTCAAGACGAAGAAGACGTCGACGCCAAGGTACCCGAACACGGAAAAAGGGTCGGCCGGCCCGAATGTCAGCTCCATGCCTGCCGGCGTCCTGATGTGGAAGAACAAAACCAGCAGTGCCGCTATTCCGCGAAGCCCCGTGAACGGCGGCAACTCCGCCTTCGCATCGAGCATTTCTGTGAAGTGCTCTCCCCTGAACATCAGTGCCACACTGGCGGAGGATTGATGGGCTGGCAACCCGAATGTTCGGGGCTTGCCGGCACCTTGGCGTTCCCTTGCAAGCGAGCGATGGCGGTCTATCCGCCGGGCCTCACGGGTGGCTGCGCGGGGCCACACGCCTGCTCCATCTTTGCTGAGCCGGCCCATCGGCAGCCGCCTGCGACGGCATCGGAGCAGGAGACGGAGGCCGGGAGTTGGCCGGCTCGACCTTGCAGGGTGAAGGAGGGATCGCCTGCCTCGGCCTTGGCGAAGCAGCCGGTGCCGGGGACAGGGAGAGCACAAGCTCGCTCATAGCCAAGTTCCTTGTCTTCGGACGTGGGTGTGTGAGGGGGAATTAATACTTAGCGTGCACGGAGCATCGCGAAAATGGGTACGTTTGTACCGACGTGCCCTCGCAGCGATTTTGGCTAAGTTTGAGCGGCCCGAGACATAGGTGACAGAACGTACCGGACACATGGGTAACACTTTTCGCTTGGCGACGCAGGCGGGAGGTGGGGATGCCCTGGAAGGAGTGTTCGGCCGTGGAAGAGCGCCTGCGCTTCATCGCCCGCCGCCTGGACGGCGAGAGCATGACCGAGCTGTGCCGGGAGTTCGGCATCTCCCGCAAGACCGGCTACAAAATCTTCGACCGCTACAAGGACCACGGCCTGCAGGCCCTCTCGGACCGATCGCGCCGCCCGGTCCGCTACGCCAACCAGCTGCCCCAGCAGCTCGAGGCCGCCATCGTTCAGGCCAAGCGCGACAAGCCCCATTGGGGCGCCCGCAAGATCCGTGAGCTCCTGGTTCGCCGCCTCCCCGGCGACGTGCGCGTCCCCGCCAACAGCACCATCCACGCCGTCCTCGATCGCAACGGTCTCGCCGGCCGCCAGCGCCCAAGGCGCAACCGCGCAACCGGTACGCCCCTCTCCGCCGGCACAGCCCCCAACGACCTCTGGTGCGCCGACTTCAAGGGCGAGTTCCGATTGGGCAACGCCCGCTATTGCTATCCCCTGACCGTCTCGGACCACGCCTCCCGCTATCTCCTCCTTTCTTTGCGAAGCCCTTGAATCAACACGCGAAGACCTCGCCTGCACCGCCTTCGAGCGCCTCTTCCGTGAGCGCGGACTGCCGTGCGCCATCCGCTCCGACAATGGCGTCCCCTTTGCCAGCCCCAACGCCCTCTTCAATCTCTCCAAGCTCTCCGTCTGGTGGCTCAGACTCGGCATCGCCATCGAGCGCATCAAGCCAGGACACCCCCAGCAGAACGGCCGCCACGAGCGCATGCACCTCACCCTCAAGAAGGAGGCCACCCGCCCGCCAGGCGCCAACAGCCTGCAGCAGCAGGCCCGCTTCGATCGCTTCCTCGAGGAGTTCAACCGCGAGAGGCCGCATCAGGGATCGGGTGCTTCATTTCCTTTCTCCGTTCGTAAGATCATTTCTCCATTCAACTCGGGGTGCCGAAATGTCCTTGCTGGACGAATTGCCTTTGCCGAAAAAAAGGTCGTGTCTTAACACAGGACGTGGGCAGATGATCGGCAAATCGGGTACGTCCGTACCGATGCACCCTCGCAGTGATTTCGCTTAAGTTGTTGGCGCCATTGGTGCCGCAGGAGGGATTTGAACCCCCGACCCACGCATTACGAATGCGTTGCTCTACCCCTGAGCTACTGCGGCTTTATTTATGCATTTCAAAGTCTTGATAGAGTGGCCTTGGAACCTCGACGTCCGGCACAGCCAGCCTCGAAAATGCAGGCCGCAAGCCACCCGCCCTCGCGGCCCGGTCAGCCGTCCGGCAGCAAGCCGAAACGGTCATAGGGGATGTGTGTCGGATCGGCAAGCCCAACGGCAATGCCGCACCACAATGCCATCGCGCACGCTGCCGCATGCGCGATTCGAGCCCCGGACGGCCCGCTCGAGGAAGCCGGTCGACACGGGGGGCCTTAGGACCAGTGCAGGGCCAAGTCTGGCTAGGTCTGGGCCAGGCCCTGCTTCCCTGCAAGGCTGGGCAGGAGCGCCGTCGATGCAGGCAGATCGCGGCCGCGCCTGGGCTCGCGTGAAGTGCATCCCGGCCATCCGGGCCGTGCCATCCGCAATCACCGAGCTGTGACTGGACTAGGCCTCCGGGCGGTCTCGCTACTCGCGCATGACCTGAGGTCCACAGCAAGCCCCGGCTGCCGGATCAGCCTCGGAAAGCCCGTGCCGGAGGAAGGCCGATGTCGAAGCCGCACATCTATGTCTTGGGCATCAATGCCTACGACCACGACGTCAGCGCCTGCCTGCTGCGCGACGGGGAGATCGCATTCGCCATCGGCAAGGAGCGCATTACGCGCGAAAAGCACGACACCGGCTTCTATAAGGAGGTCGTCGACTACTGCCTGAACGCGGAGGGCATCTCCCTCGACGACATCGATTTGGTGGTGCGCAACTGCTACGTCCTGCCGGTCGAGGACATCGAGGAGCGTCTGACGCACCAGAACGAGCCGCATTTCCTGGACGGCAAGGAGCGCGCCCAGGCGCTGAAGCATCCGCTGTATCTGACCAGCTCCGGAAACGTCCGGACGATATCCCATCATCTGGCGCATGCCTACAGCGCCTTCGCGGTGTGTCCGTTCAGCGAAGGCGTCGTGATGGTCGTGGACGGGGTGGGCAGCTACAGCGCGGACGTGACCGAAAGCGAGGAGCTGTCCGGCAGCGTCCATCCGCTCGCCCGCGAGTCGGAGAGCTACTACAAGTTCGAGGGCGCGAAGCTGCAGCCGATCAAAAAGGTGTGGATGGGGCCCAGCCGCGGGTTTCTGAGCGACGAGTTCTACAACATGCCGGGCCTTGGCGCCCTGTACAGCCGGGCATCCACCTACGTCTTCGGCGACTGGAACAAGTGCGGCGAGCTGATGGGGCTGGCACCCTATGGCCGGCCCGAAAGACTGAAGCCGCTCTTGAAGCTCAACGGCGGCGACCTGCACGTTCCCGAGTGGCCCAAGGACTTCACGCGGCCCTGGCTGGAGGAGAGCGAAGGGCCCTGGGAGAAAAGCCCGGCCATGCCGCATTGGGAGGACCTGGCATGGCGGATCCAGGATGACACCGAGCAGGTGCTGCTGCATCGTGCGCGCTGGCTGCGCGAGATCACCGGCGCGAGGAACCTGTGCCTTGCGGGCGGGGTTGCCCTGAACTGCGTGGCGAACGGCAAGATTGCGCGCGAGGCCGGCTTCCAGAACGTGTGGATTCAACCGGCGGCAGGCGACGACGGCATCGCCATCGGCTGCGCCTACTATGGCCATCTGGAAGTTCAAAGGAACCCGCGCTCGTTCGAGATGAAGCATGCCTACCTCGGGGTGGGGTACAAGGACGAGGATATCCATAGGGCCACGCGCAGGGGCCTCGCCCGCATCGGCACCAAGATGGCCGCCAGCAACCATATCTGCGCAGAGACCGCCAAGGCGCTGTCTGCAGGCAAGGTGGTCGGCTGGTTCCAGGGCCGATCCGAGTTTGGGCCTCGGGCGCTCGGGAACCGGAGCATCCTTGCCGATCCGCGCACGCCGGAGATGAAGGACATCCTCAACAGGCGGGTGAAGCATCGGCAGCCGTTCCGGCCGTTCGCTCCCATTGTCCTCTGCGAGCGGGCGAAGGACATCTTTGAGGGCGACGAGGAGTCTCCCTTCATGCTGCTTGCACAGCGCGTCCGCCCCGAATGGCAGAGCCGGATTCCGGCCGTCGTTCACATTGACGGCACGGCGCGCGTGCAAACCGTTCGGCGGGAGGACAACGACGTCATGTACAGGCTGCTGGAGGAGTTTGCCGCCATGACCGGCGTTCCCGTGCTGGTCAATACGTCCTTCAACATCAAGGGGCAGCCCATCGTCGAAACGCCGGCCGATGCCATGGACTGCTTCCTCACCACAGGCATCGACACATTGGTCCTGCATGACAGGCTGATCGAGAAGAACGCCCTGCACCGGGTCTTGGCGCCCATCGTCAAGGTGTGCGCGGATGTGCGCATGATCGTGCGCGCGGAGATGGGCGCGGACTGATCCCTCGGTGCCTGTGCACCAGGTTTCCGCCTCACTCACATGCGCCATGGGGCGCGGCGAGAGCATCCTCGGTGTTGCTTCCGGCCTGTGGCAGCACCTAGGATATGGGCACCAGCGACAATCAGGAGGGCCCATGCAGCACGCTTGCTACAGTGTCACCGCGCACAATCACCCTCTGGAGCGCAGAGAGGTGCCGACACCCGAGCCCAAGGGCGCGGAGGTCTTGATCCGAACGACAGGGGCCGGGGTCTGCCACAGCGACATTCATATCTGGGAAGGCGTCTATGATCTCGGCGCCGGCAACACGCTGACGCTCAAGGATCGAGGCGTCACCTTGCCCCTGACCATGGGGCACGAGATCGCCGGCGAGGTCGTCAAGGCGGGTCCCGAGGCCAAGATCAAGGCGGGAGCCAGTTGCGTGGTCTATCCCTGGCTCGGCTGCGGTGAATGTGCCACCTGCAAGCGCGGCGAGGAGAATCTCTGCACCGTCAAGGCGCGGTCCATCGGCGTGTTCCAGCCGGGCGGGTATGCCGAGTACGTCCTCGTTCCCCACGAGCGCTATTGTGTCGATCTCGGCACGCTCGATCCGGCGCAGGCGGCGCCGTTGGCCTGCTCGGGCGTCACCACCTACTCGGCGCTCAAGAAGCTCGGCCCCAGGATCAAGGACCAGCCCGTCGTCATCATGGGCGGCGGCGGCCTCGGCCATATGGCCCTCACCGTGCTGCGCGCCATGCAGGGCAAGGGCGCCATCGTCGTCGACATCGATGCCGAGAAGCGCAAGGCGGCCCTGGAGGCGGGCGCGCTCGCCGCCATCGATGGTGCGGCCACCGACGCAAGCAAGCAGATCATCGAGGCGACAGGTGGCGGCGCAGCCAGCGTGCTCGATCTCGTCGGCGCCTCGGCCACCGTGGGTCTAGGGATCGCCAGCCTGAAGAAGGGCGGGGAGATCGTGGTGGTCGGCCTCTACGGTGGCGAGCTGAAGCTGCCGCTCGTCTATCTTCCCCTGCGCGCCATGGGGCTGCGCGGCTCGTATGTGGGCAGTCTGCCCGAGCTCAAGGAACTCGTGGCCCTGGCGCAGGCGGGATCGCTCAAGCCCGTGAAGGTCACGCGCCGCAAGCTCAGCGAAGCCAACCAGGCCCTGTCCGACCTGAAGGCCGGCAAGGTGGTGGGACGCGTCGTGCTGGTGCCCTAGTGTGATGATCGAGAAATTCGCCCTTCCTCGCAGCACGCCTGTTGAGCGAATTTCTCGATCTGAATCACACTAGAACCATGAGCTTGCTAGTGTCCTTTCGATCGCGAAGTTCGTTCAGCGCCGGCTGCGAGATCCGGCGAACTTCGCGATCGGGACACTAGGACCTTGCGATGGTGGCAGCTTCAGCCCAGGTGTCATCCCGGATGGCAACAGGCCGATCCGGGAGCCAGGGGCCCAGAGCCAAGAGCCAGAGCTAAGAGCACCAGCAGAGCACCAGTCTCGCGCCTGTGGCCTCTGGGTCCCGGCTCTGCGCTGCGCTCCGGCCGGGATGACGCCAGGAGGCGAGGGCTCCCGGCTCACCGCGACTTGCGGGATCGGCGCGCGCGCGTCTTGACGTCTCCCTTGGCCAGGAACGACACCTCCAAGGTGTCGAACAGCGCGCGCCCTTTCTCCACCAGGTCGTACGGGCGGCCGTAGAGAAGCCAGACCGCCGTCAGGTGGCACATGCCCCCCATCAGCAGGGACATCGCCAGGTAGGGATCGAGCTGCCGGCGATAGTCGCCCGAGGCGATCGCGTGGCGCACGAGATCGACATAGCGCAGCGCATAGCGATCGACCGCCTTGCGGATGCGGCCTTCCGCCACGGCCACGCTCGGCCAGATCTCGAGAAAGAACACGCGCCCCCAATCGGGATTGTCACGGATGTAGGCGAAGTTGCCGAGATAGATCGCCCGCAACTGTTGCCGGGGATCGGCGGCGCCCTCCTCCGGAGGATCGGCGAGCAGATTATAGAGCGCCAGATAGTTTTCCTCCGGCACGGTGGCGACAAGGTCCTGCTTGTCCTTGAAGTAGTCATAGAGGCTGGGCAGCGGAATGCCGGCCGCCTGCGCCACGTCGGTGAGCGAGGTCTGGGCGATGCCGCGATCGCCGAACAGACGCGTCGCCGCCGCCACGATCTTCTCCCGGCGCTCCTGACTGCGCTTCTGCTTCAGCTTCAACGTCGGTGCTGACACGGGTCCTCCGCCATCGCTCATCGACTCTCAGCTTAGACAGGAATCGACCGGTGGGCATTGCCAGAATAGCGCGTCTGAAAAAATTCGAAGAACATTCGAAATTTGTTGACGCGGTCCGGACCTTGTCGCTAGTGTCGCTCACGTGCCCATCGAGAAGACGTCAAGCCAGGAGGAGGACGCCGCATGTCCATGTCAGTGAGCCGCAGAAAGATATTGCGCCTTGGAGGTGCGGCCGCTGCAGCGACGGCAACGTACGGGCTGAGGCTCGCCGGTCCCGCGCAGGCCGCGCCGGACGCCTTCACGCTTTGCGGCACCTGGGAGATGACCGGCAGCCTCGCCAACACGGGGCTGCTGTGCGACCGGGGGTCGCGCCTGGCGGTCGAGACGCTGGCTCCCAAGCTCGGCCTGAAGGCGACCTATGTCACGGTCGATACCGAGGGCGATCCCGGCAAGGCGGTGCGCAAGGCCGGCGAGCAGATGAGCCAGCGCGGGACGAGGTTCTTCGTCGGCGGCGCCTCCTCGGCGATTGCGCTGGCCGTGAGCAAGGAGGTGAACAAGGCCGGCGGCGTCTATGTCACCACCGGCGGCGCGGATGAGCTGACCGGGTCGGAGTGCACCAAGGCCACCTTCCGCTGGCCGGTGGCCACCTTCGGGGCCGTCGAGCAGACCGTGCGGCCGCTGCGCCAGCGCCTGCCCAATGCCAAGCGCTGGTACACGCTGACACCCAAATACGTCTTCGGTGAAGCTCTGCTCCGCAACGTGCGGCGGGTGCTGGGGGAGACCGGCGCCGAGCTGGTGGGCAACGCCTACCACGGCCTGGGCGACCGCGAGTTCTCGGGCTATCTGACGGAGGCGCAGGCGGCGCGCCCCGACGTGCTGTGCCTGCTGAGCTTCAGCGGCCAAACCGCGGACACGCTGCGCCAGGCCGTTGACTTCGGCCTCAAGACCTCAACGACCGTGCTGGTCGTGTGGTCGGCCGGCCTCGACCAGTATCGGGCGATCGGCGCCGACGTGCTGGATGGCGTCTATCTCGGAGCCCAGTACTGGCACGAGCTCGACACGCCCCAGAACAGCGAGCTCGTGCCGCTGTTCCGCAAGGCCTTCGGCGGGCCGCCGACCTATTCGGAGATCAGCGGCTACATGCTGGCCCGCCTGATCCTGGAGGGCGTCGCCAAGGCGCAATCGACCGACAGCCGGCAGGTGATCGGCGCGCTCGAAGGCCTGCGCTACGAGGGGCCGACCGGGCCTGAGGAGGTGCGCGCCGCCGACCACCAGTGCCTCAAGAACTACTACCTGCTCAAGGGCAAGCCGGCCAAGGCCATGCGCTCGCCCGACGACTTCGTGGAGATCTTGAGTGCCGGCAAGTCGTTCCCGCCGCCGGCGGAGACGGGCTGCAAGGCGATCTAGGGGCCGCCCGGCACGCTGAGCGAGGAACATCTCTTCATGCAGCTCTACATGTCCCAGCTCCTCAACGGGATCGGGCTCGGGATGATCTACTTCCTGGTGGCCGTGGGGCTGACGCTGGTGTTCGGCGTCATGCGCTTCGTCAACTTCGCCCACGGCGCCTTCTATCTGCTCGGTGCCTACGGCACGTTCACCGTCATGCAGGTGACGGGCAGCTTTGTGCTGGCGGTGGCGGCCGCGGTGGCGGCCGTGGCGCTGCTGGCGCTGGTGATGGAGCGGGCCGTGCTCGCCCGGATCTATGCGCTTGCGCCGACCTACCACATCCTGGCGACGTTCGGCGTGACGCTCATCCTGGAGGAGGCCGTCAAGCTGCTGTGGAGCCCGGCGCCGCAGCGGGTGGCGACGCCGGAGATGCTGCGCGGCCTGACGCAGATGGGGCCGTTCGCCTATCCCACCTACCGGCTGACCATCATCGCGGTCGCCGCCCTGTGCGCGCTGGGGCTGTGGTATCTGCTGGAGCGCACCCGCTATGGCGCGCTCGTGCGCGGGGGCGCGGAATCCCGCGAGGTGGTGTCGCTGCTGGGCATCGACGTGAGGCGCCTCTTCACTGTCAATTTCGTGCTGGGCGCGGCGCTGGCGGCGTTTGCCGGCGCGCTCGTCTCGCCGATCCGCGGCGCAGACCCCGGCATGGGCACCGAGGCGCTGGCGGTGGCCTTCGTCGTCTGCGTGGTCGGCGGCTTGGGCAGTTTCTCCGGCGCGCTGGCCGGGGCATTGGCGGTCGGCATCCTGCAGAGCCTCGCCACCAGCCTGTGGGGCGCGGGCGCCGGACTTGTCGCCTATATCGCCATGGCGCTGGTGCTGCTGGTGCGCCCGGAGGGTCTCATGCCCCGGGCATCGCGAGGCGCAGCATGACCCTCTCTCGTACACGCAGGTGGCCATGACGCCCGTCGTCCTGACGTATGCGGCGGCGGTGATCGCCCTGCCGGTTGTGGCGCCGTCCGTGCCGCTCGCCACCGAGATCCTCATCTTCGCGCTGGCGACGCTGGGGTGCCATCTGCTGCTGGGATACGGCGGCCTGCTGTCGTTCGGCCAGGGCGCGTTCTTCGGTCTCGGCGCCTACGCCGGCGGGCTCTACGCGCTCTATGGCTCGGGCCCGTGGGGCGCCAATGCCATCATCTGTGTTTTGGGCGGGACGATGGTGGGCGCGGTGGCGGCGGCGCTGGTGGGGCTGGTCGCCATCCGCCGCGTCGGCGCGGGCAATCGCGGCCACGGCGGCGCCGTCGCGTTTCTGATGCTGACGTTCGCCGTGGCGCAGGTGGCCTATTTCGCGGCCTACAACATGACGGGGGTGACGGGGGGCGAGAACGGCTTGCTCGACGTGCCGCGCCCGCCGGTGTCGCTCGGCGGGGCCGCGCGCTTCAATCTCGATGCGCCGCTGGCGTTCTACGCCTTTGTCGCCGGGGTGCTCATGCTGGCCGTGGCCCTCCTCGACCGCCTCGTGCGCTCGACGGCCGGGCGCGCCTTGATTGCCATCCGTGAGAACGAGGGCCGTGCCGCCGCCGTCGGCTACGATGTGGCGCGCTTCCGGCTCTCGGTCTTCACGCTGAGTGGCGGCTTGGCGGGCTGTGCGGGTGCGCTCTATGCGATCTTTCTGGGGCTCGTGCCGCTGAGCGCTATCGATGTCATGCAGAGCGAGCGCATCGTGGTGATGACCGTGCTGGGCGGAACGGGCTCGCTGATCGGCGCCCTGCTCGGCACGGCCTCCTTCATCATGGCCGCCGACGCCCTGTCCAACATCTGGCCGCACTGGCCGCTGGTGCTGGGGGTGGGCATCGTGCTGATCGTGTTCTTCGCGCGGGGCGGCCTGTGGAGCATCGGGGCGGGCCTCGTGCAGGGTCTCGCGCCGGGACGCGCATCTCGGCGCGGCAAGCCCGCGCCGGACGGCACCATCGGGCTGCAGCCGGGCGCACGGTCCTGATGTCCCTACCAGCCGACATGCCCGTGCCTGTGCCGCCGCCGCTCGACGTCAGGGGATTAACCAAGTCGTTTGGCGGTTTCCGTGCGGTGGACGGCGTGAGCCTCACCGTGCGGGCGAACGAGATCCACGCCCTGATCGGCCCCAACGGCGCGGGCAAGAGCTCGCTCATCGGCTGTCTTGCCGGTGCGTTGCGGGCCGATGCCGGCACGATTGCCCTCTACGGTGCCGACGTGACACGCCTGCCCCTGCACCGGCGCGTGCGCAAGGGGCTGGCCCGCTCGTTCCAGATCACCTCCATCTTCCAGGAGATGACGGTCGAGGACAACGTGCGGTCGGCCGTTGCCGCCGTGCACGATTGGACCTGGGCTGAGGCGCTGATGCCGGCCTCGCGCCACGGCGATGTCAACGCGCAGGCCGAGGCGATCCTGGCCCGCCTCGGGCTCGGCCACCGCCGGGCTGCGCTGGCCGCCGAGCTGTCGCACGGCGAGCAGCGTCGGCTCGAGCTGGGGCTGGCGCTGGCCAGCGGCGGCAGCATGCTGCTGCTCGATGAGCCCACCGCGGGCATGGGCGTGGACGATATCCGCGGCATGACGGCGCTGATCGATGGATTGCGGCAGACCTGCAGCCTGCTGCTGGTGGAGCACAACATGGGGCTGGTGCTGGGCATCAGCGATCGCATCACGGTGTTGCGCCAGGGTGCGGTCATCGCCAGCGGCACGCCCGATGAGATCCGGCGCAATGAGACGGTGAAGGCGGCCTATCTCGGCCGCAAGGCGGGGGATCATGCTCAGCGTTGACGGCATCGATGCCGGCTATGGCAAGAGCCAGATCCTCTACGGCGCTTCGCTCAAGGTCGAACAGGGCGAGGCCGTTGGCCTGCTGGGACGCAACGGCGCCGGCAAGACCACGACGTTGCGCGCGATCATGGGCCTGCTGCCGATCAGCGCCGGCGCGATCACCTGCCACGGCCGGCGCCTCGATGGCCTCCCCACGCATCTGGTGGCGCGCCAGGGCCTGGCGATGGTGCCGGAGTACCGCGGCGTGCTCGCTCAGCTCACGGTGGAGGAGAACCTTCAGATCGCCGTGCGCAGGGGCACGGCCTTCGGCCTGACGGATGCCTACGCGCTGTTTCCGCGCCTGCGGGAGCGCAAGGCAAACTCCGGCGCGACGCTGTCGGGCGGCGAGCAGCAGATGCTGGCGATTGCCCGCTGCCTGCTGGCCGGCCCGCGGCTCATCATCCTGGACGAGCCGACCCAGGGGCTGGCACCGGTGATCGTGGACGAGATGGTCGAGGCGATCCAGGGCATCCGCCGCAGCCAGCAGGCCACCTCGCTGCTGCTCGTCGAGCAGAACCTCGACGTCTGCCTGGCGCTGGCCGACCGGCACTACATCCTCGAGGAGGGGCACGTGGTGCACGCGGCCTCGACCGCAGACCTCGCCGCCGCGCCCCGCATCCAGCAGCGCTATCTGGGCGTGGAGGACGGCGCAGCCCGGGCGCAGGCTTGACGCGGCGATGTTGGCCCAGGCCGCCTCCGGGCCGCGGGCCCGCCTCCTGGCCGGCTCGATGTCGCTGGCGATGCTCGCCCGGCCCGTCGCGCATGTTGGCGCACCGCAAGGCGGAGCCGCCCGCAACGGCTGGGCTCCAGCGGACAGCATCACGGCAAGCGCGCATTCCTTGCCGCCTCGCTCCCCTTCCCCAGGGCATCAAGAATTGGGCAATCGGGCACCGTTGAGCCCCGGCACTGTCCCGCAAGCTCGCTGAGCACTCTGTCCAGCCTCCGCAAGTCGCGAATCTTGCCGCGAATGTCGGCGATGTGCTGCTCGGTCAAGGCCTTGACCTCGGCACAGGTCAGGTCATGACCACGCGCGAGCCCCAACAGGTCGCGGGTGTCATTGAGAGAGAAGCCAAGCGCGCGCGATCTGCGAATGAAGGCCAGCCGTCGGCGGTGCAGATCCTCGTAGAGGCGCTGTCGTCCCTGGCTGCGTGGCGGGGCTGGCATCAGGCCGATGCGCTCATAGTAGCGGATGGTCTCGATGTTGACGCCGGTCTCTTGAGAGAGCTTGCCGATGGTCAGCCCGGTGGGTCGCGATCTTGTGACGGCGCGCGGCATGCGAAAGTCCTTGAACCTGTAGGAGCTACAGGAATTAGTCTGATGCGATGTCGGATGCAGTGCAACAGGCGCATCGGGAAGCCGAGAGGGGAACGCGGTCTGCTGGCGTCGTCCCTCAGGTTGGGCTGGTCGCGGCGATCGCAGCCCTGGCGGGCGCGTCGTGCTGCGTCCTCCCGCTTGCGCTGGCGTGGCTCGGCCTGACGGGGGCGTGGCTCGCCAATCTTGGGGTTCTCGTCGTCTACCGGCCCTACGTGACCGCGTTTGCCATCATCGTCATTGCGCTCGGCTGGGCCGTTGCGCTTCGCCGGCGCGCGTCGGTGCGCACGTTGATGGTTCTCGGCGCTGCCAGCGTTCTGGTCGTGGCCGCGCTGCTGATCGCGCATTATGAGACGGAG
Source organism: Hyphomonadaceae bacterium (assembly GCA_019747815.1). Classification (GTDB taxonomy): domain Bacteria; phylum Pseudomonadota; class Alphaproteobacteria; order Rhizobiales; family Hyphomicrobiaceae; genus AWTP1-13. The sequence goes on from JAIEQJ010000073.1 coordinate 53,344, forward strand.
CTGGCCCGCTACCTGATTGCGTTGCGCCGCAAGTGACCTGATGAAGGAACCATGCAAGAGACAGCCATCACCTTGGAGCTCGGCTCGACGATCACGTGCCCGCACTGCGGCCATCAGGCGACGGAGACGATGCCGACCGATGCGTGCGTGGGGTTCTACCCCTGCAAGGGTTGCGGCCGGATGTTGAGGCCCAAGCCTGGCGACTGCTGCGTGTTTTGCAGCTATGGAAGCGTCGTCTGCCCTCCAATCCAGGAGGAGCGTGCCGGCGTTGCAGGTCGCTCTTGCTGCGGACCCGGCGACGCGTGACGGCCCAGGGGCGGATTGGGCAGGCAGCCATCGAGGCCAGCCGGCGTCGCCGCATCTCGCACCAAGCCTGCAGCTCGCACTCCATGCTTTTCCGCGCGTCCGTGGGCACAAACCCTAATGGTTCCGCCCTTCGGCAGGGCCTAGAGTCAGTCGACCGGCACGACGATGCTGGTGACATCGCCGCTGCACGATTGAAGGGGTGAGCATGAGAAACGCATCGCTCCGCGCATGGCTGCCCGCACTGACCATGGTCCTGCTGGCCGCGATGGCTGCGGCACAGACCGCGCCGCAAGCCTCGGGGGCATCTGAGCAGCTCGCCCGCGAGGTTGCGCGCGAGGCCTACGTCTACGCCTACCCGATGGTGCTGATGGACGCGACCCGGCAGCAGATGAGCAATTATGCGGAGCCGCCGGCGGAGATACCGGGCGCCGGGCCTCCCAATCGGTTCATTCACATCCGGCAGTTTCCGGCTCCCGACTTCAAGATCGTGATCCGGCCCAACGTGGACACGCTCTATTCTCCCGCCTGGCTCGATCTCAAGGCAGAGCCCGTGGTGCTGTCGGTGCCGGCGACGAACCGCTACTTCATGCTGCCGATGCTGAGCATGTGGACCGACGTGTTCGCGGTGCCCGGCACGCGCACCACGGGGGCCGACACCGCACGCACCTTCCTCATCACCGGACCGGGCTGGAGCGGCAACGTCCCAGCCGGCATGGAGGTGATCAAGAGCCCGACGCGCCACGTGTGGTTCATCGGCCGCACCCAGACCAACGGCAGGGCGGATTATGCCAACGTCCACAAAATCCAGGACGGCTACACGCTGACGCCGCTGAGCGGCTGGGGCAAGGCCGACTACGTGCCGCCCAAGGGGAGTGTGGACCCCGCCGTCGACATGAAGACCCCGCCGCCGGAGCAGGTCGAGACCATGGATGCGGCAACCTTCTTCGCCCGCTTTGCCGAGGTCCTGAAGGACAATCCGCCGAACCAGGTCGACTATCCGACGATCGACCGCCTGGAGCGGGTCGGCTTCAAGGTGGGCCAGACCTTCGATCTCAACTCCGCTCCACCCGGCATCAAAGAGGCCTTCGAACGCGGCTATGCCGACGGGCGCGCGCTCCTGGCGGAAGGGGCCAAGAAGGCCTCCGGCGCCGGCTGGACCTACCGAACCGACGGCGGCGCCTACGGAGTGAACTACCCCTTCCGCGCGACGATCGCGAGATGGGGTCTCGGCTACAACCTGCCGCAGGATGCCGTCTATCCCTCGCTGGCAACAGACAGCAAGGGCCGCAGACAGCAAGGGCCGCCCGCTCGACGGTCGCAACGCCTATGTGCTGCGCTTTGAGAAGGGCCGGCTGCCGCCGGTCGAGGCGTTCTGGTCGGTGACGGCCTACGACGCGCAGGGCTACTTCATCCCCAACGCTCTCCAGCGCCAGGCGATCGGCGACCGCGACAAGCTCACTTTCAACCCCGACGGCTCGCTCGACCTCTACATCCAGGCCGCGTCGCCCGGGAAGGACCGGGAGGCCAACTGGCTGCCCGTTGGCAAGGGACCGTTCAATCTGCTGCTGCGCTTGTACTCGCCGAGGAGCGAAATTTTGGATCGCACCTGGACACCGCCGCCCGTGCAGCTGCGAGAGGGCGCAGGCAGCCGCGCGCTGAAGTAGACGGTCATCCCGAGATGGCGCACATGCCGAGGTCGGCCCATGCGCATGGCGGATCGCTCTGTGCCTGACAGTCTCCCTGCCGGCAGCCTGGCGACGGCTGTAGCCCTGGGCGCCCGGCAGGGCATCAAGCACACGCGGTGCTGTCGTCGCTGAGGCGGTGCCGCCCGGATCTGAAGGCACTCCCTGCGCCAAACCCGCGCCTGGTGCGGCATCTGCGCCGGCATGGCGCCTGCGTTCAGAGGGGGGCGTTGCGCCGCTCGGCGGTGCGGAACAGGTCGCGGGCCACGATGCGGCGCATCATCTCCGACGTGCCGTCGAGGATGCGCACCACGCGCGTCTCGCGCCAGATGCGCTCGATGGGCAGGTCCTTGGAGTAGCCCGCGCCGCCGAAGATCTGCAGCGTGGCATCGGCGACGCGCTGCACCATGTCGGCGCCGATCAGCTTCGACATGGCCGCCGCCCGGGTGCGCTCGCCGGGGCCGCCGTGGTCGTAGCGCCAGGCCGCCTCGTAGGCCACCAGCCGTGCCGCATGCACGGCAGCCGCCATGTCCGCCAGCATCCATTCGATGCCCTGGTGCTCGCGCAGCCGGCGGCCGAACGTCTCGCGCGCCGTGGCGCGCTCGACCGCCAGCTCGAGCAGCTGCTGCGCCGCGCCGACGCAATAGGCGCCCCAGTGGGTGCGGCCCGCATCGAGGCATCGCATGGCGATCTCGAAGCCCTGCCCTTCGGCGCCGATGCGGCATGCGGCCGGCACCCGGCAGTCCTCGAACGTCACCTCGGCGTGTCCCACCCCGCGTCCCGCCGCCATCTCGATGGCGCGGCCGACGTTAAGGCCCGGGGTGTCCGCGGCAACCGCGAAGGCGCAGATGCCCCGCGTGCCGAGCGCGGGATCGAGCGTTGCAAACACGGTGAAGACGCCCGCCGCCGGCGCATTGGTGATGAAGGTCTTGCAACCGTTGAGCACGTAGTGGGACGGCCCGTCGCGGCGCACGATCGTCTTGAGGCGGGCCGCGTCCGAGCCGGCATCGGGCTCGGTCAGGGCGTAGGCACCGATGGTGCGGCCGGAGGCCAGCTCCGGCAGCCAGCGCTGCTTCAGCGCCTCGCTGCCTGCAAGCTCGATCGCCTTGGAGCCGATGTGCACATTGACGCCGCTCAGGTAGTAGAAGGCGGCATGCGCCTTCGCCAGCTCCTCGATGGCAAGGCAGCTGCCCAGCATCGACAGGCCAAGGCCGCCATAGGCAGACGGCGTGTTGGTGCCGAACAGGCCCATCCGGCGCAATCCGGCAATCGCCGTCTGCGGCACGATGCCGGTCTCCTCGATCGCGGCGTCGTGCGGTTGCAGCTCGCTGGCGACGAACTGTCGAACCTGGTGCTGCCAGCGGCCGAGCTCGGGCGGAAGCGCGAAATCCATGCGACCTCGTTTTTCGAATATTATTCGAAAATTCTTGCCCCGTCGGTCCGGCGATGTCAAGTTGCGGCTCGCCCGCCCCGACAAGGTACAAAGCTCGCCCCAGCAGCCACTGTGAGAACCGGCCGCAATGCTTCAGAGCCTCATGCAGGATGTCCCCCTCACGCTCAATCTGGTGCGCGAGCGCGTGGCTTTCCTCTACGCCGACAAGACGGTCACCACCCGCACCGCCGCGGGCATCGAGACCGCGAGCTATCAGCGGCTGCTTGAGAGAAGCGCGCGGCTGGCGGACGCCCTGCGCCGCCTCGGCGTGCAGCCGGGCGACCGGGTGGCGACGCTGGCCTGGAACTCCCAGCGCCATCTGGAGCTCTATCTGGCGGTGCCCTGCATGGGCGCCGTGCTGCACACCATCAACGCGCGGCTTTCTGGCGAGGCGGTCGCCGCGCTGCTTGGCCATGCCGGCGACCGCATCCTGTTCCTCGAAGCGTCGCTGCTCTCCGTGCTGCAGACGGCTAGGCTCCCCGCCGCCGTGCACCATGTCGTTGTCATCAGCTCCGAGCCCGGCGACGGCCCGGATGGAGGCATGGCGGATCAGTTGCCCGGCGTCACCGTGATCGACTACGAGGCGCTGCTGGGCGCCGCCCCATCCGAATTCGCCTGGCCCGAGCTCGACGAGCGGATGCCCTCGGGGCTGTGCTACACCTCGGGCACCACGGGCACGCCCAAGGGCGTCCTCTACAGTCATCGCTCGGCGACGCTGCACACGCTGGCCTGCCTGTTCGCCGACGGCATTGCCATGCGCGAGCGCGACGTGTGCATGCCCGTCGTGCCGATGTTTCATGCCAGCGCCTGGGGTTTTCCCTACGCGGCCCTGATGGCGGGCGCGGCGCTGGCGCTGCCCTGCCGGCAGACGGATTGGGAGAGCCTCGCCGCCCTCATCGAGGCCGGCGGCGTGACCATGGCCACCGCCGTGCCGACGGTCTGGCTCGAATTTCTGGAGGCGCTGAAGACCGGCCGGATCGCGCGGCAGCGCATCAAGTCGCTCACCCGCATTCCCATGGGCGGGGCCGCCGTCACCAAGGCGCTGATTGACGGCTTTGCCGATTTCGGCATCGAGGTCACGCACTGCTGGGGCATGACGGAGATATCCCCGCTCGGTCTCGTCAATGTCCGCACATCGGCCTTGAGCGAGGCGGAGGCCGCCGCCGCCCGGTCGGCCCAGGGCCTGCCGATCCCCGGCTGCGCGCTCCGCATCATGAGCCCCGACGGGCGCGAGGCGCCGCGCGACGGCGCCACACCGGGCGAATTGCAGATCCGCAGCCCGTGGGCGGCCGACGCCTACTTCGACGCCGGGGCACCCGGCAATCGCTCGACGGAGCCGGGTGCGGTCGAGGCCTTCGTTGGCGACGGCCGCGGACGGCGCTGGCTGCGCACCGGCGACGTCGCCACCATCGACCGGCACGGCTATGTGCGGATCGTGGACCGCACCAAGGATCTCATCAAGTCGGGTGGCGAATGGATCTCGAGCCAGGCGCTGGAGGCCAAGCTGCTGGAGCATCCCGACGTTCGCGAGGCCGCCGTCGTCGCCAGGGTTGACCCGAAGTGGCAGGAGCGGCCGGTGGCCTTCGTCACGCTTGGGAGCGCGGCGGCAGCCGCGGGCCAGGACCGCCTCATCGGCGACCTGCGCCGCAGCCTCGCCGCCGTCTTCGCCAAATGGCAGTTGCCCGACGCGTTCATCGTGCTGGCCGAGCTGCCGAAGGGGAGCACCGGCAAGATCGACAAGATCGCGCTGCGCGCGCAATTGCGCGCGGGACCCGCCGCATCGGCGTGAGCCGCCGCTGGCGCCTGTCATCCCGGAATTCTGCGCAGCAGAATCTCCGGGACCCAGGGCCGCAAGCGATCGCGGTCCACGCGCAATCCCTGGGTACCGGCTCTCGGCCTGCGGCCTCGGCCGGCATGACATCTGGGCGGCCTTACGGCCCGATCCTGAGGCTGGCCGCCTCCAAGGCGGCGTTCAACGGCTGGCGCGGCTCCATCTGCGCCGACCGCGCTGCAGTGCGGCGCTCCTGCAGCCAGTTTGGAAACCACATGGCGATCGACGGGAAGATGAGAACCAGCACCACGCAGATGACCTGGATGACCATGAAGTCCGCCATGCCGCGGTAGATGAGCTTCAGGTTCCACTCCTTGACCACCTGCTTCAGGTAGTAGGCCGACATCGCCACCGGCGGAGACAGAAATGCGGTCTGCAGAACCACGGCCACGATGCAGCCGAACCACACCATGTCGTAGCCCAAGCCCTTGGCCACGGGCGCCAGCAGCGGCAGGAAGATGAGCACGATCGCCGGCCATTCGAACGGCCAGCCGAGCAGGAAGATGAGCAGCAGCAGAAGTGTCATCGTGCCCCAGGCCGGCAGCGGGGCCGCCAGCAGCGTGTTGGTGATCCAGCTCGCCGTTCCGAGCCACGCGAACACGGCGCCGAACACGTTCGAGGCGACGGCGAGGAACAGCACCATGCTGGTGGTCGCAAGCGTCAGATTGCAGGCATTGAAGAAGCCCTTCCAGGTGAACTTGCCGTAGGCGATGACCAGCAGGATGGCCCCGAGCGCGCCGAGTGCTGCTGCCTCGGCCGCGGTCGTCAGGCCGGCGAGAATGGCGCCGAGCGTGACGATGGTCAGCACCGTCACGGGCACCAGGCCGACCAGGCATTCCCACAGCACGATCCCCAGCGACTCCGGCCGCTCCTCCTTCGGCACCGGCGGCCCGAGCTTCGGATTGAGGAAGCTGCGGCCCATGGTGTAGGCGATGTACATGGCCGATAGCAGGAAGCCGGGCCCGAACGCGGCTGCGTACAAATCGATCACCGAGATGTCGAGAACCGGCGCCATCACCACCAGCATGACCGAAGGCGGAATGAGGATGCCGAGCGTCCCGCCGGCGGCAATGGCGCCCGCAGACATGCGCACGTCGTAGCCGGAGCGGATCATCATGGGGCCGGCCATGATGCCGAGCAGCGCCACCGTGGCCCCAACCGTGCCGGCGGCGATGCCGAACAGCGTCGCCGTTGCGATGACGACCATGTACAGCGCGCCGCGCACGGGCGCGAACAGGTCGCGGAACGCCTTGAACAGGCGCTCCATCAAGCCGCCCTGGTCGCACACGTAGCCCATCAGGATGAACATGGGCACGGCGACGAACTCATCCTGCTTCATGAGGCCGAACGTCTGCAGGTAGGTGAGGTTGAAAACCCTGACGCCGAGGCCCATGAAGCCGAAGATCAGCGCCAGGAACAGCAGGGTGAAGCTGATCGGCAGGCCGATGAAGATCGCCCCCAGCATCACCAGCAGCATCACCATTCCGAGCAGCTCAAGGCCGGTCATACGTCGATCTTTTCCCTGTGCTCGAACTCGCGCCCGAAGCGGATCTGGTAGAGGCACTTGAGCGCCTCGGAGATGCCTTGGATCATGAACAGCAGCGCCGCGAGGGGGATCGAAGCGCGGAACGGCCACATGATCGCCCGCCACACGCTCTCCTGGGAGCGCTCGCGGATGGAGTAGGAGAGCCAGGCGTCGTCGATGCTGATCGCCATCAAGGTGATCATCGCCGGGAAGAACAGGACGAGATAGGAGAAGAGATCGATGATCCCTTTCTTGCGCTCCGAGTAGTTGTCCCAGAAGATGTCGGTGCGCACGTGCGCGCCTTTCAGCAGGGCGTAGGCGCACCCCAGCATGAAGGCGGCGCCGTTCACCATGTAGCTCGACTCGTACACCCACACGGTCGGCGCGTTGAACAGATAGCGCGCGCACACCTCGTAGGTGATCATGCCGACGAGCAGCGCCATCCCCAGCGCGATCAATTGGCCGGTGAGGTCGGAAAAGCGGTCGATCCAGCGGATGGCGGCATAGAAGGCCGGCGGGAAGTCGCGACTTGCGCCGTCTGCGCGCGACGCTCGGGTGTCTGCCGGCATCGGTCCTCCCCTCGGCCCACTCATTGTTCGAGCGCGGGTGGGCGCGCCTCTAGTGTGATGATCGAGAAATTCGCCCTTCCTCGCAGCACGCCTGCTGAGCGAATTTCTCGATCTGAATCACACTAGCACCATGAGCTTGCTTGTGTCCTTTCGATCGCGAAGTTCGTTCAGCGCCTGCTGCAAGATCCGGCGAACTTCGCGATCGGGACACTAGAAGAAAGCGCCGGGTTGCGGCGGATGCCGCCATCCGGCATCCGCCGCGCATCGAAATTGGGTCTGCTCCGCCAGCCTATTTGCTGCGGTAGACCTTGTCCTTCCAGTAGTAGTTGCCGGCGAACTCATACGGCGGGAACCAGGAGAGCCGGAATGGCACCACCTGCTCCGCATACTTCTTCTGGCTGTCCATCACCTTCTTGTAGAAGGCATCCTTCGCCGCGTAGTCGGCCTGGATCTTCTCCCATTCGTTGAGGAAGTTGATCAGCACCTCGTCCGGGGTCCGGTGAATTTGCACCCCCTCCTTGAGGAGCTCCTGGCAGGCGTCGGCCGTTTCGCGATTGAAGGCGAAGTTGCGCATCGTCGTGGCGTAGACGGACGCCACCTTGACGATCTCCTGCAGGTCGGGAGCGAGCTTCTTCCAGACGTCGGCATTGATCATGAGCTGCCCGCCCGTCACCGGCTCGTGCATGCCCGGCGTATAGTAGTGCTTGGCGATCTTGTGCAGTCCGAGCTTCCTGTCCTCCAGGCAGTTGATCCACTCCGCGCCCTCGATCACGCCGCGCTCCAGGGCCGGCACGATCTCGCCGCCGGGGATGGTCACCACCGCAACGCCGAGCTTGCCGTAGGTCTCCGCGCCGATGCCGTAGATGCGGTACTTCATGCCCTTGAGGTCGGCCAGGCTCTTGATCTCCTTCTTGAACCAGCCGAGCCCCTGCGGGTAGTCGGTGGGAATCGGGAAGCCGACGACGTTGAGCTTGATGATGTCGCGGTAGAACTCCTCGAGCAGCTTCATGCCGCCGCCGTCGTAGTACCAGGCGTAGTAGTCCTGTCCGTCCATGCCGAACAGCGGCCCGTGCGACATGGGGATGGTGGCCGTGTGCCGGCCCTGGATGTAGCCGAAGGGCGCCATGCCGACGTCGAGCACGCCCTTGGACGTGGCATCGAACACCTCGAAGGCCGGAACGATGGCGCCGGCGGGCAGGGTCTCGACCTTCAGGCGGCCGCCCGACATCTTCTCGACCGTCTCGGCCCAGACCTTGAAAATGAGATGCAGGTTGGCCGACGCGGGGTGCGAGGACTGCCCTTTGAGGACCAGCTTGGTGGTCTGCGACACGGCCGGCCCTTGCGGAGCCAGCACGACACCTGCCGCCGCCAGGGCAAGCAGGAAGGCCGATACGGCCAATGCGCGTCTGAACATGTTCCGTCTCCTCCCTTTATGTCACTGCAGGTCACTGCGAGTGTTGCAATCGGCACCAGCGCGTGCGCTCGAGACGGCCCTTTGGGCTCATTATCTTGTCAAATCAATCGCATGTGAGGCTCGGTCACTCCCATCTTGCGCGCACGCGGGATCAGTCGTAAGTGCAGTTGTACGATGACCAGACAAAGGCGAAGTCTAGTTGCGGCCCCGTCCGCTGGCAAGCGTGCCCTGCTGCGGCCGCTGCCTCCCGCGCGCAATCTCACCGACGAGGTGATCGGGCGCATCGCCAAGGAGATCCGCGGCGGGCGGCTGGCGCCGGGTGCGCGCCTGCCGACCGAGCAGGCCCTCATGACGGCCATGGGCGTCAGCCGCACCGTCGTGCGCGAGGCGGTGGCGGCGTTGCGGGCCGACGGCCTGGTCACGACCAGACAGGGGTCGGGCGCCTATGTGGCCGATGCCAGTCGTGTCCCCTTCCGCATCGATCCCAGGGGCCTGAGCACGATCGAGGACGTTCTGGAGGTGATGGAGTTGCGGCTCGCCCTCGAGGTGGAGGCGGCGGCGCTGGCGGCGGAGCGCATGACGCCGCAGCGGCTCCTCCCCATCACGCGGGCCTTGCGGGCCATCGAGGACGCCATCCGCAAGGGCGAGGCGGCCGTGAACGAGGACTTTGCCTTCCATCGGGCGATTGCCGAGGCCTCCGGCAATGGCCGCTTTGCGGAGCTCTTGGAGTTTCTCGGGCGCCATGTCATTCCCCGGCAAAGCGTGCGTGTCGCCCTGGTCACGCCGGCCGAGCAGCGGCAGTATCTGATGCGCATCCAGCAGGAGCATGCCCGCATCTATGCCGGCATTCGCGACGGCGACCCGGGCGAAGCCCGCAAGGCCATGCGCAGCCATCTGCGGCGCGGCCTGATGCGCTACCGCCGGCTCGCCGAGCGGCAGCAGCGCGTGGCCTGATGCACGCACCTGCCGCGGCTTGCCGGTTTGGGTAGAGCGCGTTCCGCGCAAAGGGATCCCTGCTGAGGGCGCGCTGCAGGCGGGCTCGCGTGCGCCGGGTCCGAGGCCGTCAGCGCGCCATCGTCCGCGAGCGTGCCGCCGGCGCGGTCGTGCCGCCGGTGGGCCGCGGCAGCAGCGATGCGCCCTGCGCGCTTGCAAAGGCGCGCAGGACGACGAGGGCGCCTGCAAGTGCATCCCATCCCGACGTGTGGCCAACCGCAGCAACCGCCGGCAGAGCCAGGCGCAGCTCTTGGGCGGCGCCGCGCATCAGCGCCTCCAGCGCGCGCGACAAGGCGGCGGAGCACTGGCCCTGCGCGGCCGCAGCCAGGTGCGCGGCGCTGATCGCGTTGGTTTGCGTGGCCAGGAGAGGCGCAATCGCGGACCAGATCGCATAGCGAAGGTCATGCAGTCCGAGCATGGACAGGGCGACCAGCGCACCGCCCAGCATGTCGTCGCCGGACGGCGTCAGCCCAGGTCCCAATCCGAGCAGCGGGGCGAGCCGGGTGGCGGCAACGTCCATGGCAAGACCGGAGGCGGCCGCCGTTGTGAGCTCGGCCAGAGTGGTGGCGGGCTCGAGCGCTGCAGCGGCAACCAGGGAATGCGGCGCATGCCGCGCGTCAGCCGCACAGAAGACAGCCAGGCCGTCATCGGGAAAGAGGCCGGCGCGCATGGCATCGAGCGCCTCAATCCCCGATGCCAGTGTTGCAACGCTCCACGCGTGCGGTGGCGCGACACGGAACTCCACGGCCCGGGCAAACCCGGCAAAGCTGCCGCCGTTGATCCGCAGCGTTCCCTGCTGAATGCGGACGTGGTCTCCCTTGGCGGCGGCGTGGAAACCTTGCCCGTGCGGGCCGGTGCTCTCCAGCAGCGCGTTGATGGGGCCGGAGCCGATCTCGGGCCGTCCCACGCACATCAACTGCCGGTCGAGGTCCACATAGAAGCTGCGCTCGAAGACCGCGCAAACCCGGCCCTGCGATCCCTCGATCAGCGCGCGCCGGGCGATCGACCCGATCTCCACAATGACAAAAGGTGGCGATCCCGGCTCAGGCATTGTCCGCTACGATATGTGGTCGGCGACGATATGTGTCCCGCTCTCGCCCGAGAACGCCTGCTTGGCCTCCTCCAGGTGGCCGATGATGACCCGCTCGCCGCCACCTTCAAGGAACCGGATCGCAGCCGTGACCTTGGGGCCCATGCTGCCGAGCGGGAAGTGCCCTTCCGCATGCAGGGCCTTGATCTCCTTGAGCGAGACGCGATCGAGAAAGCGCTGATCCGGCTTGCCGAAGTTGACGGCGATCTTGGAGACGGCCGTGAGGATCAGCATGTGCTTCACGTCGAGGGCGTTGGCCATGTGCGCCGAGGTCAGGTCCTTGTCGATGACGGCGGTGACGCCGTGGCGCACGCCCTTCGGCCCGCGCACCACCGGGATGCCCCCTCCGCCGCCGGCGATGACGACCGTGCCGCGTCGCGCCAGCACCTGGATGAGCGAGAGATCGACGATGTGCCGCGGCTTGGGCGAGGGCACCACGTGGCGCCACCCCCTGCCGGCGTCCGGCTTCATGAGCCATCCGAGCTCGCGGCCGAGGTCCTTGGCCTGCTCCTCGGTGAAGAACGGCCCCACCGGCTTGCTCGGAGCCTGGAATTCCGGGTCGTTGGGGTCCACTTCCACCTGGGTCAGCAGGCATGCCACGTGGCGCGGATTGTCGATCTCGCGCAATGCGTTCTCCATGGCCTGCATGATCAGGTAGGCGATCCCGCCCTGGCTGTGTGCGACGCAGATGTCGAGCGACATCGGCGGTATGCGATCCTGGGTCAGCGCCTGCCGCATCAGGATCTTGCCGACCACCGGGCCATTGCCGTGCGTGATGATCAGCTCGTTGTCGAGCTTGGCCAGGGGCAGCAGGGCCTGTGCGGTGCGGGCCGCAAGCTCCTTCTGCTCGTCGGAGGTGCCTTTGATATTCTCAGGATGCGTGGCATTGCCGCCGATCGCGACGAGAAGCCGCGTGGGCAGTTGTTCGGTCATCCCCATGACATGAGCTCCCTCAATCCCGGCACAACGTGACAGCGAGTTCCGCAGCGTGCGTGCTCGAAGGCACCACGAGCACGCCGGCTTTTTGCAGGGTGGCGATCTGCCTCGATCGCACCTGGGTATCGTCCTCGGTGCCCGTGACGGAGGCGATCACCGCCGGACGGTTGGGTGCCGCGTCCGCCATGATGGCGGCGATATGCCCGGCGGGGTCGGCGTGGGCACCGTAGCCGATGACGACGTCGACGAGGATCACGGCCACCTTTGGATCAACCAGCGTCTTGCGCAGCATCTCGTCCCGCGCCGAAGGGTCGATCATCGGATGCGGCCGGCCCTTGGTGTACTCGTCGGCGCCGAGGTCCACGATGCGGTCGCAGGCGGCATCCGCCTCCGCCAGCTTCTGCGCGCCGGGCGCCGGTGCGTTCGAAGCGACGCGCCGGCCATGGCGCAGCAGTATGACCTGGGCCTCCGCGCACAATGTTCCGCCCGAATAGAGCCCGGCCACCACACCAGGCCGCGGCGTCGATGCGGGCGGCGTGAAGTCTTTGCCAATGGCGCGCCCTCCGAGAGCGTCCTCGGCGGCGCTCCTCAGCGTCGCGGCAAAGTGGGCGTTCGCGGGCAGCTCGGCATCGCTCGCTCCGAGGAAGCAGACCGTGAAGCGCTTTTCGCTCCGCCCCACGCGTGACAGCACGGTGCGGGCGACGTCGCGGTGCGGCGGCTTGGAGATCAGCACGATGTGGCGGGTGCCCGCATCGGCGTCGAGGGCGTCGATGGCCATGAGCGTCGTGATGCCGCCGACCGCCTGGCTGAGGTCGCGCCCGCCCACGCCGATGGCGTGCGATATTCCCCCGCCCGCTTCGGAGATCAGTGTGGTGATCTCCTGGATGCCGGTTCCCGAGGCGCCGATCACGCCGATGTCTCCGGGCCGGACCCGGTTGGCAAAGGCCAGCGGCACACCGGAGATGATGGCCGTTCCGCAATCGGGCCCCATCACGAGGCGCTGCAGCGTCCGCGCCTCTTCCTTCAGGGCGCGCTCCTGCTCGATCGGCACGTTGTCGCTGAAGATCATCGTATTGAGGCCGCGGCGCAGGGCCTTGCGGGCCTCCGCCGCAGCGAATTCGCCCGGCACCGAGATCAGCGCCATGTTCGCCTCGGGCATGAGCTTGAGAGCCCCGCGCACGGTCCGCGGCTTCCAGGTCTCGCTTTCGCCGCCGCCTGTGCTGCGCGGCTTGTCGAGCAGAGCGAACACCTCGCGCAGAGCCTCGCGTGCGCCAGCCTCGGTCTCCGCACGGATGCCGATAATGAGGTCGTTGCCCTGGGCCGCCGCGCCGATCTCGGTGAGGAGACCCGCGTCCGTGAGGATCTGCCGGTTTGCCGGCGTGCCCATCATGAGGGCGGCCTCGATGACGCCGTCGCGCTCGGTGACGCTGCGCGACAGCCGCATGAGCGCTACCGAGTCGAGGTAGAACTGCTTGCGTACTTCGTTGAGGACGAATTCGGTCATTCGACGTTGAGCCTCCGAGCCAATGCCCGCACTGCCTGTGTGAAACACGCCATTGGTGCCCGCACCACGCCCGCACCAACCTGGCCGACGCCGGCCTGCTTGTGGGCGATCCCGGTGTTGATGACCGGCGCAAGGCCGGTGTCGACCACCAGGCGAACGTCGATGCCGGTCGGCACGCCCTGAAAATCAAGCGCCGGGATGGTCCATTCCGGATTCTCGCCGACCGTGATTTCACCCATCGTGCGCGTGTAGATGGCCGCCGAGGACGCTGAGCCCGCGCCCACGAAGCCGGCGACGGCCGGGGAGGCCGCCATGGCAAACCCGCCGATGCCTATCGTCTCGACGATGGCCGAATCGCCCATGTCCGGGTTGGCATCCGCGGCGCTGAAGCCGGCGAAATACAACCCCTGAGGCATCTCGACCGGGGCCACGAACCAGGTGTCGCCGGTGCCGCTGACCCTGATGCCGAAGTCGGTGCCGTTGCGGCACATGGCGGTCACCACCGAGGAGCCTTCGATGCCGCGCACCGGGTCCATGATCGCCTTGCCCATGGCCATGGCCATGTTCAGGAAGAACTGGTCGTTGCCGCCGATGAAGGCCAGCGCCTCGGCGAGACGCCCGCTGTCGCGGGAGGTCCGCGCCAGCCATGGCGCGAGCTGACGCATCACCAGGCCCGTGCACGCGACGTTGCGCTGATGCATCTCATCGCCCATGGACAATCCCCTGGCGACGATGCTCTTCAATTCAAAGCCGCCGGCGGCCCGGACGGCGCTCCCCAGATCCGGCCCGAGGACGTCGCGCAGCCAGGCCAGGCGGCCGAGGACCTCGGCATCGTTGCCGCCGAAGCGCATGACCTTCCCGAGCCCCTCGTTGAGGGTGCAGTAGGCGCGATTGCCGAAACGGCGGTTCTCGACAACCATCACGGGCATGGACTGCGTCGTGATCCCCGTCATGGGGCCCACCGCGTCGAAGTGATGATTGGGGTGGAACGCGATCGCGCCGGATGCGGCCATCTTGACGGCCGTGTCGAGATCGGGTGCCCAACCTTCGAAGACGATCGCGCCCGCAACCGCGCCGCGCATGGGGCCGCACATCCGCGGCCATTCGATCGGCGGCCCCGAATGCAGGAGAACCCGCTCGCGCAAGGCAGGCATGACGCTGCGCGCGGGGACGACGTCGATCAGAACCGGATCGCCCTCCAGCATCCGCTTCAAGGCTTCGCGATTGCCATCATCGATGATTTGCATGGTGGCCTCGATGCTCAAGCGCCGAGCTTGGAGACAAGGTCGGCAATCTCCGGATCGCCCCCGGCCGGAGGCGACCACGTGACCTGGATCACCTCGACGCCTCCCGAAGCCAGCTCCTCTGCGAAGCTCGGCAGGCCGACGTTCACCACTTTGACCGGAGCGGGAAGCAACTCCCGGCTGCCGTTCTCCGCTGGGCTTGCGGGCCGCTCTTGCGTCATGTGCATCGTCTCCAGGCCATGGGTGTGCGCTGTTCCTTCCCACAGAGTAAGTGAACGCTTACTTATGTCAAGCGCCGAGCTGTGTGGTGCGATCGAAATGCTGCTCGGATCGCACGTTGACAGAAGTAAGTATTCTTTTACAACGTGCTGACCCGAACCAGCCGCTCGCCGAGCGGCGACGACGCGATCGAGCAGGGCCGTTGCGACATGAAGAATCCCGCTGAGGCGCAGGGCGGCGCCCCGCACTTGCCCACGCATGGGCGTTATCAGTACAGCGCCATCAAGCATCGACCGGTGTACGACTGGCCGAACGGCAAGCGACTGGCGGTCTACGTAGCTCTCAATCTGGAGCATTTCGCCTTTGGCGAAGGTCTCGGTGCGGAGCTGTGCCCGGGCGGTCCGCCGCCGGACGTCCTCAATTATGCATGGCGTGACTACGGCAACAGGGTCGGCGCCTGGCGACTGCTCGATCTGTTCGATGCGCTGAAGCTGCCGGTCTCGGTGCTGGTGAACAGCAGCATTTACGCGTATTGCCCCGAGGTGATGGACGCTTTTCGTGCGCGCGGTGACGAGGTGGTCGGGCACGGGCGCAGCAACGCGGAACGCCAGGGCATCCTCGATGAAGCGGCAGAGCGCCGTCTGATCGCCGAGGCGACGAGCACGATCGCGAAGGTGGAAGGCACCCCTCCCAAGGGCTGGCTTGGGCCGTGGATTTCGGAGAGCCTGATCACGCCGGACCTGCTTGCCGAAGCTGGCTACCAATATCTGCTCGACTGGTGCATGGACGATCAGCCGATCTGGTTCAAGACGCGGGATGGCGGCCGCATCCTCTCCGTGCCCTATCCGCAGGAGCTCAACGACATCCCGGCGATCGTCGGGCGCAGGGATTCGGCCGCGCAGTTCGCCGACATGATCATCCAGAACTTCGACGAGATGCTCGAGCAGGCGCAGAGCGGGCCGCTCGTCATGGGCATTGCGCTGCATCCCTATCTGGTCGGCCAGCCCTATCGGCTCCGGCATCTGCGGCTTGCCTTGCGCCACATCGCCGACCGTCGCGGCGACATCTGGCTGACCACGGCCGGCGCCATTGCGGCGCATTGCCGTGCGCTGCCGCCCGGCCTTGTGCCGTGAGATGCCCTGTAGCGTCATTCGCAGCCCGGGAGGTGCCATGCGCGTGATGGCAGACAAGCAGACTGCGAAGACGCGCGCCGCTCCCGTGCGCAGGCGCAACCCCGAGAACACCAAGCAGGCCATCCTCGCGGCCGCGACGACCGAGTTTTGCCGGCATGGCCTCAAGGGCGCGCGTGTCAACGTGATCTCGGCCCGCAGCAAGACCAACATCCGCCTCCTGTATCAGCACTTCGGAGACAAGACCGGCCTCTATCTGGCCGTCCTGGAGCACGTGTATGCGGAGATCAGGGCCGAGGAGCAGCGGCTCCAGCTCGACGAATTCGATCCCATCGAAGGGATGCGGCGTCTCGTGGACTTCACCTTCGCGTTTTTTGGCAACCACCACGACTACGTCGCGCTCATGAACAACGAGAACATGCTGCGCGCCCGGCACATCAAGAAGTCCGCCAAGATCAGGGCGCTGACACAGCCGCTTGTGGCCAGCATCGCGAAGCTCCTCGCGCGCGGCGAGAAGTCCGGTGCCTTCAGAAAGGGCGTGGATCCCGTCCAGCTCTACGTCTCCATCACGGCGGAGAGCTATTTCCACGTGTCCAACCGGTTCACGCTCTCGGCGATGTTCGACAAGGATCTCACCGACAAGGCTTGGCTCACCGAACGCCGCCGGCATGCCCAGGATCTGATCTTGACCTGGCTCATGCCCCGCTGATGGTAAAATCAGGAACCTGGAAATGATCAGCCTCTACTCGACCGGTCACAAGAAGGGCGTGGTCTGCGCGCCGCATGCCGCCACCGTCGCCGATGGGCAGCACATTCTCGCCGAAGGCGGCAATGCGCTGGAGGCGATGATCGCCATGGCGGCCTCGATTGCCGCCGTCTATCCGCACATGAACCATGTGGGGGGCGACGGCTTCTGGCTGGTGCATGAGCCGAACGGCCGGGTGCGCGCGCTGATGGGCGCGGGACCTGCCGGCACCAACGCCACGCCGCATTTCTATCGCGACAGGGGACATGAGACGATCCCGTCGCGCGGCCCCGGTGCGGCGCTCACGGTGCCGGCGGCGGTGTCGGCGTGGGTGCTGGCGCTGGAAGCGGCCAGGCGGCACGGCGGCAAGCTTCCGCTCGATGTGTTGCTCGAGCCCGCGAGGAGGCGTGCCCGCGACGGGTATGTCGTGACGCGCAGCCAGCATGCGCTGACCAGGGACAAGCTGTCCGAGATGCGCGATGCCGTTGGTTTCCACGATACGTTTCTCGCCGCGGGCAAGGTCCCCGAGGTCGGCAGCCGGCTGACCCAGGCAGCGCTGGCGGCGACGCTGGAGCGGCTCGCGCATGCCGGTCTCGACGATTTCTATCGCGGTGACGTCGGCCGCGAGATCGCGGCTGACCTTGAGCGCATCGGCAGCCCGGTGACGCGCGAGGATCTGGTGCGCCAGAGGGGCACGATTGCCGAGCCGCTGAAGGCCCAATCGCGCGTCGGCATGCTGTACAACACGCCGCCGCCGACCCAGGGGCTGGCTTCGCTGATCATCCTGAGCTTGTTTGAGCGGCTGCGCGTCTCCCAAGCCGAAGGCTTCGATCACATCCATGGCATTGTCGAAGCGACCAAGCGCGCCTTTCGCGTGCGCGACCGCGTCGTGACCGACCCGGCCGGCGTCCCCGTCGACCTGGCGACGCTTCTGTCTGCCGCCTTCCTCGACCAGGAAGTTCGCAGGATCGATGCTCGCAAGGCGGCGCCTTGGCCGCCGCAGCCGGGCGATGGCGATACGATCTGGATGGGCGCGGCCGACGCCTCCGGCCTGGTCGTGTCCTACATCCAGTCGATCTACTGGGAGTTCGGGTCCGGCTGCGTGCTGCCACGCACCGGCGTTCTGATGCAGAACCGGGGCGCCAGCTTCTCGCTCGATGAGCGTGCGCTGAACCGGTTGGCGCCCGGCCGCCTGCCCTTCCACACGCTCAATCCGGCGCTGGCCGTCCTCAACGACGGACGGATCATGGCTTATGGCACCATGGGTGGCGACGGCCAGCCGCAGACGCAGGCGGCCGTCTTCAGCCGCCACATCCATTTCCGCCAGCCGCTCGACAAGGCCCTCGACGCGCCGCGCTGGCTGCTGGGGCGCACATGGGGGTCTGCGCACACCAATCTGCGGCTGGAGTCCCGCTTCGACAGCCGTGTTTTCGATCAGCTCCGAGCCGCCGGTCACGATATCGAGGTCTTGTCCGATCCCTACTCCGACACCATGGGCCATGCGGGCGCTATTGTTCGCCATCCCGACGGGCGCATGGAGGGCGGGCATGATCCCCGCGCAGACGGCGGAGCGGCCGGCGCGTGAAGCCGGGCCGTTAGGCGTGCATGCGACTGCGTGGCTGCGGCTTGGCGCCGCCGAAGACGCTACAAGGTCGCGGTCACTCAATTTCCAAGGAGACGCGCATGCGAGGCTTCGAACGATCGGGGGTGATGGCCATTGCCCTTGCGGCCGCAGTCGCCGGCGGGGTCGCAACCGCAGCCGTCCGCCCGGCCATGGCACAAACCGCGGGAAAGACCATGACATCGGCATCAGGCTTGCAGATCACGGACACCAAGGTCGGTACCGGCGCCGCGCCCCGCACGGGCCAGATCTGCGTCATGCACTATACGGGGTGGCTCTATGAGAACGGTGCCAAGGGCGCCAAGTTCGACAGCTCGCTGGATCGCGGCCGGCCGTTCGAGTTTCCCATCGGCACGGGCCGCGTGATCAAGGGCTGGGACGAGGGCGTGGCCGGCATGAAGGTCGGCGGCAAACGCACGCTCGTCATTCCCTCAGAGCTCGGCTACGGCGCGCGCGGTGCCGGAGGCGTCATCCCGCCGAATGCGACGCTGATTTTCGAGGTCGAGCTGCTTGACGTGAAGGGCTAGCCGGGCACAGCTCCGCAGCGCACCCATCGGCAGGAATGATCGTCGCGCGGTTTAGGCGCGATGGTAGGGATGGCCGCTGAGAATGGTGCCCGCGCGATAGAGCTGCTCGGCCAGCACGATCCGGGCAAGGGCATGCGGCAGCGTCAGGGCGCCGAGCGCAATGTGCAGGCGGGCAGTCTCGCGCGCCTCCTGGCTCAGGCCGTCGGGCCCGCCGATCAGGATGCCTGTGGACTTGGCGCCGCCGTCGCGTGTCTTGGCGAGCGTCCTGGCGAACACCTCACTGGTGAGGTGCTTGCCGCGCTCGTCGAGGGCGATCACCATCTCCGCGTCGCGCACGAGTTTGAGCAGGGCTGCGCCTTCCTCGTGGCGGCGCTTGGCGGCATCGGCGGCGCGGCTCTCGCCGAGCTCGTGCCAGACAACCGGGGCCAGTCCCAAGCGCTTGGCCAGCGGCTCGAACCGATCACGGTATTTCTCGAACAGCTGGCGCTCGGGGCCGTCCTTCAGGCGGCCGATCGCGGCGACGATGAGCCGCATCGGCTACCGCCCGCCCGTTTGCGTGTCGTCTAGTGCGTGAGCGGGTCGCTCGGCCGCTCCGCCGACCACATTTTTTCCAGGTTGTAGAATTCGCGCACCTCGGGCCGGAACACGTGCACGATAATGTCGCCGATGTCGATCAGCACCCAGTCGCACTGCGGCTGTCCTTCGATGCGCGAGCCATAGCCCTCGTCCTTGAGCTTGCGCTGGATCTGCTCGGCGATCGCTCCCACGTGCCGGTCCGAGCGCCCCGAGGCGATCAGCATGTGGTCGCCGATGGAAGATTTTCCCCTGATATCGATCGTCACCACGTTCTCGGCTTTGGCCTCGTCGAGCCAGGCCTGAACTTGGGCGAGCAGAGCGTCCGACTCGTGCCGGGACACGCGTTCGGCCGGAGGCGTGCTCCTACGAGCACCCTCGAGTGCGCTTGGCATCTTGTGCTGGATGTCCTTCTCTCATTAAACCCTTTGCGGGCAAACGCTCCCAGGGCCGGTTAACCAATGCACCCTGGACGCCGGGGCGAGCCCGCCAACAGCGGATTCGCCACCTAAAACATAAATGGTGCCCCCCGGGCCTTTCAAGACCCCTGGCCGGTCATGGCCTTTCGGCGGCGAACTGCGCTGGGGCCCGGTTCATACCGTCTGTGCCGTGGTCGCCTTTGCCTTCTTCCACGACATGTCCGGGTGTGTCTGTGTCTTTTTTGCCACAGACTGCCGCCTGGCCTTGGCTTGGTTGCGGATGGCGGTCGAGGACAGGTGCGACAGGGGCCCGGTGAGGAAGGTCCAGGCGGGGGCTGGCCGCGTCGCCAGGGTTGCCGCCTCGGTTTCCGGTATCCGGCTTGACGCGAAGGCGCGTGCGGGCTTGGAGGCCAGGGCCTTGAGGCGCCAGCCCGGCCGGTCGACGACCACCACCGGCACCATCGTGAAGATCTCCCGCCAGCGCTGCCAGCGATCGAAGGTGGCCAGGTTGTCGGCGCCCATGATCCACACGAAGCGCACGAGCGGGCTGCGCGCTTTCAGGAAGGCCAGCGTGGACGCCGTGTAGGGCGAAGGCAGGTCGGCCTCGAAATCGGTGACGACGATGTGCGGATTGGTCGCCATGGCGCGGCCCAGTTGCATCCGCTCGGCCAGCGGCGCGGTTTCGCTGCGCTTCTTGAGCGGATTGCCGGGCGACACGACCCACCACACCTTGTCCAGCCCCAGGCGTTTCAGCGCCACCTCGCTGATCAGGCGATGGGCCACGTGGGGCGGATTGAACGAGCCGCCAAGCAGGCCGATGCTCTGGCCCGGCCCCGCGTGCGGCGGACGCGCCTTGATGCGTGCGGGATGAACGGGGGTGGATTGTCGCATGGCGAGCGCTTTGACCGGCAGTGAAGCCGCCAGTGTAGCGCGCGGCCCCCTTCAACCCAAGCGCCTTGCGGCGCCTCCAGCATCGCAGCGTACTCCCAAACACCAGCCGCTATCCCAGGGCGGCTTTGACCGCCGACCTGATCTGCTCCAGCGTGAACGGTTTGGTCAGCACGCGCGAGAGCTTGGCCTGCAGATGCTCGGCCCGGTCAAGCTCGCCCGCAAAACCCGACATGAGCACGACGCGCAGTTGGGTGTTTGCAGCCATGCCGCTTTCGGCAAGCGCAATGCCGTCGAGCCCCGGCATCTGCACATCCGTGATCAACAGGTCGAAGCCGCCCGGAACCTCGCGCAGCTTCTCCAGCGCCTCGGTGCCGTCCTGGGTGGAGATGACGGTGTGGCCGTCCGTCGACAGGGCGCGCTGCACGAGATCGCGAGTTGCGGCATCGTCGTCGGCCAACAGGATGCGTGCCATGGTGCTTCCCTTCGCGCCGCCCGCGGCGGTCGCGCGCCACGGGGCATTCAGTCGCCAGTCTTCCGTCGCCAGTCTTCCGTCGCCAGTCTTCGGTTCAGCCCTCGATCCGGTGCGCCCGCTCAGGGTGATCCCGCAAATCGTCTATGGTGTTTGCACCAGGCGCCCCACGAACGGAAGCTCGCGGTAGCGATGCGCCAGATCCATCCCGTAGCCTATCACGAATTCATTGGGGCACTCGAACGCCGTGAAATCGGCAGCGATCGGCACGGCCCGCTGCACAGGTTTGTCGAGGAGCACGCAGGTCAGCACGCGCGCTGCACCGCGCGCGAGGATGAGATCCTTGGCGAAGGCCAGCGTGCGCCCCGACTCCAGGATGTCGTCGACGATGAGAACGTTGCGCCCCCTCACGTCGGATTCGATATCGCGCACGATATCCACCTGCCCCGTGGACCGCGTTCCCTCACGATAGCTGGCAAGCGACAGAAAATCGACTTCCGGCGAGAGACCGGCGCGATGCATGGCCCGCAGCAGGTCGGCGGCGAACACGAAGCTGCCCTTCAGGATCGCCACCACCAGCAGACGCTCCAGCCCGACCTCGGCGATGCGCTGGGCCACCGTGCCGATGCGGTCGGCAATGGCCTCGGCAGCAAACAGGACTTCTACCGTCTCAATTGGGTGTGCGGGTGTCGTCGGCATGAAGGCCTGCGGCGATTGGGTTCTCCCTCATAGCAGAAGTGGGGCGATAGGTGGATGACTTGCGGCGAGCCCCCATCAGTCCGCCACAATCCTGAACATTGATCCCACTTCCCCCCTGTCGCGATTGAGGGTAAGGAGCCCCACGACCTTCGGGGACGCATGAGTTTCTCGGGTGATCAGGCTGAACGGAATCGGATTGCGCTATGGCCGCGGCAGCGAGGTGCTGCACGACGTGACGTTCCATTTGCGCCCGGGGTCCTTTCACTTTCTCACCGGCCCCTCGGGCTCGGGCAAGACGTCGCTGCTCCGGCTTCTGTTCATGTCCATCCAGCCGACGCGGGGAGCGATCCATGTGCTCGGTCACGATATTGCCCGCGTGACGCCGGCCAAGCGGGCGCAACTGCGCCGCCGCATCGGCATCGTGTTCCAGGACTTTCGATTGCTCGAGCACATGACCACGTGGGAAAACATCGCCATGCCGCTGCGTGTCAGCGGCAAGCGTGTCTCGGACTACAAGGAGGATGTGACCGATTTGCTGCAATGGGTGGGGCTCGGGGACCGCATGCACAGCTATCCTTCCGTCCTTTCGGGCGGCGAGAAGCAGCGGGCGGCCATTGCCCGCGCCGTCATCAACAAGCCGGAGCTGCTGCTGGCCGATGAGCCGACCGGCAACGTCGACCCGCAGATGGCGCGCCGGCTGCTCCGCCTGTTTGTGGAACTTAACCGGCTCGGCACGTCGGTCGTCATCGCCACCCATGATCATCAGTTGATGCGCCAGACCAAGGCGCCGCGCATAGAGTTGCACGACGGCCATGTCCGGATCGTTTGAGAGGCCGACGGGGCGCCCGGCCCAATTGCCGCCTCAGGGTGCCCACTACGATGCGCCGCACACCGGGGCTCCCCCGGTCACCGGCCGCGCGCGCACGGCGCCGGCCGGACGGCCCGACCAGAGCGAAGGGCAGGGCCGCACGCGCCGGTCTGCCCGCAACATGACCAACGCTCCGATCGTGCCGGCGGGCTCGGTGACGGGCCGCTCGCTGACCGTCGTCATCACCATCATGTGCTTTCTCGCCTCGCTGACGGCGGGCGCCGTGTACATGATGAACCAGTCGGCCTCTGCGTGGCTGCGCGACATCGCCAGCGAGGTCACGGTGCAGATCGAGGCCAAGGAGAATGCCGATCTGGACCGGATGGTCGCCGACGTCACCGGCTTTCTGTCGCGGCAATCCGGGGTGGCGCAGGTGCGCGCGCTCAGCGTCGGCGATGCGGCCGAGCTGCTCGAGCCGTGGCTCGGTCATACCGAGGCGCTGAAGACGCTGCCGGTGCCGCGTTTGATTGCGGTCGAGTTCGACCGGGGTGCGCCGCCCGATTTCGATGCGCTCAAGTCATCCCTCATCCGCCAGTTCCCCGGCACCACCATCGATGATCATCGCCGCTGGCAGCAGCAGATCCGCACCATCACGCGCTCGTTCGCCCTCGGCGGCCTCGCCATCCTCCTCCTGGTCGGCGCGGCCACCACGGCCATCATCGTCTCCGCCACCAAGAGCGCCATGGCTTCCAACCGCGACATTGTCGAGGTGCTGCATTTCGTGGGGGCGACAGACCGCTTCATCGCGCGCGAGTTCGAGCGGCACTTCCTGCGCCTCGGCGTCCGGGCCGGCGTGGTCGGCGCGCTCTGGGCCACCTTCGTGTTTCTGGCCATGCCCACGGTCATGGAGCTGATGGGCGGCGGCGCCGTCACGATCGCGGAAATTCGCCGCCTGATCGGCATCGCCACGCTCGACCTGCCCGGCTACTTCCTGCTCGGCATCGTGGTGCTGGTGATCGCGGCCTTGTGCATGCTCACCTCGCGCATCGGCGTTTACCGCATATTGAATAGTCAGCATTAACCGTTCCGCATCGCCGGGCAGGGAAAAACTGTTTGTGTCCGTGGCCATAGGGGTCGCAACGGCGCCCAGATCCGCTAAGGTGTCGGTGGGGGCCTTGTCCACGCCGGGGAGACGGGTGCAGAGAGGTAGCGTGGCTCGATCTGCGAAATGGGTCGCTGCCGTTTTGGGCGCGACGCTGTTGGCTTTCGCCGGCGGCTTTGTCCTGTTCACTTCCGTCGTGGCGCGCTATACGCCCGGTGCGAACGAGCGTGCCGATGCCATCGTGGTGCTGACGGGCGGTGAGTTGCGGCTGGCCGTGGCCGCCAAGCTGTTGCGGGAAGGCCGGGGCGGCAGGCTGTTGATCTCAGGCGTCAACCGCCAGACCAGCCTGGAGGATTTGAAGCGCATCAGCGGATTGCCCGACCGCCTGTTCAACTGCTGCGTGGATGTCGACTATGCGGCGCACACGACCAGCGGCAACGCCGATGAGACCAAGGCCTGGGCCAAGGCCCGCGGCTACAAGAGGCTCATTGTCGTGACGTCGAGCTATCACATGCCCCGCAGCCTCACCGAGCTGCGCCGGACGCTGCCGGGAGTTGATCTCTTTCCGCATCCGGTGGTGTCCAACAAGCTGCAGCCCCGGCGCTGGTGGGCCGATCCCTACACCGCGCGCGTGCTGTTCTCCGAGTATGTGAAGTTCCTGCCCTCGGCTGCCCGCTACGCCGTTGCGCGCTTGGCGCGCTGGGAGGGCAGTGCGCTGGCCGGTGCGAAGCTGCACGCATCCGGCCCGTGAGGCGCATCCCGTGGTGCTCATTCGCTCGCTTGCCTATTTCGTGGTCTTCTATGTCAACACCGCCTTGTTCCTGGTGCTGGGAAGCTGGCTGCTCGTGGCGCCGCGCCGCTGGGCCATGGCGGGGTTGCGGCTGCATGGCCTGGCCAGCCTGTGGTGGCTCAGGCTGATTTGCGGCACGCGCTGGGAGGTGCGGGGGCGCGAGAGAATTCCAGCGGGTGCCTGCCTGGTCGCCTCCAAGCATCAGTCGGCATGGGATACGTTCGCGTTGATCCCGGTGTTCCGCGATCCAGCCATGGTGATGAAGGCCGAGCTCGGCTTAATCCCGCTCTACGGTTGGTTCAGCCACAAGTTCCAGCACATCTTCGTCAGGCGCGACAAAGGCCCCGGCGCGCTGAAGGCGTTGATCCGCGATGCCCGCGATCGGGCCGCGCAAGGGCGAGAGATCGTCATTTTTCCGGAAGGGACGCGCCGTCCGCCGGGGGCGGCGCCCGACTACAAGCCGGGTTTTCTGGCGCTGTATGAAGGGCTCGGCCTGCCCTGCGTGCCGCTGGCGCTCAACTCCGGCCTGTTTTGGCCCCGGCGCAGTCTCCTGCGCTATCCGGGCACCATCGTGATCGAGATTCTGGACCCAATTCCGCCCGGCCTGCCCCGCGCCGAGGCGCGCGCCCTGATCCAGGCGAGGATCGAGACCGCCTGCGCCGCACTGATTGCCGAGGCGCGGGCCAAGCCCAACCCGCCGCCGCTGCCGGAGGCCGCGGGCGGGTCGGTGGTGGCGCAAAACTAGTGTGATGATCGAGAAATTCGCCCTTCCTCGCAGCACGCCTGCTGAGCGAATTTCTCGATCTGAATCACACT
>JAIEQJ010000062.1 GCA_019747815.1 Hyphomonadaceae bacterium
GCTGAGCCTGTCGAAGCACGATTTGGTGAGCGCAGCCCGTCCTTCGACAAAGCTCAGGACGAGGGCGAGCCCGCGGCATTCCCGGAAGCCGAGCCCGGCGCTCGCGCCGAGGCGAGGCTCTCCGGGATCTTTGCCCCCTCCCTAGTTGGCGGGCGCGGCCCGTCCTTCGACGAGGCTCAGGACGAGGGCGGCGGATGCGGCCCGTCCTTCGGCAAGCTCAGGACGCAGGCGCGCGCGCTGTCATCGCGTGTCAAGCTCGCTCCAACCCCGTGCTGAGCCTGTCGAAGCACGATTTGGTGAGCGCAGCCCGTCCTTCGACAAAGCTCAGGACGAGGGCGAGCCCGCGGCTTGGGTGGGGCCACCAAGGACAGAAGGACGCTGGGGACCGATCTCGAGCCAGCGTCACACGGCTGTCACTTGGCCGATGACCAGACCGCGGCGCCGCGAGCGCCCGCACGGGTCACATTCAGCTTTTGTTCATGGTGCGCCCCGTAGCAAGCACACTCGTTGGCCAGGGAGTGCACATCGTGACTCGCCGCAGACTCTTGTCCCTTGCCGCCGCCGCATCCGCCCTGGCGGCCATGGGCGCGCTCCTGACGCCGGCCGCGGCCAGCGCGCAATCCTCGTGCCGCTCCACGTGCTGGGAAGCCTACGGCGCCTGCTACAAATCCACCAACAATCGCCAGCGCTGCCAGGCGCAGCTGCAGCGCTGCCTCAACGGTTGCATCCGCAGCAAACGCTGAGCGGCGGATGCGAGGCCCGAGCCAGCGCTATTTGGCTAATGTCTTCAAATAGGCGATGACGTCCTTGCGGTCCTGGCCGTCCTTGAGCCCGGCGAACGCCATCTTGGTGCCCGGCATGAAGCTCAGCGGCGCCTCCAGGTACTTGAACATCGCCTCCTCGGTCCACACCAGCCCCTTGGCGCCCGCCTGCTTGTTGGCCTCCGAGTAGCTGTACCCCTCGATCGTCCCCGCCGCGCGGCCGATGATGCCGTTGAGCATCGGCCCCACCTTGTTCTTCGCCTCGGGCCCGACATCGTGACAGGCGCGGCATCTCTTGAAGACCTCCGCGCCCTCCTCGGCGCTGCCCTCCTGCGCCCATGCCGGCACCGGGCCGGCGCTCAAGCCGCCGACGATGGTCAAGGCGGCAAGGGCAATCCGCAACGGGCGGGGCTGGCGACGGCTGGACATGACTGATCTCGCGCGTTCTCTGGCCGGTAAGAATTGCCACACTAAAATCCAACGGCCGGCAATTTCCCACGCGACCGTTCGCAGCATGCGCTTTGTGATATACCATGTGGGCGCGAGCGGCCGCGAGAGCGCCGACGACACCCAAACCCCCTGGGGACCCACGATGCCGCTGGCACTGCCCGAACCTGATCAAGTGGTCATGCGGCAACGCGAGGCGATCGTGGAGGATCTGCGCCGCCTGGTGGCGCCGGGCGGCATCATCGGCGATGAGGAGGGACGGCGCGCCTACGAGACGGACGCGCTCACCGCCTATCGCCGCGTGCCGCTGGCCGTCGCGCTGCCCACCTCCACCGAGGAGGTCTCCCGGCTGCTGCGCTACTGCCATGCCAACGACATCAAGGTCGTGGCCCGCGGGGCCGGCACGTCCTTGTCGGGAGGTGCCCTGCCGGCGGAGGATGCACTCGTCATCGCCGTATCGCGCATGACCCGCGTGCTCGGCATCGACACCATGAACCGCACCGCCACCGTTGAGGTCGGCATCACCAATCTCGGCATCAGCGAGGCGGTGAAGGCGCAGGGCTTCTTCTACGCGCCCGACCCCTCCAGCCAGCTCGCCTGCACGCTGGCCGGCAACATCGGCATGAATTCCGGCGGCGCCCACTGCCTCAAGTACGGCGTCACCACCAACAACGTCCTCGGCCTCAAGCTGGTGCTGATGGACGGCGAGGTGATCGACATCGGCGGCCGCCACCTCGATGCCGCCGGCTACGACCTGATGGGCCTCATCGTCGGCTCGGAGGGCCAGCTCGGCATCGTCACGGAGGCCACGGTGCGCATCCTGCGCGCGCCCGAAGGCGCGCGGCCGATGCTCATCGGTTTCAACTCCAGCGAAACCGCCGGCCGGTGCGTATCGGCCATCATCGGCGCCGGCATCATTCCCGTCGCCATCGAGTTCATGGACAAGCCCGCCATCCAGGTGTGCGAGGCGTTCGCCAAGGCGGGCTATCCCACCGACGCCGAGGCGCTGCTGATCATCGAGGTGGAGGGATCGACCGAGGAGATCGCCGATCTGCTCAATGTCATCGGCGGCATCGCCGGCCGCTTTGCGCCGAGCGTGCTGCGCATCAGCCAGAGCGCGGAGCAGAGCGCGGCGATCTGGAAGGGCCGCAAGTCGGCCTTCGGCGCCATCGGCCGCATCTCCGACTACTACTGCATGGACGGCACCATTCCGCTCGGCAAGCTGGGCGCGGTGCTGGTCGCCATCTCGCAGATCTGCGACAAGCACGGCCTCAAGGTCGCCAACATCTTCCACGCCGGCGACGGCAACCTGCATCCCTTGATCCTCTACGACGCCAACGACGAGGCCGAGGCCGAGCGCGCCGAGAAGGCGGGCGAGGAGATCCTGGAGCTGTGCGTCACCTCCGGCGGCTGCCTGACCGGCGAGCATGGCGTCGGCATCGAGAAGCGCGATCTCATGCGCGTGCAGTTCACCGAGACCGATCTTGCGGCCCAGATGCGCATCAAGACCGTGTTCGATCCCAAGTGGCTGCTCAATCCGGCCAAGGTCTTCCCCCTCGACGGCCGCGAGACGGCCCTCGAGGCGGCGTGAGGCAACGGTGAGCGTGCTCAGCAACATGCGCCCCGTCGACGAGCGCGAGTTTGCGCGCGTGCTGGCGGAAGCGGCCGCGACCGGCACGCCGCTGGAGATCAGCGGCGGCGGCTCCAAGCAGAGCATCGGCCGGCCGATGCAGACCTCAGCCACCGTGTCGGCCAAGGCCATGCGCGGCATCACCCTCTACGAGCCCAGCGAGATGGTCATGTCGGCCCGCGCCGGCACGTCGCTGAGCCAGATCGAATCCGATCTTGCCGACCACGGCCAGATGCTGGCCTTCGAGCCGGCGGAGCTCGGCCCCCTCATGGGCGGCGAGCCCGGCCAGGCCACCATCGGCGGCGTCTTCGCCACCAACTTCTCCGGCGCGCGTCGCGTCAGCATCGGCGCCGCACGCGACCACCTGCTGGGCGTGCGCGCCATCAACGGCCGTGGCGAGATTTTCAAGTCCGGCGGCCGCGTGATGAAGAACGTCACGGGCTACGACCTCTGCCGCGGTCTGTCGGGAAGCTGGGGCACGCTGGCGGTGCTGAGCGAGGTGACGTTCAAGGTGCTGCCGATGCCGGAGGATACGGCCACTCTTGTCCTGCTCGGCCTGCCCGACGAGTTCGCCGTCGAGGCCCTGTGCAGCGCCATGAGTAGCCCGTTCGAGGTGTCCGGGGCCGTGCATCTGCAGGCGGCGCTGGCGGCCCGCCTGGAGCATGCGGGGCTCAGCAGCCAGGGCAAGGCCGTCACGGCGCTGCGGGTCGAGAACTTCACCAAGTCGGTGCGCTATCGCACGGACCGGATCAAGAACCTGCTCAAGGCTTACGGCGACATCCACGAGCTCGACCGCGACAACTCGCTGCTGGTCTGGGGCGAGCTGCGCCGGCTGTCCGTCCTGCGGGGCGGCGAGGGACCGGTGTGGCGCATTTCGACCGCGCCCGCGGCCGGGCCGAAGGTCGTGGCGGCGATCTCCGCCTACATGGACTGCCGCGCCTTCTACGACTGGTCGGGCGGGCTCGTGTGGATCGAGGTGCTGGCCACCACCGATGCCGGCGCCGCCGACGTCCGCCGCGTCATCGCCACCCACGGCGGGCATACGACGCTGATCCACGCCGCACCCGAGGTGCGCGCCGCCGTGGAGGTGTTCCAGCCCCTCGAGCCCGGCCTGGAAAGGCTCTCGCGCAAGCTCAAGGCGGCATTCGATCCGGCAGGCATCCTCAACCCCGGCCGCATGTATCCAGGCTTCTGAAGGGCAAGGCGGCACCCATGCAAACCAACTTCAAGGCCAAGCAGCTCAAGGATCCGCGCACGGCGGAGATCGACCGCATCCTGCGCAAGTGCGTGCATTGCGGGTTCTGCACCGCCACCTGCCCCACCTACGTCCTGCTCGGCGACGAGCGCGACAGCCCGCGCGGCCGCATCTACCTGATGAAGGAGATGTTCGAGCGCGGCC
Source organism: Hyphomonadaceae bacterium (assembly GCA_019747815.1). Taxonomy (GTDB): domain Bacteria; phylum Pseudomonadota; class Alphaproteobacteria; order Rhizobiales; family Hyphomicrobiaceae; genus AWTP1-13. The sequence continues at coordinate 4,238 of JAIEQJ010000062.1, forward strand.
GCCGCGCCACCCCCGTCGTGCAGCAGCACGTCGACCGCTGCCTGTCGTGCCTGTCGTGCATGACGACGTGCCCCAGCGGCGTCGACTACATGCACCTGGTCGACCACGCGCGCACCCACATCGAGGAGACGGGGCGGCGCAGCTTCAAGGATCGCGCCATCCGGCGGCTGCTGGCCTCGACACTGCCCTATCCCGGCCGCTTCCGCCTGGCCCTCAGGGCCGCACGCCTCGCCCGTCCGTTCATGGGCCTGCTGCGCCGGCTGGCGCCGAAGGAGGTCGTGGCGATGCTGGAGCTGGCGCCCGCCGGCCTGCTGCGCGGCGCCAGCTATGCCGGCCCCGGCACGGCCGCCACCCAGGGCGAGCGGCGCAAGCGCGTGATCCTGCTCGCCGGCTGTGCGCAGCAGGTGCTGCGGCCCGAGATCAACGATGCCACCATCCGGCTGCTCGCGCGCCGCGGCGTCGATGTCGAGGTGGCGCCGAATGCGGGCTGCTGCGGCGCCCTGGTGCATCATATGGGCCGCGAGCCTGCCGCCGTCGCCATGGCCAGGCGCAATGTGGACGCCTGGACGCGTGTGATGAGCCGGGGCGAACCCGTCGATGCCGTGGTCATCAACGCGTCGGGCTGCGGCACCACCGTCAAGGACTACGCGCACATGCTCAAGTACGAGCCGGAGTATGCCGAGCGCGCCGCCAGGATCTCCGCCATGACCCGCGATGTCACCGAGTTTCTGGCGAGCTACGACATGGGCCCGCCCAAGCGCTGGTCGTCGCTGCGCGTGGCCTACCATTCGGCCTGCTCCATGCAGCACGGCCAGCGCGTGATCGACGAGCCGCGCATGCTCCTGCGCAACGCCGGCTTCTCGGTGGTCGAGGTGCCCGAGGGGCATCTGTGCTGCGGCTCGGCCGGAACCTACAACGTCCTGCAGCCCGACATCGCCCGCGAGCTGCGCGACCGCAAGGCTGCCAACATCAGGAGCGTGCGCGCCGACCTCGTCGCCACCGGCAACATCGGCTGCATCACGCAACTGGCAAGCGGCATGAGCATTCCGATCGCGCACACCATCGAGCTGCTCGACTGGGCCTACGGCGGGCCGGTGCCGCGCGGCCTTGAGGCGCTGTCGCGGCACGTGCACGACGTCCCCGAGGCCCGGTCCGTGATCGCTCTGACGGGCTAGTGGTGTGACGCCGACACTTGCGTCCCGCGGTCATGCCGGGGCTTGTCCCCGGCAGCCGGCCATCGACGAGCGTCGGCGCCAACCGGGAGATGGATCCCGGCGACAAGCGCCGGGATGACAGGGATCGTCGCCAGGGACGCAAGGGGGCAGGCGCTCCGGCCGGGGAGGTAAAGGGCAGACGCTCTGGCCGGGGAGGCAAGGGATGGGCGCCCGCTCCTTCTGCGTTCCCGGAAGCCGAGCCCGCGGCGAGGCTCTCCGGGATCCTTACCCCTCTGAATTGCGCACCTCACCCGTCGAAGCCGTCGGCACGCAGGATGTCGCCGCGCAGATGCGCTCGCATCGCAACGGGCAAAGACCCCGGCTCTGCGCGCTCGACCTTGATCTCCGATCAAGCTCGCGCTTCGGCCGGGGACGCATCCCTTGGCGCTCCGGCCGGGGGGCAAGGGGGCGTTGAATGGGCGGGGCCTCCTCCTCCTTCTGCGTTCCCGGAAGCCGAGCCTGGCTCATGAGCCGGGGCGAGGCTCTCCGGGATCCTTACCCCTGCGAGGGGCAAAGACCCCGGCTCTGCGCGCTCGACCTTGATCTCCGATCAAGCTCGCGCTCCGGCCGGGGACGCATCCCTCGCGCGCCTCGGCCGGGGACGCAAGGGATGGGCGCCCGCTCCTTCGCCCTTCCTCGCAGCACGCCTGCTGAGCGAATTTCTCGATCTGAATCACACTAGCACCATGAGCTTGCTTGTGTCCTTTCGATCGCGAAGTTCGTTCAGCGCCTGCAGCAAGATCCGGCGAACTTCGCGATCGGGACACTAGCGTGTCGGCAGCCCAAGCCGGGTCTGCCGTCAGGCCTTGGCGGTCCGCTGCAGGCGGCGAAACATATCGCCTTTGGCGAGATCGATGCGATGCCGGCAGGCCGCGCGCAGGTCGTTGCTGTGACTGCCGAACCCGACATGCACCACCTGCTTGGTGCGCATCTCCTGCACGAACTCCACGGCCGGCACGAAATCGCTGTCCTCCGAGACGATGAGGGCGATGTCGTAGGCATCGAACGTGGCATCGCCGACGAGATCGGTGGCGATGAAGGTATCGAGCATCTTCTCCGGTGCGATCGGAATGCCGCCGGAGGTGTACTGGCAGCTCGCAAGCTGATCCTCGCGCGGGGTGCGCCGGTAGATCGGCACCACCACGCAGCCCGTGACATTGCCGATCTCGCGCGTCAGCTCGATCTTGTGCTGCTCGTTCTCCTCGCGCCACTTGTCGATCGTCTCCTTGCGCAGCCGGATCGGCAGGGACAGTTTGTGCGGCGCCGACTGCTCGTGCCGCAGCATGGTCTCGAGCAGCGTAAAGTAGCTGTCCTCGAACAGCGTGCCGTACACATGCATGCCGCGGTAGAGCAGCGCCTGCGGCGCCTTGCGCACCCTTGTCAGCCAATCGCCCGTCTCGTCCAGCAGGACCTCGGACAGCCTCTGCCACGCGATATCGTGCGCCAGCGGCCTGTCCCGCCCGTGCACCACGCTGTTCCAGGTCTTGATGAAGTTGGAGTGGTCGACATAGACCTTGATGTAGCTGTGATGGCCCGCGCGCAGGCGCCGCAGTTGCGCCTTGAGCTCATCGGCGGCGGCACCCGCCCTGCGGGCGAACGCATCGATCTCGCCGATCTCGCGCGCCTTGCGGGTCGCCGCGGCCGAGGCGAGGAAGACGGTTTCGACCTCATTGCGCCCGACCGGGCGCCGCCTGAGCGCCAGCCCGGCGAGCCCGAGCAGAAGAAGAAGCGCGGCCAGAACCCAGGCCAGCGGGGCAGCGGCAAACCCAGCGACGAGAATGCGCGTCACAGCCTCCAGGAGCGCGGCGAACGCCTCCATCGCGGAACCCCCTCCTCCGACCAAAGCACCCCGGAGGACGCCCTTGCTCTCGAGGACCGCGCAGCCAATTGCGCATCGGCGTCAGCCAAGCTAGGGGCTGAAATCCCCATCTTCAACATGCACATGCCGGCGCTGCCCGTTCTTTGGTCTTGGATGGCCGAATTGCCACGCTGTGCCCGCAAATGCGGTGGCCGCGCGCCCCACGGCGGCAAATCCTTTGCCGCTGGCCGCCGGGTTGCGTACCCTTGAGACGTTCGCCTCTCCGCGTAGCCGCGTCATGCTCGAACGGTGGAGCCCCCTGTGAGGCTGATCCTTGCTGCACTGTCGCTGGTGTGGGGTGGGATGCTGGCCGGTCCGGCGCTCGCGCAGGTCAACCCCTCGCCGTCGAGGATCGAGGTCCGCGGCGGCGTCCTGGCCCACGACGTCCCCGGACTGTGGAGCGGCTTCAAGCTCGAGAGCGGCGTCGACATCAACGCGGAGGTGCTGCTCGGCCAGGGCCTCCCGTTTCTCGGCGGCACGATCCGCCCTGCGGTCGGCGCCAGCGTCAACACCGGCGGCTACACCAGCCGGGCCTATATCGATGCGCGCTGGGAGATCGAGGGGCCCAGCGGCATCTTCTTCGGCATCGGCCTCGGCGGCGCGGTGCACAACGGCCTCCTCGACCCCACCGACCCGGACATGAAGGCGCTGGGCTCGCGCTTCTTGTTCCACATCCCCGTTGAGCTCGGCCTCAGGCTGGACGACCGCCGCAGCATCTCGATCTATTTCGAGCACGTGTCGAATGCGTTCCTGGCGAACAGCAACGAGGGCCTGGACAGCATCGGCGTGCGCTACGGCTACAAGTTCTGAGGTCATTCAGGTTGCCTCGCGGACGGCTTGGCCGCCCCAGTGGTGAGCTTGTCGAACCACGGCGTTGGTGGGCGCAGCCCGTCCTTCGACGAGGCTCAGGACGACGCGAGCCCGCGGCTTGGTGATCCCATCAAGGACGCAAGGACTCCAGAAGCTCGTGGAGGCGCGTGACCGCGCAGGGGCCTGTGCGCCCTATCGCCGGCGCAATTGCCGGCACCTTGTCCCCCTGATCATCGCCAGATCGGGTCCGCGCCCTATGCCCTTTGCCGCTTCTCGTGCCGCTCGCTCTCTCGCTTTCGCCTGCGCCTTGGCCATTCCCGGCCTCGCTCCCCTCGCCTCCAAGGCCGACGATCCGCCCAAATCCTGGGCCGTCACCGGCGTGCCCGCCAACGACGTGCTGCACATGCGCGATGTGCCGTCCGCCGACAGCCAGAGCCTCGCCCGCATCCCGCCCAATGCGCGCGGCCTGAAGCATCTGGGCTGCCGCCGCAACCAGCCGCCCATGGAGCTGTGGGCGCGCATGAGCGAGACCGCGCGCCGCGAGGCGCTGACGCAGTGGTGCCGGGTCGAATACGGCGGCCTGCAGGGCTGGGTCGCCGGCCGCTTCCTCAAGCCAGACAACGGTCCGGCACGATAGAAGGGCCTGTAGAGGGGCCTGTCGGCCGCCGCCGTTACGTCTCCACACCCAGCATCAGGCCGATGTTCTGCACCGCAGCCCCCGACGCACCCTTGCCGAGGTTGTCGAGACGCGCCACCAGCACGGCCTGGCCGTGCCTCTCATTGCCGAACACGCGCAGCTCCAGCAAATCCGTATCGTTGAGCGCCAGCGCATCGAGCCGCCCGCCCCTGGACGAAGCGTCATCCGCCGGCACCACCTTCACCAGCCTGGCCCCCGCATAGTGCTTGGCCAGCGCCGCCTCCAGATCGCGCGCGCTCGGCCGGCCGGGCAGCGTATCCAGATGCAAGGGCACGCTCACCAGCATGCCCTGGCGGAAATTGCCGACCGAGGGCACGAACATCGGCCGCCGCGAGAGCTTGGAGAACGTCTGCAGCTCGGGCACGTGCTTGTGCTCCAGGCCCAGGCCATAGAGTTCGAAGGCCGGCGCCGAGCCTGCCGCGTAGGCCTCGATCATGCTCCGCCCGCCGCCGCTGTAGCCGCTCACCGCATTGACCGTGACGGGATGGTCGGCCGGCATCAGGCCGGCCTCCACCAGCGGCCGGATCAGCGCAATCGCCCCCGTGGGATAGCATCCGGGGTTGGTGACGCGCCTGGCCTCACCGATCGCGGCCGCCTGCCCGGGGTCCATTTCCGCAAAGCCATACACCCACCCTTGAGCGACGCGATGCGCGCTGCTGGCGTCCACCACCTTGGGCGCATCGCGCCCGAGCGAGGCCATCAGCGCCACCGCCTCCTTGGCCGCGTCATCGGGCAGGCACAGCACCACAAGGTCGGCCTGCCGCATGATGGCGAGCCGCTCGGCCTCGTCCTTGCGCTTCTCCGCGGCAATGCTCAGCGCGGCGAGACCCGCAACCCCCGCCAGCCGGCGGCGGATTTCGAGGCCCGTGGTGCCGGCCTCGCCATCGATGAAAACGGTGGGCCTGGCGGGCTGCGCCCGCGCCGGCTTGGCTTGCGGCGCTGTCTTGGTGGTCATCGGCTCAACTCGGATCAGGGGGTAACAAAAAAGGCCGCATCGGGGATGCGGCCTTGCAAGGAACGGTCAGAGAAGCGTCCGTTATCGCAGCCGCGGATAGCGCGGGCGGCCTCGAGCGGTGAGCTTTGCAAACGTGATCATGCCACTCTTATGGGATCGGCGCCCACCCCTGTCAATGGCATGGCCGATCCCCACGCCGCCTCCCCCGCTACGGCGGGGCATGGCGCCGTGTGCGCGAGCAATGCGATCAGCGCTTGGAGAACTGGAAGCTGCGGCGCGCCTTGACGCGGCCGTACTTCTTGCGCTCCACGACGCGGCTGTCGCGGGTCAGGAAGCCGCCCTTCTTCAGCACCGGCCTGAGCTCGGGCTCGAAGTAGGTCAGCGCCTTGGAAATCCCGTGCCGCACCGCACCGGCCTGCCCCGAGAGCCCGCCGCCGGTCACGGTCGCCATGATGTCGAACTGGTCCAGGCGATTGGCGGCCTGCAGCGGCTGCTTGAGCAGCATCTGCAGCACGGGCCGCGCGAAGTACTGCGAGAAGTCCTTGGTGTTGACCACGATCTTGCCGGCACCCGGCTTGATCCACACACGCGCCACCGCATTCTTGCGCTTGCCGGTGGCATAGGCGCGCCCTTGCGCATCCACCTTCTTGGCATGCACCGGGGCGGCCGCCGCCTCGCTGTCCTTGAGCGCGGAGAGGTCTTCAAACGTCTTGGTCTCGGCCATGGGGATCAGGCCCTCACATTCTTGCGGTTGAGCGACTTGACATCGAGCGGCTCGGGCTTCTGCGCCTCGTGGGGATGCTGCGCGCCCTTGTAGACCTTGAGATTGCGCATCAGCTTGCGCTGCAGCGGTCCGCGCTTGAGCATGCGGCCGACCGCAAGCTCCAGAATGCGCTCTGGAAACTTGCTCTCGAAGAGCTGCCGCGGCGTGCGCTGCTTGATGCCGCCGGGATAGCCGGTGTGGCGGTAGTAGATCTTGTCGTTGGTCTTGTTGCCCGTGAACACCACCTTCTCGGCGTTGATCACGATCACGTTATCGCCGGTATCGACATGCGGCGTGTAGGTGGCGCGATGCTTGCCCTTGAGGCGCATGGCGATCAGGGTCGCGAGCCGCCCCACCACCAGCCCCTCGCCATCGATCAATATCCATTTCTTGTCCACTTCGCCGGGCTTGGCGACATAGGTTTTCATGAGTCTGGCCCCGATCCGTGTGCGGTTGCCGGCCTCTTACGTCTGATCCGCCCCGCCTGTCAATTCAATTGACGATTGAATAAACGATCAGATTCAGCATTTTATCCATATGGTATTATAGTACCCCAAAATGGTAATATGATACCACAGCAAACTGGAGCCGTCGGCGGCCGCTCCCGGCCCGCCGGAGCCGATGCGCTTGGCGGCCCGGCCACTCGCGCCGTCTCGCGTCGATCCTCCGATGGCCGCCGCTATCCGGCTGGAGACATTCATGTTTTGCGACAACGGCCGCATCCGTGCCGCTCATCCCTCACCCGAATGCCCGTCTGGTCCGTGTGCGCAATGCCGGTTTGCCTCGCTGCCACGGCGCGTGGCTGACCGCGCCTCACGGGGGTGAGGCGCCGGGGCAATGGGTCACGGAACTAATGATTGACACGCCGAGGGTGTCCAACTTTTGTCATCCCGGACCACTACCAGAACCGGACTCGCGCGTTCTCAGTCTCAGCCGGCCAACGAGGATACCCCCATGCAGCAGGTGCTTCGCCTCCTTATCGCGGCCGTTGCGGCCGTCGCCCTCGTCCAATTCGCCGGCAGCGTTTCGGCGCAGGCGCCGGTCAAGCAGCTGAAGCTCACCGAGAAGCAGATCGAAGGCTTCATCGCGGCCCACAAGGACATGGGAGCGGTGGCGGAGAAGATGGAAGGCGACAAGCCCGATCCCAAGGTGCAGGCCCAGCTCGAGAGCATCGCCAAGAAATTCGGCTTCAAGGATTTCAACGAGTATGACGAGGTCGCCTCCAACATCGCGCTGGTGATGGCCGGCATCGACCCGCAGACCAAGGCCTTCACCGACCCGCCGACGGCGATCAAGCGCGAGATCGACGAGATCACGGCCGACAAGTCGATGCCCGAGAAGGAGCGCAAGCAGGCGCTGGAGGAGCTGGCCGAGGCCATGAAAATGGCGCAGCCGATCCAATTTTCGGGTAATATCGAGCTCGTCAAGAAGTACTACGACAGGCTCGAGCCCCTCCTGCAGTAGCGAGCAGCCGCAGATGCCGGCAGTCAGCCGCCGGATGGACGACACAACCCCGCGTGCGGGCCTGCTGGAGAGCGAGCAGCGCGCGGGGGTGCTGGTGTTGACGCTCGCCCGGCCCGAAACCCGCAACAGCCTCTCGCAAGCCATGATCGAGGCGCTGCAGGGCGCCATCGACACGGCCGCTCAGGCGGCCGTGGTGCGCGCCATCGTCATCGCGGCCAAGGGCCGTGCGTTCTGCGCCGGCCACGACCTCAAGGAGCTCACAGCGCATCGCGCCGATGCAGATGGCGGGCGCGCCTTCACCCAGCTTCTCATGCACCAGTGCGCCAAGCTGATGCGCTCCATCGTGCAGTGCCCAAAGCCCGTGATCGCGGCCGTGGAGGGCCCCGCCACCGCGGCCGGCTGCCAGCTGGTGGCCTCATGCGATCTGGCGGTCGCCTCGGAGGCGGCGCGGTTTGCCACGCCCGGGGTCAACATCGGCCTCTTCTGCTCGACGCCCATGGTGGCGCTGTCGCGCAATGTTCCCCGCAAGCGCGCCATGGAGATGCTGCTGCTGGGCGAGATGCTGCCCGCGCGGGAGGCCGCAGAATATGGTCTTGTCAATCGCGTGGTGCCGGCCGGCAAGGCCCTGGACGAGGCCATGCAGCTTGCCGGGCTCGTCGCATCCAAGCCGCCGGCGACGCTGGCCATCGGCAAGGAGGCCTTCTACCGGCAAATCGAGATGTCGCTCGCCGACGCCTACGACTATGCTGCCGGCGTCATGGTGGAGAACATGATGCACGCCGAATCCAAGGAGGGGATCGGCGCCTTCATCGACAAGCGTCCCCCCGATTGGAGCAAGGCCTGACCCACGCCGTGCACCGATGTCCTCATCCCTGAACTCGCGCATGGCGCTGCACGGGCGCGCCGCCTCCGCGCGCTGAAGGCTTCGCGCACCAAAGTTTGAGCATGCACCACGACACCTACGCCGATCCCTACATCGCCGCGATCCTGGCCGAGACCAAGTCCATCGCCATGGTCGGGGCCAGTGCGGCCAGCAATCGGCCCAGCTTCTTCGCCATGAAGTATCTGCTCAGCAAGGGCTACGCGGTCATCCCCGTCAATCCCGCCCTGGCGGGCCAGCAGATCCAGGGCCGCAAGGTTTACGCGGCCCTCGCCGATGTGCCCGGCCCGGTCGACATGGTCGACATCTTCCGCAACTCGGCTGCCGCCCTGGAGAGCGTGCGCGAGGCCATTCGCCTCAAGGAGAGGCTCGGCATCAAGGTCGTGTGGATGCAGCTTGGCGTGCGCAACGATCAGGCCGCCGCGGAAGCGGAAGCCGCAGGCCTCCAGGTGGTCATGAACCGCTGCCCGAAGATCGAATACGGGCGCCTCTCCGGCGAGATCGGCTGGGCGGGCGTCAACGCCGGCACCCTGTCGTCCCGACGTCCGCTGCTCAGCGGCCACGGCGTGCAGAGCCACATCATCGCCGGTAAGCGCTAACGATCGTGGAGCGCTCGGCCTGGTTGTCATCCCGGACGGCCGCAGGCCGATCCGGGACCCAGGGGCCAACAGCACCAGCCTCGCGCCTCTGACCTCTGGGTCCCGGCTCTCCGCTGCGCTCCGGCCGGGATGACACCTTCGATGCAATCTCAGCCGGGAAGACGCTGGCCGCGCCTACGATGCAGCCGCCGCGGCGACCCTCGCCGCATCCGCAAAGCTGCGCTTGGCCAGCTCGGCGGCGGCCTGCGCGTATTCGGCGCGCAGGCGTGCCACGCACTCGGCCACCGTCGGCACGTCGCTGATGCTGCCCACGCCCTGGCCGGCGCCCCAGATATCGCGCCACACCTTGGTCTTGCTGCTGCCGCCCGAGCCGAAGCTCATCTTCGTCTTGTCGCCGTCCGGCAGGGACTTGGGGTCGAGGCCGGCCGCCACGATGCTGGGCCCCAGGTAGTTGCCGTGCACGCCCGTGAACAGGGAGCTGTAGACGATGTCGCCGGCAGCCGTCTCGACCAGCATCCTCTTGTAATCCGGGCTGGCATTGGCCTCGCGCGTGGCGATGAAGCGCGTGCCGAGATAGGCCAGATCCGCACCCATGGCCTGGGCGGCGAGAATGCTGGCGCCGTTGGCAATCGCGCCGGAGAGCGCAATCGTGCCGGGAAACAGGCGGCGCACCTCGGCCAGCAGGGCAAACGGGCTCAGCGTGCCGGCATGGCCGCCGGCGCCGGCGCACACCAGAATGAGCCCGTCGACGCCCTCCTCGGCCGCCTTCATGGCGTGGCGCACGTTGATCACGTCGTGCAGCACGATGCCGCCGTAGGCATGCGCAGCCTTCACCACGTCGGCCGGCGCGCGCAGGCTGGTGATGGTGATCGGCACCTTGTACTTGGCGCACACCGCCACGTCGTGCTCGAGACGATCGTTGGAGGCGTGCACGATCTGGTTGACGGCAAACGGCGCCACGCGCCGGTCGGGGTGCGCTTTCTGGTAGGCGTCGAGCTCCGTCTTGATCTGAACGATCCACTCCTCCAGGCGCTCCTTGGGCCGTGCGTTGAGGGCCGGAAAGGCGCCGACGATGCCCGCCTTGCATTGCGCGATCACCAATTCCGGCGCCGATACGATGAAGAGCGGGGCGCCGATCGCGGGCAGCGTCAGGCGATCCTGCAGAATGGCGGGTATCGGCATGCGGGTGTTGCTCTCCGAGGATAGGGGATGGGCAGGCGGTGCTATGGTGACCCGTTGATCGGCGCCCGTTGTGGCATTGACCTTATGGTCAAGCATTTGCGCCGGCAACGCAAGAACACCCCTTGCGCGTTCCCGCAACGGGTCCCCGTTGCCCCACTCCATCTCAGCCCAGGAGAGCAAGCCATGATCGTCATCACCCGCAACGGGAGACCGACGGTCCTCACCGGCTGGCGTGCAGCGTTGGCTGGCGCCGCGATCTTCGCGGGCGCCACGCTCCTCATCGCTTGCATCGCCTTCATCCTGCCCGGCATCGCCATCACGACCGGCGCGGTGCTGCTGATCGTCGTGCCCGTGGCGGCTGGTCTTGCCATTCTGGCCTCGCTCTTGCGGTCGCGGAATTCGCGCTGAAAGAAGGCGTTGACTTGCGCGCCCCCATTGGCTCCCGTAGGCGCCGGACAAGACAGGAGACGCCCATGCCGTCCACCGATGCGCCGGAATTCGCCACCCTCGCGGTCCACGCCGGCGGCGCGCCCGATCCCTCCACCGGCGCACGCGTCACGCCGATCTATCAAACCACATCGTATGTCTTCAACGACGTGGATCACGCCGCCGCGCTGTTCAATCTCGAGGTGTTCGGCAACATCTACACCCGCATCACGAACCCGACGCAGGCCGTGCTGGAGCAGCGCATCGCCGCGCTCGAGGACGGCACGGCGGCGCTTGCCGTCGCCTCCGGCCATGCCGCGCAGATGATCGTGTTCCACACGCTGCTGGAGCCGGGCGACGAGTTCGTGGCCGGCCGGCAGCTCTACGGCGGCTCGGTCAACCAGTTCAACCACGCCTTCAAGAAGTTCAACTGGAACGTCGCGTGGGCGGATGCGACCGATCCTGAAACCTTCAAGAAGGCGATCACGCCCAGGACCAAGGCCATCTTTTGCGAATCGATCGCCAATCCGGGCGGCATCATCGTCGATCTCCCGGCCATTTCCGCCATCGCCAGGACGGCCGGCCTGCCGCTGATCGTCGACAACACGCTGGCCACCCCCTACCTGTGCCGGCCCAAGGACTTCGGCGCCGACATCGTCGTGCACTCCCTCACCAAATTCATGGGCGGGCACGGCAATTCGATCGGCGGCGCGATCGTCGACTGCGGCACCTACGACTGGCTCGCGTCCAAGAAGAAATATGCGACGCTGCAAGACCCCAACCCGAGCTACAACGGCATGCGGCTGGCCGAGACCTTCGGCAACTTCGCCTTCGCCATCGCCTGCCGCGTGATGGGCCTGCGCGATCTGGGGCCCGCCATCTCGCCCTTCAACGCCTTCCTGATCCTCACCGGCATCGAGACGCTGCCGCTGCGCATGGCCAAGCACTGCGAGAACGCGCTGGCCGTTGCCAGGTATCTCGAGCAGCACAAGAAGGTTGAGTGGGTGAACTACGCCGGCCTACCCACCAACCCCTATCACGCGCTCGCCAGGAAGATCTGCCCCAAGGGCGCCGGCAGCGTGTTCACGTTCGGCCTCAAGGGCGGCTACGAGGCGGGCGTCAAGCTCGTCTCCAGCGTCAAGCTGTTCTCGCATCTGGCCAACATCGGCGATACGAGGAGCCTCATCATCCATCCCGCCTCCACCACCCATCGCCAGCTCACCGACGAGCAGCGCAGGGCGGCCGGCGCCGGCGACGATGTGGTGCGCCTGTCGATCGGCATCGAGGACGTCGGCGATATCGTGGCCGACCTGGAGCTGGGGCTGGCAGCGGACTAGGCTGCCCCGCCGGCAGGCCTCCGGGCCGCCGACGAATACCGGCCGATCGAGAGGGTTCTGATCGATAGGATTCTGATCGATACGGACGTCGCGGGGGCATGCGGCCTTGGTGCGGCCGCACGCCCCCGAAGACCTCAGTGGTGGCCGCCGCCGCCGTGACCTCCGCCATGGCCGCCGTGACCGCCATGCCCGCCGTGGCCACCATGGCCCCCGTGATGGGGGTGGTGGTGTCCAAAGGAGAACCCGTAGCCATAGTAGTAGGGGTCATAGTCGTAGGCGCGATAGTCTCTCACGTATCTGCCGGAGCAGTACCTACGGCCATGCCGCCAATAGCAATGCGGATCACGATGCGAAACCGCTTCTCTCTGGCTGTCTGCCGCGGCAACGCCTGTCCTCAAGGCGTCACCGCTGATCGGGGCCGCGCTCGCTGGAAACGCCATCGTCAGTCCCAGCACCACACCGGCTCCGATAGACAAAAGCTGCGATCTTGTGGTCACTCCATTAGCCTCCTGATTGGACCCCCGAGCCCGTTAACCAACATCTATGAGCGAGAAACGCTCGGCGCAAGAAATGAGCCGCCCATCATCACGACCTTGTGACAACGGGGCGGGCCAAATTTTGTACGCGATCGGAATTTCATTGCTGCGCCGATGGCTCAGATGATTGCCAAGCTCTCGACCCTAACGCGAAGACGAGCACCCCAAAAATTCAATCTCCCACCGCCTGGCAACAGGCTGTCGATGCGTGGGCTGCCGGCCATCCGACAACGCCCGAGTGGCCGGCTGCCGCTGTCCAGCAGAGCACCAGATGTTCACCTCCAGTTCATCTTGAAAGTCAATACTGAACCGTCAACAATCCAGGTAGGGAGACGGGGATCATGACGCGTGCAAGGCTCTTTGCGGCGGCGCTGGCTGCCATCGGCATCAGCATGACCATCTCGGTGGCGCAAGCGTCACCAGCCACATTCAGCCCGCTTCCCTCAGCGGCGGCGATGAGCAGCGATGTCACCTCGGTCCAGCATCGTCGGGGCTGCCGGCGGGTGTGCCATGGCCATGGTCACCACCGCAAGTGCCGGTGGGTGTGTCACGGCCGCGGGCATGGCGGCGGACATGGCCGCCATCATTGACAGGTCATTGATGCCGGCACTGGCATTGGTCGGGAGATATTAAATCCGCAGACAGATTGAGACGGCAAACTGAAGATGCACAGATTCCGCTGATGCCCCGACCAGAGGCATCAGCGGAAGAGCTGTCCTGGTAGCAGGACGCAGCACTGGACGTAGGCTTAGGAGGAACTCAGATGATAGGTCGTTCATTTTGGCTATTGCTCAGCAGCGCAGTGCTGGCACTGGGACTGAGCTTTGCGGGCGCTTCGGCAGCCCCGTTGTCGCGCGCTGCGACTGACGTGCCCGCCGCCGAGGACAATTTGGTCCAGAGGGTGCAGCATCATCATCATCGGCGCCACCACCACCATCATCGGCGCCACCATCATCATCATCGCTGGCACCACCATCACCATCATCGCTGGCACCACCATCATCATCGCCGCCATCATCATCACCACCATCGGCGCCACCACTAAGGCGCTGGCAAGCCCCGTGGCGTAGATCGTTGGCTGCAGTCTGCTGCAGCCAACGATCCTGCGTTATGCCAAGCATCTGCCCGTCAGCCCGCGTGAGCTGCACGCTCGCGCCCTCGAGCGGAAGCAGCCCGCCTCACGTTTGAGCGCATCCAGCGCCTGGCGCCACCGGCGGCGTCCTTACGCACCGGGCCCGTCATGGTGGCGATGAAAATCCACCGCAGACGCGATGATGTCGGCGAGACCACGGCGCGGCCGCCACCCGAGCACACGCTGCGCCTTGGTGATGTCGGCAACCAGGTGCGCAGGATCCCCCGCGCGGCGCGGCCCGATGCGCACGGGAACCGGCTGTCCCGTCACGGTCTCGATGGCCGCCACCACCTGGCGGATGCTGTATCCCGAGCCGCTGCCCAGATTGACGACATCGTTGCCTCCTCCCGCCAGCAGGTACTCGAGCCCCGCCACATGCGCCTCAGCCAGATCGAGGACATGCACGTAGTCACGCATGCAGGTGCCGTCCGGCGTCGCATAGTCCTCGCCGTTGATGGTCAGCACCGCCTCCCCCTCGCCGGCCGGTGACGCGCGCCGCAGTGTGGCGATGGCGCGCGGAATGAGATGGCTTTCGGGATCGTGCACTTCGCCCAGTCCTGCGGCCGGATGGGCTCCTGCTGCGTTGAAGTAGCGGAAAATCAGGCTCGAGGGCGGCGCGAACGCGGCAGGCCCCGCCGCCGCGATCGAGGGCGGCGGCGGCCAGTCGCTGCTCGCGTGATCGAGCTGGACGCCTGGCGCCACGTTGTGGGCCGCGCTGGCCCCCTGCAGGGTGAGCTCGCAGGCGAGCTTGGTCAGACCATAGGGGCTTGCCGGGTCGAGCCGGTGCCCTTCGGCAAGGCTGACCGCGCCGGTTGCCGATCCATAGACGGCGGCCGTCGAGGAGAACACGAGATGGCGCACGCCGCCCACGGCCAGCGCGCGGAAGAAACGCGCCGCCCGCAGGTAGTTGCTGTCCCAGTAGAGGCCGGGGTTGGCCACCGATTCCCCCACCTCGATCAGCGCGGCAAAGCAGACCGCAGCGATGGGCCTGTGCCGGGCGATCAGGGCGCCGACCCGCGCCTCGTCGCCGATATCGCACACCTCGAGGGCAAAGCGGCCCCCGACCGCGCGCCGGTAGGCTTCCACGCGATCGGTGCCGGGGCCGATGCGATCGACCACGACAGGGGCAAACCCGCGTTCGGCGGCCAGATGGCAGAAGTGGCTGCCGATGTAGCCGGCCCCGCCTGCGACGACAATCGTGTCCATTCACGCCATCAAAGGATTGGCTGCGCTCGGCCATCGCCGATGCGCACGACGGGCAGCCTGGTTCCGCATGGCCGCGGTTGTCCGCTTCGCCGCACCCCGAGTCAAGCCAAGGCTCTCCTGGGCGGCCCCTTGCGCCTGCCTTGGGCAACCTCCCCCTCGCGCCCAGGGCCCGAGCCGGCAGCGTCGCGACCACAGACAATCCGTGGTCGCAAAAGCCCGGCCGTTCAGCCTTTGCCAACTTGACACGCCCGCTGGATTGTCAAATGGTCTGACCACATGATCGGCAAGGTCAGTCAAAAAAAAGACAACGAACCGCCGCGAGGAACGCCCTGGGAGTGACAGTTGCCACTGGCTGTCATTGAACAGCGCCGTCAGCATCGCCAGATCGCCGATCTGCTGCGTCAGCTCATCGACGGTGGCGAATACCCTGTTGGCAGCCGCCTGCCCACCGAGCGCGAGCTGGCTGAGAAGCTCGGCGTGTCCCGGCCGACCGTGCGCGAGGCACTGATCGCGCTGGAGGTGGAGGGGCGCCTGCACATCCACGTCGGGCCCGGCATCTGGGTCAATCCCTATTTCGAGCAGCTTGCCCACATCCCCATCGAGGAGGGAGCGACATGACGAAAGCGCAAGTGACACGCCGCCGCTTCGTGGCCACCACTGCCGCAGCGTCGGCAACCCTGATCGCCGCACCGTTCGTGCGCACGGCCGGTGCCGCCGGCCGGCTCTCGATCGGCTTCTGGGACCATTGGGTGCCGGGCGGCAACACTGCATCCAAGGCCCTGTGCGAGGAGTGGGGGGCCAAGAACAAGGTCGAGGTGCAGGTCGACTACATCACCTCGCAGGGACATAAGAACCTGCTGACGATCGCCGCGGAGTCGCAAGCCAGATCGGGCCACGACATCCTGGCCTTTCCGACCTGGCAGCCTGCCGAGCATGCCAACAACTTGGAGCCGGTCGACGACCTCATGGCCGAGCTGATCAAGCTGCATGGCAAGGTCAACCCGACCGTCGAGTATCTCGCGCGCGCCAATGGCCGGTGGCTGGCGGTACCCGCCTGCGTGGGCAGCCAGATCAAGGGCCCGTGCACGCGCATCGACCTCCTCAAGAAGCACGCCGGCATCGACATTCAGGCGATGTATCCGGTGGGCAGCCCGCCGAAGGCCGACGGCTGGACTTTGGAGGTGATGCTGAAGGCGGCAGAGGATTGCCACAAGGGCGGCAATCCATTCGGCATCGGGCTTGGCACGCCGGAGGACAACGTCGACACCGCCGGCGCGATCTTCCAATCCTTCGGCGCGGCGCTGGTGGATGCCAAGGGCAGCATCACTGTCAAATCTGATCCGGTGCGCAAGGCGCTCGAGTACTACGTCAAGCTCGCCCAATGGCTGCCGCCCGATGCACCGGCCTGGGACAACGCCGCCAACAACAGATATCTGATCTCGGGCAAGGGCACCCTCATCATGAACCCGCCGAGCGCTTGGGCCGTCGCCAAGCGCGACGCGCCGCAGGTGGCGGAGCAGTTGTGGACGCATGGCATGCCCTCGGGGCCGGCGGGGCGCTACGCGCCGTTCCTGCCCTACTTCTGGGGCATCTGGAGCTTCGGCAAGAACAAGACGGCGGCCAAGGACCTCCTGCTGTTCCTGTCGCAGAGGTCGGCGGTGGAGAAGATGGTGAACGCGAGCGCCGGCTATGACTTGCCCGCGTTCGAGAAGCTGACCGACTTCAGGATCTGGGCCGAGATCGGGCCGCCGCCGGGGACGCTCTACCACTACCCGAACCCGCACGACCATCAGACCCTGTCCGTTGCGGCGGCACCGGCTCCGCCGAAGATCGCCGTGCAGATCTACACGCAGGCGATCCACACCAAAATGGTCGTGCGCCTCATCAAGGGCGAGCCGATGGAGAAGACGCTGGCCTGGGCCGAGAGCGAGCTGGAAGGCTACATGCGCACGTAAGCGCCGGGTCGGGGGCGGCAGCACGGGACCGGCTTCGGCCGGCGCCTCGCCGCTCTCGGCCCGCCGATCGGGCGACGCGGAGCCTTCCCACACCTGACGAGACCACCGATGGTCGACACGGCACTACAAGCACTTCGGGCCGGCACAGCCGCGCGCAAGCGCTCGGGCCTGCGCAAGGCCATGCAGCGAAAATCGACGGCCGCCTTCCTCATGACGCTGCCGCTCATCCTGCTGATTGTACTGCTGGTGGCCTATCCCGCAGCCTACTCGCTGCACCTGGCGACCCTCAACAAGTCGATGGAGCGCTTCGTCGGCTTGAGCAATTTCACCTTCCTGTTCAAGCGCGAGACGTTCTGGATGGTGGTCTGGCAGTCGTGCATCTTCGCCGTTACCGCCGTCGTCTTCAAAGCCCTGATCGGCTTCGTCGTCGCGCATTTCGTGCACAACATTCCCGCCAAGGGGCAGCGCAAATGGCGCGGCATGCTGCTGGTGCCCTGGGTCATCCCGCCAGCCATGAGCTGCCTCGCCTGGCTGTGGCTGTTCGACCCGACCTACAGCGCCTTCAACTGGACTTTGGCCTTGGTCGGCGTCGGTCCCGTGCCGTGGACCGGCGAGGCCCATTGGGCGCGCTTCTCCGTCATCCTCATCAACATCTGGATCGGCGCGCCGTTCTTCATGATCATGTACCTGGCAGCGTTGAAGTCCGTCCCCGAGCAGCTCTACGAGGCGGCCGCCATCGACGGCGCCAACTGGTGGCAGCGCATCTGGTATGTGACGTTGCCCATGATGCGCAATATCATTGCCATCACGGCCCTGTTCTCGCTGATCGTCACATTCGCCAATTTCGACATCGTACGCATCATCACCGCCGGCGGCCCCATCGACAAGACGCACGTGTTCGCCACCTGGTCGTTCTGGCTCGGCATTCAGGGCGGCGACATCCCGCTCGGCGCCTGCGTCTCGCTGTTCATGGTGCCGATCCTCACCTTTGCCGCCGTCTTCATCCTGCGCGACATCAACCGGCGGGGGAGTGAGGTGTGATGGCGGTTGCATCCACGCCTGCCCGTGTCGCCGACACCGCGCGCCCCAAGTACGGCAGCATGAGCCGCGACCGGACCTGGGCCCTGCGCTGGTCCTATGTCTTCCTCATCCTGTTCGCCGTCTTCTTCCTGCTGCCGCCGATCTACATGCTGGTCACCTCCCTCAAGACCAGCACCGAGATCTCGGCCGTCAGCAATCCTTGGTGGGTCTACAATCCGACCCTGGAGAACTACCTCGGGCTGCTGTCCTCGCCGGAATATCTCACCTTCTTCCGCAACTCTGCGATCGTGTCGGTCGTCGTTGTCGCCGTCACCATGCTGATCAGCGTTCCGGCAGCTTTCGCGCTGTCGCGCATGAAATTCTGGGGCTCGGCCACGCTCGCGACCGGCGTCTTCCTCACCTACCTGATCCCCGAGACTTTGCTGTTCCTGCCCCTGTTCAAGATCTTTGCCGTCTTCAAGGAGCTCACCGGCATCGAGCTGATCAACCGCTGGTGGGTGCTGCTCGTCGTCTATCCCACGCTGACCGTGCCGTTCTGCACCTGGATCATGATCGGCTACTTCGCCTCGATTCCCAAGGAGCTGGACGAGGCGGCCTTGATCGACGGCGCCGGCTGGCTGCAGACCCTGACCAAGATCTTCATTCCCGTGGCACTGCCTGGGCTGATCGCCGCCATGATCTTCGCCTTCACGGTGAGCTGGGCGCAGTTCCTCTATCCGCTCGCCTTCACCACCTCGGTCGACCAGTTGGTGCTGCCGGTCGGGATCATCACCTCGCTGGTCAAGGCCGACGTCTACAACTGGGGCCAGATCATGGCCGGAGCCCTGCTGGGCGCGGCGCCGCCGCTGATCATCTATGCCTTCCTGATGGACTACTACATCGCCGGCCTCACCGCCGGCGCCACCAAGGGCTGAGGACGCATGGCGGACGTCAAGCTGCGCAGCATCGTCAAGCGCTACGACGAGGTCGAGGCGGTGCGCGGCATCGATCTGGACATCGCCGACCACGAGTTCGTGGTTCTGGTCGGCCCCTCGGGCTGCGGCAAATCCACCACGCTGCGCATGATCGCCGGGCTGGAGGACATCACGGACGGCGAAATTCTGATCGGCGGCGACGTCGTCAACGATGTGCCGCCCAAGGACCGCGACATCGCCATGGTGTTCCAGAACTATGCGCTCTACCCGCACATGACGGTGTTCCAGAACATGTCGTTCGGCCTGCGCCTCAAGCGCTACCCCAAGGCCGAGATCAAGAAGCGGGTCGACGAGGCCGCCCGCATCCTCGACATCAAGGAGCTGCTCGACCGCCGGCCCAAGGCGCTCTCCGGTGGCCAGCGCCAGCGCGTCGCCATGGGACGCGCCATCGTGCGCAATCCGAAGGTGTTCCTGTTCGACGAGCCGCTGTCCAACCTCGATGCCAAGCTGCGCGTGCAGATGCGCACCGAGATCAAGAAGGTGCACCAGCAGGTCCGCACCACGACCGTCTATGTCACGCACGATCAGGTGGAGGCCATGACGCTGGCCGACCGCGTGGTCGTCATGCACAACGGCATCATCGAGCAGGTGGGGACGCCGCAAGACCTCTACCACGCGCCCAAGACCCACTTCGTGGCGGGGTTCATCGGCTCGCCCGCCATGAACTTCATTCCCTGCCGCATCGAGGGCGCCAACGGCTCGCTCACCATCCGGCTCAACGAGACGCTGTCCTTCCCGGTGCCCTCCGCCCGCGCCGACCGCTACCGCGCCCTCAAGGAGACGGACAAGCTCCTGCTCGGGCTGCGGCCGGAGCACATCACGGAAGCCGGGCCGCACCTGGCGCCGGGCGAGGTGCCCTTTGACGCCAACCTCCATGTCACCGAGCCGATGGGCATGGAGACCTTGGTTTACTTCCCATTGAACGGCACGCAGGTCTGTGGCCGCGTCAATCCCAATGCCGGCGCCCAGGATGGCCGGCCGCTCAAGCTCGCCGCCGACCTCAACAACATGCATTTGATCGAGGAGGCAACCGGCCGGGTGGTGTAGGCGCGTGCCGCCCTCGTGGCCCTGCCCATCCATAGCCGTGCAATGCAGCCCCGCAAAACAACGAGGCGGACGGTATTTGTAAGCCTGCTTATAATAAGCTCATGGCAGGCAAGGCCCAGGCAATGGCACACGGTCCCGCGATCCGCCGCGAAGTTCTGTTTCAACTGACCGATCTGGCGCGCGCCATGCGCACCTACATCGACCAGCGTGCCCGCGAGCACGGCATGACGCGGGCGCAGTGGGGCGCGCTGATGCGGCTCGAGCGGCAGGAGGGCATGACGCAGGCCGAACTGGCCGAGTCCCTCGAGGTCCAGCCCATCTCGCTGGCGCGCCTGATCGACCGCCTGTGCGACCAGAGATTGATGGAGCGGCGTCCGCACCCGAGCGACCGGCGCGCCAACCGCCTCTACCTCACCGCCAGCGGCCGCGCCAGGCTCATCCAGCTGGTTCCCCTGGGGCGCGAGATATCCGCCCACGTGCTGGCCTCATTCAGCGAAGAGGAATCCAGCAGGCTGCTCGAGACGCTGCTGCGCATCAAGAGCAACATCCGCAAGGCCGATGCCGCCGCCAGGCGCCACGCAAGCGGAGTGCGCCATGCTGGCTAAGCCCGCCTGGCTGGCGCGCGTCTCTGCCCGATTGGAGGCATCCAGGCTGCCGCCCCTGCGCATGCTCCTGCTGGTCGCGATCCCGGCCCTCGTCACAGTGCTCGGCCTCACCTTCTATCTCTTGGGCGGCCGCTACATCTCCACCGACAATGCCTATGTCGGCGCCGAGAAGGTGCTGATCACGCCCGAGGTGTCGGGCAAGGTCGTGCGCATCGCCGTGGTGGAGGGCCAGCTCCTCAAGCCGGGCGACGCGCTGCTGGCGATCGATCCCGTCCCCTATCGCCTCGCCGCCCAGGAGGCCAAGGCCAGGCTCGTGCGCGTGCGCAGCGATTTTGCGGCGCTGAAGGCCAGCCTCGTCAGCGTCACGACGCAGGTCGACCTGTCACGCCAGGGCCTGGCCGCAGCCCAGGCGGATTTCGATCGCAAGCGTGAGCTTCTCAGCAACCGCATCAGCACGCCGTCCGATCTCGACAAATCCAGGGTGGCGCTGATCGCGGCCAAGACCCAGCTCGAGCTGCTCGAGCAGCAGGAGCGCACGCTGCGCATCCAGCTGCTGGACGATCCACATCTGGCGATTGAGCGATACCCTCAGTTCATCGAGGCCACCGTCGCGCTCGAGCGCGCCGAGCGCGACCTCACCAACACCATGCTGCGGGCGCCCATCGCCGGCATTGCCACCCAGGTGGCGAGCATTCAGATGGGACGCTTCCTCACCGCCGGCACGGCGGTCTTCAGCGTCATCAGCAGCGACAATGTCTGGATCGACGCCAACCCCAAGGAGACCGACCTCACCCACGTTAGCCGCGGCCAGCCGGTGAGCATCACGGTCGATGCGTTTCCCGACAGGCACTGGGTGGGCACGGTGGGTGCCATCAGCCCCGGCACCGGCGCGCAGTTTGCCATCCTCCCGCCGCAGAACGCGGCCGGCAACTGGATCAAGATCGTGCAGCGCGTGCCCATGCGGATCGAGTTCGCACCGGGGCAGGACGTGCGCCGGCTGCGGGCCGGCATGAGCGCCTCCATCGAGATCGATACCGGCCGCCGCGGCCGGCTCGCGCGGCTCTTCGGCTCCAGAGCGGTCGCGCAGGACCCCAACCCATGATCGCCGCCGGGCGGGCGCACGGGCTCACCCCGTCCGTGCAGCGCCTGCTGATCACCATCTGCGTGATGATGGCCACCATCATGCAGGTGCTCGACATCACCATCGCCAACGTGTCGCTGCCCTACATGCAGGGCAGCCTGTCCGCCACCCTCGACCAGGTGAGCTGGGTGCTGACCTCCTATGTCGTGGCGGCCGCCGTCATGACCGCGCCGGTGGGCTGGCTCGCCGCCCGCTTCGGCATCAAGAAGCTGCTGGTGGCGTGCGTGACCGGCTTCACCGTCGCCTCCATGCTGTGCGGCATCGCCCAGAGCATCGAGGAGATCGTCGTCTTCCGCGTCGTGCAGGGCATGTTCGGGGCGGCGCTGGTGCCGCTGTCGCAGACCGTCATGCTCCAGACCTACCCGCCCGAGCGCCGGGCCTGGGCCATGTCGCTGTGGGGCATGGGCGTCATGATCGGCCCCATCATGGGTCCCATCCTCGGCGGCTGGCTCACCGAGAGCTATAGCTGGCGCTGGATCTTCTTCATCAATCTTCCCTTCGGCATTGCCACGACGCTCGGGCTGCTGGCCTTCATGGACGAGACCGAAGGCGACCGAGCCCTGTCGTTCGACTGGCTCGGATTCGCCGCGCTCAGCGTCTCAATCGGCGCGCTGCAGCTCATGCTCGACCGGGGCGAGCAGCTGGGCTGGTTCGATTCCACCGAAATTATCGTCACGGCGCTCGTATCGGCCGCAGGCTTCTACGTCTTCATCGCCCACTCGCTCACGACGCCCAAGCCCTTCATCTCCATCGAAATCTTCCGCGACCGCAATTTCGTGGTCGGCCTGATGTTCATGTTCATCTGCGGCGTCCTCCTGGTCGCCTCGATGGCGCTGATGGCCCCGCTGCTGCAGGGTGTGATGGGCTACCCGATCATCGACGCCGGGCTGCTCCTCGGCACGCGCGGCATCGGCATGGCCTTCGCCATGCTGACGGCCGGCCGGCTGATGGCGCGCATCGACCCCCGCCTGGTGCTCGCAGCCGGTCTCGCCTGCTGCACCGTCTCCCTCTACTACTCGATGGACTTCGGACCCAATACGGCGGTCCACACGATCGTCTGGATCAGCCTGCTGCAGGGCTTCGGGCTCGGTTTCATGTTCGTGCCGCTCAACACGATTGCGCTGTCGTCGCTGCAGCCGCAGTTGCTCACGCAGGGCACGGCCATGTGGACCCTGATCCGCAACCTCGGCAGCTCGATCGGCGTCTCCATCGTGATTGCCAATCTCACCAACAAGACCATCCTCATGCACGCCCGCCTGGCCGAGAGCGTCACGCCGTTCAATCAAGGACTGGCCGACCCGGCGGCCGCCATGCTCGATCCCAGGACCGAGGTGGGCCGCGCCCTGCTGGAGCAGCTCATGACCCAGCAGGCAACCATTATCGCCTACGCCAACGACTTCAAGCTGATGATGGTCATGACGATCCTGGCCTTCCCGCTGATCCTCCTGCTTCGCGTGCGCGGATTGTTCCGGCAACCCGCCGCAGCGGCGCCAGCCGACTGATCAGTTGCCGCCGAGCGTCGCCAGTTTCTGCGCGGCTTCGGGTGCACCGAGTTCCACCGCGCGCATGTACCATTTGCGCGCCTCGGCCACGTTGGGTTGCACGCCCACCGCGCGCATGCGGGAAAGCTCGCGCGGATCGTAGGTCGCCGCCAGCATGAGCGCCCCGCGCGCCAAGCCGATCTGTGCGGCGCGCTGAAAGAACTGCCGCGCCTGGGCGATGTTGCCCTGCTCCAGATCGCGCTCTCCGCGCGCGACGAACTTCTCCGCGTTGGCCCGCTCTTCCGGCGTCAAGGTCGGACCCTGCGCACGGGGCACAACGGGGGGCGCTCCGTCCATCTTGTCCCCCGCCGCGGGCGGCGACGACGCGTCAGCGGGCGCTAGCGGCTGGACGACCAGCGACACCCGCGCCTCGGCCAGCAGCTTGCCGTCCTCGGCGACCAGGCTGATCAGCAGCTCGGACTTGCCCGACACGGATGCGGGGAGGTTCAGCGAAAGGTGCGGCAAGCCGTTGAGCGGGACGGCCCAGGCGCCCGGGGCAATCGAGTGCCCTTCCGAAAGGGACGCCGTCGGCGGCAGCCCCCGTAAGCGAAGAAAGCTGTTTCTCGGGATCGCCTCGGTGGGCGCGATGCGGATCTGCAGCGGCATCTGGCTGGCGGGCTCGGCAATGACGGTCGAAAGCACGGCGATGCGTGGTGCCTGCGCGCCGCTGCCCTGCGCCAGCTCCAATCGGAGGCGGACATCTCCCGCTGGTGCATTCTCCGGCGGCCATCCCGCAATCGCGATGCCGACGGTCGTGACCGCGGCGACCCGGCGCCACCTGCGGCCAAGCGCCAACCTGCGTCGACGTGCTATCTCGCTCTGCACTCCTGTAGGCATCGATTGACCCTCCCGCAGCCGAACCCCTTGGAATTCATGCCTCGCGGACCCCCGCTGTCATTTCCGGCTGTGCTTGCTGCTCCACTCCAGGAATTCCTTGAACAGCCGCTCCTGCGCCGCCCGGTCGTTCGGCGCCGCACGCGCCGCCTGCTCTCTGGCCAGCGCCGGGTCCACAGCGCGCGGCGGCGCCGCTGCGGCCATCTTGTCGAGCCGCTCCTGCAGCGGCCGGAAGCGCTGCCACCCCGGCACCTGGCCCGCCAGGTTCACGTCCTTCCACCGCGCGTGATAGCCGGATTCCTTCTGCAGGTTCTCGAAGCGATCGAAGAGATAATCGACCAGCCGCACCAGGCGCTGATGGCGGTCCGTATCCTTGGGCCAGTCGTAGACGGCAAGCACGGACGGCACCGAGATCGTGGAAATTTGCTGATCCTTCGGAATCAAGTTGGGGTAGTCGGCATGCTCGAGTTGTGTCGGCGCGTAATACTCGAGCTTGGCGTTATACTCGACCGGGAGAAACTTGAAGCCCTCGGGCCACTTCCCCTTCAGGAACTGCGGCAGCGGCTTGGTCGACAGCCAGAAGGTGGCGGCGATCTCGTCGCCCTGCCGCATCTTCTCCATCGCCACGCTGTGCGGAATGAAGGTGGCTTTCACGTCGATCCCAAGCTGCCTGAAAATGATGGGGCCGGAAAAATTCGCCGCCGTTCCGGGCGTGTTGAAGTTGACCGCCTTGCCCGCCAGGTCCTGCAGCGAGTTGATCTCCGGTCTGACGAAGACGTGCACCTCCGAGGGAAAGAGGTTGAGCAGATAGTTGATGCGACGCCAGGAGTTGGCAAACTCGGGCTTGTTCTTGAAGTGGTCGAGCACGTCGCCGTAGACGATGGCCGCATCCACGCCGCGCAGGTACAGAAGGTCATAGACGTTGTCGAACGGCCCCCGCGTCACGATGGGCAGCACACGCATGTTGTCGCCGTCGTCGAGCACGCGCGCGAGCTCCGAGGCGAGCAGCAGCGGGGCCCCTTCCATCCGGCCTGCGGCCAAGCCGACAGTCCATGCGTTGATGCGGTCCTTGTGCTGCTGATCCGTCAAGACCACGGGGCGCGCCGGCGGTTTCGCCACCGCCTTGGGCGCCGGCGCCTGGGCTCCCGCCGGCAGGACGAAGGCGGCAAGAAAAAGCACAGCTGCGGCCGCAGCCTGTGACGCACGACGCATGGGATCACCCCTCTCGCTGACTGACAACTGCGGCCTTCGCATCAACACCGCCGACCGACGTGGCGTCATCGGCGGCAAAGAGGGGCGCCCGCTCCGCCCCCTTCGCGTCAAGGTCTGATGTAGGCGTAGCCCTGGGTCTGCAGTTCCATGAGACGCACCACGCCCGAAGGCATCAGGGTGGCCTCGCTGATCAGGGCAACCTGCTTGCCCTCGGCCTTGCTCTGGTTGGCCTGGGTATTGGCGCAGGCAACGAACTTGAGGTTCGGATTCTCGAGCGCCATCGGCGCGATGCGTTCCTTCACGGGGCTCGTATCCTGGCGCAGCATATGCAGGCCTGGTCCATAGGTCACGATCTCGATCGCCACCGGCTCGCCTTTGCCCTTGTAGTATTCGATGATGTTCCTCGCATTGTTGAGCGCAAGGTCCATCTGGCCCTTGTCGTTCTGGCTCACCTGGATCGCCACCTTGTGGGTGTTCGCAACCCCGGCCTTGGCCGCGGCCTTGACGGGCTTCGATCCTGTTTGCGCCATGACATCCAAGGTAGGCACCCACGTCGCAAGCGCCATCGCAGCCAATCCCAAGCCAAGATGACGCCAATTCCCGATCACCATTTCCAGCTCCTCAATCCAAAAGCACGACGGGATGCATCGAAAGCTTCTTCAATCTCGGCTGCACCACTCCGCGCGGGTCACCGATGAGCAGCCATCACGGCTGCCATCGACCGATGTTAGTAACGAGTGCTCGGCGCCCGCTCAACCGGCATCCACCCGCTTCCCCGCGGCGCATGCCGGCATCGTCGTATGCCCCCTGCTGCATGGTGCAGCGCAGAACCTGCGCGACGGCCATGCTTGCAACATCGATCGCCCTGTTCTTCGCCTCCAATGCGGCACAATAGCGGCAGGCGGCACCACCGCAGCCTGCCCGCCACCCTGCCGATTTTAAAAAAAACACCTCCTGCACAATAGCTTAGGCAATGTTCCTAAGACTCCCTGCACCCCAGCAAGAGCGGCGGCACGGCCTGCCGGCCATGCCAAGCGTCAGTAGCCACGTGCGCGATGCACCAGATTTTCCAGGCGTTGCCCCTGCCGTTGCGCCCGCATCTGCCTCAGCGCATAGCGCGCGATGGCTGCAGGCGCGCTTTCGGCTGCATTGTGCGGCGTGACCACGACCCGGGGATGCGACCACAGCGGGCTGTCGGCGGGCAACGGCTCCCTCTCGAACACGTCGAGGGAGGCGGCATAAAGCTCACCCGCGTTCAGCGCCGCACTGACGTCGGCGTCGACCTGGAGGCCGCCGCGCCCCGCATTGATGAGCACCGGACCGGGCAGCAAAGCGCTGCGCCCCCGCCGCGAAAGCCCGCGCAAGAGCGGACGGTTCAGTATGCCGCGCGTGTCGGGTGTGAGCGGCAGCAACACAACCAGGATATCGGTCTCGGCGAGAAAGGCCTCACGCTCGATCGTGCCGTGATGGCAGACGACGCCGTCGAGAGCCTTCGGCGTTCGGCTCCAGCCCCGCATCTGATACCCGAAGGGCTTGAGCGCCTGCACGGCCGCTTCACCCAGAACACCCAATCCCATCACGCCGACCCGGACATCGTGCGCGGCCGGCTCCGGCAGGTACTTCCACACGCCCCGCGTCTGCAGCTCCCGGAACTCGGCCATGCGCCGGTGATGGTAGAGCACGTTGAGCACGACGTATTCCACCATGCGGGCGGTCAGATCGGCATCGACGAAGCGCACCAGCGGCACATACGGCAGGGTCGGATCACCGAGCAGGGCATCGACGCCCGCACCAACCGACACGATCAGCTTGAGATTGGGCAATCGGCGCAGCAGCCCGGGCGGCGGCTGCCACACCAGCGCCGTGTCGATGTCCTCGGGCCGGCCGAGGTCCGGCGCAATGCGGATGTCGAGCTCGGGATCGAGGGCTTGCACCTCGGCCGCGAACTGCTCCGCCCTCGAGCTGCAGGCAATCAACAGCGCCATTGCGGCCGCCCCTCAGGTCGCCACGGCAGCGCGATGCGCGACCGTCAAATCAAACGCCGCCGTCAGCAGCGCCTTGGTATACGCTTCGCGCGGATTGGCAAAGACCTGGTCCGATGGCCCTTCCTCGACCACCTTGCCGTTCTTCAAGACGATCACGTAGTTCGACAATGCCCGCACCACCTTCAGGTCGTGGCTGATGAAGAGATAGGCGAGGCCGTGCCGGCGCTGCAGGTCGCGCAGCAAGTCCACGATCTGCGCCTGCACCGACATGTCGAGCGCGCTGGTCGGCTCGTCCAGCAGCACGAACTTGGGCTCCAGCACCATGGCGCGCGCAATGGCGATGCGCTGGCGCTGGCCGCCCGAGAACTCGTGGGGATAGCGGTCCTGGCCATCGGGATCGAGCCCGACCTCCCTCAGCGCGGCGCCGACCCGCGCGCGCCGCTCGTCCGGCCCCATGGACGGCCGCTGGATCGTCAAACCCTCCTCGATGATCTGCCCCACCGACAGGCGGGGTGACAGGGAGCCATAGGGGTCCTGGAACACCACCTGCATCTCCTTGCGCAGCGGCCGCATCGCGCGCGAATTGAGCTGGTCGATGCGATTGCCGACGTAGGCGATGCGGCCCTGCGAGGAAATCAGCCGCAGCAGGGCAAGGCCCAGGGTCGTCTTGCCCGACCCCGACTCGCCCACCACGGCCAGGGTCTCGCCGGCGCGCAGCTTCAATGACAGGCCGTCCACGGCCTTGACGTGATCGACGGTATGGCGAAGCATGCCCGCCTTGATCGGGAACCAGACCTTGAGATCGTCGGCCTCCATCACAACGGGCGAGCCGGGCTTTGGCTCGGGCGGGCGTCCCTTGGGCTCGGCGGACATCAGATGGCGCGTATAGGAGTGCTGCGGCTGCTGAAAGACGTCGGCCGTCTTGCCCTCCTCCACGATGGCGCCCGCGTTCATGACGTAGACCCGGTCCGCCATGTGGCGCACGACGCCCAGATCGTGCGTGATGAGCAGCATGGCCATGCCGCTCTCCGCCTGCAGCTTCTTGAGCAGGTCCAGGATCTGCGCCTGGATCGTCACGTCGAGCGCGGTGGTCGGCTCGTCGGCGATCAGCAGATCCGGCTCGTTCGCCAGCGCCATGGCGATCATCACGCGCTGGCGCTGCCCGCCGGAGAGCTGATGCGGATAGGCGTTGAGACGCTTCTCGGGGTCCGCCAGGCCGACCCGGCGCAGCAGCTCCAGCACCCGCTCGCGCACGGTGGCATCGTCCAGCCGGTGATGCAGCTTCATGATCTCGCCCACCTGCTTGCGAATGGTGTGCAGGGGGTTGAGCGAGGTCATCGGCTCCTGGAAGATGATGGAGATCTTCTCGCCGCGGATGTCGCGCATGGCGCTGTCGGGCATCTTGAGGATGTCCTGGCCGGCGAACAGGACCTCGCCCGCGGGATGATGCGCCGCCGGATACGGCAGCAGCTTCAAGATCGACAGCGCCGACACCGTCTTGCCCGAGCCCGATTCGCCCACCAGCGCGACGATCTCGCCCTTGGCGATGTTGAACGACACCCGCTTGACCGCATCGACGGCCTTGCCGGCGGAGCGGAACTGCACCGACAGGTCGCGCACCTCGACAAGAGGCGATGGCGCAGACATGGGCATGGCCTCGCTCACCGGAACGTCTTTCTGGGATCGAGGGCGTCGCGCACCGCCTCGCCGATGAAGATGAGCAGGCTCAGCAGCCCGGCAATCGAGATGAAGGCGGCAAGCCCCAGCCACGGCGCCTGCAGGTTGGACTTGCCTTGCGCCAGCACCTCGCCGAGCGAGGCCGAGCCCGGCGGCAGCCCGAGCCCCAGGAAATCCAGCGCCGTCAGCGCCGCGATCGAGCCCGAGAGCTTGAAGGGCAGAAATGTCAGCGTCGCCACCATGGCGTTCGGCAACAGGTGCTTGAACATGATGCGGCCGTTCGACAGCCCGAGCGCCCGCGCGGCGGTGATGTATTCGAAGTTGCGCCCGCGCAGGAACTCGGCCCGCACCACGCCGACCAGATAGACCCAATGGAACAGCAGCAGCACGCCGAGCAGGGTCCAGAAACCGGGCACCAGAACGGATGAGATGATGATGAGCACGAACAGCGACGGGATCGACGACCAGATTTCCAGAAAGCGCTGGAACACGAGATCGACGCGGCCGCCGAAGTAGCCCTGCACGGCGCCTGCCGTCACGCCGATGATGGAGGACAGCACCGTGAGCAGCAGGCCGAACAGCACCGAGATGCGGAAGCCGTAGATCAGCCGGGCCAGCACGTCGCGGCCCTGGTCGTCGGTGCCGAGCCAATTGCGATTGCCGATGGCATGATAGCGCGCGAGCTGGGCGTCCGGCGCGCTGCACAGCTCCGCGCCCGCCATCCACGGCGGCGGCCCCGGAAAGCCCAGGCACTGGCCCGCGGCGTTCTTGATGCGCGGATAGTCCTTGTTGATGGACCGGTAGGAATAGCCGATGGGCGGCCAGATGGCCCAGCCGTGCTGCTCGATCTCCTCCAGGATCACCTGCTCCTTGTAGTCGGTCACCGCCAGGAAGCCGCCGAACTTCGACTCCGGGTAGTCGACGAACACGGGAAACAGCATCTCGCCCTTGTAGTAGGCCAAGATCGGCTTGTCGTTGGCGATGACCTCTGCAAACAACGTGACGACGAACAGCGCCAGGAAAATCCGCAGGCTCCAGGAACCCCGCCTGTTGGCCCTGAAGTTGCGCCAGCGGCGCCGGTTCAACGGCGATAGAGCAAGCCATGCCGGCCACCGGCGGCCGAGCACGGTCGCAACGGCGCCTGCAGCCTCGCGTTGAGTGTCTCCGACGCGAATGTCCAAGCGGTCAAACCTCTCGCGTCTCGAAGTCGATGCGCGGATCGACCAGCGTATAAATGAAGTCCGACAGCAGATTGATGGCCAGGCCGATGAGCGCCATGATGTAGATGCTGGCAAAAACCACGGGATAGTCGCGATTGATGACGCTCTCGAAGCTGAGCAAGCCGATGCCGTTGAGCGAGAAGATGGTCTCGATCAGCAGCGAGCCGGAGAAGAAGGCGTGGATGAAGGCGCCCGGGAAGCCCGCGATGATCAGCAGCATCGCATTGCGGAACACGTGCCCATAGAGCACCTGCCGCTGGCCGAGGCCCTTGGCCTGCGCGGTCATGACGTACTGCTTGCGGATCTCGTCGAGGAAAGAGTTGCGGGTCAGGAACGTCATGGTCGTGAAGGCACCGAGCGACATGGCGATCAGCGGCAGCGTCAGGTGCCAGAAATAGTCGACGATCTTGCCGAACAGCGAAAGCTGCTGCCAATTGTCGGAGGTCAGCCCCCGCAGGGGGAACCATTGCACGAACGAGCCGCCGGCAAACACCACGAGCAAAAATACCGCAACCAGAAAGCCCGGAATGGCATAGCCGAGCACCAGCACGCCGGACGTCCAGGTGTCGAACCTTTCCCCATCGTGCACGGCCTTGCGGATGCCGAGCGGGATCGACACCAGATAGGTGATGAGAAGCATCCAGATGCCGAGCGAGATCGAGACCGGCAGCTTCTCCTTGATGAGCTGCAGCACGCTGACATCGCGGAAATAGCTCTTGCCGAAATCGAACAGCAGATAGTTCTTCATCATCAGGAAGAAGCGCTCGTGCGCGGGCTTGTCGAAGCCGAACTGCTTCTCGAGCTGCTTGATGAATTCAGGATCGAGCCCCTGCGCACCCCGGTACTTCGAGCTCTCGCTGTGGGCCGCTTGCGACTGGGCGCTCGACGACAGGGTGTCCCCCTGCGAGCCGCCGATGCGGGCCGTGGCGGACACGTCGGTTCCCGAGATCTGCGCGATCACCCGCTCGACCGGGCCGCCGGGGGCGAACTGAATGATGGCAAAGCTGATCAGCATGATCCCGAACAGGGTCGGGACGATGAGGAGCGCACGTTTCAAGAGATAGGTGGCCATCGCCTAACCGCCGGGCTCGCCTCAGTTGGCTTTCAGCTTCTGTGCCTTGGCCGCATCGTACCACCAAGTATCAACTATTCCGCGTTCGTATCGCGGCTTCGTGACCGGCCAGGAGAACCGATCCCAGTGAGCGATGTGATGCGCCGCCTTGTACCATTGCGGCACCCAGTAGTGACCCGCGCGCAGGACCCGATCGAGCGCGCGCGTGGCAACCTCGAGCTCGGCGCGGGACTTGGCGCCCACCACCTTGCCGATCAACGCATCGATCGCGGGATTGGCGATGCCGGCCAAGTTCAAGCTGCCGTCGACGTTGGCCGTTTCGCTGCCCCAAAAGCTTGCAAGCTCGACGCCGGGCGTGAGGCGCAGGCTGTAGCGTGCGGTCACCACGTCGAAATCGAACGACTTTACCCGCCGCTGATACTGAGCCGGGTCGACACGGCGGATGCTGATGGCAAGGCCCAACCGCTTGAGATTTTCGACATAGTTGGACGATATGCGCTCGGAGGTGGGATCAACGATCAGGAACTCCAGATTGAACACCTCGCCCTTGGCGTTGACGCGCGCCCCGTTTTTCACGGTCCACCCGGCCTCGTTCAGCAGTTTGTCGGCCGCCTGCAGAAGCTTGCGATCCTTGCCTGAGCCGTCCGACACCGGCGGACGATAGGGCTCGCCGAACACCTCCGGCGCCAGCGAATCCCTGAACGGCTCGAGCAAGGCAAGCTCCTCTGCGCTCGGCTTGCCCGAGGCCTTCATGGGTGAGTTTTCAAAGAAGCTCTCGGTGCGCGTATAGAGCTCGTAGAAGATCGTCTTGTTCGCAAACTCGAAGTCGAAGGCGGTGTCGAGCGCCTTGCGCACGCGCACATCGGCGAACCGTGCGCGGCGCGTGTTGAGAAAGAAGCCCTGCGCACCGGATGGGCTTGCATCAGGCAGCGTGGTCCGCAGCAGCTTGCCGCTCTTCACGGCCGGAACGTCGTAGCCCGTCACCCAGGCCAGGGCCGTGAACTCTTCGCGCAGGTCGAACTCGCCGGCCTGCAGCGCCAGCAGCTCCGCAGCCCGGTCACGAAAGTACTGGTAGCGCACCTCGTCGAAATTGAACCGACCGCGGTTCACCGGCAGGTCCTTGCCCCAATAATCCTCGCGCCGCCGATAGCTGACGAACACACCCTGGTTGTGGTCACCGATCCGGAAAGGGCCCGACCCGAGCGGTGGGTCCAGCGTCGTCTGGTCGAACTCACGCGTGGCATAGTAGGTCTTCGAAAGGATCGGCAGCCCTGCCACCACGAGCGGCAAATCCCGGGCCAGCGAGCCGGTAAAGTCGAACCGGACCGTGTGCGCGTCGAGGGCTGCGGCGCCCGCGACATCGCGCAACTGCGCGCGGATGTTAGGATGGCCCTTCGCCTTGAGGATGTCGAAGCTGAAAACCACGTCGGCGGATGTCAGCGGCGTGCCGTCCGCAAATCTGGCCTCGGGCCGCATGCGAAACGTGACCGAGCTGCGGTCTGGAGCAAGGTCGGCCGATTGCGCCACCAGACCATAGACGGCATCGGGCTCGTCATAGGCGCGCGTCATGAGCGCATCGAACAGGAGCTCCAGGCCCTGGGCCGCGTCGCCCTTCAAGATGAACCCGTTGAAGCTATCGAAGGTGGTGCGCGCAACCGGGCCGATCAGCGCCAGGCGTCCACCCTTCGGCGCATCGGGATTGACCCAATCGAAATGCTTGAAGTCAGCGGGATACTTGAGCTCATTGAAAGCCGACAGCCCATGCCGGTCGGCTGCCTGTGCGGACACTGCGCCCAGAACCACCGCCAGCAACGCCGGCATCCAGAAGCGGAACAGGCACGGCGTCATGGATGTTCGCATCACACTCGAGTGCCGGGTGCTCTACCCCCGTCCGTCAGCAAGTCGCTTGGCCGCACTGTCATCCCACCACCACACACGCATGAACGAGGAGTTGCGCGACGGCAGTTTGTCGGGCCGCCGGTACATGTTCCACATGGCGACACGCTCGAACGGCGCATGCCACTGGGGAACCACATAGTGATTCCATAACAGCACTCTGTCCAGCGCCCGCGTGGCGGCGACCAGATCGGCGCGGTCCTTGGCCAGGATGATCTTGTCGATCAGCTTGTCGATGGCGGGATTCTTGATGCCGATGACGTTTTGGCTTCCGTCCTTGCCCGCGGCGTCCGATCCCCAGTAGTTGCGCTGCTCGTTGCCGGGCGACAGCGACTGGGCAAAGGATTGCACAATGATGTCAAAGTCGAAGGTATCGACGCGGCGCTGATACTGCGACGTGTCCACGGTGCGCACGCTGGCCTTGATCCCAAGCTTTTCGAGTTCCTTGACATAGGGCAGCACCAGCCGCTCGAAGTCCGGCTGAACGAGCAGGAATTCAGCCGCGAGCTGCATGCCCGCTGCATTGGTCAGCACGCCGCCCTTGGATTGGTAGCCGGCTTCCGCCAGCAGCTTCATCGCCATCGCCATATGCTGGCGCGCATCCTTTTCCGAATGGTTGACCGGATTCTTCCATTCCTTGGTGAACACCTCCGGTGGCACCAGGGCCCGGACGCCGTTCAACATCTCCAGCTCGCGCCCCTCCGGCAGACCGGTGGCTTTCAGCTCCGAGTTGTCGAAAAAGCTGCCGACCCGATGGTAGGCGCCGAACATGAGATTCTTGTTGGTCCATTCAAAATTGAACGCCAGGTTGAACGCCTGGCGCACGCGCGGGTCCTGGAACTGGGGACGGCGGATATTGAACGCGAAGGACTGCATCGGGGCGACGCTGGCGGTCGGCAGCTGGTGCATGGCCACCTGGCCGCGCTTGATGGCGTCAAAGTCGAAGGCCGTCGCCCAGGCTTTGGCGCTCGTCTCGCGCCAGAAATCCAGCTCCCCTGCCTTGAAGGCCAGGAACCCGGCGTCACGGGCCCTGAAGTACACGAACTTCATCTCCTCGAAATTCCATTGTCCCTTGGCGACCGGCAGATCCTTGGCCCACCAATCCTTGACCCGCTCGTAGGTGATCGAGCGGCCGGCATCCACCTGCGCGATGCGGTAGGGGCCGGAACCCAAGGGAATCTCAAGCGTGGCCTTCGAAAGATCGCGCGGCTCGCCGTTGGCGCCGGTGCCCTCCCAGAAATGCTTGGGCAGAATCGGAAGCTGGCTGACGATCAGAGGCAGCTCCCGATTGCCCTTGACGTCGAACTCGAACCGCACCTGGCGATCGCCGACCTTCTCCGCCTTGACCACGTTCTTGTAGTAGAAGGCGAAGCGAGGCGATGCCTTTTTGATGGCCTCCAGCGAGAAGACGACATCGTCCGGCGTGATCGATTTGCCGTCGTGAAAGCGTGCGCCCTCGCGCAGTTGGAACGTCGCCGAGGAGTAATCGTCGGGATGGGACACCCACTCGGCGATCAACCCATACTCCGTCGAGGGCTCGTCGGGGCTCTCGACCATCAGCGTATCGTAGATCAGCATCAAAGCTGCGGCAGCGGTGCCCTTGACGGGAAACGGGTTGAGCGTGTCGAAGGTGCCCATGGCCCATTGGCGCACGCGCCCGCCTCTGGGAGCGCTCGGGTTCACCCAGTCGAAATGCTTGAAGTCGGGGCCATATTTGGGCTCGCCGATCAGCGACAGCGCATGCTGCTTCCGGGGCGCGTCGGAGGCAGATACGGCGGATGGCCAAAGTGTTAAGAGAACCGCGAGGGGTGCGAGCACCGAGCTTAGATTCCAGGCCATGCGCCTAGTTGTTCCTCCCTTGAGCCGCAGCGACCGAGCCGTTTCTTTGACGACCCGGCGGTTGAGTATGACCTGCCTGCCATCTTGGCAACAAGTTACGCTTTGTCCACTGCGGAACCGGCTGGAAAACCAGCAAAAAACCTGAAAAAGCACCCGCTGGGTTAAATTGAACGTCACATAGCAGGAATTGCGGCTGCCGGTCGGGGCCTCACCGCGCCAAGCCTCACGGGTCCAAGCCCTACTGGGCCAAGCCTTACTGGGGCAACGGCGCCGGCGTGTCGCCCAGCTTGCGCATGTAGGCCAGCAGATCCGCAAGATCGGTATTATCCTTCACCCCGGGAAACTGCATCCTGGTGCCAGGAACGGCCTGGGTCGGGCCGTGCAGGTATTTGGCCAGCTCCTCCCAGGTCCAAGTGCCCGGATGCCCCTTCATGGCGTCGGAATAGTTAAAGCCTGGCGCCGTGGCGATCTTGCGACCCACAACCCCCCACAGATTTGGCCCGACGAGGTTGCGGCCACCCTTGTCCGGGGTGTGGCACGCCATGCATTTCTTGAACACGTCCAGGCCATTGTCCGCATTGGCCTTGGGCAGCAGGGCGACCACGGCCTTGGCATCGAACGCAGCCTCCGGCTCAGCGGTCTTTGCCTTGACCTCCGTGACGGGCAGCGCCCAGCCTGCCTTCTCCGGCTTGTGCTTCTGAAAGCCGATATCCATCACGGTCTTGCCGCTTGCGATCACCAGCATCGCCGTGAGCACAGCCCCGGCAATCTTGTTGAGCTCGAAACCATCCATGTGAGTAGCGATGTCCCCGAGAGCGGTAACGGCGCCACGCGCCAACGGCCGTAAAACCGGCGCCAATATAGGGTCTCGTTCCAAGCTTGCAACCGAACTGAAGTCCGTTCTAGGTGCTAGCCCCGAGGCGAATTGTCACCCACTGCTGAACCCATGCCACGCACCCTTGTTGTCATCCCCGCCCGCATGCAATCGACGCGATTGCCGGACAAGCCGCTGGCCGACATCGCCGGCAAGCCGATGATCGTGCACGTGTGGCAGCGCGCGATGGCCGCCGGCCTGGGGCGCGTGGTCGTGGCGACCGACAACGACGCCATTCTCTCAGCCGTTTGCGCTGCGGGCGGCGAAGCGGTCATGACACGCGCGGATCATCCCTCGGGGTCCGACCGTGTGTTCGAGGCCGTCCGCACCGTCGACCCGGCCGGCGATTTCGAGATCATCCTCAACCTGCAGGGTGATTTGCCGATGCTGGCGCCCAGCCTGCCGCGGGATTGCCTCGCCCCGCTGCTCAAGCAAGGCCCCGACATCGCCACCATCGCTGCCGAGATCACCAAGCCCGAGGACCGCACCAACCCCAACGCCGTCAAAGTCGTCGGCGCATCCACGGCCGTGCCCGGACGATTGCGGGCACTCTATTTCACACGCGCAACCGCACCCCATGGCGAGGGGCCCCTCTACCATCACTTCGGCATGTACGCCTATCGCCGCGCCGCGCTCGAGCGGTTCGTCTCGTTGCAACCCTCACCCCTGGAAAGACGCGAGCAGCTCGAGCAGTTGCGCGCGCTTGAGAACGGCATGCGCATCGATGTGACGATCGTTGACTCCGTCCCCGTCGAGGTCAATACTCCCGAGGATCTTGAGCTCGTGCGCGGTCTTCTTGCCGGCTAGCAGCGAGCATTGGCTTCCAGCACCCATGATCGACAGAAAAGTGAAAGCGCCGCAACCGCCGGCCAAGTCCAAACGCGCGACGACGCCGGAACGCAAGCGCAATGCAGCCTCGCGCATCTCGTTTCAGGGCGAGCCGGGTGCCAACTCGCATCTGGCGTGCCAGGAGATGTTTCCCGCCCTCGAGCCCGTCGCCTGCGCCACGTTCGAGGACGCACTGGCAGCGGTCAAGACGGGCGACGCCCGCTACGCCATGATCCCGATCGAGAACTCGGTGGCAGGGCGCGTCGCTGACATTCACCACCTGCTGCCGGGGGCTGGGCTGCACATCGTCGGCGAGCACTTCCTGCGCGTGCGCCATCAGCTCATGGCGCTGCCGCACGCCACGCTCGCCACGGTAAAGAAGGCGCTGTCGCATACCCAGGCGCTGGGGCAGTGCCGCAACACGCTCCGCAAGCTGGGCCTGGTGCCGGTGCCGGAGGCCGATACGGCCGGATCGGCGCGCATCGTGGCGGAGGGCGGCGACACCACGCAGGCGGCCATTGCCTCGTCGCTGGCCGCCGAGATCTACGGCCTCAAGATCCTGCAGCACGACATCGAGGACGAGCAGCACAACACCACGCGCTTCGTCATTCTCGCCAATGCGCCCGACCACGCCAGGTCCGGCGACGGGCTCATCGTCACCACCTTCATCTTCCGCGTGCGCAACGTGCCCGCCGCGCTCTACAAGGCGATGGGCGGCTTTGCGACCAACGGCGTCAACATGACGAAGCTTGAGAGCTATCAGCTCGACGGTCGCTTCGTGGCGACCATGTTCTACGCGGACGTGGAAGGGCATCCGGATGATCCGGCTGTGGCCCGCGCGCTGGAGGAGCTGAAGTTCTTTTCCACCGAGTTTCACATCCTCGGCGCCTACAAGGCCAGCCCCTACCGGGCGATGGCGAACAAGACGGGCAACGGCGTTTGAAGATGCGCGCCGCCGCGTGCCAGGCTCGCCTCTCGGGCAGGCCGCAGGCTCCTCGGCTCGCTACGTCTCACAGCCAGATCGGATTACTCCAGGCGCGACGCCCCTTGTCGTCCGTCACGGTGACGCGAAAGTAGCACTCCTCGCCGAAGGGATCGAGCGACAGCGTCGCCCGCGTCAGATCCCGGCCGTGCGCCGAGCGCGAGCCGGAGCCGGAGCCCGCCACCACGACCGAGATGGCCGGGGAGCAGGCAACCCGGACCTCGTCGTCCACGACCGCGATGTCGTGGATCTGCGGCCCTTGGCTCGAATAGAAGTCGCCCCGCTTCAAGGCCGCGAGCAGCAGCTCGGGCTCCAGTGCGTCCGCCTTCACCATCACCCAGCCGCCGCCGGCATCGGGCGTTTGGAAATGTGCGTCATCGGCGGCATAGGCGTTGAGGCGCTGGCCCCGCGCCAGCATATCCTCGAGCACCACGAAGCCGTCGCCACGATCGCAATCGATGGCACAGCCATGGTTGTAAACCTCGACGGCATGCGCCAGCGGCAGCGACAAGGCATCCTCGGTCGTGAGGCCATACCATTGCGGATGGGCGATGCCGAGAAACGCACCCGCTGCGGCGGCGCGCGCGCTCATCGCCTGCATGCTCTCGCCGCTGGTCCAGGGCGCGAAGTCGAGCGGCAGCCCGACGGCAACGACATGCCAATCCTGATCCTTGGACGTCACCGGCGCGTGGATCTCCGCGCCCAATAAGGTCGTGAACGACTTCGAGCGCAGCGCCCGCGTATCCGTGACAGGATAGTTGTAGATCTCCCAGAAATGGTCGGTCAGCGCGAGAAAATCGTAGCCCGCATCCTGGTAGAATTCGGCCACCGCCTCCGGCGGCAGCTTGCCGTCCGAGCGTGTCGAGTGCGTATGCAGATTGCCGCGCCAGAACCGCCCCAGGCGTGAAAAGGGTGCAATGTCCATGGTCGCCTCTCTCCGGCTGCGGATGCTTGGTTTGCGCCTTCTGGGCTCGTGCGACAAGTCCGATCATCCGCGAGGCTGAAGATTGAGCGCACGGGTGTGCGCTGCCCGTCCCCCGATGTCGCCTGCCGATTTTCGCGTGGCCGTCCAAGCGCCAGGTTCCCTGCCGCCATGGGACAGGCTATGCCTACCGCCGATGGGGCGGCGAGGCGGCATGGCGCAGGACGTGGGCAAGGGCCGGAGACGACGGTCGGGCGCGAAGGGGGCCACCGAGCCTGCAGCGCCGCCAGCCCCCGAGGCTGCGCCGCCCGGCGAGCCGGCCGTGGTCCCTCCGGGTGTCACGCCATCCATGGCGCAGTTCCTCGAGATCAAGGCTGCCAATCCGGACTGTCTGCTGTTCTACCGGATGGGTGACTTCTACGAGCTGTTCTTCGAGGACGCGGTTGCCGCAGCGGAGGCGCTCGGCATCGTGCTCACCAAGCGCGGCAAGCACCTCGGCGAGGACATCCCCATGTGCGGCGTGCCGATCCACCGTGCCGATGAATATCTCCAGCGCCTGATCGCCAAGGGCTTCCGGGTGGCGGTGTGCGAGCAGCTCGAGGACCCGGCCGAGGCCCGCAAGCGCGGCGCCAAGGCGGTCGTGCGCCGGGATGTGGTGCGTCTCGTCACACCCGGCACGCTGACCGAGGAGAGCCTGCTCGACGCCAGGGCGCGCAACTACCTCACCGCCCTGTTCAAGGGACCGCAGGGCGACGGCAAGGCAACGATCGCGCTCGCCTCCCTCGACATCTCGACCGGTGAGTTCGAGGTGGGCGAAATTTCCTCCACCGACTTTCCCGGCGAGATCGTGCGCCTCTCGCCCGGCGAGGTCATCGCGACGGACACCCTGCTCGCCGACACCGGCCTTGGCCAATGGATCGAGATCGCGGGCGCCGCGGCCACGCCGGTTCCTGCCGCCCACTTCGACAGCCTCGCCGGCGAGCGGCAATTGAAATCCCGGCTTGGCGTCGCCGATCTGGCGGCATTCGGGTCATTCTCGCGGCCCGAGCTTGCCGCCGTCGGTGCGCTGCTCAAGTACGTGGAACTGACCCAGATCGGCAAGAAGCCCTGCCTGCGCCCCCCGCGCCGCAGCGGACCCTCCGCCCATCTCATGATCGATGCGCCGACACGCGCGAGCCTGGAGCTGCTGCGCTCGACCTCGGGCGATAGATCGTCGAGCCTGCTCGCCGCTGTCGACCGCACCATCACCGGGCCCGGCGCGCGCGAGCTTGCGGCCCGGCTCGCGAGCCCCCTGCGCGACCCCGCCGCCATTGGCGACCGGCTCGATGCGGTCGGCTATCTCCATGAGAACGAGACGCTGCGAGAGGATGTCCGGCGCACGCTCCGCCACACCCCCGACATCGCGCGCGCGTTGTCGCGGCTGACCCTGCAGCGCGGCGGACCAAAGGATCTCGGCGCCATCAGGGACGGGCTTGCCGCCGCGCAGTCCTGTGCCCTTCTGCTGCGCGCCGGCGCCGATGCCATCGGCCTGCCCACGGCGCTCATCGACATCTGTACGCGTCTTGGAGCCGGCGAGGAGGGCTTGCAGCTAAAGTTGGCACGGGCCCTGGTCGACGATCCGCCGCATCTGCGCCGCGACGGCGGCTTTGTCCGCCCCGGCTTCTCGTCAGACCTCGACGAAACGCGCGCGCTCCGCGACCAGAGCCGTCAGGTCATGGCGGCGCTGGAAGCCAGATACCA
Source organism: Hyphomonadaceae bacterium (assembly GCA_019747815.1). Classification (GTDB taxonomy): domain Bacteria; phylum Pseudomonadota; class Alphaproteobacteria; order Rhizobiales; family Hyphomicrobiaceae; genus AWTP1-13. The sequence continues at coordinate 44,682 of JAIEQJ010000062.1, forward strand.
GCAGGACACCGGCCTCAAGGCGCTGAAGGTCCGGCACAACAATATTCTGGGCTACTACATCGAGGTGCCGGCGGGCGCCTCCAAGCCGATGTTGAGCGCACCGCTCAGCAATACCTTCCGCCACCGCCAGACCATGGCCGGGGCCATGCGCTTCACGACGCCGGAGCTGACCGAAACCGAAGGCCGCATCGTCGCCGCGGCCGATCGCGCGCTTGCCATCGAGCAGGATATTTTCGCCGCGCTCGCGGCCGGCATCGCGGCGCAAGAGCCGCGCATCGGCGAGACGGCCGCAGCCCTTGCGGAGCTCGATTGCGTGGCAGCCCTGGCCGAGGTCGCAGTGGAGCAGGGCTACAGCCGGCCCAACCTCGACGCCGGCACGACGTTTGAGATCCGCGGCGGCCGCCACCCCGTGGTGGAGCAAGCCTTGAAGGCGGCCCGCGCCGGCGCCTTCATCGACAACGACTGCGTGCTGGTGGCATCCCGCCCCGACACGCCCGCCGGTTTCGATGAAATGACGGAAGCGCGCCTGTGGCTCGTCACGGGCCCGAACATGGCGGGCAAATCCACCTTCCTGCGCCAGAACGCGCTCATCACCGTGCTCGCCCAGATGGGTGCGTTCGTGCCTGCGCGCGCCGCCCACATCGGCATCGTCGATCGCCTGTTCTCCCGCGTCGGGGCGGCCGACGATCTGGCGCGCGGGCGCTCGACCTTCATGGTCGAGATGGTGGAGACGGCGGGCATTCTCAACCAGGCCACCAATCGCTCGCTCGTCATCCTCGATGAGATCGGCCGCGGCACCGCCACCTTCGACGGCCTGTCGATCGCCTGGGCGGTGGTGGAGCACCTGCACGAGATCAACGCTTGCCGCGCCCTGTTTGCGACGCACTATCACGAGCTGACGGCGCTGGCCGGCCGCCTGGCCCAGGTTGCCAACGTCACCATGGACGTGCGCGAGTGGCGCGACGAGATCGTGTTTCTGCACAAGGTGAAGGCCGGCGCCGCCGACCGCTCCTATGGCATCCAGGTTGCCAAGCTGGCCGGCCTGCCCAGACCCGTGATCCGGCGCGCCGCCGAGGTTCTGGCACTGCTGGAAAAGAGCGACGGCAAGGCCGACAACCGCGCGGCCCTCGACGAGCTGCCGCTGTTCGCCGCGCGACCGGCATCGCACCGTCCTGCCGAGACCAGCCCTTCGGCCGTGGAGGAGGCGCTCACCGCCGTCAATCCGGACGAGCTGACCCCGCGGACCGCATTGGAAATGCTGTACAAGTTGAAGGAGCTGGCCCGTAAGGAGCCGCGCTGAGCGGCAAACCCCGTACAGTGCGGGCGCAGCCTGTGCACGTGCGCAAAGCGCAGGCCGCAAGGTCATGGCGACGAACGGGCGCAAAGAAGTTTGGCCGTGGGTCGATCACCCGCATTTGATCGACACGCCGGCTGAAACTCTGCTCAAACGATGCCACGCACCCACGCGCTGACCTGGATGTTCGGCCACGCGTGCGCAACGAACACAACGAACATATGAGCTGCGATGCGCATCGCAGCTGGGCGAGGGACGAGCCATGACCGCCTTGAAGGTGAACGGGCTGCTTCGCACGGTGGATGTCGATCCAGATACACCGCTGCTTTGGGTGCTGCGCGAGGATTTGGGGCTGACGGGCACCAAGTTCGGCTGTGGCGCGGCTGCCTGCGGCGCCTGCACCGTGCACGTCGACGGCGCACCGGTGCGCTCCTGCTCGATGCCGGTCAGCGCCGCGGCCGGCGCCGATATCGTCACCATCGAAGGCCTGGCCGCAAGCGCAGGACTGGCGGATGGCGCCTTGCACCCTGTGCAGGCGGCCTGGATCGATCTTCAGGTGCCGCAGTGCGGCTACTGCCAGTCCGGCATGATCATGGCAACGGCCGCGCTCCTCAAGAAGACACCCAGGCCGACGGACGCCGAGATCGATGACGCCATCGGCAATCTGTGCCGCTGCGGCACCTACCCGCGGGTGCGTCGCGCCATCCGCAAGCTGAGCGACACAACGTGAGGAGGCTGCCCGCATGAGGCGCAGAACGTTTCTTGTCGGATCGGTGGCTGCCGTGGGCGGACTGGCCCTCGGCTACCGCGCCTGGACCAACGCCTTCGAGGCCCAGGCCGCCCAGCTCGTTGCCCGCAACGGCGAGACCCTGCTCGGCGGCTGGGTCAAGATCGGCACCGACGACACCGTCACGGTCTACGTGCCGCACGTCGACATGGGACAGGGCACCCACACCGCGCTCGCCATGATGCTGGCGGAGGAGCTCGACGCCGACTGGTCGCACGTCTCCGCCGAGCGGGCGCCGGGCGAGAAGGCCTTCGCCAACCGCTTCCTGGCCGAAGGTTGGATTCTCCAAGGCTGGCGGCTGCCGGTCTTTCTCGACGGCGCCATCGATATGGGCTTCGGCGAGGTCGCCCGCTTCATCAACCTGCAGATCACCGGCGGCTCCACCGCCGTGCGCTTTACGGGCCAGGTCGGCATGCGCATTGTCGGTGCTGCCGCACGCGCCATGCTGATCGAAGCGGCGGCGCGACGCTGGGGGGTGAGCGCGCAGGAGCTGGTGGCCGCCCACAGCATCGTCACGCATGCCCCCAGCGGTCGTTCTCAACGCTACGGAGACCTTGCCGCCGATGCCGCGCGTCTGAGCGTCCCGGCCAGCCCCCCGCTCAAGCCGCGCAAGGATTACAAGATCATCGGGCGCTCGGTGCCGCGTTTCGACATTCCGGCCAAGGTGACGGGCGCACTGCAGTATGGCATCGACGTGCAGCTTCCCGGCATGCTCGCCGCCACCGTGAAGGCCGCTCCCGTGCACGGCGGCAAGCTGGCCTCCGTCGACCCGACGCCGGCCATGCGCATCAAGGGCGTCGAGCGCGTCATTGCCTTGGAGAATGCTGTCGCCGTGGTGGCCCGCGGCTATTGGCAGGCCAGCCGCGGGCTTGCGGCGCTCGAGCCCGTGTTCACCGATGGCGGCAACGGGACCATGTCCTCGCAGAGCCAGGCCGCACAGCAGGATCAAATCCTCGGGGCTGGCGGCTCGTCCAGGCACAAGGCCGGCGATGCCGATGCGGCGCTCAAGGCGGCCCCGGCCGATCGCGTCATTGAGGCGAGCTATCGGGTGCCGTTCCTCCACCACGCGGCGATGGAGCCCATCAACGCCACGGCGCAATTCAAGGACGGCAGGCTCACCGTCTGGGGCGGCGAGCAGGACGCGCTCGGCTCCAAGGCCTACCTCGCCAAAGTGTCGGGATTGTCCGCTGCCAACGTCTCGCTCATTGCCCTGCCGGTCGGGGGCTCGTTCGGCCGCCGCATCGCACTCACCGCCCAACACCTGCATCAGGTTGCGGACATTGCGCGCCACACGGCGCCGCAGCCCGTCAAGATGATCTGGAGCCGCGAGGAGGATTTCGCGCAGGGCGCCTATCGACCAGCCGTGGCGAGCCGCATCAGCGCGGCCTTGGGCCCCAACGGGATGCCCACGGCGTGGTCCCAGGTCTTCATCGACATCCCGGGACCGGGCCTCAACGACGGCTTCCTCATCCCCTATGCGATTCCCAACCAATCGATCCGCTCGGTCACCTCGGCGACCCATGTGCGCACCGGCACCTGGCGCAGCGTAGCCCACTCCCAGCACGGATTCTGGAGCGAAAGCTTCATCGACGAGCTGGCGGCGGCAGCCGGCCGCGACCCGTTCGAATACAGGCGCGAGCTGCTGGCGCCGGCCTCGCGCCATCGCCGCGTTCTCGAAGCCGCCGCCGAGAAGGCCGGCTGGGGCACACCGCTGCCCGCCGGCGTCGGGCGTGGGATCGCGCTCGTCGAAAGCTTCGGCACCATCGTCGCGCACGTCGTGGAGGCATCGCTTGGCCGGCGCGGCGTCCCCAGCGTGCATCGTGTGACGGCGGCCGTCGACTGCGGCGACGTCTGCCATCCAGACACGGCCTCGGCGCAAATCGAAGGGGCCATCGTCATGGGATTGAGCGCCGCCATTGCCGAGGAGATCACCGTCGAGCGCGGCGCCATAGTGCAGAAGACCTTCTCCGACTATCCGCTGCTGACCCTGGCATCGACGCCGCCGCACATCGAGGTGCATTTCCTGCGCAGCGAGGGCCCGTGGGGCGGCCTCGGCGAGCCGGGATTGCCGCCGGTGGCACCGGCACTCGCCAACGCCCTATTCGCCGCAACCGGACGCCGCATGCGGACACTGCCGCTCATTGCCGCCGCGCATAGAGCCGCAGGGTGAAGCGGTCCGCCTCGTGCGGGTCGCCTGCTTCGCAAACAAGCCGACCTTCCGCATCGGCAGCGCCGCCGGCCCGGATTTCCGTAAATGTACATTGGTGGAACCGCCGGCGACCAGAAGACGCAGCCCATCGCGCCTTCAAGCTGGCAAACCACCCCGATCGCATGGCCCCGACTCGCGTCGGCGGCCTGCGCGCTGACAGGAAAGGTGCCTTCTGCCGATGACCGCGCCATCTCGCATGCTCGAGGTCCAACCGGAATCCCTCGACACCCTGAGCCTTCGACGCCGGATGAGCCTTTGCATCTCGGTCATCGCCATCGTGGCGATGCTGAGCATCGTCAAGGCAGGCATCCATTGGCTGGGCTGGGAATTTCTGACGCTGAACCCGCTCTTTACCAGCGCGATCGGCGGCGCGATCTTCATCATCGGCTTCCTCCTGTCGAGCATTCTGTCCGACTACAAGGAATCGGAGCGGCTGCCCTCGGAGATCCGGGTGGCGCTGGAAGCCATTCACGACGACATCACCTGCTTTGCCGCAACCCGAAAGGAGTTCGACCCGAGAGAGACCCGGCTGGTGCTGGCCAACATCGGGCGCACCCTGCGGCGCGGCCTCGGCAATGAGGTCGATCATGGCGACATGCGCCCCGCCTTGCGCCACATCGACGCCCTGAGCCCGCTGTTCGGCACGCTCGAGCAACAAGGGATGCCGGCGAACTTCGTTGTGCGTCTGCGGGCGGCGCAGGACGCCTTGCGCCGCAGCGTATTCCGCATCTACCACATCCAAAAGACCCAGTTCGTGCCCTCGATCCACATCCTGGTCTACTCGCTTGTCGCGTCGATCATCTTCCTCATGCTGTTCCTCAAGACCGAGGGCTCGCCGGAATCCGCCCTGATGTTCGGATTCGTTTCGTACATGTTCATCTACGCCTTGCATCTCATCCAGATGCTGGAGAAACCCTTCCGCAAGGGCAGCGATACGCTCGACGACGTCAGCCTGTTTCTCCTACGCGAATTCGATGAGAAGCTCGCGCGGGCCAACCCGGTCGATGCAACGTCCTAGTGTCCCGATCGCGAAGTTCGCCGGATCTTGCAGCAGGCGCTGAACGAACTTCGCGATCGAAAGGACACTAGCAAGCTCATGGTGCTAGTGTGATTCAGATCGAGAAATTCGCTCAGTAGGCGTGCTGCGAGGAAGGGCGAATTTCTCGATCATCACACTAGCGCGGCTTCAGGGCGGGCATCCTCGGCGGGCACCCGCCGCTCGCGCCCGGCACAGCCTGGTTGCGCCCAGCCTGTCAGTACCTGACGACGCTTCTGATCGACTTGCCCTCGTGCATCAGCTCGAAGCCCCTGTTGATGTCGCTGAGCGGCAGGACGTGCGTGATCATCGGATCGATCTTGATCTTGCCCTCCATGTACCAGTCGACGATCCGCGGCACATCCGTGCGCCCCCGCGCGCCGCCGAACGCCGTCCCCTTCCACACCCGCCCGGTGACGAGCTGGAACGGACGTGTCGCGATCTCCTGCCCCGCGCCGGCCACGCCGATGATGATGCTCTCGCCCCAGCCGCGATGGCAGGCCTCCAGCGCCTGGCGCATGACCATGACGTTGCCGGTGCAGTCGAAGGTGTAGTCGGCGCCGCCGATCCGGTCGTCGCCGCGCCTCGTCATGTCCACGAGATGAGCGACAAGATCGCCGCCGACCTCCTTCGGGTTGACGAAATGGGTCATGCCGAAGCGCTGGCCCCACACCTTCTTGTCGCTGTTGACATCGACGCCGATGATCATGTCCGCGCCGACGAGCCTGAGCCCCTGGATGACGTTGAGGCCGATGCCGCCGAGACCGAACACGATCGCGGTCGCCCCCGCCGGCACCTTGGCCGTGTTGAGGACGGCGCCAATGCCCGTCGTCACGCCGCAGCCGATGTAGCAGATCTTGTCGAAGGGCGCGTCCTCGCGCACCTTCGCCACGGCGATCTCCGGCAGCACGGTGTGCTGGGCGAAGGTGGAGGTGCCCATGTAGTGGTGCAGCTTCTTGCCGTCGAGCGAGAAGCGGCTGGTGCCGTCGGGCATCACGCCCTGGCCCTGGGTGGCGCGGATCGAGGTGCATAGATTGGTCTTGCGCGACAGGCAGGACGGACAGGTACGGCACTCGGGCGTGTAGAGGGGGATGACGTGATCCCCCCTCTTGACGCTCGCAACCCCCGGCCCGACGTCGACGACGATGCCGGCTCCTTCGTGGCCGAGGATCGCTGGAAACAGCCCCTCCGGATCGGCGCCCGACAGCGTGAACTCGTCGGTGTGGCAGATGCCGGTTGCCTTGATCTCCACCAGCACTTCGCCGGGCTTGGGGCCTTCCAGATCGACGTCCAGGATCTCAAGCGGCTTGCCCTTCTCCAATGCCACGGCCGCACGCGTTTTCATGCCAATGCTGTCCTTGTTCGAGGAATGCCGATCAGAGCGTACCTTCAGGCCCCTTGATGACCTGAACCAGCACCTGCTTGCCCTTCTCGATCCGGAAGTGGCCGAAATGGCGGTTGAGCTGATCGCCACGCTCGTCGAAATCGCAGTCCGAGCCCGCGCCCGCGAACGCGATCTTGCTGCCCGCACGCACTTTCTTCAGCGCCTCGACGACATCGCCCACCACCTCGCCGGGCGGATTGCACACCTCGCGGATCGCCTTGGTGAAGACCGGCGAGTCGGTGCTCTTGGTCTTCTCCATGGCGAGCGCCAGCGTACAGACCTGGTCGTGCGTATTGCCGGCAAACAAGAACAGGGCATTCTCATCCGCACCCATGAGCTTCTGGAAGCGGGCGTAGGTGGGGCTGCCCAAGGGTGGCGAGGGCTGGAAATGCTCGATGCCCTCGGCAACGTCGGGGCCGACAGCCTGGATGAACTTGCCCTCGGCGTCCGCCGCAATCGACAGGGCCATCACCTTGCTCTTGTAGCCGTTGCGCACCACTTCGCGCACGATCGAGACGAAGTCGGTGAGCAGGCCGAGGCACATGACGGCTTCCGGCGGATTGCTGGCCCCGAAGATGCGCTGCACCTCGGCGCGGTAGGAGGGCTGGTCGGGGTTGTAGACCACGCTGTCGACCACCTGCCCGCCGGCCGCCTCGAACACCTTCTTGGCAGGCTCGATCATCGGGATGACGAACGGGTTCTGCTGCGCCAGGATCGAAACGCGCTTCCAGCCGCGCGAGAGCATGGCCTTGGCCATGCCCGGGCCCCAATCCGTCGCCTTGGCCTGGTAGCGCCAAACCAGCCCCTTGGTGTCGCCGTCCGTGATGGCGTTGGCCGCACCCGACACCATCATGCAGGTGTTGGCCTGGATCAGAACGTTCTTGATGGCCATGGCGATCGGGCTGCCCCAGATGCCGATGACGGCCTGGCATTTGTGGATCTCGAGCAGCTTCTTGGTCGCGGCCAAACCTGCGGTCGGGCTCGACTCGTCGTCCTCGAAGAACAGCTTGAAGCTGCGCCCGCCCAGGATGCCGCCGGCATCGTTGATGAGCTTGGTCGTGATCTCGGCGGCCTTGCGCATGTCGGGGCCGTAGGCGCCTTGCGAGCCGGTGAAGGGAAGCAGCACGCCGATTGGGATCTCGGCCGCCTGCGCGCGGGCAATAAAGGGCGCGGCCAACAGGGCGGCCCCCGCCGTGGCGGCACCCGAGAGCACCGCGCGGCGGCTCGGGCGCAGATCAATCCGGTTATGACACTTCATGGCGTTCCTCCGTTCTTTATGTAGGTTTGGCGTGGGTATTGAGATCGTGCCTCGCATGAGGTCACGGCCGCAGCGCGGCTCACGATGCCTCCTGCTTGAAGTCGTGCATACGCGTCGCACCGTTGAGCGAACTGCGCGCAAGCAGCGACGACGACCGCAGCCGGTACTCGAGCAGAAAGCCCTGCGGCCGGTAGATCAGGAACAGGATGAGACCGAGGCCGATCAGAATGAGCCGGATCGAGGCGAGCTGGGTTGCATCCAGCACCTGCACGATGTCCTTGAGAAAGCGCGAGCCCTCGATCAGGCACATGATGGTCGCGGCGCCGAACAGCAGGCCCTTGTTCGATCCGCGGCCGCCGGCGATGACGGCCATGAAGGTGTAGGCGGTGATGATCGCCGAGAACTGGCTGGGATCGACATACGTGAGATAGTAGGCGTGAAACGCCCCGGCGATGCCGATGATGGCACCGCCCACCGCGAACGCCTTCACCCGCAGCATGGTCACGTTCTTGCCGAGCGTCGAGGCGACGGTATCGTCCTCGCGCACAGCGCGAACGGCGCGTCCGAACGGCGACCGGATCAAGACCTCGAGCACCAGGAACAGGGCCAGCACCACGACAACGAGCAGCGCCAGGAACAGCAATTCGTAGTTCTGCTCGGACACCCAGCCCCAGAGCGGCCGCGGAATGCCCGGCAGGCCGAGCGACCCGCCTGTCAGCCACGACTCGCTCAGCGTCACGAGCCGGATGACCTCGCCGAAACCCAACGTCAGGATGGCCAGATACTCGTCGGACAGGCGCAACGACACGAGCGCCGTTGCCCCGCAGGTCGCTGCGCAGATGAGAGCTGCCACGACGATGCCCGCCAGCGTGCCGGCGCCCGACAAGGCCACCAGCGCGGCCGCATAGGCCCCGAGCGCGAAGAAGCCGGCCATGCCGAAGTTGACCATGCCGCACAGGCCCCACTGCAAATTGAGCGCGAGCCCGAGAATGATGGCGATGCAGACCAGGATCAGGATGGTGACGAGGTAGGCGGTCATTTCTTGACCCTCACGGTGCCGAGCAGGCCTTGCGGGCGCAGGAGCAGCAAGATCGCGATGGCGAAGAAGCTGACCACCTGGCGATAGTTGGGTGGAATGACGAGGGTGGAGGTCTCCTCGACGACACCGAGGGTCAGCGCCCCCAGCACGGCGCCCAGCGGATTGCCAAGACCGCCCAGAATGGCGGCGGCAAACACGGTCACGACATAGTTCCAGCCGAGCAGCGGATCGATGGCGCGGTCGAGGCCGGCCAGCACGCCCGCCGCGGCGGTCAGCACGCCGACGATCACCCACATCCAGCGCACGATGCGCTCGCGATCGATGCCTCGCACCGCCGCCAGCGCTGGATTGTCGGCAACGGCGCGCATGGCGCGCCCAAGCGGGGTATGCCGCAGGATGACATAGACGGCCAGCATGCCGGCCAGCGCCGTGGCCGCCGTCACGATCTGTTCGAAATTGATGCGCAGGCCCATGATGTGCATCGAGCGCACGATCGGTGCCTCGAAGCTGCGCGCCGAATTGCCGAAGGCGAAACGGGCCATGTTCTCGAGCACGAACGAGACGCCCATCGACGCGACCAGCAGGGTGATGGTGGTGCGCTCGCGCAGCGGCGAGAAGACCAGGCGATCGACGATCACCACGGTGGCGGCCAAGCCCACGGCCGCGATGGCCGCCGACAGCAGCAGCGGCAACTGCAGGATCGAGTTGCAGATGAAGGCGAGATACGCCCCGGCGGTAAGCATCGCGCCGATGGCGAAGTTGGGAAACTTCAAGATGCCATAGGTCAGCGTCAGCGCGATCGCAGGTAGCGCGATGATCATGCCGGTGATGAAGCCGTTGAGAACAACCTGAGCGATCACGGCAACCTCACCAATGGCCTGGGAGAACGACAATGCATGGGCGCACTCATGGGCTATCCGAGGTAGAGCTTGTGAAGATCGTGCTTGACCCCGATGTCGCCGGGGGTCGTGAGCAGCCGGATCGAGCCGTTGACCAGAACCACCACGCGGTCGGCGATCCGCAGGGCTTCCTTGACGTTCTGCTCGATCATGAAGACGGTGACGCCGGTGCCGTTCACGGCTTTGATCTTGTCGAAGATCTCGCCGACGAACTTGGGGCTGAGCCCCGCCGAGGGCTCATCGAGCAGCAGCACCTTGGGCTCGGCCATCATGGCCGAGGCAAATGCCAGCATCTGCCGCTGGCCGCCGGAGAGCAGGCCGGCCCGCAGGCCGAGCCTGCCGCCGATCTCGGGAAACATCGACAGCACGCGGTCGCGCTGCTCGGCGGAGGCGCGCCGCTCACGTCCCAGGAACTCAGTCGAGACCCTGAGATTCTCGCCGATCGTCATGTTCGGAAAGACATTGAACTCCTGCGGAACGTAGGCGAGGCCGGACGCGACCCGCTGCGGCGCCGACAAGGGTGTGATGCGGGATGGCCCCAGACGGATTTCCCCCACGCGCGCACGCACGAGACCGGCGAGCACCTTGATGAGCGTGCTCTTGCCCGAGCCGTTCGGCCCGATCACCGTGAAGATCTCGCCGGGAATCACATCGATCGATATGCCGCTGATGATGTCGCCGCCGCCATAGCCCGCGGCCACGGCCTGGACGGAGAGCACCGGCATGGGCTGCGTCATGCCACGCCTCCCAGGTAGGCGCGCACGACGCGATCATCGGCGACAACCTCGCCGAACGTTCCGCTCGTGAGGTTCTTGCCTTCGGCCATGACGTAGACCTGGTCGCACAGGCTGGCGATCATGTCCATGTCATGCTCGACGATGACGAACGTCATGCCGTCCTGGCACAAGCCGCGAATGACCTTGGAGATCTCCAGCCGCATCGGCGGACTGACGCCGGCCGCAGGCTCGTCCAGCAAGATGATCTTGGGCTTCAGCATCAGGGCGCGCGACAGCTCGAGCAGCTTCTTCTGGCCGCCCGAGAGGGCGCGCGCGGACTGATCGGCCAGACGCCACAGGCCAACATTGTCGAGCAGCCCCTTGGCCTCCAGCACCGCGGCGCGCTCCTCGCGGGCGACCGAGCCCGGGCGCAGCAGGGCGCCGAGCACCGCTTCTCCGGTTTGCGCCTGCCGCGCCAGCATCAGGTTCTCCAGCACCGTCAGCTCGCCGAGCTCGCGCGAGATCTGGAACGTACGCACCAGACCGCAGCGGGCTCGCTCGTGCATGGGCAGAGGGGTCACATCCGTGCCGTCCAGCAGGATGCGGCCCGTGTCGTTCGGGAACAGGCCGCCCACCACGTTGAGCAGCGTGCTCTTGCCCGCGCCGTTCGGCCCGATGATGCCGGTGATGCGGCCGGCCGCAGCCTCGAGGTTGATGCCTCGCAGGACGGTCAATGCGCCGAAACTCTTTCCGACATTCTCTATGTGCAGCATCTCTCTCCCTTCTCCCCGGCTTCTTGTTGGCTTTGGCCGGTCGGCATTGCGCGGCTCGATCGCATCCAGCGATCAGTTATCCATTCTCACTCCCTTGTCGCACGGAAGGCCTTGATGCGATCCTTGAGGCCCGGAATGCTGGCCGATCTTGCAAGTGCGGCAAGATCGGCGCAGCGCGTATCGGGCTGCACCAGCCCCTTCAATGTGGCAAGGGCGCCGGGCTCGAGGCGCACGGCCCTGTTGGTATCGGCGATGATGGTGTCCCAACGGTCCTGAGCAGCCGTGGCGGTCGTGAAGGCGAGCCGCTCGGCCTCATCGGCAGCGAAGGTGCGCGACGATCCCAGGATGTCGCGTGCGGCGTCGGCACCGATGCGCTGAGCCAGCCTGCGCGTTCCCAAGGCTATGCCGAAGCGCAGGCCCGGCATGCGGAAGACCGTTCCCGGCGCGGCGATGCGCCGGTCGCAGACACAGACGAGATCGGCGCCCGCCCCATAGGTGCCGCCATGGCAGAGCGCCAGCGTGGCGAACGGCGCATGATGGAGCGCCTGCAGCAACAGCTCCATGCGCACGAACCGGTGCAATAGATCACCGTCGGTCGATTGCTCGACGGCCGAGAAGTCGAACCCCGCGCAGAAGTTGGCGCCCTCGCCCCGCAGCACGAGCAGGCGCGTGCCATCGCCGCCGGCCTGCTCGACCGCGTCGAGCAGCCTCTCCACCAGCGCGCCGGACAGGGCGTTGGCCTTGGCCGGCCGGTTGAGCCGGAGCTCCGTCGTTGCAGCATCGCGGCGTATGATCAGGCACTCCCCCATGGCGCCGCTCATCGTTTCGCCTGCCGGACCGACGGGGCAGGCGATGCCGTCGCCAGCCACTCGGACGCCACGTCTTTGGTGTGCGCGCCGAGTTCGGGAGGCGGCTGGTCGACGGCGAACTCATAGCCGCTGATGGCGATGGGGAAGGCCGTGGTCCTGGTCTCGACGCCGTTGGGAAGCCGCAAGGGTCGCACCAGCCCCATGGCCTCGACATGCGGGTCGGCCAATATCTCGGGATAGGAGTTGATGGGCGAGCAGGGGACGCCGCGCCGGTCCATCTCCGCCAGCCACTCCGCCGCCGGGCGCTTGCAGAATTCGGCCTCCAGGATTGCGGCCAGCGCAACCTGGTTGCGGGCCCGGTCCACTTGCGACTTGAACCGGGGGTCGTCCACCAAGCCGGGCAGCCCGACGGCCTCCGCCACCGCCTGCCAAAGCACGGTGTTGCCGGCGGCAATGACGAAATAATCGTCCTGCGCCCGGTAGGCCTGATACGGCGCATTGCGCGGGTGCGCCGATCCGATGCGCCTGCCACACTTCCCGGTGCCGAAGTATTCGCTCGTCTGCAAGGCCGCCACGCCGATGAGCGAGCCCAGCATCGAGCAGTCGATATAGCCGCCCTCGCCGGTCGCGCGGGCCTGCATCAGCATCGCCGTGATGGTATAGGCGGCATAGAGGCCGGCGCAGAAATCGCCGACGGGGACGCCGCATTTCACCGGCGGGCGCCCCTCCTCGCCCGTGACGCTCATCAAGCCGCTCATCGCTTGCACGGTGACGTCGAAGGCGCCTTTCTCGGCATAGGGGCCCATCTGGCCATACCCGGAAATGGAGCAGTAGACCAAGCGCGGATTGGTCGCCTTGAGGTCCTCGTAGCCGAGCCCAAGCCGACGCAGGACGCCGGCGCGAAAATTCTCCACTACGACGTCCGCCACGTCGGTCAGTTGCCTCAGATGCCGCACGTCGGCCGCAGACTTGAGATCGACGGCCATCGATCTCTTGTTGCGGTTCACCGACGCGAAGTTCTCGCTGAACGGCGCCCCGCCTTCGCGCGCGGTGAGCGGGGGCCAGGCCCGCATGCCGTCGCCGCCGACGGGGTTCTCGACCTTGACGACGTCGGCACCGAGATCAGCCAGCAGCGAGCCCGCAAACGGACCAGCCGCGATCTGGCCGAACTCGAGGACCCGGACCCCCGACAGAGGACCTTTGAGCGAGGGAGCCATCGTCTATTCGGCAGCCGCCACCTTCGGTCCGGGTTGCTCCTCGCGCAGAAGGTCGATGAAGATCTTGCGCGCGCGACGGATGGCGATATCCGGCTTCAGGAAGACCTCCTGATATCCCTCGTCGGGATACTTCAGCATCGCCTGCTGCTGATCGAGCGCCCAGCGATCCTCTTCCGCCACCGCCGGGAACATGGAGGCGACGCGCTGCGCCGTCGACATCTCCGGGGCCCCCTTGGCCATGTGATGCGCCGGGCAATTCACGATCACGCGCCAAACGTGCTTGGTGGCATTGACGGGGGTATGCGCATGCACAAGCACATAGCCGCGCTCCTGCTCGGCGTTGCCCTCCTCGCCCGCCGGCCAGTTGCGCATCACCACTTTCGTCACGGCCGGACTGAGCATGAAATGCGTATGGTGGCGATCGACCATCTCGTAGTGGAACCAGTCGACCAGATAGGCGGGCTGCTTGTAGTTCTTCACCTTGCGGATCGTGCCGCAGTAGTGGTTGCCGTCCACCTCGCCCTCGCCGAACTCGACCGGGATGCGGCTATTGGCAATGTCGCCGATGTTGCCGTCGTGCAGGGGATAGAAGTGGGTGATGTCCAGCAGGTTCTCGACCATCAGCAGATAGTTGGCGGCCACGTCATGCGGCCCTACAAGCACGCTCTCCCAGGCGCCGTCGCCGACCTCCGGGATGCGCGGCGGCTTGCGCAGGTGCGACTTGGCCGGATCGCCCGGCCAGATCCAGACGAGCCCGTCCTGCTCGACCACGGGAAACGGGGTAACGACGGCTTGCGGCGAGATCGGCCCCGTCGGATGCGATGGGATCATGACGCACTTGCCGGTCATGTCGTAGCGCAAGCCGTGATAGGCGCATTCCAGCGTGCCGTCGGACATGAGGCGGCCCTTGGACAGGGGAAAACGCTTGTGGGCGCAGCGGTCGTCGTAGGCAACGACATCGCCGTGCTTGGTACGCCACATCACGATCGGCCGCTCGCAGACCGTATGCCCGGTCAGCTTCTCCTTGGGAAACTCATGCGATAGACCGACGACGTACCAGCAGTTGCGCACATAGGTATAGTGGGCGGGCGTACTCATTTCTCCTCCTTGTCCGATGTCGCGTTGACCACGCGGTCCCGTGTCCTAGGCATCCAGCACCAAAATCGGCGAGCGCGATCGGGCGCGGCAAACCATGACGTACGATTTGCGCTCCTCCTGGCTCAGCACGGTATCGCGGTGGACGGGCTCGCCCTCCACGTAGCGGGTGATGCAGGTGCCGCAGTAGCCGTCCTCGCAGGATGTCTCGATGTCGATGCCGTGCGCCCGCAGAGCGCGCACCACGCTGCAGTTGGAGGGCACGTCGATCAGCTCTCCGGTGCGCTTGATCTTCACTTTGAACGGCACCTTGTCCCAGGCGCTTTCCTCCGCGGTGAGCGGCACCGCATCGAAGTGCTCGAAGTGCACGGCATGCGGCGGCCAGGCCCCGATCGACGCGCGGGCGGCGGCAATGAAACCCTGCGGACCGCAGATGTAGACGTGCTGGGCCGGCACGGGCTCGGCCAGCGTTGCGGCAATGTCGAGGCCGCGCGCCGGCTCTCCCCCGTCGTGGTGCACGACCACCTTGCCCTGCTCGATCAAGGGCCGCAGCCGATCATTGAATGCCGTATGGGCGGGGCTGCGGGTGCAGTAATGGAGACGGAAATCCGCCGCGCGGCTTTCGAGCTCGGCGAGCATGGCCATCATCGGCGTAACGCCGATGCCGCCGGCGAGCAGCAGGTGCGAGTTCGCCTCGCGCCCCGCCAGCGGGAAATTGTTGCGCGGTTCGGTGATCTCGACGCTGTCGCCCGTGCGCAGCCGATGCATGGCGCGCGAGCCGCCGCGGCCGTCCTTCTGCTCCAGCACGCCGACGACATAGCGATGGCGCTCGGCGGGAGAGTTGCAGAGCGAATATTGGCGAATGAGATTATTGCCAAGATGGAACTCGATGTGGGCGCCGGCCGTGAACGGCGGCAGGAGCGCACCGTCCGGATCGGTCAGCTCGATCGAGAGGATATCGGCGGCCTCGCGCGTCACCGCGCCAACCTTCGCGCTGAAGCGGCGATGAGTTTCGCGGGCGACACGATCCATTCCCAACTTGGCTCTCCCGGGCTCGGCGCCGCTCTTTTGCTGTCGGCTGCCGGCTGCGATGCTTGCAAAATTGAAACTAGACCACTTCTATCATCAAAATAAGTGGTATAAATTTGCTGCGTTCTCATAGATAAAATTGATGATCTGCCATGCTCAATACGCGTCAGCTCGTGACCTTCTACTGGTCGGCAAGGCTCGGCAGCTTCACCGCGGCCGCCAAACGCCTGCACACCACGCAATCGGTCGTCTCCATGCGCATTCGCGAGCTCGAGAGGGAGCTTGGGGTCGAGCTGTTCGATCGCCGGCGGCGCGCGGCGGCGCTCAGTGCGAGGGGCCAGAAGCTGCTGGGCTATGCCGAGGAGCTGCTGCGATTGTCCTCCGAGGCGCGCGAGAGCGTGGTCGGCGACCCCGAAGCGCCGGAAACGCTTCGCCTGGGCGTTGCCGAGGTCGTGTCGATCACGTGGCTGCCGCGGCTGATCCGGTCCATCCATGCCCGCTTTCCCAAGATCCGGGTCGAGCTCGACGAAGCCCTGACCGGTGATCTGCTGGCCCGCCTGCGCGAAGGGTCGCTCGACCTGGTGCTCGCGCCCGGCACGCGCGTCGGCCAGAGATTGGCCTTTTGCTCGTTGGGACATGTGGAATTCGCCTGGATGGCAAGCCCGGCCCTCAGGTTGCCCAGGCGCCACCTTGGCCCCCGTGATCTCCAGGAATGGCCGATCATCGCCCTGTCCCGGGAATCCTTTCATCATGCGGCCATCGAGGAATGGTTTGCGTCCGGCAACGCCCGATGCCGGCGCATCGACACCTGCAAGAGCACGGGCATCGCCGCCTCGCTCGCCGCAGCCGGCCTGGGACTGACCTTTCTGCCCGTGCGCTGCTATCGGCGCGAGATTGCGGACGGACATCTGCGCATCGTCAAGACCAGGCCCGCCACCCCGCCCGTGGAGTTCATCGCCGTCAGCTCGACCGACAGCATCAACCCGTTCGTCGGCGGCATTGCCGCCCTTGCCGCAGAGGTGAGCGATTTCGACAAGCGCTCGATCGCGTAGCTGCGAAGCGCGTGGCCGCCTAATGTCTGAAGCTGAAATGCAGCGGCAGGTGCCATTCCTCCATCGCCATGCCCGTCACAGTCGGCGGTGGCGGCAGAGGGCTGGCGCGCTTGAGAACGGCCAGCGCTTCGTCGTCCAGGACCGAGGAACCGGAGCTCTTCTCGACGTGCGAGTCAACGACCTGACCGGAGCGATCAATCCGGAAGGCCACCACGACCGTGCCTTGCTCACGGCGGCTGCGAGCGGCACTGGGATACTGCTTGTAGCGGTCGAGGTGGTTGATCAGCTTCCTCTGCCAGCGCGCCTCTGCAGGCGTCGGGCTGGGTGACCTTCCCGGCGACGGCGGCGCCGAGCTTGGCGCCGGCTGCGCCTCGACGCGCGGCGGCGCCATTTCAGGCGATGCTTGCGTTGCCGGCTCGGGATTTTGCGTCTCGGAGACCGCCTCCTTGGCCTCCTCCTTGGGCTCCTCCTTCGCCTCCGGTCGGGGCACCGGCATGGCCACCTCGGGATCGGGAGCCTGAGATGGCTCGAAGCGGGGTATGTCCTTCGCCACCTCCTCGATCATTGGCTTGGCCGCCTGCGGCGTGAAGGTGGCCTGCTCCTGCAGCGGGCCGTGCATGAAGTCGGGCGAGTCGACCGGCGCCGCAGCCGGCGCCAGCTCCACCACCACGCCACCGGCGGCAGCGTCCGATGCCTCGTCCTCGGGCCAGTGCATCAGCGCCAGCGCAGCGCCACCGATATGCACCGCGCATACGACCGCGGCCGCTCCGGCCCACCGGCTGAAGCGCGCGCGCCGCGATTCCAGCAGATGGGCCATGGGGATCATCGGCGCTCGGGGGCGGATTGGCCCGGCGGAGGCTGCTCCGGCGCCGGTCGGCCCGTCTCCTCCGTGCCCTCAAGACCGACCAGGGCGACCTTGAGGTACCCTGCGGTCCGCAGCATGTTCATCACGCGCATCAGCTCGCCATAGGGCACGCTCTTGTCGGCGCGCAGGAACAGGCGCTGCTGGCGGTCCCTGTTCGTGGCGGCATCGATGGCGCCGGCAAGATGGCCCGGTGCCACGGTATCGTTGCCCAATGCCAGCGTGCGGTCGGCCCGGATGGTGAGAAACAGCGGCTTGTCGGGGCGCGGCTGGGGCTTGGCCGTGGAGACGGGGAGATCGACGGCGACATCCACCGTCGAAAGCGGGGCCGCCACCATGAAAATGATGAGCAGCACCAGCATCACGTCGATGAACGGGGTGACGTTGATCTCGTGGTTGTCGACCAGATCGTCTTCGCCGCTGTCGAGACCGCCCGCCATGCTTCACTCCGCAGCGCGCGCCAGCCCGCGCGTGGCAATCCCCCTGTCGAGGTCGCGCGACACCAGCCGCTGGACCTCGGCCGATGCATCGCCGAGGAGCCCCTTGTAGCCGCCGATCCAGCGCGCGAACTGGTTGTAGATGATGACCGCGGGAATGGCCGCGAACAGCCCGATGGCCGTGGCCAGCAGCGCCTCGGCGATGCCCGGCGCCACCACGGCGAGGTTGGTCGTCTGCGCCTTCGAGATGCCGATGAAGCTGTTCATGATGCCCCAAACGGTGCCGAACAGGCCGACGAACGGGGCCGTCGAGCCGATCGTGGCCAACAGGCCCGTGCCCTTGTTCATGTCGCGGGCAGCTGCAGCCTCCAGGCGCACGAGGCGGGAAGCGACGCGCTCCTTGATGCCCTCCCGCGTGGCGACATCGGCGGAAAGCTGCAATTCGTGGGCGGCCGCAATGATGAACGATGCCACGATGCTGCGGCCGCTGCCGACCCGCGCGGCGGCGCCGGCCAGCGACCGCTCCTCGCTGATTGCCGAGAGGGCCGCGCGCAGCCTGCGCCGCGCCAAGAGCAGCTCGACGCTCTTTGCCAGCCAAATCGTCCAGGTCACCACCGAGGCGAAGGCCAGGCCGATCATCACCGCCTGCACGATGATGTCGGCGGAGGCAAACATCGACCAGGGCGAAAGATCACGTGGCAGATGCACCGCGCCGACCAGCCCGGGCAAGGGCTCGGCAACCGGTGCAGCCGAGGGCGGTGCAGAAGGGCTCGAGGCGGCGGAGGAGCCCGGCGGCGGCGGCGTGACCTGAGCATGAGCTTGATCGCTGATCGCCAGCACCAGAGCGACGCAGACAGCCCCGCAGGCCAGCAAGGCACGTGTCCAGCACCGCAAACCGGCCACCGTCCTCATGCGTCTCTCAGCCATGCGTACAGCTCGTCCCGCTGGTATCCCGTCGACGGGATGTTTGTGCGCTCAATGCGTCCTGAATCAGGCAATACAAACGCCAATATCAACGCCTCACGCATCCGCCCAGTAGCGGATGAGATTATGGTAGATGCCGGTCAGGCGAACGCAGGCGGGGTCCTCAAGACCTCTCTCGGCGGTGAGGTCCTGGATCGTCTGATCCAGGTCGAACAGCATCGTCCGCGCGCCGTCATCGCGCACCATGCTCTGCAGCCAGAAGAAGGAAGCCACCCGCCTGCCGCGCGTGACGGGCTTGACATGGTGCAGGCTGGTCGCCGGATAGAGCACCATGTCGCCGGCCGGCAGTTTCACCTCATGCGTCCCGTACCTGTCCTCAACGGTCAACTCGCCGCCATCATACTCGTCGGGTTCGGCGAGGAACAGCGTCATGGACAAGTCTGTACGGATTCTCATCGGCGTGCCTGGAATGGCTCTGATGGAGCCATCGACGTGCGTGCCGAACGAATGGCCAACGCCATAGCTGTTGAACAGCGGCGGAAAGATGCGCTGGGGAATGGCTGCGGAGATGAAGAGCGGGCTGCGCGAGAGAGCGGCCAGCACCATATCGCCCAGCTCTCTGGCGGCCGGAGAGCCTTCGGGCAACTGCATGTTGTGCTTGACCGAGCCCGACTGCGGGCCCGCCGTGCCGCGCCCGTCCACCCACTCGGCCTTGTCCATCGTCTGCCGGCAGTGCGCGACCTGCTCCTTCGTCAGCACTTCGGGAATGCAGATCAGCACGTCGCGGACTCCTCCAGCGGTAGAGGCCTCCGAGCGGGAAGCGGCTCGGAGGCCCGTTGCTTCGACCAGGGGAATGTCCAGTTCGAGAGCAATCAGTATTTCCAGTTGAGCGTCAGGTAGGCAGCCCTGCCGGGCGCCACGTAGACGAACGAATTATTCTGCTGATAGAGCGTGTCATAGTACAGCTCATTGGTGAGATTGACGACGTTGAGCTGCGCCGAGAAGTTATCCGTGAACTTATACTCGGCCAGCGCATCGAAGCGCCAATAGGGCACCGTGCGATAGCCCTCGGGGCCGGCCGCGAAGAAGCCATTGAAGACCTCGCTCGCATAGATCGCCTGCCCTCCCACGGTCAGCTTGTCGGTCAGCTTGTACTTGGTCAACAGACTGAACTGGGTGTTGGGAATGTTGGCCATCCGCCTGCCGATGTTGGCCGGGTTGGCCGAGCCGGTCACCTCCGTCTCCATGACGACCAGGCCGCCATAGACGCTCCAGTGCTCGGTGATGTTGCCGGCCGCCCCAAGCTCGAACCCCCGCACGCGGTAAGCGCCGGTGGCGGCTGCCGTGCACACCAACGTGACGTCGTTGCATGCCGCCGTGTTCTCACGCGCATTCCTCATCTCGGTCTGGAAGAGCGCCGCCGTGGCCAGCAGCCGCCGATTGAAGAGCTCCCATTTGGTGCCGATCTCGATGCCGGTCGTCTCTTCGGGCGAGAGCAGCGACGTGCCTGCGCTCAAGCCATTGTACGTCGCTCCGGTGGAATCGAGCTCATTGCCGACCGGGCTCGCTGCCGTCGCCAGCGCCGCATAGAAGGTTGCGATCGGCAGCGGCTTGTAGGCAAGCCCCACATTGTAGCTGACGAGCGTGTCGTCGCGGCTGGCCGTATTTTGCGGCGTCGCGCCCACCTGCTCCCTGGAGAAATTGTCGACGCGCACGCCGCCGTTCAGGATCCACTGCTCGGAGAGCTTGATGGTGTCCTGAATGAAGGCCGCCTTGGTATCGATCGTCGCGTCGAACTGGAAGGCGCGCTTGTAGGCGTCGAAGGGCCGGTAGGGATTGGGATTGAACACGGGCACCGTCGTGGTGGGCAAAGCGGCACCGTCGGCGGCCTTGACATAGCCGAAGCGATTGACGGTCGTGCGCTCCACCTCGATGCCCGCAACCAGGGTATGGCGCCAGGCGCCCGTGTTGAACTTGAAGTTCACATCGCTCTGATGCGCGAAGAGATCGAACTCCTGGAAACGGTTCGGATTGTTGACCGGGATGTCGCCATCCACCGGCAGATCCGGCCGGGGCGCCGAGGCCAGATAGTCGGCTGAATTGCGCCCGACCCGTGTTCTGCTCGTCAGCTTGACGTTGTCCGCCAGCTTCAGCTCGGCGGTCGCCGTGACGATGTCGGAGTTGGTCTTGATGAAGTCGCGGTTCGCGTTGCCGTACCATGTATCGCGCGGCAGACCGTTCTCCGTCCACGGCAACCGGGTATTCCGGTTGATCGGAACACCCCAATCCGGCGTGCCGTCGGAGCGCAGGCGGTAGTAGTCGACGGTCAGCTTGAAAGTGTCGGAGGGCCGCCAGGTGGCTGCAATCTGCCCGCCCCACCGCTGGTCCTCTGCGAAATCGCGTCCCGCCACCTCATTCTGGTTGTACATGATGTTGGCGCGCACCGCGAAGTTCGGAGCCACGACCTGATTGACGTCGGCCGTCGTGCGCACGGTGCGGTCGGTGCCGAGCATGGTCGACACGTTGAAGAAGTTGTTCAGCTCGTTCGGCATCTTGCTGATGAGGTTGACCGCCCCGCCGGGTGTGCCGCGCCCGGAGATCGAACCGCTGGGGCCCTTGTAGATTTCGACCTGCTGGACGGCGAAGATGTCGCGCGAGCCGTTGCCCGGATCGCGCAGGCCGTCGATGTAGAAATCATTGCGCGCCGTGAAGCCGCGAATGAAGATGGCATCCCCAAAGGCATTGCCGCCTTCCGCGAACCCCAGCGTCACGCCCGGTGTCTGGCGCGCAAGCTCGCGGATGGAGGTGGCGGCCTTGTCCTGGATGACCTCCTTGGGGATGACGGCAACGGTGCGGGGCGTGTTGAGGAGCGGCTCGGTCAGCTTGCCCGACGCCGAGCGCTCGATGTTGTAGGGCGCATTCGGATTGGCATAGGGGTTGGCATCCTTGGCCGCCGTGCTGGGCGGCTGCGCCGCAGGCTGCGTCTTGGCCTGCTCGGTCTTCGCAGCCGGCGCCGCCTTGGCCTTCTTCTTGACTTGTGCCGCCTCGACCTTGAGGGGCGGCAAGGTGCCCTGTGCCGCAGCCATGCTGATCGGACCCGCAGCCGAGAGCAATGCGGCGGTAAACAATGTTGCCGCCTTGCCCTCCTTCAGGGGCGAGCGCGGCCTGACCTGATTGCGGCGATTCGAGGCGACGCGACGTAGTGATCCTGGAATGCGAACTGAGCTCATTACCCCTCCCGGCACGACGCATCGTGCAAAGACAAAATGGACACGTGTGCCCTGTCGGTTGGCTGGGATTGGCCTGGCTGTCCGCAAGGATGCAGGGCTTAGTATATTGTGTACTTGAATAGTCAAGTATTATGCGGACCGTCTCTGCATCGCAGCCGGGCACGTTGCACGCGCACGACAGCCGTGACCCGAACCTGCAAAGGCGAGCGGGCGGCACAAGCCTTCGCGCCCTCTCGGCCGCCAGGCCCCGCGACCCGGCCTGCCCAGGCCCAGGCCCCGGCCCACAACACTCTTGCCGTTGACGATAAGTGGAGGTTAGCTGTGCCGGCACCCGAACGATCGCATGCGCCAGAGCGAAGGAGAGGACGATGGCCGAGGCCTACATCTATGACGCCGTGCGCACGCCGCGCGGCAAGGGCAAGCCCGACGGCGCCCTGCATGAAGCCACCGCCCTGCACCTTGCCACCAGCGTGCTGAAGGCGGTCCGCGACCGCAACGCGCTCGACACCTCGCTGGTCGACGACGTGGTGCTGGGCGTCGTATCGCCGGTCAAGGAGCAGGGGTCCGACATCGCCCGCCTCGCCGCCATCAACGCCGACTATGCCGAGACCGTCTCGGGCGTGCAGATCAACCGCTTCTGCGCCTCGGGCCTGGAGGCCACCAACATGGCGGCGGCCCAGGTGATGGCCGGCCAGTCCGACTTCGCCATCGGCGGGGGCGTGGAAAGCATGTCGCGGGTCGCCATGGGCTCCGACGGCGGCGCCTGGGCCAGCGATCCCGCCATGGCCTTCAAGAGCTATTTCGCGCCGCAAGGCATCGGCGCCGACATGATCGCCACCAAGTGGGGCTTCTCGCGCGCCGATGTGGATGGCTTCGCGGTCGCGAGCCAGCAGCGGGCCGCCGCCGCCTGGAAGGACGGCCGCTTCAAGAAATCCGTGGTCCCGGTCAAGGACCAGATCGGGCTCACGCTGCTCGATCATGACGAGCACATGCGCCCCGACACGACGATGCAGTCGCTCGCAAGCCTCAACCCGTCGTTTGCGAAGCTCGGCGAGGAGTTCGGTTTCGATGCGGTCGTCAATCAGCGCTATCCCGAGGTCGAGCGCATCGAGCACGTCCACCACGCCGGCAACTCGTCGGGCATTGTCGACGGCGCCGCCGCCATCCTGATCGGCAGCAAGGAGGCCGGCGCCAGGGCCGGGCTCAAGCCGCGCGCCCGCATCCGCGCCTTCGCCTCGATCGGCTCCGAGCCGTCGATCATGCTGACCGGCCCCGAGAAGGTCACGCGCAAGGTGTTGAAGCGCGCCGGCATGCAGGCGGGCGACATCGATCTTTACGAGCTCAACGAGGCCTTCGCCTCGGTCGTTCTGCTGTTCATGCAGCTGCTCGACATTCCGCACGATAAGCTCAACGTCAACGGCGGGGCCATCGCCATGGGCCATCCCCTGGGGGCGACCGGCGCCATGATCCTGGGCACCCTGCTCGACGAGATGGAGCGGCGGGACGTCGCCACCGGCCTCGCCACGCTGTGCGTCGGCGCCGGCATGGGCACCGCCACCATCATCGAGCGCGTTTGATCGATCTCCCGGAGCTGCAGTCCATGACCAACATTCGCGTCGACAAGGACGCCGACGGCATCGTCACGCTGACCTGGGACATGCCGGGCCGATCCATGAACGTGCTGTCGGCAGACAGCATCAACGAGTATGTGGCGGCCGCCGACCAGGCGATTGCCGATCCATCCGTGAAGGGCGTGGTGGTCACCTCGGGCAAGCCGGCCTTCATCGCCGGCGCCGATCTGTCCATGCTGCAGAAGCAGACCGGCGACGCCGCCAAGGCGGGCGCCGCCACCGAGCAGACCGCGAAGGCGATCTTCGACAACCTGATGCAGTTCAATCTGGCGCTGCGGCGGATCGAGAAGGGCGGCAAGCCCTTCGTCGCCGCCATCAACGGCCTGGCGCTGGGCGGCGGTCTCGAGGTCTGCCTGGCGTGCCACACCCGCATCGTCGCCGACGATCCGCGCATCCAGCTCGGCCTCGTCGAGGCCAAGGTGGGCCTGATGCCGGGCGCCGGCGGCACGCAGCGCCTGCCGCGCCTCATGGGCGCCATGGCGGCGCTGCCCATGATGCTCGAAGGCCGCACGATCGGGCCCGACGCCGCGCTGAAAGGCGGGCTGGTGCACAAGGTCGTGCCCGCCGCCGATCTCATCCAGGCGGCGAAGACCATCATCAAGGCCGGCGGCAAGGCCGTGCAGCCCTGGGACGAGAAGGGCTTCAAGGTGCCCGGCGGCGATCCCTACCACCCGGCCGCCTCCCAGGTGTTCGTGGCCGGCAACGCCATGCTGCGCGCCAAGACCATGGGCAACTATCCCGCACCCGAGGCCATCATGTCGGCGGTCTACGAGGGGCTGTTGGTGCCGATCGACGCGGCGCTCAGGATCGAGGCGCGCTACATGACCAAGGTCATGATGCACCCCGCCTCGCGCAACATGATCCGCTCGCTCTTCATCAATCTGCAGCGCGCCAACAAGCTGGAGCGCCGGCCCAAGGGCGTGCCGCCGGCCAAGCTCGACAAGATCGGCGTGCTGGGCGCCGGCATGATGGGTGCCGGCATCGCCCATGTGACGGCAATGGCCGGCCTCGAGGTGGTGCTGATCGACCGGTCGCTCGAGGAGGCACAGAAGGGCAAGAGCTACAGCGCCAAGCTGCTCGCCAAGCAGGTGGAGCGCGGCCGCCTGCGGCAGGACGCTGCCGATGCCGTTCTGGCACGCATCACCCCGGCGACGGGCTATGACGGGCTGAAGGACGCCGACCTCGTCATCGAGGCCGTGTTCGAGGATCGGGCCATCAAAGCCGACGTGACCCGCAAGGCGGCCACGGTGCTGCCGCCGCATGCGCCGTTCGCCTCCAACACCTCGACCCTGCCGATCACCGGCCTCGCCGAGGCCTGGCGCGACGCGGCAACCTTTGTTGGCCTGCATTTCTTCTCGCCGGTCGACAAGATGCAGCTCGTCGAGATCATTCGCGGCAAGCAGACTTCCGACGCCACCCTGGCCCTGGCCATGGACTACGTGCAGCGCATCAAGAAGACGCCGGTCGTCGTCAACGACTCCAGGGGCTTCTACACCAGCCGCGTGTTCGCCACCTACACGCGCGAAGGCATGCTGATGCTGAGCGAGGGCATCAATCCGGCCCTGATCGAGAACGCCGGCAGGATGACCGGCATGCCGATGCCGCCGCTGGCGCTCTCAGACGAGGTGGCGCTGGACCTCATCTACAAGGTCGGCAAGCAGACCGCCAAGGACCTGGGCGATGCCTACAAGCCGACCGCGGTCGAGCCCATGATCGAGACGCTGGTCGTCAAGCTGGGACGCCTCGGCAAGAAGGCGGGCAAGGGCTTCTACGACTATCCCGCCGACGGCAGGAAGCGGCTGTGGCCGGGGCTTGCCGAGTTCGCGCCGCGGGCCGCCGAAGAGCCCTCGGTCGGTGAGCTCAAGACGCGCTTCCTCTACATCCAGGCGCTGGAGACCGCGCGCTGCTACGAGGAAAAGGTGGTCACGGCGCCGGAGGACGCCGACGTCGGCGCCATCCTCGGCTGGGGTTTCGCGCCCTGGAGCGGCGGGCCGCTGTCGC
The DNA here is from genome assembly GCA_019747815.1 of Hyphomonadaceae bacterium. Taxonomy (GTDB): domain Bacteria; phylum Pseudomonadota; class Alphaproteobacteria; order Rhizobiales; family Hyphomicrobiaceae; genus AWTP1-13. The sequence continues at coordinate 70,364 of JAIEQJ010000062.1, forward strand.
TGATCGACACCATCGGGCTCAAGGCGTTCGTGGCCGAATGCGACCGCCTGGCGCAAGCCTACGGCCCGCGCTTTGCGCCCAATGCCCTGCTGCGGCAGATGGCGGAGAAGGGCGAAACGTTCTACGGCGCGGCTGCAACGAGACAGGCGGCGTGACCGCTGTCATCCCGGCCGAGCGCAAGGCGCGAGAGCCGGGACCCAGGGCCACAAACGACGCGCGAGCCATGCTGCTCCTGGCTCCCGGATTGCCGCTGCGCGGCGTCCGGGATGACACGCTACGCCCGCCGCTCGCGCCAGCCCCGAACAAGCGGAAACACCACGGTCGCCACCGAAAGCGCGATCAGCGCCAACGACATGGGCCGCGTGAAGAACACGGTCCAGTTGTTCTCGGTGCTGATCATCGCGGTCAGGAAATAGCTCTCCGCCAGCGGCCCCAGGATGGCGCCCAGCACCATCGGCGCGATCGGAAACTCGAACTTGTCGAACAGGTAGCCGAGCAGACCGAACGCCACGATGGTCCACAGGTCGCTCAGGTTGTTGCGCTGGGCCAGCGCACCGATGAAGCAGAACATCACGACAAAGGCTGAGACCGGCGCCTCCTTCAGGTCGAGCACCTTCACCAGGGCCTTGATGGCGAAATAGCCGATGAGCACCATGCCGACGAGGGACGCAAACACGGCAGCGAAGATCGCATAGATCAGTCCCGGCTGATTGACGAACACCTGCGCCCCCGGCTGGATGCCCTGCAGCAGAAACGCCGCCAGGATGATGGCGGTGGCGCCGGATCCCGGAATGCCCATGGTCAGGAGCGGAATCATCGCCCCGCCGACCGACGCCGTCGCCGCCGCCTGCGGCGCCACGATGCCCTCTGCTATTCCTGAGCCCATCTCCTTGCGCCGCCGGCCGTACTGCGCCTCCACCCCGTAGGACAGGAACGAGGCGATGGTGGCGCCGGCCCCCGGCACGATGCCGACGACGATGCCGAGCAGCGAGGAGCGCGCGAACGTGCCCTTCACCTGCGCGATCTCGGCACCCGACGGCAGCTTGGTCTCGATCCTGCCGATCTGCTGCACGGTGGGCGATGTGAACCCCTTCTCCAGCCGCGACAGCACCTCGCCCAGCCCGTAGGCGCCCACCATCACCCCCAGATACTCGATGCCGTCGCGCAGCGTATCGAAGCCGAACGAGAAGCGATCCGCCCCGTACGTGCCGTCGACACCCACCGTGGCGATCAGCAAGCCGATCAGCAGCGACACGAACGCATTGATCTGCGATCCCCCGCCCAGGCAGACGACGCTGGCAAGACCGAACAGGACGAGCGAAAAATATTCCGGCGCCGAGAGCGTCAGCGCGAAACGCGCAACGGGCTCCGACAGGGCCACCATCACCACGGCCGCAACCAGGCCGCCGGCCAGCGCCGCAAACAGGGTCCAGCCGAGCGCCTTGGCCGGCTCGCCGTTCTTGGCCATCTCGTAGCCGTCCCACAACAGCGGCACGTCGATGGGCTCGCCCGGGATGCGAAACAGAATGGCGGTGAAGGCCCCGCCGTAGGTCCCGGTCACATACATGGCGGTGAGCAGGATCACAGCCGGCGTGATGCCGAGCTTGTAGGTGAAGGGCAGCACCAGCACGACGCCCATCACCAGCGTCAGCCCCGGCAGCACGGCAACCAGCAGCCCGAGCATCAGCCCGATCACAAGCACGAGCAGATTGACGGGCTGGAAGACGGTCAGGAACCCCTGACCCAGATGCAGCAGGATGTCGACCATGTCCCGATTCCGTTCAGCGCATGCCGAGAAGACTGGCGATCCAAACGGTCCAGTCATGGAAGAGCCCGCGGCCCAGCGGCAGCGAGACGTAGACCACCCCGCGGAAGATGTAGAACAGCGCGAGCGTGCCGATGGCGCTGACCGCAATGACCCCGGGGATGTTGCGCCACTGCCCGATCAGCATGAACAGCATCATCAGACCAAAGGTGGCGGCCAGGAATCCCAGGTGCTCGAGCGCCACCGGATAGGCAAGGAACAGCAACACCCCGCCGGCCACCAAGCCATAGCGGGAGGGCACCTCCGGCTCTGCCGCCCCCGCCTCACCCGCGCGCGCGGTGCTGCCTTCGCCAGGGCCCGACTTGGCGCGGCGATCTGCGAGCAGGGTGCGGCAGATCCCGGCGGCGCAGGTGAGGATCAGCAGCACGAGGATCGCCTGCGGCCACACGTCGGGGCCGAGCCGATCGGGCGCACGCGGGAAATCGAAGTGCAGCGTAAGCGTGAAGAGATAGACGGCGGCACCCAGGAGGGCCGCGAACGGCAAGGTTTTGGCGAAGACCTGCAGCATCAACATTTCCCGCAATCGAGCCATTGTAAGCCGGCCCCGCACAGACGAGGATAGCAGCGGCGCCCGGACTACTGCGCCCGGCGCCTTATTTCTTCGGCTCCGGCGCCGCCTGGGTCACGCCGGCATCGGCGATCAACTGCTTCATCGCCTTGAGCTCGTTGGCAAGGAAGGCGGCGGTAGCGCTGCCGGGCACGAAGCTGTTGGCATCGGCATACTGGTCCTTGAGATAGGCGGCATACTCGGGATCGCGCGCCGCATCCGCCAGCGCGTCGGCCAATCTCTTGACGACGTTCCGATCCGTGCCGGCCTTGATGACGATGGCACGAAACTGGGGCAGCGTGACCCGGTGCCCCAGCTCCACCGATGTCGGCACGTCTGGAAAATTGGGGTCGCGCTTGTCGGCGAACAGGATGACGGGCTTCAGCTTCTTGTCGTCGACGAAGCTGCGCACGTCGCCGATCTGCTCGTAGAGCACCTCCGCATGCCCGCCGAGCACGGCCGTGTAGCGCTCACCGGGCTTCGGCAGCGGCACGCTCGCAAACTTCAGGCCCTTCTTGGCCAGGTAGTTCACGGTCAGGTCGTCGTTGGAGCCGAACCCGGTGACGCCCACCCGCAGCCTCTCCGTCTTGGCTGCGGCCTCCAGATCGGCCCAGGACTTGAAGCGGCCACCTTCCGCGACCAGGAACGCAGACGGCTGCTGGATGACGATGCCCAGCGGCTCGATGTCCTGCATGCTCCACTTGGGCGGCGGCGTGCCGGCCTGCAGCGCAAACGTGTCGCCGATGAAGACCGAGATGGCATAGCCGTCGGCCGGCGCGGTGAGCATCTTGGTGAGCCCGGTCTGGCCCGTCGCACCCGGCACGTTGATGACCGGCATGGAGACCTTGAGCTTCGGCTCCATGATCTTGGCGAGCTTGCGCGCCACCTGGTCGGCGCCGCCGCCCGCACCCCAGGGCACCACGAACTCGATCGGCCTGGACGGAAAATCCTGCGCCGCACCGATGCCCGCCGTCAAAATTTGCAAGCCCGCAGCCAGCGTGGCCGCCGCTGCGATGCACCGCAAGCGAAGTGTCATCTGACAAAATCCTCGTGTTCGCTTCTCTCCCTTGCCGCCACTACGGCACGCTGAGGCGCGCTTGTCCAGGTCCGGCCCCCCGTGATTGCGTGGCTTGGCGCGAATAGTCTCTTGCGCGGCTTCCGCGCCAGACCTCAGCCCTTGCAGCGCGCGCCGCGCTCGCGCGCAAGCTCGCCCTCGACCTGGCTGTTGAGCGCGCGGGTGCGCGCAACCTGATCCGGGCTCACCCCCGCCACCTCACCCGCCAGCGACTTCGATGTCGTCCGGACCTCGGTGAGCGCGAGCGACAACTCGCGGCAGGAGAGCTTGGTGCGGAGCGCCCGGTAGGCAAACAGGCGCGTTCCGTCGCTGTAGGCGGCAGGCGACTGCACCTGTCCCACCCAGCCCCGCTTCGGACTGTCGACCATTTTCTTGAGCGCCGACTTGCACTGCGCCGGCGAGCCGCAGTTCTCCCCTTCGGCGGTGGGCGCGGCGGCTGCAACCGGGGCCGGCTCCGCCGGCGGCGATGTCGCGAGCAGCTTGTCCAGGATGCTCGGCGTCGCGGACGAGTTCTGACCGCTGGCGCCGGCGCATCCTGCCAGCATGAGGCCCGCAGCAACGGCGGCGGTGCAAACGACCGCGCGGCGAAAGAGAAACGCACAAGGACGCATAATCAGAACGCCCACCAAGCGGCGCGCCGGCCGCACGCGAGACTAGCCCCCAGCAAAGGCGCACCGCTATCTCCCATGGCTTTGTGGTTAAATCTGGCCTCCAGTGCACTCGGGCTCCCCCCAGCGCGGGCCGCATGGACAGCCGCATGGACACATGGCCGTGATGTTGCAGACCGGCGCGACACATGCTGTTGTTGGCCCCCTGCACGTCAATGGGCAGCAAAGACCATAAGCACTGGGGAGGAAGCGAAATGCAAAGGGCCCGCATGTTTCCGCTCGTCTGCGCCGTGCTCGCGGCAACCGCGCCGTCAGCCTCGGCACAAGACGCGAAGTATCCCGAGCAGCTGGTGCGCATCGTTGTGCCGTTCTCGGCCGGCAGCATGACCGACCTGCTCGCCCGCTCCATCGCCGAGAAGCTGTCTCAGCGCTGGAGCCAGCAGGTGATCGTTGAGAACCGGCCCGGCCTTGCCGGCACCTCCAGCGTCGCCAAGGGCGCGGCCGCGGACGGCTACACGCTGATGCTGACCTCCAACGGGCACACCGTCATCAGCTACCTCAACAAGAACCTGGCCTTCGATCCGCAGAAGGACTTCGTCGGCGTTTCGCAGGTGGCCATCACCCCGCTCATCCTGGCAGCTCCGCCGGAGACGCCGCACAAGACCGTCAAGGATTTGATCGCCGCGGCCAAGGCCAATCCCGGCACGCTCAACTACAGCTCGGCCGGCCTCGGCAGCACGACCGGCATCGCCGCCGAGCTGCTGAAGCAGACGACGCAGACCGACATCGTCCATCTGCCGTTCCGAGGGCTGCCCGAAGCGCAGACGGCGGTGATCCGCGGCGACGTGGCGATGGGCTTCACGTTCTTCAATGTCGGCGGCGATCTGGTGCAAAGCGGCAAGATGCGCGGGCTGGCCGTGACGGGCCCAAGGCGCCTGGCGAGCCTTCCCGACGTGCCGACCTTCGCGGAGGCCGGTTTTCCCGAGTACCGGTATGATGCGTGGTTCGGCATTCTGGCGCCCGCCGCCACGCCCAAGGCCATCGTCGGCAAGGTCAGCCAGGACGTCGCACAGGTTCTGCAGGCCGCCGACATGAAAGCGCGCTTCGAGCCGCAGGGTGTCGAGCTCGTCTCCTCGCCGCCCGACGCCTTCAACCAGGTTCTCAAGAGCGATGCGGAGCGCTACGGCAAGCTGTTCAAGGCCAATTGATGCCAGTGGCGCCGCAACGGGTGTCAGCCCAAGGTGCCATCGCCGGAATGGCGCCTTGCAAGCGGCGCATGCGCGTGGCATTGCACGACCTTTCTCGACCCAAGCTGCAGGGACGCGCATGGCCGAAGGACCGGAATTCAGAACCAGCATGGAGTTCGCCTACGGCGTGCCGCGCGAGCTGGCGCCGGGGGTGGTGCGCATCGTTGCCAACAATCCCAGCCCCTTCACCTTCAAGGGCACCAACACCTACATCATCGGCCATGACACTCTGGCGCTGATCGATCCGGGCCCCGAGGACCAGGCCCATCTGAAGGCCATCCTCGACACCATCGGCGCGCGCCGCCTCAGCCATGTGCTGATCACCCACACGCACCACGATCACACCGACGGACTGCCCGCATTGCTCGCGGCCACCGGCGCCAAGACGGCGGGCTTCGGCCGCCGCGCCCGCACGCACGGCGCCAAGCAGACGAGCCTTTCGGGCAGCGAGTTCGTCGAGCAGGATTTCGTGCCCGACGTGCCGCTGGCCGACGGCGGCCGACTGGCCGGCAACGGCTGGGCCTTCACAGCGTTGCACACGCCGGGCCATGCCCCGGATCATTTGTGCTTTGCGCTCGACGGCACGAAGGTTCTGTTCTCCGGCGATCATGTGATGGGCTGGAACACCAGCGTGGTCGCGCCGCCCGAGGGCAACATGGGCGACTACATGCGCGCGCTGGAGGTGCTGAATGCACGCGACGACCGCGTCTACTTCCCCGGACACGGCGGCCAGATCGCCGATCCGCAGCGCATGGTGAAGGCGTTCCTGCTGCACCGGCGCATGCGCGAGCAGGCGATCCTCGACTGCATCCGCGCCGGCAAGAACACCATCAAGTCGATCGTGCCGGCGATCTACCGCGACTTGAACCCCAAGCTCCTCAACGCTGCCGCTCTTTCTGTTGAGGCGCACGTTGAACATTTGATTGAGCGGGGCCTCGTTCGTTGCGAGCCCCCGCTGGCCCGCGATCGTCTGCTTTTTGCCGCTTGAGAAGCGCCCGCGCCCGCGAGCTGGTGAGCCCGCGCCGGCCGGCGACACCCGTCGCGGTGGCCTCGGCGCGCGCCTGCACCTCGGCCAGGAACCTGCGCACCCGCGCCGCGTTCTGGCCGAAGTCGAAACGGCCGTGGCGCGAGGCGGAGCGCACATCGATGCGGGCGCGGTTGGCGCCGCCATCGACGCGGATGACGATATCGTCCGTGAAGCCGACGATCAGCGTCTGATCGGTGGCCTCGAGCACCCCCGCCTTGACCGGCCGGCCGGTCGGCGGCTCGGCTGCGGCCACCCGCCAGCGCAATTTCCGCACCGCCTCCTCGACGAGGTCGAACGCCTCGTCCACGGGGCGCTCCAGCACCAGGGTTCTCAGATCGGGATAGGCCTGCGCTTGCTGCTCGGCAAAGCGGGGGCCCGGGTAGGCGCTGGAGTTGGCGCCTTCGGGGCGCTTGGCGAGCACGCTGAACCTGGGCGGCGAGGCCAGATCGGTGGTCACGTCGTTGATGCGCGGCAGATTGTGGAAGGCGACCGCGTAGCCCACCGGCCCCGCAAACGCCAGCAGCGGCAGGAGGACCCCCACCGCCACCCTGGCCGCTCCGCCAAACCCGGTGCGCCAAATCTGCACGAGGGCCACCAGCCCGATGAGGATCGCCAGGGCGGCTCCCGCGTAGCCGACGAGGAAGAGGTTCATGGCCACCGCGGTCGAGAACGACGTGGCGCGGTGCAGAACCAGGCTGACGAGCAGCAGGCTCACCGAAAACAGGGCGATCCGGCACGACCAGCGGGCCAGCGGCGCCACAATCGCCGTCGAATAGTCCGTCATGCGCCAACCATGGCCTTGCTGCCCGCTCATAGCAGTGTTCGCCCGGCGCTGCCAGCATGGCAGGAAGCACGCGCAATCGCGACTTTCCAGGATGACATCCCGCACCCGTTGCGTAGGATTGCCGGCAATTGCGACGAACCTTGGGTGAGCCATGCGCCCCATCTCCAATTTTGCCGCCCGCGACGTCGAGGCGCTGCTGCATCCAACCACCAACCTCCTCGCCCATCGCAGCGCAGGACCGCTGGTGGTCGAGCGGGCGGAAGGCATCTACGTCTACGACAGCGGCGGCAAGCGCTACATCGAGGGTCTCGCCGGGCTGTGGTGCGCGGGGCTCGGCTACGGCAACCAGGAGCTGGTGGAGACCGCGCGCGAGCAGATGGCGCGCCTCTCCTTCACGCATCTGTTCGGCGGGCGCAGCCACGAGCCGGCCATTGCGCTGGCCGAGAAGATCAAGGCCATCTCCCCGGTGCCGGCCTCCAAGGTGTTCTTCACCAACTCGGGCTCGGAAGCCAACGACACCCAGGTCAAGATCGCCTGGTACTATAACAATGTGCGCGGCCAGCCCAGGCGCAAGAAGATCATCGCCCGCCAGCGCGGCTACCACGGCACCACGGTGGCGGCCGCCAGCCTCTCCGGTCTCAGCGTCTTCCATGCCGACTTCGATCTGCCGATTGCCGGCGTGCTGCACACCGACTGCCCGCACCATTGGAAGGGCGCGGAAGCCGGCGAGGGCGAGGAGGCCTATGCCACGCGCATCGTGCGCAGCCTCCAAGACCTGATCGAGCGCGAGGGACCCGACACCATCGCCGCCTTCATCGCCGAGCCCGTCATGGGCGCGGGCGGCGTGCTCCTTCCCCCCGCCACGTACTTCGAGAAGGTGCAGGCCGTGCTCGCCCGGCACGACATCGCCTTCATCGCCGACGAGGTGATCTGCGGCTTCGGCCGCACCGGCCACTGGTGGGGCTCGCAGACCTTCGGCATCCAGCCCTCGAGCATCACCATGGCCAAGGCCGTCACCTCGGCCTACGTGCCGATGGGGGCGCTGACCGTGCCGGAGGGTGTCTATCAGACGCTGGTGGACGCGAGCGGCAAGCATGGCGTATTCGCCCACGGCTTCACCTATTCGGGCCATCCGCTGGCCTGTGCCGTGGCCCTCAAGACCATCGAAATCTACGAGCGCATCAAGATCGTGGAGCATGTGCGGCGGGTGGCGCCCATCTTCCGGCTGCGGCTGCAGGCGCTCGCCGACCATCCGCTCGTCGGCGAAGCCCGCGGCATCGGCTTGATCGGCGGGCTGGAGCTCGTCAAGGACAAGCGCGCCCGGCAGAGCTTCGAGCCCAAGCTCGGCGTCGGCGCCAAGGCCGTGCGGTTTGCCGAGGAGGAAGGCCTGCTGTGCCGCGCCGTCGGCGGCGACACCGTCGCGCTGTGCCCGCCGCTCATCATCGACGGCGCAGAGATCAATGCCATGTTCGATGGCATCACGCGCGCGCTCGACCGCACCGAGGGTTGGCTCCGCAAAGAGGGGCACGTCTAGCCCCGCGCATCGTCATGCCGGCTCCGAGCCCAGGCTGAGCGCGAAGCATCAGTCCGTGCTCGCGGGGCCCGGCACACCAGCACCTTGCGCCCCGCAGCGGCTTTCCGCCCGAGGGGGTGCGAGACGAGGAGGAGCAGGGCGTCCGGGCTGCGCC
>JAIEQJ010000037.1 GCA_019747815.1 Hyphomonadaceae bacterium
GGGAGCTGCGGGGGTGCCGGCGCGAGGCGCTGCGCCGGACCCGGCGCTGCGGCCGCACGGTGTCCGCGTGGCGCACGGTGCGCTCCTCGTGCCGGACGGCGTGAAGGCGCGGTTCCGAGCCGTCCCAGTAGACCGCACTTGAGACCGCATTTGGCCGTGCGGCGGCGGCTGCGGCCTGCAGCATGAAGGCTGCGGCCAGAAGGGCAGGTGGCAGAACGAGCGCGCGCCATCGGCGGCGGTCGGGCACGTGCACAGAACGGTGGCACGCCGAGATGGTGCTGCGGGTACGCATGACAAGTTCCCCCTCAGGTGCCACCGATCTTCGTACGCGAACAAAAATGGATGCGATGGCGGCAGGCAGGCTGGACAGGCCGGTGCGGCGGAGGCTCCCCCTTGAAACAAAGCCGGCGAAATAAGAAATCAATGCAAAGACTTCCGTAGCGGACTTCAGAAGCAATGCGAGCGTGTCAAATGGGCACATCACACCCCGCGCACGTCGCCTGAGCGCCCGGGGTGCGTGGCGCGCGCCTTGGCGAAGCGCCGCGCAGGGGCCGCTAACGGGCGGTCAGCGCAGCGTTTTTGCCGTCTCGCGCAGGATGAATTTCTGGATCTTGCCGGTCGAGGTCTTGGGCAGTGGCCCGAAAACCACAGTCCTGGGCACTTTGAAGTGGGCCATGTTGGCCCGGCAGAAGGCGATGATGTCCTCCGCCGACGCCCTGCCGCCGTCGGGCTTCAGCGTGACAAAGGCGCAGGGGCTTTCGCCCCACTTCGCATCGGGACGCGCCACCACCGCCGCCTCCATCACCTGCGGATGGCGATAGAGGATCTCCTCGACCTCGAGCGAGGAGATGTTCTCGCCGCCCGAGATGATGATGTCCCTGGAGCGATCCTTCACCTCGATGCTGCCGTCGGCATGCCAGGCGGCGAGATCGCCCGAGCGATACATCCCTCCGGCGAAGGCCGCCTCGGTGGCCGCCTCATTTTTGAGATAGCCCTTCATCAGCGTGTTGCCGGCGAGCGCGATCTCGCCGATCCTCGCCCCGTCTCTCGGCAGCTGCGTGCCACTTTCAGGATCAACCACCGCCATGCTCTCGATGACGGGGTTCGGCACGCCCTGGCGCGCCATCAGCGCATAGCGCTCGCCGGCCGGCAGCGCCGCCCACTCGGGCAGCGGCGGGCAATAGGTGGATGGGCCGTAGCTCTCGGTCGTGCCGTAGAGGTGGAGCACCTCAAAGCCCATATCCTCCATGCGCTCGATGACGATGGCGGGCGGCGCCGCCCCGCCGGTGGCGACCTTGGTGCGCAGCGGCAGCGGCCGCTTGGCCTCTGCCGGCGCATGCACCAGCATGTTGAGCACGATCGGCGCCCCGCACATGTGGGTGACGCGATGCTCGAGGATGGCGTCGAAGATGCGCTGCGGCTCTATCCTGCGCAGGCACACATGCGTGGCCGCGGCCACGGTGACGGCCCAGGTGTAGGTCCAGCCCGAGCAGTGGAACATCGGCAGCGTCCACAGGTAGCGGCTGTCGTGGTCGAGCTTGAAGGTGAGCGCGTTGGCGAGCGCGCCGAGATAGGCGCCGCGGTGGCTGTAGACGGCGCCCTTGGGATTGCCGGTGGTGCCGGAGGTGTAGAGCAGGCAGATGCTGTCCCACTCGTCCTCGGGCCCCGGGGTGGCAAAGTGGGCATCGCCGGCGGCGAGGAAGCTCTCGTACTCGATGCCGCCGAAGCCCGGCGCGCCATCCGTCTCCGCATCGGCGATGTCGATGACGATGGGGCGCCTGGGCCCGAGCCTGTCCAGCGCCGGGGCGATGGTGGCATGGAACTCGCGGTCGGCCAGCAGCAGCTTGGCCTCGCCGTGCTCCAGGCAGAAGGCGATCAGCGGGGCGTCGAGGCGGATGTTGATGGGATTGAGCACGGCGCCGATCATCGGCGCGGCGTAGTGGGCTTCGAGCATGGCCGGCGTATTGGCGGCCAGGATGGCGACCGTGTCGCCGCGCTGGATGCCGGCCTTGCTCAGCGCGTGCGCCAGCCGCCGTGCGCGCGCGTAGAACTCTTTGTAGGTGAAGCGCCGGGCGCCGTGGATCACCGCCGTGCGGTCGCCGAAGAAATCGGCGGCGCGCTTCAGAAAGCTCACCGGGCTCAGGCCCACGAAGTTGGCTGGACGTTTCCTCAGCTCGGGCCTCTCGGTCGTCATCGGGGATACCTTGCTGCCATGGCGGGGTGTGGGCTCACCTGTCATACCGGGGCCCGCTGCCGGTATCCAGCCGTCCGCGTCGAGATTGGCATCATTGTCATGCCGGCCGCGTCAGGCCGGCCGCGCGCGGCGGGGCGAGCGCCTGACCCAGGGCCAGGGGCGAGGCGCGGTGTTTGTGATCCTGGGTTCCGGAGATTGCGCAGCCTGCCCCGGCCCCGAGCCGGGGCGCCATTCCGGGATGACAGGGAGCGCGCCATTCCGGGATGACGACCCAGGCCGGCTCAGCCCATGGCGAGCAGGTGCCCGCCGTCGATGGTGATGACGCTCCCGGTCATGAAGGCGCCGGCATCCGACGCCAGCAGCAGCAGCGCACCGTCGAGTTCCTCCAGCCGGCCCGCGCGCTGCATCGGCACGCGCGCCAGCAGCCGCTGTCCCGGCTCGCTGGCCAGGAAGGCATCGTTGAGCTCGGTGGAGAAGTAGCCGGGCGCCAGGGCATTGACGCGGATCCCGTCGCGCGCCAGCTCGAGCGCCATGGACTTGGTGAGGCTGACGACTGCGGCCTTGGAGGCCGAATAGGGGGCAATGCCTTTCAGCACGCCGAAGGCCGTGATGGAGGCGATGTTGACGATCGATCCGCCGGAGCGCCGCTCGCTCATGCGGCGTACGGCCTCCTGGCCGACGCGGAAGACGCCGTCGAGATTGACGTCGAGCACGCTGCGCCAGTCGCTCTCGCTCGTCTTCAGAACAGAGGAGCCGGCCGGCACGCCGGCGTTGTTGACGAGGATGGTCACCGGTCCCAGCTCGGCTTCCGCCGCATCGAACGCGCGCGCAACAAAGGTGCGGTCGGTGACATCGAGCGCGATGGCTGCGGCCTGGCCGCCGGCCGCGCGGATCTCGCCTGCAAGGGTCTGCAGGCGGTCGAGCCGGCGGGCCGCCAGGGCGACCTTGGCGCCGGCGTCGGCCAGCACGCGCGCGAAGTGCCGGCCGAGGCCCGAGGATGCTCCCGTCACGAGCGCGGTTCTGCCTGCCAGTGAGATCGTGTAGCCCGCCATTGGTCCTGCCGTTCCCCTGTGCCTCGTGTCTGTGCCGGCGATGCTACACGAGCGCGTGAAGAGATGAACAGCGGCGCATTCGGGCGCGCGCCGTTGAGGCCTGCTTCGGGGTGTCGGAAGGCTCACGCAGAATCACAAAAAAGCGAGCAATAACCATAGGTGAGACTTTCGTCGTGATGTCGAAAATTAGACCAAATATGGGCGCGCGCTTGGGGCCATCACAGACTAAGGTGCGGTGCATGCTCATGTTTCTCGAGGATCTTCGCAATCGTCATGTGGCGCTGCGGATTGTATTGACCTTCATGGCGCTCGTCGCTGCGTTCGCCTTCCAGTTTCCGATTCAAAGCGAGGTCCCGGGAGAGCCCTTTCTGCTGTCCCTGCTCACGGTGATCATTGCGGCCCTCATGTTTGGAGAAGGCGTGGGGTTGTTCGGCGCCTTTCTCAGTTGCGTCCTGGCGGCCCTCTACTTCGAGCCCTGGCGCGGCCTCGAGTTCATCGAGACGGCCCACGTCGTGAAAATCGAGTTCTATGCGCTGATATCGGTGGCCTGTGCGACGACGATTGCCGGGATGGGCTCGGCCCTCATCGCCGCGCAGCAGTCGACCGAGCGGCTCACGGTGGCCGAGCACGAGAAATCCATCCTGCTCGAGGAGGTGGCGCACCGGGTGGCCAACAACTTTGCCGCCGTGGCATCGCTCATCCGATACCAATCCACCGCAGTCAGCGACGAGAAGGCCAGATCCGTGCTGGACGATGCGCTGGCGCAAGTCCTGGTCATGGCTCGCATCCACAAGCGCCTGCGCACCACCGACGGCAGCGAGGCGCTGGACAGCAAGAGCTCCATTCAGGAGCTGTGCCGCGATCTGGAGAGTTCCGTGGCGTGCGGGCGGAATGTGTCCATCGTGCCGGTTGCGCTCAGTCGAGAGTTGTCCCCGGCGCAAGCCGTTCCACTCGGCTTGATCCTGAACGAGCTGGTGACCAACGCGGTCAAGTATGCCTTCGCGGACGGACGCCGTGGGCGCGTGCGGGTCGCGTTCGGCGAGACCGCAGGCCGCTTCATCCTGACCGTGGAGGACAACGGGGTCGGCATCGCCGCCAAACGCCACGGCGGCCTTGGCCATCAGCTCACCAGGGCACTGGCCGCGCAGCTCGGAGGCGACCTCGGTCTGGAGCGCACCGGGTGCGGCAGCATCGCCCGGCTCGAGTTCCCGAGCGGGGATGCTGCGGCCCGTCCGCTGCGCCAGTCTCCCCACCTGTCGGCGGCCTGAGCCGAGCCAACGATCTTCACCGGGTGCGGGCGAGATAGTGGGCCTGCTTGAGGTGGCACAGGCTCTGGCGCCACTCCACCGGGCGATCGTCGAGCGCGAAGGCGATGCGGTCGATCTTGATCAGCGGCGTACCGACGCTTACGCCCAGATCTTTGGCCGCAGTCTTGTGGGCCGTGGCGGCGGTGATGCGTTCGTCCGTTCTGGTCACCAGCACGCCATAGATCTTCTGGAAGATGTCATAGAACGTATCGGGGATGTCGGATAGATCGGCTAGGCCTGGAAAGATGGCCTCGGGCAGCACCACCGTCTCGGTGATGAACGGTTTGCTGCCGCGCGTGCGGATGCGGTCGACGCGGACCACACGGGCGCCCCTGGCCAGTCTCAGCGTCTTGCGCTCGGCCGGGCTGGCCTTGCCGCGCACCCATCGCGTGCTGCGGCTGACGGGGACGATGCGCGCGCCGGAATCCTCGAAGATATTGAAGAAGCGGAACAGCACGTCGCTGGGTGTATGCTCGAACACGAACGTGCCGCGCCCCTGCCGGCGCACGACCAGGTTTTCGGCTGCCAGCGCGCCGATCGCCTTGCGGGCTGTGCCCTGACTGACCCGAAACTCCGCGGCGATCTCGAACTCGTTGGGAATGTGCTCGCCGGGCTTCCACTGCCCTGACCGAATCCGCTCGACCAGCTCGGCATGCACGCGGGCATAGAGCGGCCGCTTGTCACGTCCGGCATGGTTCATTTTGCTCTCCCATCCTCGGCGCGTTTCCTGTACCATGGCTATCTTATATAAGACTTCCCGCCCACGAGACAGATGCGACGTGCGCGGAGGACAAACCAGGGAAGAACTCGCATGAGTGCGCCGCAATTTCTAGTTCATAGTCCCAAGGACAACGTTGGGGTGGTGGTGGTTGAGGGGCTCAAGGCCGGTACCGGCATGCTGGGCGTGATCACGGAGAGCGATGAAACCATCAGGCTCAAGGCCAAGCAGGACATTCCGATCGGCCACAAGGTGGCGCTGAAGGCGCTCAAGAAGGGCGACACGGTCATCAAGTACGGCGAGGACATCGGCAAGATGGTCGCCGACGTCGGCGTGGGCGAGCATGTCCACGTGCAGAATCTCAAGACGAAGCGCTGGTGAGGGGGAGTTCGATGGCAATCAAGGCCAAGAGCGCAAAGGCGCGACGCAACCTGAGCTTCAGCGGCTGGCGCCGCGAGAACGGGCGCGTCGGCGTGCGCAACCACGTGATCATCCTGCCGCTCGATGATCTGTCCAATGCCGCCTGCGAAGCGGTCGCCAACAACATCAAGGGCACGCTGGCGTTGCCGCATGCCTATGGCCGGCTGCAGTTCGGCGCCGACCTCGATCTGCATTTCCGCACGCTGATCGGCACCGGCTCCAATCCCAATGTCGCCGCCGTGGTGGTGATCGGCATCGAGGACGGCTGGACCAAGCGCGTGGTCGACGGCATTGCCAAGACCGGCAAGCCGGTGGTCGGGTTCGGCATCGAGGGGCATGGCGACATCGCCACCATCGCCAAGGCCTCCTACAAGGCCAAGGAGTTCGTGCAGTGGGCCTCCGAGCTCGAGCGCGAGGAGTGCGGCATCGAGGATTTGTGGGTGTCGACCAAGTGCGGCGAGAGCGACACGACCACGGGCCTGTCCTCCTGCCCGACCGTCGGCAACATGTACGACAAGCTGATCCCCAAGGGCATCTACGGCTGCTTCGGCGAGACGTCGGAGATCACGGGTGCCGAGCACATCGCCAAGTCGCGGGCGATCAATGCCAAGATCGGCGAGAAGTGGATGAAGGTGTTCCAGGCCTATCAGGACGAGGTGATCGAGGCCCACAAGGTCGACGATTTGTCCGACAGCCAGCCCACCAAGGGCAACATCGCCGGAGGCCTCACCACCATCGAGGAGAAGGCGCTCGGCAACCTCGAGAAGATCGGCCGCAAGTGCAAGTACATCGAGGTGCTGGAGCCGGCGGAGGCGCCGAAGGCGGGACCGGGATTGTACTACATGGACACCTCATCGGCCGCGGCCGAGTGCGTGACGCTGATGGCGGCCGGCGGCTATGTGATCCACACCTTTCCGACGGGTCAGGGCAACATCATCGGCAATCCGATCGTGCCGGTCATCAAGATCTCGGGCAATCCCAGGACCATCCGCACCATGGGCGAGCACATCGACGTCGACGTGTCGGGCGTGCTGCGGCGCGAGCTGACGCTGGACACCGCAGGCGATGCGCTGATCGACATGATCATCCGCACCGCCAACGGTCGCCTGACGGCGGCGGAAGCGCTCGGGCACCGCGAGTTCGTGATGACCAAGCTTTACCGCAGCGCGTAAATGTCATCCCGGCCGAGCGTGTCAGCACGAGCGCCGGGATCCAGGGCAACACTGCAACCCGCCCGCTGCTCTCGGGCTCGGCAGCGTCGCGGCCGACAAGGGCAATGCCGCCTCGTGCCGCGTCATCGAGGCCAACGGCGGCCGCTTCGTGGAGGAGTTCGTCGAACCGCGCTATGGTGCGGACGTGCGGCTGCGGTATCGCATCGATTGGTAGCGTGACAGGGGCTCATTCATGACCGATATCGTCATCACCGAGTTTCTGGAGCCGGCCGCCATCGATGTCCTCAAAGCGGACTTCAAGGTGCACTGGGATCGCGAGCTGTGGACCAAGCGCGGCGAGCTTGAGCGGCTCGTGCGCGATCTGTCGGGGCTCATCGTGCGCAACCGCACGCCGGTGGACAGGGCGCTGCTGGACCTGGCCCCGAAGCTGAAGGTGGTGGGCCGGCTCGGCGTCGGGCTCGACAACATCGACGTCGCCGCCTGCGAGCGGCGCGGCATCACGGTGGTGTCCGCGCGCGGGGCGAACGCCACCTCGGTGTCGGAGTATGCCATCGCCATGGCCATGCTGCTGCTGCGGGGCCGCGCCTATCTTGACACGCATCGCCTGGCGGCGGGTGAATGGCCGCGCGAGGAGCTGGGTCGCGGCCTGGAGCTGGCCGGCAAGACGCTGGGCATCATCGGTCTCGGCTCCATCGGCTCGACCACCGCGCGCAAGGCCCGGGCGCTCGAGATGCGCGTGATCGCCTGCGATCCCTATCTCACCGACAGCAACGAGAACTGGAACGTGGCGGAGAAGTACGCGCTCGATGAGCTCATCGCCGAGGCCGACGTGGTGACGATCCACTGCCCGCTCACTGCCGAGACCCGCGGCATGATCGGCGCGGCGCAGCTCCAGCGCATGCGCAAGGGGGCGATCCTGATCAACTCGGCGCGCGGCGGCATCGTCGACGAGCCGGCCTGCGCGGCCGCCTTGACGGGCGGGCATCTGGGCGGGGCGGCGCTCGACGTGTTCGACGACGAGCCGATCAGGGCGGAGGCGGGCCGGGTGTTCGCCGGCATCCCGAATGTGATTCTGACGCCGCACATCTCGGGCGTCACCAGCGAGGCCAACCATCGCGTGAGCTTCATGACCGTGGACGGGGTTGCGCGCGAGCTGAAGAAGGGCCGATGAGCAGCACATCCTTGAGCCCCGCCGATCTGGAAGCGCTGATGGCGGCGGCGCTGGTTGCCAGCCGCACCAGCGAGGCCAATGCGCGGTCGGTGGCGCGGGCGTTGGCGCAGGCCGAGATCGACGGCCAGAAGGGGCACGGCCTGTCGCGGGTGCCGAGCTACGCCGGCCAGGCGAGATCCGGCAAGGTCGACGGCCAGGCCGTGCCCGAGGCGCGCCTGACGCGGCCCGGCAGCCTGATGATCGATGCCCGGCACGGCTTCGCCTTCCCCGCATTCGATCTGGCCATTGCACGCCTGCCCGAGATCGCCCGCGCCAGCGGCATCGCGGCCGCCGGCGTCACGCGCTCGCACCATTGCGGCGTGGCCGGGCGGCATGTGGAGCGGCTGGCCGAGGCCGGCCTCGTGGCGCTGGCGTTCGGCAACACCCCCAAGGCGATGGCCCCCTGGGGCGGCCGGCAGCCGCTCTACGGCACCAATCCGATCGCGTTTGCGGTGCCCCTCGCCCACCAGCCGCCGATCGTGGTCGACATGGCGCTGAGCCAGGCGGCGCGCGGCAAGATCCTCACCGCGGCGCAGAAGGGCGAGGCCATTCCGCAAGGCTGGGCGGTGGACGAGCACGGGCAGCCGACCACGGATGCCCAGGCTGCGCTCAAGGGCGCGCTGCAGCCCGTCGGCGGCGCCAAGGGCGCGGCGCTGGCGCTGATGGTGGAGGTCTTGGCCGTGGCCCTGACGGGGGCCAGGTTCGGCTTCGAGGCCAGCTCCTTCTTCGATGCGGACGGTCCCCCGCCCGGGGTCGGGCAGCTCCTCATTGTCATCGATCCCGGCGCGTTCGGCGGCGCGGATCAGTTTGCCGATCGCATCGCCGCGCTCGCCGGCATGATCGAGGGCAACGGGGAGGCGCGGCTGCCCGGGGCGCGCCGCCTCGCGCTGCGCGAGAAGGCCCGGCGCGAGGGCGTGCTGGTGGATGCCAAGCTGCTCGACGAGGTGCGCGCGCTGGCCCGCGGCTGACGCGCCGTCATGCCCAGCGCTGCGGCATCCTACGGCCAGCGCACCTCGAACGGCGTGAGCCAGACCTTGGCGTCCTTGGCCGCCGTCGCCCGGGCATCATCCACGCCGGGGACGGTGAAAACCTCGACCGCTACGGCCGACAGGGTCACATCCGGCTTGGCGCGATAGGTCATGTCGGTGCGCTCGATGGCCAGCGTGTCATCGATCCACACCCTGAGGATCCCGTCGGTCCTCCCGGGCGTGTTGAGCACCACTTCCTCTTCGAGCTTCACCCACTTGCCGTCGGGCAGCGCGACGCTCTCGCGCTCGGCCGCAAGCGTGCGCGTGGTGCCGTTCTCGGTCACGCGAACAACTGCGCCGGGAGCAGCCTTGGCTCGCCACGCGAGCCGCGCCAGGAACCTGTCGCCCGACTCCCCGCCCGTGCTGGCGCCGGCCAGTCCGGGCAGCGCGCCGCCGCGCTGAAAATCGAAGCCGGCCGGAAACAGCACGCGGTAGCTCAGGCACGCATGGGTCTTGCCCTGCAGCACGCGGGGCTCCCACGGGAAGGTCGTGCCGCCATGGGGCTCGGCCGTGCCCCGCGGCGATGCTTGGGCCCGTCCCAGAACCACGGCCATGGCGAGCGGAGCGGGCGCATTCGGCACGGGGCCGATGCTGACGTTGTCGACGACGCCGACATCCCTGCCGCCGAGACCGGCCTGCAGGTCCGCGGCCGACAGCGCGACGCCCGCGCGCTCCAGGGGGAACGCCGTCATGTTGTGATAGCGCTCGGCGCAGGGCGGCGTGGCCGCCGGCATCAGCACGGATCGCACGGCGGTGACCAGCGCGGCCAGCCCGACCAATCCGGCGGCGGCATTGAAGACGATGATCTTGGTGGCGGGCAGGCGCATACAACTCTCCCCCGGCAGCGGGACGTGCAGGTTGCCAGAGCGGCCTAAAGGATTGCTGAAAGCCGGCCCCAGGCGGTGGGCCTGCCCGGCGCCTCATCCTACGCGGGGAGAATCTTCCCCGGGTTCATGATGTTGAGCGGATCGAGGGCCTGTTTGACCGCGCGCATGACGGCCAGGCCGTCGCCGAGCTCTGCCTTGAGATACTTGGCTTTGCCCTGGCCGACGCCGTGCTCGCCCGTGCACGTGCCCTCCATCCTGATCGCGCGCTCGGCCAGGCGCTCCAGGAAGCCTTCGAGCGCCGCCATCTCCTTGGGGTTGGAGCGGTCGAACACGGGCGTGGTGTGGAAGTTGCCGTCGCCGACGTGACCGACGATGGGCGCGGTGAGGCCCGAGGCCTCGATGTCCTTCTGCGTCTCCAGCACACATTCGGCAAGCCGTGATATGGGCACGCACACGTCGGTCGCCAGCGCGTCCTTGCCGGGCCACACGGTCTTGATCGCCCAGTAGGCGTCGTGGCGGGCTTTCCACAGGCGGCGGCGCTCGTCCTCGTTCTCGGCCCAGTCGAAGCGGATGGCGCCTTCGCTCTCGGCTATGGCCTTGAAGTTCTCCACCTGATCGCGGGCGCCCGCTTCCGTGCCGTGGAACTCGAGAAACAGCGTCGGCTTCTCCTCCAGCCCGAGCTTGGCGTAGATGTTGACGGCGCGGATCTGCGGCGGGTCCAGCAGCTCCATGCGTGCCACGCCGAGGCCCAGCTGGATCGACTGGATCACGGCATTGCAGGCGCCTTCCAGGGTGTGGAAGGGGCACACGGCGGAGAGGATCCGCTCCGGAATGCCGTAGAGGCGCACGGTCAGCTCGGTGATGACGCCCAGCGTGCCCTCGGCCCCGACCATCAGGCGCGTGAGGTCGTAGCCCGCCGCCGATTTGCGCGCGCGCTGGGCGGTCTTGACGACGGAGCCGTCCGCCATCACGGCGGTGAGGTTCAG
This sequence comes from Hyphomonadaceae bacterium, assembly GCA_019747815.1. Taxonomy (GTDB): domain Bacteria; phylum Pseudomonadota; class Alphaproteobacteria; order Rhizobiales; family Hyphomicrobiaceae; genus AWTP1-13. The sequence continues at coordinate 10,915 of JAIEQJ010000037.1, forward strand.
CACGTTCTCGCGCATGGTGCCGTAGCGCACGGCGGTGGTGCCCGAGGCGCGCGTGGAGGCCATGCCGCCGATGGTGGCCTCCTCGGCGCCCGGATCGACGGGGAAGAAGAGGCCCAGATCGCGCAGATAGTCGTTGAGCTGCTTTCGGGATACGCCGGGCTCCACCACGCAATCGAGATCGCGCTCGTTGACGGCGAGCACCCGGTTCATGCGCGAGAAGTCGACAGAGAAGCCGCCCAAGGGCGCGTTGATGTGGCCTTCCAGCGAAGTGCCGGCGCCGAAGGGAACGATCGGCACGCGGTGGGTGCGTGCCACCTCGACGACCTGGCGCACCTCCTCGGCGGTCTCCACCCAGATCACGGCGTCGGGCGGTTGATTGGGGATCCAGGTGATCGTGTTGGCATGCTGGCGGCGGATCGCCTCGCCGGTCTGCAGCCGGTCGCCGAAGCGCTGGCGCAGGATGCCGATCGCCGTGGCGGGATTGCCGCGCGAGGCGTCATGCGATGGTGCCGACACAGTCATTTCAACCTCTGGAAACCCGCTCTGCGGCCATCTGCCGGCTGAGCCTTGCGCCCGATGCTACGGGGGGCGCGGCACCCTGCCAAGCCTGAGGCGAAACAATGTTCACACGCTCGTGTAGCGAAGTGAAAGGAGGGGCCGTTGCGACGCGGCGCAGACGCCTCGATCTAGGGGGTGAGTTTCCAGCCGTCGATCGAGCGGCTTTCCTGTATGCCGCGGGAGTGAAGCAAATGCTTGGCAACATCCTTTGCCGGCGTCCGCCGAGCCTGGTCGCCGAGAACGAGAATGCGCCGGGCTGGGTGGTGAGCCCGGATGGAACTGTTGAGATCTCGAAGGTGCGTGCCCTGGCGACCGGGGCGGCGCTGGCAACGGCCGTGGACAACTCGCCGGGCGTGCTCGTCAGCATCTACGACTATGCCCATCGCTATCGCGACAAGGGCCGGCGGACGGCATGACCCACGGGACGCGCTGCGTGCGCCGCGAAGGGTTCGGTCTGCGCTGACCTATCGGGTCGGCGGCGGATTGAGCAGGCGCTCCAGGCGCTCCTGCAGAGAGGCGTGGAGGCTCTGCTCCTGCGATAGCTCCTGCAAAACCGAGCGGATGGTGCGGCGCTGGACGGCGGCCCGGCCATAGTAGGCCTGCCGCTCGGCGAGCAACTGGGCCTCGAGCTGCTTGAGGTCCCGACAGCTCGGTTGGGAGGCCCTGTTTTCGGGTGCCCGATCTTTGAATGCCCGGTTTTCTGATGCCATGGCGATGCCTCGGCTTGCATGGCCCGCGCCGCAATCGGCGCGCTAAGGTGCGGGGTCGGCCCCCAGGGTCGGCCCCAGGGTCGGCCTCGGGTGTCGGGCCCAGTGGGCCTACACCAATCCTGCAACCTAAACGTGAAAAGCCAGTAAATACGCGTTTGGGACGTGGTGACCCATTCGGTGCCGTTCGCGTCAGACCGCCACCGCCGCCAAGCTCCTCCAATGCCCTGCAATGCCCCCCGTGCGTGCGGTCTGCTTGAACAGAGCCAGCCGCGCCGCACTGTCGCGCCGCGCCCTGTACCCAAGGAGAAAATCAATGTCGATCAAAGCTCTAGCCATCGTCCTCGGAGCGGCCTTTGCATTTGCCGGCTCCGCCTCCCAGGCGTTCGCCGGCAAGCTCGTGGCCTTGTCGATCGGCGTCAGCACCTACACCCAGATCAGCTCCCTCCCCAGCACCGTCAACGACGCCAAGGCGGTGGGCAAGCTGCTGGCCGAATTCGGCTATGACGTGCGGCTCGTCCGCGATCCCACCTCGCGCGTGCTGCGCGATGCGGTCGACGAGTTCGTTCAGTCGGCCCGCGGCGCCGATGTTGCCGTCCTGTACTTCTCGGGGCACGGCAAGCAGGTGAACGGTGAAACCTATATGATCCCGGCCGATGGTGGCTCCAACACCGATGGCTTTGCGGATCACCTGGCCGTCAGCGCCGTCGTCGCCCGTCTGGAAGCGGCCGGTGTGAAGGCCAAGATCGTGTTCGTCGACGCCTGCCGGAACAACCCCTATGTCAGCCGCAACGGCACCCTCCAGGGGGATGCCACCCGCAATGCCAGCGCCGCCGAGCGCTTCATTCTGGGCCCTGGCGTGATGATGAGCTTCGCCTCCGCGGCGGGTGAGCTGTCGGGTGACAGCAACGTGGCCTTCAGCGACTACACGCAGGCTCTCATCACCGTGCTGCAGCGCGAGCAGCGGATCGAGCTCACCGAGCTCACCCGCGCCGCCCGCAAGCTCGTCGTGCAGCGATCGGCCGCGAATGTGGGCAACCGGCAGACGCCGTTCGAGGTCTCCTCGATCGACGACCCCGTGCACTTCGTGCGCACCGGTGGTGGCCGGGTGCGCGAGATGGGCCGGTCGCAGGCCGAGCGTGCGCCTGTCTCCAGGACCTCCGGCGTGATCACCCGCTGATCCCTGACACACCAACTGGACATCGATCGCCGGGGCCCCGCCCCGGCGATCGGCGTTTTGCGGGGGCCGCCATGGCCGGCCATCAGCCTGCAATCCCATCCAATCCCCTGCAATGCCGCGGCGGGCTGCCGCCTCTTACAACCGGACTCACGCGATGCGCCAAGCCTGCAAGGGGCGCATCCCAACCCAAAGAGGAGTTCGGTTATGACCACCATCCGCCATCTCGCATCGGCCGCCGCCCTTGTCGCCGGCCTCCATCTGGTCCCGGCCGCCGCCCAAGCACAAGCTGGGGCCCCATCGCCGGACGTCGTCTATCACGCTCCGGCCTGGTGGATCAGCGCCGTCATTCAGGGCAAGCAGTCGACCCTGCTGACGGGGGACGCCGACCTCGACCGCCGCATGAACGTCTGGCTCGCCGGCTTCGGCCAGGGCTTCGGCGATCGCTGCAGCCCGAGCGAAGGCCGCGCGCTGCAGGCGGCCTTGCAGCGGGTCGTCGCCGACCGTCCGGCCATGCGCACCCCGGCCGAGAAGGGCACCAGCGACGGCAAGCGCTTTGCCGAGATCAACGGCTGCTCGAGCGCCGACGCCGCCGCGGCGCGCCGGACGATTGCCGGCCTCGGCGGCTCGCTCGTTGTCGCCGACAACACCGAGCGCCGCGACATGGGCCGTCGCGAGGAGCGCGGTGACATGGATCGTCGCGACCTGGATCGCCGCGAACAGCGGCGTGACAGCGAGCGGCGCGACACGGACCGTCGCGAGACGGTGAGCCAGCGCGAGGCGATCGTCGTCAATCGCTCGGGCATGCGCATCGACGTGCTGCAGATGTCCGAGACCTCGGACAACGACTGGGGCGTGGACCGCCTGGGCCGTGATGTTCTCCCCAGCGGCGACGGCGTTCGCGTTCCGCTGCAGGACGCCCGTTCCTGCAATTATGACCTGCGCGTGCTCTATGCCGACAGGCGGCTCGAGGAGCGGATGAACGTCAACCTGTGCGCCAACGCGCAGGTGGTGTTCGATGGGTCCGCTGCCCGCACGCAGTCGCAGCGCCAGGCTCCCAATGGGCAGCCGCCTCGCGTCAACGATGCCAGCACCAGGCCCGCGCGCTAGCCGAGCCGACCCCATGGCCGGGGCGGACCAACAAGGGTTCGCCCCGGCTGCTCTTGCCGTCCGCCGGCGCCTCAGGCCGCAGATGCGGCCTTGTTGGCGGTCCCGGTGCTCCATTCCAGGTAGAGCTTCTCGATCTCTTCGGCAGGGAGCGGCTTGCTGAACAGGAAGCCCTGCATCTCGGTGCAGCCCTCGGACCGGACCTTCTCGCGCTGCTCCTCGGTCTCCACGCCCTCTGCCGTCGTCGCCATGCCGAGGCCTTTGGCCATCGCCACCACCGCGCGCACGATGTTGATGGAGCCCACGCTCTCGCCGATGTCCTTGACGAAGGAGCGGTCGATCTTGATCCGGTCGAACGGAAAGCTCTGCAGATAGCTGAGCGAGGAGTATCCCGTGCCGAAATCGTCCATGGCGATCATCACGCCCAGCGCGCGCAACTGGTAGAGGATGTCGAGCGTCGTCTCGCTGTTTTGCAGCAGGATGGTTTCGGTGATCTCGATCTCCAGCCGCTCGGGAGGCAGGCCCGATGCCGCCAGCGCGCTCATGATCACCTGCACCAGGCCCGGATTGCGGAACTGGACCGGCGACAGGTTGACGGCAACCTTGATCCCGTCGGGCCAGGACGCCGCGGTGGCACAGGCCTGCCGCATTGCCCATTCGCCCAGCGGCAGGATGAAGCCGATCTCCTCCGCCAGGGGAATGAATGTGCCGGGCGGGATCAGTCCCCGTTCGGGATGGCGCCAGCGGAGCAGGGCCTCGAAGGCACTAATCTCGTTGGTGGCGAGATTGACGATCGGCTGGTAGTGCAGCTCGAACTGGTTGGCCGCCAGCGCCTTGCGCATGTCGACCTCCATGCTGCGCCGCTCCTGCATCTGGGCATCCATTTCCGGCTGGAAGAAGCGGAAGGCGCCGCGTCCGTCCTCCTTGGCCTGGTACAGCGCGAGGTCGGCGTTGCGCATGAGCAGATCGGGATTGAGACCGTCGCCGGGGCCCATGGCGATGCCCACGCTGGTGCCGATGTTCACGAGCTGTCCGTCGATGTCGTAGGGGCGGCTCACGGCTTCGATGACGCGCAGCGCAAGTGTGCCGGCATCGGCCGGCTGGGCGATGTCGGCCTGCAGAATGGCGAACTCGTCGCCGCCCATGCGCGCGATGATGTCGGCCTCCCGCGAGAGCGCACGCAGCCGCTCCGCGACCATCTTGAGGAGCTTGTCGCCGACGGCGTGACCGAGCGTGTCGTTGACGGTCTTGAAATAGTCGAGATCGAGGAAATGCGCGGCAATGTTCTCCCCGCGCTTGGCCCGGGCGAGAGCCAGCTCGAGCTGTTGGTTGAGCAGGACGCGGTTGGGCAGGCCGGTCAGCGCATCGTGATGCGCAAGGTGCGCGATCCTGGCCTCCGAGCGGCGCTGCTCGGTGATGTCCTGGTGCGTCGTGACCGTGCCGCCGTCGGCCATCGGGCGCACCGTGATGGCGAGGCAGCGGCCGTCGCTGAGCTGGCTGTGGAACTGGCCGAAGCCTTCGTCACGGCGGCGCAGCATGAGGCTCACGAGATCGTCGGCGGACATTTCCGATTTGAGGCCGTTGGCGATGCGGTGCTCGATGATCTCCTTCAGCGTCATGCCGGGCCGCACCTGGGCCGGCTTGAGGCCATAGATGTCCGCATACCGGTTGTTGCACACCACGAGCCGGTGCTCGGCGTCGAACATCGCCACGCCTTGGACGATGTTGTTGAGTGCCGCGTCGAGCTGATGATACCGGGTCCGCAGTTGCTCCTCGGTGAGCTTGAGCCGCTGGTTCTGCTGCTCGAGCTGGTGATTGAGCCTCTGCAGCTCCGCCTCCCGATGGTCGAGTTCGGCCAATGCGGTCGCCGCCTTCGCTGCCTGGTTGTGGAGGGTCTCGCGCTGGCGTTGGGAGGCCGGCGGATCAGGATGCTGCGGCCCGGTTGATGCGCCAAGGCCTCGGAGCAGCGCTCTGATATTGGAGATATGGCCCATCACGCTCCCAACGCGAGACATGACAACGCGGGCGGACAATGCTCCCGTCAGAGGCAAGTCTAGACCGCATTGGTAAATGAAGGTTCTATCGCCCCGGCGCGCCTGTTGCATGAGCTGGCCTTGCCGCGACCGCGAGGCGGCCCGCGCGCCGAGGCTCCATCCTCGTCTCGCGTCCATCCCTCACCCCGGAATTGCGCGCTTGCGCTGTCATCCCGGAATTCTGCGATCGCAGAATATCCGGGACCCAGGGGCCGCAAGCGATTGCGGGCCGCGGCTCGACCCTGGGTCTGGGAGAGCCGCCTGCGGCGAATTCCGGGATGATGGGTGGAAACGTTGGCTGTCGGGAAATCCGCGATTTCAGGGTCTCGGGCGCTATCGTTGCTCCGGGCGCCTCGTCGCGGATTTGAGGTTTCTGATGCGCCCGACCACACTGCGCATCGGCTGCGTCACCTTCCAGCTCGTCGAGCTGATGACGTGGTCGAACCGCGCCAGCGCCTGCTTTCCTTCCGCGGTCAGGTTTGCGAGCTTCGCTTCCAGGTGAGCGCGTTCGGTTGCGAGGCTGTTCAATCGCGAGAGGAGATTGTTGCGGTCGGCCACAATGGCACCGCGCTGGGCAATGAGATTGTCGCGTTCGGCGGCCAGTGCGTCGCGTTGGGCGGCGAGGTCGTTCCGCTCTGCCGTCGTCCGCGCCAGGGTGCCTGCAACCGATTTCAGCTCGCGCTTCAATGCGATGTGATCGAGCGCCTCGAAAGGTGTCAGCGCGACGGCATCGTGAGCTGGGCGCGCCGTGACGGCCGCGACGGGGCTGTCCGGCCGCTGCACCGCCGACAACTCGCCGGTGGTGCGCACTTTCTCGGCATCGATGAGCGGGGTAACGCGTTGTGCGAACTCGGCGAATGGCATGTTGCTCGGCAGCACGGCGGCCAAGCGGCGATGCAGATACGCGATGTCCTGGGCGAGCTTCGGAAACTTCAGGAAGTGGATCGGAATCTCCCGCTCCACCAGAGCCTCGATGATGCGATGCAGCGAATGCGCCAGAATGCGCGCCTGATCCAGGGGCTCCAGAGAGTAGGTCACGCCCCCGGGCACCGTGCCCCAATCGCGCCAGGTGTCTTCGGCCTGGGAGGCAAACTGGGTCTGGTGCTCGTAGCGGTGGCGCAGCTCCAGGATGATGCGGCTGGCGGCGGCTTCATCGAGATCGCGAACGGGGATCAGAACTCCGTCCAGCCCGATGTCCGCACGGGCCAGGAGCTCGCGCATGAATTGATAGCTGAAGGGTGATTTCACCACATATGGATGATCTTCGCCCAGGATGGGGATGTTCTCGATGCCGGCATTGGCATGCTCATCCCAGAAGACCGCGTCGCCGCGCCGCGATAGTTCGGTCTCCAAGCCGCAGGCATCGAGAATGCGCACCAGCAGGCTCGTGCCGGCGCGTCCTGTTCCTGCGATGAGAATATGATTGCGCATGTGGTGAGCCTGTGTGTGGTGAGCTTGTGCCGGGGTGCTGAACGTTGGTGCTGATCGTCCCGCCGCGGCGCACGCGAACCCCGCAGAACTCATAGGACGCATCCTGATTGATATGCATTGCAGCGCTTGACCGTCGAGGCAACGGTCGGGGCTCCTGTCGGCGTGCATAACCGGGTCGGCCTTGCCCTTCCTTTCAGCATTCGGCGCGCCCGCTGGCCGATTTGCAACGCTCCTATGGTCCTCCAGTAGGACTGGAAGATCCGAGATCCGCCGCCCTGTCATCCCGGAATTCTGCGCCAGCAGAATCTCCGGGACCCAGGATCACAAGGGAAGATCGCGTTTGAGGCTTTGCTCGGGGCGGTCGGGCGTCGCTATGCGCGAGGGCGCGAAACATTTGAGCAGGCGGGCAACGGTGAAGCAGCTACGGGCCTTGCCGTGGCCCCGGCTGCGGCACAGCGCCGGCATCGAGGGCGCCGGCGTAGCGCCGCAGGGCCTCGACGCGATCGTCGATGGAGGGGTGGGTTGCCAGCAGGCCGGTGAGGCGGTTGGACACCGGGTTCTCGATGAAGAACGCCTCCATGCGCGAGGGCACGTCGAAGGTGGCGTGATTCTGGATCTTGCGCAGCGCGCGGATGAGGGCGTCGGGGTTCTTGGTGAGCTCGGCCGAGCCGGCGTCCGCCAGGAACTCGCGTGAGCGCGACAGAGCGAAGCGGATGAGCGTGGAGACGCCCCAGGTGATCAGGATGATGGCGATGGCAATGGCGATGGCCACGATGGCGGCACCCCCGCCGCCGCCGCTGCGTCCACCTGCGTCGGGGCGGTCGCCGCGGTCGTCGCCGCCCGTCGTCCAGCCGCCGGAGGATTGCGCGGCGGTGTCCTGGGCCTCCCACGGCGAGCGCTGGCGCTTGGGCGTGGGCGACCAGCCGTAAGGGAAGTCCCAGCCGCGGATGATCATGTCGCCGAAGAAGGCGAAGATGCCGGCGAAGATGACGGCGACCACCATGAGCTGGGTGTCGCGGTTGCGGATGTGGGTCAGCTCATGCGCGAGCACGGCTTCCAGCTCATCGTCGGCGAGCGTGTCGAGGAGGCCGCGCGTGACGGCGACGAGGTATTGGCCCTCGCGCAGGCCCGACGCGTAGGCGTTGAGGGCCGGCGTGTCGATGATCTGCAGGGCCGGCATCGGCAGGCCGCGCGAGATGCACAAATTTTCCAGCACGTTGTAAAGCTTGGGGGCTTCTGAGCGGGTGATGCTGTGCGCGCCGGTTGCCATGCTGATCAAGGTCTGATGGGTGAAGTAGGCGATCACGAACCAGATGGCGGCGCCGAGCATGGCGATGGGCCAGGAGCGGCGGAACTGCCACACCGCGCCGGCCACGATCTCGTCGAACGTGCCTCCGTAGAGCGCGCTCCAGATCAGCAGGATGGAAAAGAGCAGCACGTGCAGCAGCACCACGAATCCAGCCAGCAGAATGACCGAACGGATGCGGTTGGCTTGGATGTGACCGTAGAGGCCGTAGGCTTGAAACATGGTCTGCCTCTCCCTGTCCCCGCTTGCGGGAAGAGGGCCGGGGTGAGGGCAGACACAGATCGGGTGTCGTGTCCGGGGTCGCCTCAGCCCTGGCCCTCGTCCATGCCGCATGGGGAGGGAACGCTCAGTGTCAGAACTTCACCTGTGGGGCCGTGCGGACGGCTGTGCGCTCGCCTTCGTCCAGGTTGAAGAACTCCTGCGGGCCGAAGCCCATCGATTGCGCGAACAGCACCGCCGGGAAGCTCTCGCGCGTGGCATTGTATTCCGCCGCGGTGTTGTTGAAGAAGCGGCGTGCGGCCGCAATCTTGTTCTCGAGATCGGCAAGCTCGGCCTGCAGCTGCTGGAAATTCTGGTTGGCCTTGAGGTCGGGGTAAGCCTCCGACAGGGCGAACAGCTGGCGCAGGGCGCCTTGCAGCATGCCTTCGGCCTGGGCCTGGGCCGCCGGGCCCTGCGCGCTGATCGCCGCATTGCGGGCCTGGACGACGGCGTCGAGCGTGCCCTTCTCATGCGCGGCGTAGCCCTTGACGGTCTCGACCAGGTTGGGGATCAGATCGTGGCGCTGTTTCAACTGCACGTCGATATCTGAGAACGACTGCCGACAGCGCTGGCGCAGGCTGACCAAGCCATTGTAGGTCATCATCAGCCAGAGGCCGACCAGCACGAGAAGTCCCAGGATGATCCAACCCGCGGTGCCCATTGCGCTCTCTCCATGTGTGCTGCTGGCGGCATGCCGGCGGCAGAATGATGTTCGCGTCCATTATCCCCAAACGTGCGATGTCAGTGCGGGGCCTTGCCTTGGTTGGTTTACTGACGGAAAAGACGGTTGCTGCAGCAACCTCCAGCTCTGACACCGAGTGCCATCGATCATGCCAAATGCCGGATCGTTCACCTATTGGTATCTGCAGGGTCCAAACCTCATCCTTTTGGCGATGATGGCGCTGCTCATCGTGCGGCTGGTGCTTGCGCCGATCCTGGGCGATGGCGCCATGCTCATGCGCCCGCTGGTTGCCGTCACGCACCCGGTGGTGGCGACGGTGGGCGCGGTGACGCCCAGGATGGTGCCGCAGATCGGCGTCATGGCCTGCGCCATCGTATGGCTGGCGGCCTTGCGCACCGTTCTCTTCATGGGGGCCATGGCCATGGGCGTCAGGGTTTAGGATGGCGGCAATGCCCACCCACGCACCAAGAAGCCTGGCCGCGCTGGCGGTCAAAGGCCTGCTGCTCGTCGCGGCCGCGGCGATCGCGCTCTTCAACGGCTCGCTGTGGTCGCCGGTCTTCGATTCGGTCGCCTACATTCTCTACCTGACGACGCGCGGCATGCCGCTGATGACGGCGGCGCGCGCCTCCCATGCCACCCCCATCGTCATCATGGTGATGACCCTGCTGATCGCCGGCATCCCTGCCGCCCTCTACGAGCGCATCCGAGGCTTGCGCACCAGCTCGCCGGTTTCGGTCGGCATCTGGCTGGCTGCGACCCTGCTGCTGACGCTGCCCACGCTCATGAATGCCCTGGGTGAGCGCTGAAGAGGGGGTGCGTCACGGATGGGCGGGGGCGACGGCCACCTGGGGTGCCCAGCCTCCGGCGTCGTCGAGGGCGGGGCCTCTGAGGCTCGGGCGCGCGGCCGGGGCTGTCGCCGCATGCGCCGGCGGCGGCTGTTGCGACTGCGCCATCGGTCGCGGCTCGAGCATGACGATGCGGCGGACGTAGTCGACATTGGCGGCGGCATTGTCGGCCGGCAGGTCGCGCGCCGCCACCACCCTGGCCTCGTCATATTTGCCCTGCAGACCCAGCACCAGCGCCAGGTTCTGATTGACGCGGGCGTCCTTGCTGCCGGACGACGCCGCGCGCTTGAGCAGCGCTTCAGCCTGGCCGGCCTGGCCTTCCATGGCATGAGCGAGGGCCAGGTTGTTGAGGATCGAGGCCTGATCGGGCGCCAGCGCCAGCGCCCGCTCGTACAGCGGGATCGCCTCGCGATAGCTGCCCTGCTTGGCCAGCACCGTGCCGCGCGCGGAGATCACGCGCCAGTCGGGATTGGCCGGATCGTCGGCCGCCTCGAGCAGCCGCTGGGCCACGCTCACCTGGTCGAGCTCGAGCGCCAGCCGCCCATACTCGCTGTTGAGGCCGCGGTGACCGGCGTTGAAGCTGGCGGCCTGCTGCAGCACGGCCAGCGCCTGGCGCTTCTCGCCCATGGCCTTGAGATTGCGGGCGTACGCCACGGCCTTCTCGGGATTGCGCGGCTCCTTGGCAAAGTCCTTGCCCGTGGCACCGGTGGCCTTGGCCAGATCGGTTCGGGTGTCCTTGGCTGCGGGTTGGGCGCTGTCGATGGGCGCGGCCAGGTCCAACGCTCCGGGACCCGACTGGGCGCAGGCGCCGGCGGCCAGGCAAGCGAAGGCCGCCGCCACCGCCCGCACGCCGCGGCACACTGAGACAACATGGCTGGCAGTGCCAGCCGCAGTTCCCGGCCCGGTCATACCCGTCCCCCGATACGCGCCGACACCCGAATCATGCGCTGGGGGTATTATTCCGGCACGGCCATCAATGAAGTCTTAAGTCCGCACCAGCCGACGACGGACAGCAGAATTCAACCGCTGGCCGCCGTCTGCCTGCGGGCCCCCTCGCCCCATTCGACCATCGCCGGCAGGGCGAACAAGGTCTCGACATAGGCTTGCGCGGTGCCGTCGTCGCCGTAGGCGGCGAGGCTCGGCAGGTAGGTGCGGAAGCGGGAGGCGACGGGCGCATACATGGCGTCGGCTGCCGAGAACGGCCCGAACAGGAACGGTCCACCTGTGCCGAACCGGCGGCGGCACTCCCGCCAAAGGGCAACGATGCGGCGCACGTCAGCGGCCACCTCGTCCACGACCGCGGGCGCCGGGGCGCGGGCGAGGAAATCCATGGGGCAGTGCTGGCGCAGGGGCTGGAAGGAGGCGTGCATTTCCGCCGCTGCGGACCGGGCCTGGGCGCGGGCGTCGGGCGCCCTCGGCCAGAGGGCCGCCTCGGGATGGGCCTCGGCCAGGAACTCGAGAATGGCGAGACTGTCCCAGATGACGCGATCCTCGACCAGCAGCGCCGGCACCCGCCCCGAAGGCGAGTAAGCCAGGATCTGCGCCTTCGCGTCCGCGGCGCGCAGGTTGATGTTCACCTCGCTGAAGGCGAGGCCCGCGTGCCGCATGGCGAGCCAAGGCCGCAGGCTCCAGCTCGATGTGTTCTTGTTGCCGATCACCAGACGGTAGGTCATGCCTCTCTCCGAGATTTGCGTTGCCTAGCAAGCGCACCGGCTGCAACCGGCGCAACGACTTTGCGCCCGACTGCCGCAACGATGCTACCGTTCTGCACGGCATCAACCTCAACTACGCCGCAGGAGGGCGTAGAGCCCGCTAGCCCCGGCAAGGAGAAGTGGCACTCCCAGGCCGAACCGCTGCCGCTCGCGCGCCTTGCTGCGCAGATGGCGCAGCACGAGCTGATCGCCGGCGGAAATCTCGCTCTTGCCGGCGAGGTATTGGCGAAGCCGTTCAGTCTGCTCTGCCCCCATGTCCACCTTGCCCCAGCGCACATCCTGATCGAGTGCGCTGAGGCGCGCCAGTTCCGCCCGGGCCTTGTCGATTGCCTCGACCGCCTCCGTTCTCGTCATGCGCTCGCCAGGGTCGAGAAATGCCGTCTGGAGCACCGGTGCCACGTCCTCCATCGCATCAAGCCACGGCTGATCCATGTGTGGAAATGCGACCAGAGGCAATCCGGTGAGCATCGCCAGCGCACTGGCGAGAATGCCGATCCGCTTCAGGGTAAGACGCCTGGCTGCGCCCGCGAGCGCGACCAGCGCGACGGCTGCCCCGAAGGCCGTGACGATGGCGGGCCCCGTCGGCAAGTCCCACGTCCATGAGGCGTAGAGGCCGATCGCGGTGAGCAGTGAGCCGAGCCCCCATGCGAGCATCAGGCGGTGGCGCAACTCGGCAGCGAGCAACCCGGCAAGGGCGGCAGGAACGATGAGATAGCTGAAGACCAGCAGCACGCCGGCAATGCGCACCGACGAGGTCACGACCAGCGCAAACGACATGTAGAAGACGACATCCCAGAAGAATGCCCGGCGCTGCGCCCCGGCGGCGGCATGGGGATGAAACGAAGCCTCGATCAGCGGCCGTCTGAACATGAAATGCAGCATGCCGATCGCGCCATAGAGCAGGGCGAGCAGGCCCACGTCCGCTGGCGTGACGGTGAGGATCGACCCGATCAGAAGCTGCTTGATGTGCTCTGCGCCCAACGGCGCGCGATCGAGCACGATCACGCTGAGCGCGGCCGACACCGCGTAGACGATGCCGATCACGGCTTCCTGCGGCAATGCCGACTCGTACGGGCGGGCAACGGCGAACAGGACCGCGCCTGCGATCGCAAAGCCGAGCGCATACCAGTAGCCCGCCTCGCTGTGCACCGGATGGCCGGCGAGGATCGCAACCGTCAGGCCGAGGGCGGCCACCTGGGCCAGCGAAAGATCGACGAAGATGACGCCGCGGGCGAGGACGTGCAGGCCGAAGTAGGCGTGAATGCCGGTGAGCACGAGGCCGGCGATCAGCGGCCAGAGCAGCAGCTCGATCATCAGCGTTCAGTCCGGTCCGAGGGATGCCGACAGCCGCCTGACGTTCTCCTCGAACAAGGCGACATAGTCGGGTGCCGAGGGCAGCAAGGTCACCGACCGCGCTCCGCCCCGCTCCTTGATCTGCTGCACCAGCGCGGGGTTGGCATGCGGATCGGCGATGAGAATGCGCACATTGGAATCGCGCATGCGCTTGAAGAGGGCGGCAAGCTCGGCCGGTGACGGCGAGATTCCAGGATGCGGCTCGGCCGCGGCCACGATCTGCAGCCCGAAGCGCTCGGCAAAGTAAGCCCAGCTGTCATGCACCACGACAATCCGGGCGCCGTAGAGGCGCTTCAGGGCTTGTTCCCAGGCGCTGATCCTTGCGTCGAGACGAGAGAGGAACGCGTTCCGGTTGGCCTCGAAGGCGGCCGCCTCATCCGGGCGCAGCGCGGTGAGGGCGGCAAGCACCGCCTGCGTGATCGGCCGGGCGTTATGGGGATCGAGCCAGTAGTGCGTGTTGCCGAAGGCATGCACATGCGCCTGGCGTTCGGCGCGCAGGCGCGGGGTCTGCGTCTGCAGCAGCCTGACCGACCTGGATGCGTCGACCACCGGCACCCTGGGCACGGGGAGGCGCGCAAACCAGGGCTCATGATCGAGGCCGATCCGGACGATGAGGGCTGCACCGCGCAGCCGTGCAAGCTGTGTCGGCTTGATCTCGACCGTGTGCGGATCCTGCTCCGGCGCCGTGAGGCTCTCCACCTCCAGCCGGTCGCCGCCGACCGCCTCGACCAGCGACTTGAGATCGGCGGAGGTGGTGACGACCCTGATCTTGTCCTGCGATGACGCCCGTGGCGCCGGCGCTGCCGCGATCACCGCGGCAAGCGCCAGCGCAAATGCTCGGGCATGCAAGGTCCGGCTCAAGATTTCTTGAGGTTGGTGAAGATCGTCTTCGGAATCATGCAGTGCACACCCTTGCGCACGTCCACGACCTGCGACACGCGGCAGTCGCCCACCATGGACACCAGGCCGTAGGCTTCATAGCGGTTCATCGGCACCACCTTCTGGTTTGCCAGCCAGTCCACGGCCTCCCGCACCGCATTGGTCATCGCCACATCGAGGTCCTCGTTGAAGCCGGTGGTGATCCAGTGCGTGCGCGTCTCGATGAAGGGCCAGTTCAGCTTCATGTCCTTGCGCACGATCGGCTGCAGCCGGATCTCCTTGTAGGAGCACTCGAGCGCGGTGAGGTTCACCTCGCCGTTGCCTTGGCGGCAGTGCGAGTCGCCCGTCCAGATCAGCGCGCCCTTGAGGAACACGGGGATGAACAGGGTCGAGCCTTCCTGCAGCTCGTTGATGTCCATGTTGGAGCCGTTCTTCCAGGGGCGGAGCGTCGACACGGGCGCCATCGGGTCGTCCTTCACGCCGCCCTTGCGGGGTGAAGGATCATTCGGGTCGATGCCGACGGCGAGCGTTCCCGGGAAGGGCTGCAGCTCGATGTTGATGCCCGGCTTGAACTCGACCGCGCGCTTCTTGAGGTCGATCGGGAAGAATTTGATGTGCCCTTCGGGCATCTCGGAGGCGAGCGCGCCGATGGTGGGGAAGTCCTTGCCCGGCAGGTTGAAGTTGGTGGCCCAGGCCTTGGGCTCGATCCGCAGGATGCGAATCTCGAGCACGTCGCCAGGCTCGGCGCCGTTCACATAGATCGGCCCCGTCATGGAGTGCGGGCCGCCGCCCGGATTGGCTTTGCGCAGGTCCACGACCTGCTGCATCGTCATGCCCGGCTGGACCTTGTCGTGGGCGTGCATCATGGTCTCGATCGAGACCGTGTCGCCGGAGTTGATGGTGAGCTTGGGCTTCTCGCGCGGATCGAGCCAGCCCCACTGCACCGTCTCGAGCGTGGCGGCAAGAGTGTGATGCTTGCCGGCGGTCGCTTTGGGTGCCCAGTCGTGATTGCCGCGCGCGGGCGCCTTTTGCTGCGCATCGCCGGGCGTTGCGGCCAGGGCCGCGGCCAGGAATAGGATGCTTGCGGCGGATTTCGCCGGTATGGACCTGCCTGTCATGGATGTTCCTCCCCAAAAGGAAGGGGCATGGTGAACGTGCACTACGCCGATCGTCAAGGGCATCACGTCCGGAGCGATGCTCAGTTGGCGCTCCAAGGGGGCGGATGGCTTGCGCTAAGTGATTGCCGGAAAGCCGAAGATGCGCGGGTGGCGGCTCCAGACCCGCTTTCGTGGCCGGACCCGATGGGGTATCAGAAGGCCCGTGCCCACCCTGCGGCTCTTCACAGCGGCGAGCGCCTGGCCAATTGTCTTTCTCCGGCGCCCTGCCGATAATGCCGCCGTCGCGGCACTTGCCGCCATCCTTCCCTTTCATGATCTGAGACATGCCACCCAAAGAAAAGACGATCACCGCCTCCGACGCGGCGGCGGTGCTGACGCCAGCCGGCAGCAGGAAGAAGTCGGTCCCCGTCTGGGTCGCCCGGAACGAGCGGTGGGCGCGCGAGGCGCCGCTCAGCCAGATGCAGAAGGCGTGGATCGAGGCGCAGGGGTTCAGGGGCGCGGGCAGGAAGCCTGTGCTGCTGCCCGGCCCCGAGGGCGAGCTCGCAGGCGCGGTGTTCGGGGTCGGCGAGGCGCGCGGCAACGATCCCATGGATCGAGCCGAGCTGGCCTTCGGGCAGTTGGCGGCGGCCCTGCCGCCGGGTCTCTATCATCCGGCCGGGCCGATCGAGGACGCCGAGCTGGCGGCAGCGGCGTGGGGCCTCGGTGCCTACCGCTTCCGCCGATACAAATCGGGGAACGGGGAGGGCGTCGCCCAGTTGAAGGTGCCCGAGGGGGTTGACTACGAGCGCCTCCTGGCGGCCGTGGACGGCGTCTGGCTGGGTCGCGATCTCATCAATACGCCGGCCGGCGACCTGGGGCCGCAGCAGCTCGAGGAGGCCACGCGCCTCCTCGCCAAGCGGCACGGCGCCAAGATCACCAGCATCGTCGGCGACGACCTGCGGACGGCGAATTTCCCGATGATCCACGCCGTCGGCCGAGCCAGCGACCGCGCCCCACGGCTCATCGATCTCACCTGGGGCAAGGCCACCGCCCCGCGCGTCACGCTGGTGGGCAAGGGCATCTGCTTCGACACCGGCGGCCTTGATATCAAGCCGGCCAGCGCCATGCTGCTCATGAAGAAGGATATGGGCGGCGCGGCAGCGGCGCTGGCGCTGGCGCACATGGTGATGTCGACGGAGCTCGACGTGCGGCTGCGGGTGCTGATCCCGGCGGCGGAGAACAGCGTGGCCGGCAACGCCTTCCGCCCGGGCGACGTGCTGATGAGCCGCGCCGGCAAGACGGTGGAGATCGGCAACACCGATGCCGAGGGGCGTCTGGTGCTGGCCGACGCGCTGGCCCTGGCGGATGAGGAGAGGCCGGACACCCTCATCAGTTTCGCCACGCTGACGGGGGCGGCCCGCGTGGCGCTCGGCCCGGAGCTGCCGCCGCTCTATACCGATGACGATGCGTTTGCCGAGGCGATCGCCAAGGCCGGCAATCGCGTCGGCGATCCCGTTTGGCGCATGCCCTTCTGGACCAGCTACGAGCCGATGCTGGAGAGCGCCGTCGCCGACATGAACAACGTGTCGGACGGGCCGTTCGCGGGCTCGGTCACGGCGGCGCTGTTCCTGCGCCGCTTCGTCCGGCAGGCCCGGCGCTTTGCCCATTTCGACATCTATGCTTGGCGGCCGGCGGCCAAGCCGCTGGGTCCCAAGGGCGGCGAGGTGCAGGTGGCGCGGGCCCTGTTTGAGGTGCTGCGCGACGGTGGGCGGGGCTGAGAAACAAGGGCGGCAAGCGTGGCAACGACGGCACTCGATCCGCGCACACACCCCTACCGCGAAGACCTGGCGGCGGAAGCGCTGCGCGACCAGGTGTCGGCGCCGCGGTATGTGGCGGGCCAGATGCGGCAGGTGGTGCATTCGGCGGCACCGCTCAGGGGGCGGCCCGAGCCGCGCGCAAGCTGGACCACGGAGGTTTTGTTCGGCGAGCTTGTCACCGTCTATGACGAGAAGGACGGCTGGGCCTGGGTGCAGCTTCAGCGTGATGGCTATGTGGGCTATCTGCGCGCCGGCGCCCTGTCGCCCCAGGTGCGGGAAGCGACGCATCGGGTGCGGGCCTTGAGCACGTTTCTCTATCCCGCGGCGGACGTGAAGGCACCGCCCTGGCTGCCGCTGAGCATGGCATCGGCGGTCAGCGTGGCGGAGACGGGGCCTGCTTTCGCCAGGCTGATCGATGGCAGCTTTGTGCCGACATGGCATATCGCCGACCTGGCCTGGCATGCCCCCGACTTCGTCGCGGTTGCCGAGCGCTTCATGGGCACGCCCTATCTGTGGGGCGGCAAGACCCGGCAGGGGCTCGACTGCTCGGGCCTGGTGCAGGTGGCCCTGCAGATGGCGGGGCGCGCATGCCCGCGCGACAGCGATATGCAGCAGGCCGAGCTTGGCAGCGAGGTTGCGATCAGCGACAGCTTCAACGGCCTGGAGCGCGGCGATCTGGTGTTCTGGCCGGGGCATGTCGGCATCATGATCGACGCGTTCCTGCTGCTGCATGCCAATGCCCACCATATGGCGGTCGCGGTGGAGCCGCTGCAGGCCGCTGCAGATCGCATCGCCCGCGGCGGCGGTCGGCCGGCCGCCGTCAAGCGGCTCGCGCCGAAGGCGGCCTGAACCAGCGAGGAGAGTGTATGCGCCCCCGCGAGCCGTTGAACCGCGACGAGCTGCAGCGCCTGTGGCGCTGGGAGCGGCACATGACCCGCTTTCATGCCGTGGCCATGGCGCTCTTGGTGCTGTGCGCGGCCGCAGCGTACTTCTGGAGCGACATCGCCTGGGTGCGCCGCTCGCTCCTGGGCCTGGTGCTGCTGCTGGTCGGGGCGGCCACCCTGTTGCAGTTGCGGGAGAAGTGCCCGCGCTGCGGCGCGCGGCTGCGCACCAAGTCGCTGCTGCGCCTGCCGGCAAGATGCAACATGTGCGGTGTTGCCTTCGAGCGTCCGCCGACGGGATAGGGCACATCGGTGCCCGACACGCGCAGTCAGGCGCAGGCTTGCCCGGCGGGATGGGTTTGGCACCCTCTAGTGTGATGATCGAGAAATTCGCCCTTCCTCGCAGCACGCCTGCTGAGTGAATTTCTCGATCTGAATCACACTAGAACCATGAACTTGCTAAGTGTCCTTTTCGATCGCGAAGTTCGTTCAGCGCCTGCTGCAAGATCCGGCGAACTTCGCGATCGGGACACTAGCGCCGTCGGTGCAGCAGTCCGAGCATGGCATCGCTCAGGTTGGCGAGCGAGAAGGGCGCGAAGCGGAACACCACGTTGTGCCGGCCCTCGCTCACCTCCACGCCGCGGAACAGGACGTTGGCGCGCAATAGGCGTGCTGGCTGGCCATCGACCTCCACCAGCCAGCCCGGATAATACGCCTCGTGCAGGACAAGAACACCCGGCTGCACGCTGTCCACCTCGATCTCCACGCGATCGGGCCGCCAGGATACGATTTGCGCATAGTTGCCTTCCCGGTTGCCGATCGCCGGCAGATAGCTGCGCGATGGCGCCGTGCCGTTGTCGATCAGCGCGGTCTCCGACGCGGGATTGACGCGGAACCGGCCGGCCTGGACCTCGGCGTCGACGTTGGCCACCATCACGCGGCTGATCAGCCTGACCCGCGGCTCGGGATCGGTGAGGCGGTAGATCCAAACCTTGGGTCCGGCCAGCAGGATGTCGGCGACCGGTCGTCGCGCCAGATGCGGAACCTGCTCGATCGGCCGCCCGAGGACCACATATTCCAGGCCCAGCTCGCGCGCCAGTGCGCAGTCGTAGCCGTCGAACGACGCCGGGAACAGGCGCTGATCGACGGTGTGCGTGGTCTCTCCTGGAGAAACGAGGCGGTCATACCAGCCGATGCGCAGTGGATTGTAGCCGTTGGTTGCCTCCAAGCCGCGCGTCATGGCGAGGTTCTGCCACGGTCCGCTGACGCCGACGACTTCCACGCGCGGCCTTTCGCCCTGTGCGCGCCGCGTCTCGATCTCCCGTTCCAGGAGGGCGAGCGCCCTGGCCTCCTCGCCGGTGGGATGCTCCAGCGAGGAATAGTAGCCCGGCGGCTCGGCGTTGAGGCTCGATGCGGCGTTCCACCAGATGAGCTCGCCCGCCGCCATCGTCGCGGTCAAGGCCGCTGCGGCGACGCGTGCGCGGGCTGACCTTGCCAGCCACAGCGCGGCGATCACCATGAGTGCGATCGGAGCGGCCTTCATCACCTGCCGCAGCGAATCCCACGCGTGATCCGATTTTGCCGAGAATGCCACCGCCCATCCGACCAGCGCGAGCGCGCCGCCAGCAACGGCGGCCGTGCGCCATGGCGACGGTCGGGGCAGACCTTCCCGCACGTAGTCGGCGAGCAAATGGCCGACGAGTATGGCGAGCGCGGCCACGAACACGAAGGCCCCGTCCACCGGCCGGCGAAACAGGTTGATCCCCGGCACGTAGTCGAACGCCAGTGCGTAGAGAGGGGTGTAGCGGCCGAGCGTGTACAGCAGCGCGGCGACGAGCACGCCCGTCAGCAGCCGGCGGCCGCGGCGCATGAGCCCGCCGCCCGCAATGCCGAACCACAGCAGCACGCAGACCGTCGTGATGCCGACGAAGAGATAGTTGAACGAGCGGTCGGTGGCGCCCACCTCGGGCAGCGTATCGAAGTTCGGACCCCAGTAGGTTTGCGTGCTCTCCAGCGAGCCCAGCACGTTGGCGACCGCCATCGAGGCGAGGTTGGCCGGGTAGAGCGAGGCTTCCAGCGCGCGGTCGAGCTGCACTTCCGGACGATTGGACAGGGCCGCGAACTGCATGGTCAGCAGCAGCGGCGGGATCAGCAATAGGATTGCAACGGCCGCCATGGTGGCGAAAACCGCCTTGCGCTCCCGCAGCCACTGCGCCCGGTCGGCGGCTGACACGATCTCTGCGGCCAGAACGGCGCCCAGCACGATGCACGAGAGCAGCGATTCATGATTGCGCCCCAGCGCCAGCACCGCCGCCATCATCCCGACCACCGCTGCAATCGCAATCGAGCGGCGCTGGAGCGCGAGCGACAGCAGCAGCATTGCCGGAGGCAGCAGGCAATAGCTCAGGATCATGCTGGTGTGCTGCAGTCGCCCCGACGCAGGGCCGCCGAGCATGAACACGGCCGCCCCCAGCACCACCGCCGGCACCGGCCAGCCTGCGCGCCAGCCCAAGACCCCGAGCGCGAGGCCTCCGAACAGCAGGTGGGCATAGACGATGAGGTCGAAAGTGCGCATCGACGGGGCTGCGTCGAACAGCGCCCAGGCGACGAAGGCCGGCGCGAAGATCAGCGACTGCGGATCGGCGACGCTGGGGTGTCCACCATAGTGAAAGGGATTCCAGAACGGCGTGCTGCCGGCATGAATCGACCAGGCCAGAAAACGGAAGAAGGCATAGAACTGGTTCTTTGCATCCCAGGGCACGACCGTATCGGTCAGAATCCACTGGCTTGCGGCCGCCACCCAGACGACAACGATCGCCGCGAGGGCAATGCCCAGGCTCCAATGTGAACTGGACCTCAACGACTTGGCGTCGGGTCGAAAGACAGGCCGAGGATCAAGCACGCGCGCCCCATGTATTGCCGAAGGTGGCGGCGTGTATCCCCCTCGACTTTCTTCACTTCCCCGGCCGACATGCTAGTCCGTATACTGCGCCGGCTCAATGCCTTGGTGAGGCCGGCAGGGATCTCCAAGGGTGTTTTGCCGTTTGGTTTTGAATGGGCCGATGGGGTTGTTTCGCAGATGCAACACCTCGTTACAAACCCGTGACTATCAATCCCGCTGCCCAACGCCTAGACTTTGTGCTGCACAGCCCGCCTTCCGGTATCGGTCAGCGTCGAGAGTCGAGGAGGACGTCATGGCAGAAAGCGTCTACAAGATCATCGAGATCGTCGGCACCAGCCCCACCTCGTGGGAGAAGGCGGCATCTGCCGCCGTTGAGCGTGCAGCGTCCACCTTGCGAGACCTCAGGGTTGCTGAAGTCTCCGAGCAGGACATCGTCATCACCGACGGCAAGGTTGAGGCCTATCGCGTGCGCCTCAAGGTCTCGTTTAAGTACGAAGACTGACGATCCAGGACCTTTGCCAGGACCTTTGCCAGGACCTTTGCCAGGACCTTTGCCAGGACCTCGGCCAGGACCTCGGGCTGTGGGAGCCACCACGGCATGGGGTGCAAGTGGCGTCGGCCTGCAGCGCAGGGGTGCGTGCGCCGTCGCGCCGAACGGCAGCGTCGATGGGTGCCGTTCGTCAGCATCGTGCCGCGCTGCACAGCTCCGGCATCAGTTGCGTTTGCGGCATTCCGGTGCAATCAGCAGTGGGTCAAGAAGCGGCCGCAGAGCCGGGCAAGCTGCAGGGCTGTCGGACTTGGTGGCGCATTTCTCGTCGCAGGCGCTGGCGGAATAGTCCAAGACCAATTGCGTCTCAGCCATCACCAGTCGAAAGCGCAGCCCGCAGCGAGGGCAAGCCAGCGACATGTTCGGTAGACTGAGCAACATAGCCGCATGCTATCAGTCTCTGGTTCGATACGGTAGGACCCACCAATCGAGTCCACCTCAAATCTCCCTTTCCAAAATCAAGTTGTTTCAACTTTATAGTGCATTTCACCCATTGTGCACCCCGCCATCCGCCATTCGGCGATGCGGCCGTCGCGAGTCTTTATGATTCGATCGAGTATAAGGATAGGTTGCTGTTCAACGATGTTCAGCATCTTGGCCGTCTGGGCTGAGGCGGCTCCAAGCGAAACACGCTCGACGGCCTCGCCCAGCAACACCCCATAGGCATGGGCGATGGCGACGATGCCGTGCGCGCGAAGGTCCGTTTCGGCCAATCTCGGAAACAACGCCGCCGGCAGCGAAGCCTCCTCGGTCAGGTAGACCTTGCCCGCGTGGGAGCGGACGCGCGTTATGCGGTAAACGAGGTCTTGCGTATCAAGACGAAGACGCCCGCGCTCGGCCGCGTTTGCGGGGCGTTCGACGATCGCCAGTGTCTCGATCTCGCCGATGATATGTTCGCCATTGGCGCCGTAGAGCTTGTTGTAGCGTGTGGCCAATTCAGGTGATGCCGGATCGTTGACGAACGTCCCGCGCCCCTGGCGGCGGGTCACCAATCCATCGCTCTCGAGCAAGTCCAGCGCTTTGCGCATGGTGCCGGGACTGACGCCCAGTTCGCGGGCCAAATCGGTCTCGTTGGGAACCGTGGTATTGGGCTTCCACTCGCCTGACGCAATCCTCTCCGCCAGGGCATCACGTACCTGCAGGTACAACGGCCGAATGGAAAACTTGCTCATCGCGGCCTCGCATGAAGATCAGATTTCCACAATAACGCCTTTGCCTCGAAAACAACCGTTGAGCAAACACCACAGTCGCCCGGTGGGGGGCACAAGCACCGTAAGTTGAATGCGTGCGTCGCACCGCGCGAAGAGGTGCGCATCTCTGGTGGGCAAGAAATGAAGGATGTTCCGCATCCAAATCAGCCGACGAGCAGGTCTGCAAAAAAGCAAAAATAATGTCGTGGTCAGTCTGCCACTCAACAGCATGGTCATCAATATCATGCGCTGAACGAAAAATGTCTGACAAATCACGCACGTCCGCCCACGGGGCAAGGTCTGCGGCGACAACCTCCGCGTGCTCCTCCGCGTGCCCCTGAGCGCTCTCGGGCCCGAGCAGGCTCACGGCCTTCCGTTGGCAGCTTAGCCCCTGCATCCCGGCTGGCTGGCCATGACCTGGCATCGTGATTGTGCCTGTAATTCGAGGCTTGAAAGGAGCCGGCACGGGGTTCGCCGGGGTTGGGGTCCGGGCCCGGCGGGCGCGGGCAATCGCCCTCATCCGCGTGCGCGTCGCGCCAAAAATCCAGGGTTGTGTCAACGCCTCGCCGGACCGGTCGGCGAGGTACGTTTGCGGGTTGCCTCGGCCCGGTGACGTGCGTGGGCTCGGCCCGCACAATGTTGTGAACGCATGGGGAGGAGGCGCCGCTGCCGGCTGCGGCCGATACGGGGTCGTGATCGAGCGAAAACGCCCGTTTGGACGTGTCAGCTCTCGGGGCACGGCCTGCGGCCCGGGCCCGATCGCCTAGATGACTTCTTCGGTCTTGTCGTCGGTCTCGCCATAGCGGCGCAGCGTTGCCGGCTTGCTGCCGGCATAGAGCTTGTCGATGTTGGGCGCGATCTTGGCGTTCTCGCGCTCGAACAGGCTGGCACCCGTCATGTCGCTTTCCACCAGGAAGGGTCCGAAGTTCTCGACGTCCAGAACCCAAATGGCCTGCGCCAGACCCAGCTCGTCCACCCAGTGCGTGGCGGCGACGCCCTTGATGCCGCGCCCCAGCAGCGCGCCGGTGCCGTAGCCCACGGTGGTGAGGTAGATCGCCTGGTGCGGCACGAAGTGGCGCTTGTAGATCTCGCCCGTCATGCCGCCCTTGCCGATGATGATGTTGCAGCGGCTGAGCTTGAACCAGCCGTCGAGCCACTTGGCGAAGCGGAACGAGGCGGTGGCCGTGACGGCACCCACGGTGGCGCTGCCATCGGGATGGAGCGTTGCTGCGGGCGAGCAGTGGAAGTTGGCAAAGCCCATCTCCTCGGGCGGCGCGGGCAGCCCGGCGCCGTCCTCCACGGCGCGCTTGTAGACGCCTTCGCGCGCCGTGTAGATGCGGCCCGAGAGATACACGACCGTGCCGAGCTCCAAAGCCGCCAGGTCGTCCGTGGAGGCCGGGAGCTGGAGGCGGACGGTCTTGAGCTTGGACGTTGTAGCCAAATCAGTCTCTCCTCTTCTCCCTCTCCCCGTCCGCGGGGAGAAGGGAACAGATCGTCATTATTCCGTCTTCTCCCTCTCTGCGCGTGCGGGGAGAGGACGCGTGGTCTCACTCCGCCGCCACCCGCTGCGGCGTCTCCCACTCCACCGTCGCACGCCGCATGTAGTCCGTGAACCACAGGGGGTCGGTGCGGAACTCGACGCGTCCGTCGGCGTGGATGCGCGCCGTGGCGCGGCGCGAGGACAGGCAGAACATGTGCACGCTCATCGGCATGCCGCCCGTGTGGCAGTAGCCCACCTCGATGTGGCAGTCGACCACCATGGACGAGCCCATGAAGCCCATGGCGCCCATGCCGATCGTGTTGCCGATGTCCTTCAGCTCGGCTTCCAGCGCCGCGATCTTGGGATCGGGATTGCGCGAGCCGACGGTTCTGAGGCACGCCGCCTGCTTGCCCAGCACCATGCAGATGTCCTTGGAGCCGCCGAGGCCCACGCCGACGATGGCCGGCTGACAGGCAAGCCCGCGCCGTCCGAACGCAATCAGCGTATCGAGATAGAAGCGCTTGATGCCCTCGATGCCGTCGCCGGGAAACAGCATGCGGTAGTCGGAGCCGAACAGGCCGCCCTTGTGCACGGTGGTGAGGTCGATCCAGTCGGCATCGGGGTGGAACGCGTACTCGATCTCCGGCGCGCCGATGCCGCAGTTGTTGTTGTGGTCGGTGCGCCAGAGCGGATGCACACGATTGGGCCGCAGCGGCACGTTGTGCGTGGCGTTGGCCGTGGCGCGCCGTAAGGCGGCTTCGAGCGCGATGGGGCCGCCCTCGGAGCGCGCCTCGTTGCCGATCTTGACGTACCAGCGCGGCACGCCGGTGTCGCCGCACATGGCGCGCCGATCCTCCTTGGCGGCCTCGTAGTTCTCCAGCATGGCCTGGATCACGAAGGCGGAGAGATCGCCCTTCTCGGTATCGGCGCAGGCTCTCAAGCCCCCGAGATAGTCCTCGGGGATCTCGATGGCGGCCTTGGCCATCAACTGCTCGGCCGTCTTCTGAAGCGTGGTTATCGGGATCATCGGATTGCCTCGCGCACCGCTGGTGTCATCTCGTCCCCCTGCCATCAAGGGAACTCGTGGATGACTGGATCGCGGGGACAAGCCCTGCGATGACGTTGAAACGCCTTAAACCGTTGCGTCTCACTCCGCCGCCTCCTTCAGCAGGCTTTGCCCCGGCTTGACGATGGTGAACTGCACAGGTCTCTCCGAGATATCGAGTGCACCGCCCAGTTGGCGCACCACAGTATAGGCCGACGTGGCGAGATCGCCTTCGCCCGGGAAGTCCTCACGGAAATGTGCGCCGCGGCTGTTCTCGCGCTTGAGCGCGGCTGTGGCGATCACCCTGGAGATCTCGACGAGCGAACGCAGGTTCAGCCAGTCGTGCCAGGTGAGATTGAAGGCCCGGTCGCTGTCGGCCACGCCCGTTGCCAGCAGCTCGCCCTCGAGGGCATCGAGCTTGGCGAGGCCCCGCCGCAATCCGGCCGCGTCGCGGATCACGCCCACATCGTCCCACATGGTGTCGAGCAGCGTCTCGCGCAACCGGTTGAGGTCGCCTCCCGCGCGCGCGAAGGGATGCTGCGCCCGGTCCATTTCAGACCGGATCATGTCCTCATCCGGCGCGCGCAGTCCGCGATGGGCCACGACCCATCCGGCCATCGTCTCGCCGGCGATGCCCCCGAACACGGTCGAGTTGGCGACACCGTTGCCGCCGAGCCGGTTGGCGCCGTGCATGCCGCTCGCATCCTCGCCAGCGACGAACAGGCCGGGCAGATCGGTGGTGGTATCGACGCCGCAGATCATCCCGCCCATGAAGTAGTGCGCCGTCGGCACCACCTCCACCAGGCCGCCCGCGAGATCGAAGCCGCAGTCGGCGCAGCGCTCCACCATGCCCTTGAACATCCGGGCCACCTTCTCGGGCCCCAGGTGCGCCATCTTGATATAGACGCCGCCGTGCCGGGTGGTGCGGCCGGCCCGCATCTCGGCGTAGATGGCACGCGAGACGATGTCGCGCGTGGCCCGCTCCAGCTTGGGGTCGTAGTCGCCCATGAAGCGCTTCTCGGCGCCGTTGAGCAGATGCCCGCCGGCGCCGCGCAGGCCTTCCTCCAGCACCGTGCCGGTCATGCGCGTATCGGGCCCCGCCAGCAGTCCCGTGGGGTGAAACTGCACCATCTCCATGTCGCGCAGGGGAAGGCCGCACCGCAGCGCCATGGCAAGGCCGTCCATGCTCTTGTCGCCGGAGGGCGTGTGATAGCGGTACATGGTCGGCCCACCGCCCGTGGCCAGCAGCACGGCCCCGGCCTGGACGAAGCGGAAGAGGCCCGTGCGCATATCGATCATCAGTACGCCGGCCAGCGATGCCCCGTCCCTGGCCGGGATCAAGGCCACCGCGCGGTGCTCCTCCAGCCGCCGGATCGGCCGCGCCCACACCTGCTCCATCAGCCGGTTGATGATCTCGATGCCGGTGAGATCGCCCTTGTGCACGGTGCGGTCGAAGGTCTGGCCGGCGAAGGCCTTGCCGTGCAGCGTGCCGTCGGCGTTGCGGTCGAAGAAGCAGCCGACCTCGTTCTCCAGCTCCTGCACGCGCTCCACCGCCTTGGTCACCAGCGTCCAGGCGAGGTCCTGGTCGGGCAGCCACTTGCCGCCCTCGATGGTGTCCATGAAGTGGCGCTCGATGGAGTCGCCCGGATTGAGCGCCACGTTATAGCCGCCTTGCACCATGCGCGTGCAGCCGCACTTGCCGAGCAGGCCCTTGGTGGCGAGCGTGATGTCGAGCGCCGAGTTCGCCTGATGCGCATGCAGCGCCGCGAACAGCCCGGCTCCGCCGGAGCCGAGGATCAGGATGTCGGTCTTGAGGCGTTCAAGCATGGTCAGGGCCTCAAACGGCACGCAGCAGGAAGGCAAAGGCCGCGACGCAGGCCAGCGCCAGCGCGGCGAAGGCAATGTTCTTCTGGCCGTCGCGCCAGGGCATGTTCTCGATCAGCAGCACCCGGATGCCGCCCAGCATGTGCACGGCGAGCAGGAACACAAGCCCGGTCTCGGCCAGCTTCACGAGCGGATTGGCGGTCCATTTGAGGAAACCGTCGAGGCGCGCCTCGCCGTCGATGGCAAGCCCCAGCGCCAGAAAGTGCAGCGGCAGGAAGCAGGCGAGCGCCAGCCCGGAGAGGCGGTGCACCATGGCCGCCATCCACAGCGCGTTGCGGCGATGGCCTGCCGTATGCTGTCGCGCGCGCGGGCTCATAGCACCACCGCCGAGACCGCACGCAGCCCCAGCGCCGCCAGGGCCACGCCGAAGCCCCACATCAGAGCGTCCAGTGCATGGCCCCTGAGCGGCGTCCATTCGGAGGCAATGGCACGCAGGCCGATGGCGCCGTGCGTGGCCGCCGCCAGCACGAACAGGCCGTAGAAGAGGCCCCAGCCGATACTGCCCTTCGTCCGCCCCAGAATCTCGGCGGCACTCAGGCCGCGGCTGGTGGCGTAGAAGATGATGACGATGTGCGCCAGCACCAGCGGCGCCATGATGGCCGCCGTCGCCCGCTGCAGGACATAGAGCCGGATGTTCATGGCTTGTCATCCCGGGGCTTGTCCCAGGGATCCAGGGGCCAGCGGGCTGCGCGTGGTCCCGTTTGCGCACCACGGCGCGGCAGGGAACATGCGGCACGATGGATCCCGGGCATAAAGCCCGGCATGACATCGCAAGTGGCGCGAGACACCATCACAGTTCCCCCCTGATGTAGGCTTGCATCGTTCGCCGCTTGAGGCCGGCGATGGAGGCCGTCGGGTTCAGCTTGTTGGGGCAATGCTCCTGGCAGCTCTGGTGCGAATGGCAGGCGTGGCAGCCGCCGTCGGCCGCCACCGCCGCCAGCCGCTCGCGATTGCCGGCATCGCGCACATCGTTGACGAGCGTCCACGCGCGGTTGAGCGCTGCGGGCCCCAGGTAGTCCTCGTTCCAGCGCACCGTATCGCAGGCGGCAAAGCACACCGCGCAGTTGATGCATTCGATGGCCGCGTCGGCAGCGATGCGCGGCGCGCTGGCGGGCGAGATTGTCTCGACCGGGTCGGCGCGTGTCTTGCTCGGTGCGAATACGCCCTTGGCCTGCTGCCACTTCTCGAAGAAGGGCTGCAGGTCGGCGGCGAGGTCCTTGATTACCGGCAGGTTGGCGAGCGGACCGATCTTAAGGCGGCCGTTCTCGACCACCCTGGAGGTGTGCGTGCGGCAGGTCCAGCGCGGCCGCCCGTTCACCGTCATGGCGCAGCTTCCGCACACGCCGACGCGGCAGGCAAAGCGGTAGGACAGCGTCGGATCGGCATTGCGCTGCACCCAGCTCACCACGTCGAGCACGGTCTGGTTCTCTCGTTGCGGCACCTGAAAGGTCTGATAGCGGCCGTCCTCCTTGCCGCGCCACAGCAACACTTCGATCATGTCTGCCATCTAAGGCTTCGCCCTCACGGTCACGTGCACCCGGTGCACGGCATTGTTGCCGAAACCGCCGGCATCCCAGCGTGTCTCCAGCGGTTGGGTTTCGCCGTTGGCGTCCGTTGCGCGGCACGCCAGCGCGTGCTCGCCCGGCTCGGCGTGCCACATGCAGCGCCAGCCGCGCCAGGCAAACGGGCCAAGCGGTGCAGCGAGCTCGGCCGGCATCCACGCGCCGTCGACGCCGACCTCGACCCGGGTGATGGGCACGCCGCCGCCGGACCATGCCCGCCCGGTCAATGTGACGGGGCCAGCATCGACCAGGCGCGCGCGCGTGTACCAGTCGGGAATGCCGGGTGGGATCAGCAGCGATTTCACCCGCATGTGCGTGACCGGCGTGCGGGGGCCACCCGGCTCGGAGCGGTACTGATAGACAACGGCCTGCTGGAAACCGTCATAGGGCTGTGCCAGCGCCTCGATGCGATGGAGCCATTTCACGCTCGCCATGCCGTACCAGCCGGGCACGATCAGGCGCAGGGGAAATCCATGCTGCGGCAGCAGCGCCTGGCCGTTCATGGCCCAGACCAGCAGCACGTCGTCGCTCAAGGCCACGTCTCGCGCCAGGCTGCGCCCGTAGGCGTGCTCGCGTCCGCGATCGAAGCCGCGATCGACGCCGATGAACGCGATCTCGATGCCGTCATCGAGCAGGCCCGCGCGCTCCAGCACGTGGCGCAGCGGGGTGCCGGTCCACTCGGCATTGCCCACCGCCTCGCACATCCAGGGCATGCTCGGATAGCGCGGGCTCATGGCGCCGCGGCCGTTGCCGGCGCACTCGAGTGCGACGGGGAGCGTGCGCGCGGGAAAGGTGCAAATTTCATCAAGAGAGATGGAGGCAGGTCTCGCGACGCGGCCCGCCACCTCGACCTGCCACGCGTCGTCGGCCACATAGGGCACGTCGAAGTGGTTGAGCTGGTAGTGCAGGCCTGTCGGCGTCACGTCATAGCGCAGGGCCTCGAGCAGAAGGCCGCTGTTGCGGTTGGCAAGACGCATCTCCTCGGGCTGGAAGGGGCCCTCGATATGCGGCCGCCGCGCTGTCGACGTGAAGGGGTTGGCTTGGCTCATTGCCGCTCCTGGAGGGCTGGACTCTAGCAAGAGAGCAAGTTGAGCAACAGCGAGTATAAGTCATTCATTTCTTCAATTTTCTTGATGCTACGGGGCGCCGGACGCCATAGTCGCGGGCCGCCAGCGTCGCGAGCTCGGCCAGCAGCGCCTCGGAGAGCAACGTCTTGGCATGGTCGTCCGGCCGCAGCAGCCCCACGACCCGGTGCACGGTCGGGCCCGGCAGGGCCACGGTGCGCACCGGAAAGGCGAACGGCACCCCGCGCCCGCGGTCTGGCACGATGGAGACGCCGAGGCCGTGCGACACCATGGCCGTCACCGCCTCCAGCGTGTCGAGCGTCATGGTCTCGACCACCCTGATGCGCCGGCGCTTCATGGTGGCGTGAATCAGCCGGCCGACCCAGGCCTGGCGCGTGTAGCGGATGAAGGGATAGCTCGCCAGCAGCTCGCCCGGCGGCCGGTCCGGCGCGTCGGACGGCGCGATCAGCACCAGCGGCTCGCGTGCGAACGGTGACCAGACGAGCCCCGACGGCACCTTGCCGAGCTCGCTCACGATGGCGGCATCGAGGCGGCGGCGGCCGACACGCTGGACCAGCTCGGCGGAGAGCGCCATGGCGATCTCGACGTGGATCCCCGGATGTTTGCGCCGCATCGCGGCGATGGCGCCCGGCAGAATGCCCGTAATCACGCTCGGCACCGCGCCCAGCCGCAGATGTCCCTCCACCGGCTGGCTCTCGTCCTTGCGGCGCGTCAGGCGCTCGTAGCCGCCCACCAGCGCCTTCGCCTCCGGCAGCAGGGCCCGGCCGGCTTCGGTCAAGGCCGGCGGCCGCTTGGAGCGATCGAACAGGGCGAGGCCCAACTCCTCCTCCAGCGCCCGCATCTGCATGGAGACGGCCGATTCCGTGAGATGGATGGCGCGCGCTGCCGCGGCGAACGAGCCGCGCTCGGCAATGGCCAGCAGCGTGCGCAGGTGCCGGATCGACATCGGGCGCTAGGGCTGTCCTCCTAGATCCAGACCGGAGCGGGCAAGGGCAAACACCTCTCCCTCACTGGCGTGGGTATCCAGCCACAGAAACGGCAGGTCGGGAAATTCGCGCTCCAGGAGGGAGCGTCCGCGGCCGATCTCGACCACCAGCATGCCCCTGGGTGTCAAATGCTCAGCCGCCTCGCGCAGAATGCTGCGCACCACGTCGAGCCCGTCCGTGCCGCCGGCATGGGCGAGTTTGGGCTCCGCCGCATACTCCGGCGGAAAGGCCGCGACCGCCTCGGCATCGACATAGGGCGGATTGGCCAGGATGAGATCGTACCGGCGTGCCTCAAGTCCTGCGAACAGGTCGGAGCAAATCAGGCTGATGCGGTCCTCAAGGCCGTAGTCGCGCACGTTGATCTCGGCGACGGCCAGGGCGTCGCGCGATATGTCGGCCGCATCGACATGCGCGTGCTCGAGGCGCAGCGCTGCGAGGATGGCGAGGCAGCCCGAGCCGGTGCACAGGTCCAGGACGGATTGAACATCACCGGGGTCTGGCGCCATGCCCTCCAGATCGCCGGCCAGCAGCTCGCCGATGTAGGACCGCGGCACGATCACCCGCTCGTCGACGTGGAAAGCCTGCCCCTGCACCCAGGCCTGCCCGGTCAGGTAGGGTGCCGGCTTGCGCGTGGCAATGCGCTGCTCGACGATCCTGTGCACGGCCTGGCGCTCGGCGGCCAGAAGACGGCAGTCCAGCCACGGCTCGAGCTGGTCGATCGGCAGGTGCAGGGTGTGCAGGATGAGAAAGGCGGCCTCGTCGAGGGCCGTCGCCGTCCCGTGCCCGTAGACGAGCCCGGCGGCGTTGAAACGGCTGACGGCATAGCGCAGCCAGTCCCGGACGGTGATGAGGTGCGCGATCGCGTCGATTTCGGCCATTGCGGGTTGCAGCGTTGCGGCTGGGACGATGGAGCATCCATTTAGCCCTTTCAGAGCGGCAAAGCATCCCTCTCGCACCGACGAGCGGTTGAAACGTGGGACGAATTGCTGCTTCTTTCACATTCCGTTCGTTGATTGGCCCATGCAACGCTGCCGATTTTCCGCCTTGGCGCCCCGGGCGGGCGTCCAGAACATCTCGGTGCTGTAAATTCACCTTTGCCGGGCGAGCGGCCAGAGGACGTCAGGATTTTTGTAAAAAGGCGGATCCAAGGCATGGGTGCTGGCAGCCAATTTATTGTTTTGCAAATGAGCTCTGCGCGCCACGGCATGAGTCTATTGTGCGTTGTTCGTCCAACGAATAGTGGCGCGAGCGCAATTGCCGTGGAAAAATAATCTTCATGCGAGTTTTGTATCCCGCCTAATATATAGGCATGCGGATAGAGCCATGAATTATGGTATTGACGGCTTAATCCGTTGTTTGCCATTAAGCCCGTACAGGTGCGGGATCCTCGTTTTTATGCAAAGGAACTGACGGACATGGCAAAAGAGCTGGACAGAATGTCCCTGAGAGAGCTGCAAGAGCTCGAGCTCAAGGTGAGGAAGGCCAGGGCGAATGTGCATGAGCGCAGCCGGGCGGATATCCGCAAGAAGGTCGAGGCGATCATTGCCGACGCCGGCTTCAAGGTCAGTGATATCTTCGGCGGTCGCGGCGGCAAGGGCCGGACGGTTCCGGCCAAGTATGTCAATCCGGACGACCCGAGTGAGACCTGGACAGGCCGCGGCCGCAAGCCGCGCTGGCTCAATGCGAAGCTGCAGGATGGCGCGAAGATCGAGAAATTTCTCATCAAGTAGCCCCGGGGCGCTGGCAGGATTGCCGCTCAGTGCCGACAAGAAGACGGGCCGGATGCGCTCCGGCCCGCTTTCTTTTCCGGCGGCAATGTCCGCGTGTGGCTTTATAGCTCAGGCCTCGCGCCGGCCGTCGACCGACCAGGCTCCGGGACCGCCGGCCGCAAGGGCCAGGAAGCCACCGGCAATGGCCAGGTTCTTCATGAAATGAATTGCCTGATTGCGATCGCCGAAATTGGTGTGGAAGAAGTAGGCCGCTAGCAGCGTGAATATCGCCATGCCGACGGCAACGAGACGCGTCTGCCATCCGATGACAATGAGCAGACCACCCAGCAACTCGACGGCGATGACCGCCGGTGCCAGCATCCCCGGCACGCCGAATTTCGTCATATAGGCAACGGTGCCCTCATAGCCGCCAATTTTGCCCCATCCGGCTTGAATGAAAACCGCTGCCAGCAACAGCCGGCCAAGAAGTGCCGCGGCATTGGTAAGTCCGGTTGACTGCATGGAACTTTGCTCCCCGTTTTACCTCAGATGATCAATGAACGAATGTACTCAGCTCCCTTGATCGGGCATAAGAACATAGCACGGGACCGGTGCTCATCCACTCAAGCTTCGTTCAATGGGCCGCTTCCCAGTTGTCGGCGGCTTTGGCATCGACGTGGATGGGTACGGCAAGGTGCACAACCGGCTCGGCGGCCTTTTCCATCACCTGCTGGATGATCGGCAGGGCTTTGGCAACCTCGGCCGCTTTGGCCTCGAAGACCAATTCGTCGTGCACCTGCAGAAGCATGCGCACCGAATCGAGCCGCGCATCCTGCAAGGATGCCGGCATGTGGATCATGGCGCGGCGAATGATGTCGGCGGCCGAGCCTTGAATGGGGGCGTTGATCGCGGCGCGCTCCAGAAAGCCGCGCATGGAGGGGTTCCTGGTGTTGATCTCCGGATAGTGGATGCGCCGGCCGAAGATGGTTTCGACATAGCCGCGCTCGCGCGCCCGCTGCTTGGTGGTCTCCATGTAGTCGCGAATGCCGGGGAAGCGCTTGAAATAGGTGGCGATGTACTCGCCGGCCTCCTGCTTGGCGATGCCGAGCTGCGCGGCGAGGCCGAACGCGGAGATGCCGTAGATGATGCCGAAGTTGATGGCCTTGGCCTGCCGGCGCACCTCCGAGGGCATGTCCGTGATCGGCACGCCGAACATCTCGGAGGCCGTCATGGCATGGATGTCGAGACCCTCCGCAAAGGCCTTGCGCAGTTGCGGTATGTCGGCGATATGCGCCAGCACGCGCAGCTCGATCTGGCTGTAGTCGGCGGAGATCAGCTTGTGCCCCGGCTCGGCGATGAACGCGGTGCGGATCTCCCGTCCTTCCTTGGTGCGGATCGGAATGTTCTGCAGATTGGGATCGGTGGAGGCGAGGCGGCCCGTCGTGGTGGACGCCAGCGCATAGCTCGTGTGGATGCGGCCCGTTTCCGGGTTGATGTGCTGGGGCAGCGCATCGGTATAGGTCGACATCAGCTTGGTGAGCTGCCGCCACTCCAGCATGACGTTGATGAGCTTGCGGTGCTGCTCGGGCAGGTCCTCGCTGGCGGCAAGGTCGTCGAGCAGGCCGGCGCGCGTTTCCCACTGGCCCGTCTTGGTCTTGCGGCCGCCGGGCAGCTTCAGATTGTCGAACAGGAACTCGCCGAGCTGCTTGGGCGAGCCGAGGTTGAACTTGTGGCCGGCGAGCTCGTAGATCTCGGCCTCCAGCCGCGCCACGCGCTGGGCGAAGGTCGCGGTCAGGCGTGAGAGGATGGTCCTGTCCACCTTGACGCCGGTGCGCTCCATGTCGGCCAGCACCGATACCAGCGGCCGCTCCAGCGTCTCGTAGACGCCGGTCATGCGCTCGGCGGCGAGGCGCGGCTTCAATGTCATCCACAGCCGCAGCGTCACGTCGGCATCCTCGCCCGCATATTCCGTCGCCTTGGCGAGCGGCACCTGGGCGAAGGTCTTGTCTGACTTCTTTGCGCCCGGCGCAAACTCGAGCACCTGCGTGAAGGGCATGCAGGTGTGCTTGAGGATGCGTTCTGCCAGCGTGTCCATGCCGTGCTGGCCGCGCCCGGCGTCGAGCGCGTAGGAGAGCAGCATGGTGTCGTCGAGCGGCGCCAGCGTGATGCCATGCCGGTGCAGCACCAGGCAGTCGAACTTGAGGTTCTGCCCGATCTTGAGCACGGAGGGGTCTTCGAGCAGGGGCTTGAGGACGCCCAAGGCCTTGTCGACCGGCACCTGGGTAGGATTGGCATCGCCGAAGTCGAAGCTGCCGCTGCCGGCCCGGTGCCCCAGGGGCACGTAGCAGGCCTTGCCCGGCGCGATGGCCATGGAGAAGCCCACGAATTCCGCCTGCATGGGATCGAGGCTGGTGGTCTCGGTGTCGAAGGCCAGGCAGCCCTGGGCGCGGGCTGCGGCGATCCAGGCTTCCAGGTGCGGCAGGTCTGTGACCGTCTCGTACTTGGATCGGTCGATTGTCTCGGCCGTCGCGGCCTTCAGGGGCGCGACGACCGCGGCGGCGGGGCCCGCGCCCGACACCACCCAGGACGGCTTGCCGTTGGGCTTGACTGGCGCTTGGGCGGCCGCAACTGCCGGCCCGGCCTGAGCCGCCGGCCGCTCGACCGGTGGCGGCGCCTCGGTGCCCAATCCTTCCGCAATGCGCTTGGTCAGCGTTGCGAATTCCATCTCGCGCAGGAAGCTGAGCAAGGCATCGGGTTCGGGATCGCGCACGCCGAGCTCATCGACCGGCACCTCACGCGGCACGTCGTCCTTGAGCCGCACCAGATCGAGCGAGAGCCGCGCCTGCATGGCGAATTCGGTCAGCCGCTCCCGGCGCTTGGGCTGCTTGATCTCGCCGGCCCGGGCGAGAAGGGACTCAAGATCGCCGTACTCGTTGATGAGCTCGGCCGCGGTCTTGACGCCGATGCCTGGCACGCCCGGCACGTTGTCGGTGGCATCGCCGGCCAGCGCCTGCACGTCGATCACCTTGTCCGGCGGCACCCCGAAGCGCTCGCGCACCTCGTCCGGGCCGATGGTCTTGTTCTTCATGGTGTCGAGCATCAACACCCCCGGCCGGACGAGCTGCATGAGGTCCTTGTCGGAGGAGACGATCGTCACGTCGCCGCCGCCGGCCAGCGCCTCCCTGGTGTAGGTGGCGATCAAATCGTCGGCCTCGTAGCCGTTCTGCTCGATGCAGGCGATGTTGAAGGCCTTTACCGCGTCGCGAATGAGGGGGAACTGCGGCACCAGCTCTTCGGGCGCCGGTGGACGGTGCGCCTTGTAGTCCTTGTAGATTTCGTTGCGGAAGGTCTTCTCGCTGGCATCGAAGATGACGGCCAGATGCGTCGGACCGCGGCCCTTGCGGGCATCCTGCAGCAGCTTCCAGAGCATGGCGCAGAAGCCGTGCACGGCCCCGACGGGCAAGCCGTCCGACGGGCGTGTGAGCGGCGGCAGCGCGTGAAAGGCCCGGAAGATGTAGCCCGAGCCGTCGATCAGGTAGACGTGGCTGCCCTTGATCACCGGCACCGGCTCGCCGGCCGGCACCGAGCAGCCTGCAGCGCGTCTTCCGGACGTTTTGGATTTTGTGGTGGCCATGGGGGCGCACTATAGGCCGCCGCCCGTGAAAGTCAGCCCGTGAAAGTCAGCACGATTGCGTGCCTGTTCATGGCCGCCGGGCGTCGGGAACGCTGTCGGTGGAGGCGAAATAGGGCTTGATGTCGAGAAGGGGGGTGCCGTCGATGCAATCGACATGGCGCACGGTGAGCGTTCCCCCCTCGATGCCGATGATCTCGACGACGGCCAGGGCAATCGGGTTGGGCCGCACCGGCGAGCGGAGCGCAAAGGTCCCCCGCGGATGGGTGAGATGCGCCGGCACCTGCTGGATGAGATCGCGTCGGGCCTGGTCCATCCAGTAGAGCAGGATGGCGTGGCTATAGAGCTCTAGATCCTTGAGGCCCGCCCAGTATCGTGCCTCCACCTCGACCCGGCCGACGGCATCCGATTGGGCCGTGTTCCTCGGGCAATCACCCCGCGTCTTGAAGGGTGTGCGGATGCGGCCGATGAAATGGACGCCGGCATCGAAGCCCGCCGGCAGGTCGATCGCCACCTCGCCCGGCCGCACATCGCGCGTTTCTGCCATCATCCTGCCTCGCGATCATCCTCGCCCGCCGTTGGCGCAGCACGGAGATTTGCGGCGTTTGCGGCCCGCGGTCAAATGGAGTATCAAGCGGGCGCCACGCACCCGTAGCTCAGCTGGATAGAGTGCTGCCCTCCGAAGGCAGAGGTCACAGGTTCGAATCCTGTCGGGTGCGCCAAACTCCGCCGAATTTACGATTTCCTGCACGCAGCCACGCCACTTCGGTACAAAACTGCGAACCCCAGCCGCCGACGCTGAACGACTTTACCGCCTTCTCGATACTCGCGGCGCATCCCCCGCAACTCATCTTCGGCACTTGCAAGCTCAGCATCGTCGTCTCCAGCAATATTGATGATCCGCATGTGGGGCTTCCAACGGTTGGAAGGTCAAGGCCGCGAGAAGCCGATCTTCGGACCTTTCCGGCCGGAACAGTCCAAATAATCACACCTCTGGATGCGCCCCTACACGAGGCTTGGCACTTCAATTCAGGGGGTGCGCTGGCTGAAGGCGGGGATGTTGACCCGGAGCGGCTGTCGTCAGGCCCTGCTCTTGCGGAACGCGGTCGGAGTGAGATCGAAGCGCCGTCTGAAAGCTCGGGTCAGAGCGCTTTGGGATTGATAGCCGACATCGAGAGCGATTTCGGTCAGGCCTTGGTTCGATGTCGCCAGCCTAGATTTGGCCAGCTCGAGCCTGAGATCCGCCAGGAACGCAAGCGGCGCCTTTTTCACCAGGGACTTGAAACTTCTTACCAACGTTGCGCGA
Organism: Hyphomonadaceae bacterium; assembly: GCA_019747815.1. Classification (GTDB taxonomy): domain Bacteria; phylum Pseudomonadota; class Alphaproteobacteria; order Rhizobiales; family Hyphomicrobiaceae; genus AWTP1-13. The sequence goes on from JAIEQJ010000037.1 coordinate 48,085, forward strand.
GACGTATTCGCAGCTCGCGCCAGGTCATCGAGGCTCCACGGCTTCGTTGGCTCCTGGATCATGGCGAGCACCGCACCCGCAGTGTGGCGCTGACTGAGCAGTCCCAGAATACCCTCCTTGGCATCGTTGCGATCGACGTGGATCCGCAGCACCATGATCATCAAGGCACTTGCCAGATTCGTCCCAATGACACGCGCGCCGGGAGCAGCTTGAACGAGTTCGTCCCGGATTGTGCGCAGGAGTTCGCTGAGACGACCTACGGACGGATCATCGCCGGTTCGTAGGAGAATGATAGGGGGTAATGCCGCCTGTGCGAGATTTTCCATCCCCTGCTCGAAAGACAACCGGCCGCAAATAAGTTCTGTCTCCGGCGAGTCCGAATTCGAGGCGACATCGATCGCCCCATTCGGACGGATCACCACTGCCGAACTGGACGGTGCGGCCATCGGCGTGACGGGTGCCCGCATGACGTGCCGGTCGCCATGAGGCAGAAGCACGATATCGCCGGCAGAAAGAGGAATGGGCGCGTAGCTCCCAGGATCGAGAACGCAGTTCCCTTTCACCACGAGATGAAACGGCATCCAACCCATCGGTTCCTGATCGTGGGGTGAGGCCCATTGGGCTCCGAATTGGCAAAGCCGCTCCAGATGCGGGCGAACCCGAAACAACGGGGCCAATGCAGACAGCTCATCGAACGCATCGCGGGAAGGCAAACGGTGTCCTCCAGAGCACTCTCGTGTTCCTTAGCAATTTTGATCCGCCCGGTCACGCGAATGAACCGCGCGGTCAAGCAGCAAGAGCGACTGGCCTCTATCATATGGCGGCTGGTCCGAATGAAATGAGGACGTATCGATGTCGATTCTCGACTGGAACGCGTTCGACATGCTGGGAGCGGTAGGTTCTTTGCCGGAACCCATCGCCTGCGGCCTGCAGGTTGAATGTGGTGAATCTTGAGGGGCTGTCGGTGAGCCCGCTTTTGTACTCAAGTCCCTCACGAGTCCCTCGCGGATTTTCCGGGCTGAAGGAACCGCCGAAGCTTCAGCGCGCTTATTCGTTCAACGACACTGTGAGCCGCCTGAGATCCGTGCAGGAAGGCTTCGTGCCCCTTAACCCGTCGACAAGCCTCAAAGGCAAGCACGGCTTGCCGGATGGCAATGGCTGCAAAGTTGGCAGCAGCCGAAAAGCTTGTTGCGAGCGCAATCGCCGCGCCGAACTGAGCCGATGGAACGCCTCGCCGCGGACGCGGCGCCAAACAGAAGGACAGGTGGGATGACCTCACGACGCGATAACTCCATCGAGCCTGCGGAAAGGAAGCCTGTTTCCCGTAGACGGTTCCTAGCCGCGACAGCGGGCGTAGCGGGAGCTGCTGCAGCAGGCCACGCCTATGCAGACACGCTTGCCAACGTCCCGGCGCGCGAGGTTGGCGAGCCCTTGTCGGGAAGCAGCAAGCGATCCCGGCATGTCGAGATCAGCCGCATCCCGGAGGCTGGGCCCGGAATGCGCAAGGTCGACCCGAGCAATGCGATCAATTCGAAGACGCCCCAGCACAAGCTGATGGGAACCATCACACCGTCGGACCTCCACTATGAGCGCAGCCACGCCGGCGTGCCCGACCTGGATCCGGCCAAGCACCGCCTTCTCGTTCACGGCATGACCGAAAAGTCTCTGGTCCTGACCATGGACGACATCAAGGCGATGCCATCGGTGTCGCGCGTCGCCTTCCTCGAATGCACCGGCAATGGCTGGGAAAACTGGAAGACGGCGGACGGGAACCTGACCGTGCAGAACACGCATGGCCTGATCAGCACTCACGAGTGGACCGGAGTGCCGCTGTCATTCATTCTCGACCTGGTCGGCAAGAATCGCCGGTCCACCTGGATGCTCGCAGAAGGAGGCGATGCCGCTGGCGTCGCGCGGAGCATCCCGCTCACGGACGAGGTCATGGCAGAGGCCATCCTCGCCTATGGGCAGAACGGGGAGCTCCTGAGGCCCGCGCATGGGTTTCCGCTTCGCCTGTTCATCCCAGGCTGGGAAGGCAATCTGAGCATCAAATGGCTCCGACGTCTGAAATTTGGCGACCAGCCGTTCATGACCCGCTGGGAGACCGCCCGCTACACACAGCTTCTGGCCAACGGAAAGGCTCGCCAGTTTCAGCTGGTGCAAGAAATCAATTCGGTCATCACTGCACCCTCCGGAATGATGCAGATCAAGCCCGGCCATAATCGCATTACCGGTTTGGCCTGGAGCGGCTACGGCAAGATCGAGCGCGTCGAGATCAGCACAGACGCCGGCAAGTCCTGGAAGCAGGCCCAGATGAATCATCCCATCCTGCCCAAAGCGCAGGTGCGCTTCCAGATGGACTGGAACTGGGACGGAAGACCCACGAAGATCGTTAGCCGCTCGACAGACGACAAAGGCAACGTCCAACCGGACCGCAAGGCTGTCATCGACCGAATGGGGACGAATGCGCTGTTTCACTACAACGCGCAGCAAACGTGGAGCATCGACGAGAAAGGGATGGTGCGTAATGTTCTCGCTTAGAGCTCTCGTCGGAAGCGCAGTCGTTGCCGGCTTCGCGGCTTCGGCCGCCGTCGCCTCCGACGTCGGTCGCCCAGCCACTCCAGAGGAGATCAAGCTCTGGGACATCGACGTTCGGCCGGACGGCCAAGGCCTGCCTGCGGGTAGCGGTACTGTCTTGCAGGGCAAGAAGGTCTATGAGGAAAGCTGCGCCGTTTGCCATGGGGTCAACGGCCAGAACGGTATCAAGGACCGCCTTGTCGGGGGACAGGGCACGCTGGCGTCGTCGCGGCCGATAAAGACCGTGGGGAGTTACTGGCCGTACGCGACGACCCTGTTCGACTACATCCGCAGGGCCATGCCTTACCAGGCACCGGAAACCCTGAGCGTTGACGAGACCTATGCCGTCTCCGCCTATATCCTCAGTCTGAACGGACTTTTGCCGGAGGACGGCAAGCTCGACAAGGAGAGCCTGCCGAAGGTGAAGATGCCAAATCGCGATGGCTTCATTCCGGAGCCCGAGTTCCGAACGATCACCAACTCGAGATAGGGCAGATCGCCACGAAGAACGTCAGGCTCGGCGATTCTAGTGTGATGATCGAGAAATTCGCCCTTCCTCGCAGCACGCCTGCTGAGCAGATTTCTCGATCTGAATCACACTAGAACCATGAGCTTGCTAGTGCCCTTTCGATCGCGAAGTTCGTTCAGCGCCTGCTGCAAGATCCGGCGAACTTCGCGATCGGGACACTAGAGCGCGATCGTTTCATATGGAAGCGCAGCTTCCAATTGAAACGTGAATCGCACTCTCAGCGGGCCCAGGCACCTCGCCTCGCTTTAAACGGCCACGAACGGTCGTGGCGATCCCCCGGGCCGTAGATGGTGGCGTGCGCGCACCGCCGACGGCCATATCAGAGTGCTCCAGTGGACATGTAGCTATCAGTTTCGTCTGCGCTGGGGTGCCATTTCCCAGCGGCCGAGGGCATCGTTGCGGGCGCGCCCATAGCTGCGATCGGTAACGACGGTGCCAATGATAGAGTTCGCAATGCAACGGATTCGAATGGGGCCGCGGGTCGGAGCCATTCAGAGATCCTTGGTGCGTCGATCGTCATCCTCTTCGTTCCTTCGGCAGAGCCCTTCCAATGTGGTCCAGCACGGAGAGCAGGAGCGGATCGATCTTGGCATTGGCCGCGATGCATACATGCAACCGCTCGGCGAGGCGGCGGCTGGCAACCGGCGAAAACAGAAAATCGCCGCGCGCTACACCCGCCGCCACATCCAGCCAGGTCAGGAAGCTGACCCCCTTGCCGGCGGCTACGTACTTGAGAATGAGCGCAACCGAGTTGGAGCGCAAAACGACCTTGGGGTTGGCTCGGCTTCTATGGAGCTCAGCGTCGAGCCGCGGTCGGATCGACATGCTGGCATCGAGGAGGCAGAGCGGCCATTCCATGCACTCCTCGAGCCGGAAGGGTGGCTTGCCACCAGGCGTCATGGTTTGCACGTGTACCAGGCCTAGCGCGCACTCGACTTCGTCGTGAACACGAATTTGTGCAAGTCGCGGCACGTTGAAGGCAAGTATGGCGTCGAGCTCATTCAGAGTGATCAGCTCGGTGAGCGTCTTGGTGTTTCCGACGGTCACGTCGAGGGCCAGTTTCCGTCGGTGCTGCATGGCGTCGATGGCGGGCAGCACCACAGGGATCAGACATTCCATCAATCCAATGCGAAAGGTGCGCACTGGTCCCTGCGGACGCACGCGCAATGTTTCTCTGAGGTTGCCTTCGTCGCCGATCCATCGCTCGGCCTGCCCGAGCAGGGCGCGCCCCTCTTCGGTCAGCTGAATTCCCTGGGGCAGGCGGACCAATAGCGAGACCCCCAGGTCGCGTTCGAGTATCTGCACCTGGCGGCTGAGCGCAGAAGCAGAAATGTTGAGCTTCTCGGACGCGCGGCGGATCGAGCGCTCACGCCCGATCTCGATGAATGAATGCAGCTCGCGTGAAAACGCCGACAAGTTTTCCTCCCATCACCATCGCGAGCTCAGTGTGCGAATTTTCGCAACATGCTGCGCGATTTGTTGCGCTTGCTGAAGCTTGAGAAGCGACCTCATTACTTGAAGAGGGCATCAAGCACCCGAAAAATCGAAAGGAACCAGCCCTTGCACAACGATATCGAATACCTGCGCGAGACCATCAAAATTTCGCACGCGAGCAGGGCCGCCGGTAACCATCCATTCGGTGCACTGCTGATCGGCCCGGGAGGCGACATTCTCATCCGGTCCGGCAACACGCATGCCACCGACAAGGGTGTTGGTCATGCAGAGATGAATGTCGCGCGCGAGGCCAGCTTGCGCCACGCGCCAGAATATCTCGCCAAGTGCACGCTGGTCACATCCGTGGAGCCCTGCTGCATGTGCTCGGGCGGAGCCTACTGGGCTGGAATCGGCACAGTCGTCTACGGCCTGACGGAACGGCGCCTGGCAGAACTGACTGGCGACAATCCTGAGAACCTCACCATGGACATGCCTTGCCACAAGGTCTTCGACGCCGGCCAGCGCAAGGTTGAAGTGCGTGGACCCTATCCGGAGCTGGAGGCGGAGATCGTCGCTGCCCACGAGGGCTTCTGGTGATCGCGGGAGCGTCTAAATCCAAACAACAGTCGCAAGCAGGGGAGGAAAAATGTCTGCAAGCGAGAATACTCCACACGCAACTCCAGACAAGACGACGTCTAGGGTCGTCGATCTGGTCGATGAAGTCTTGCCCGCCAGTCGGATGGCCGTGCTGGCGCTCCAGCATGTGCTCGTCATGTACACCGGCGCGATCGCGGTGCCTTTTATCATCGGCAGCGCGCTGAAGTTGTCGCAGGAGCAGATTGCCTTTCTCATTCAAGCCGACCTCATCACCTGCGGCATTGCCACTCTCATTCAAACCGTCGGCTTCTGGCGATTTGGCGTGCGCATGCCCCTCATGCAGGGCATCACCTTCGCCGCCATATCGCCGGTCATCGCCATCGCCAGCAACCCCGCAATCGTCGCGGCCGGTCCTGACGCCGGCATGCAGGCGGTATACGGTGCGGTGATCGCCGCTGGTGTGTTCGCAATCCTGATGGCCCCGCTCGGGCGCTACATCATTCGCGCCTTTCCGCCTGTCGTGGTCGGGGCGGTGCTCACAGTCATGGGCTTGAGCCTGTTGCCTGTAGCCATTCAGTACGCAGCGGGCGGCTTTGTCGACGACGCGGGCGCGCCGCGGTATGTCGGCCTTGCCGCCCTGGTGCTGGCGTCGATCATTCTTATCAACGTGTTCGGTCGAGGCTTTGTGCGCAACGTCGCGGTGTTCCTGGGTCTCGTCATCGGCGTCATTCTGGCCGCGTGCATGGGAATGCTGGACTTCAGCGCGGTCTCCTCCGCGAAGCCAGTCGCCATTGTGACGCCGTTCTACTTCGGCATGCCGACCTTCTACATCGTGCCGATCCTGACCATGTGTCTGGTCGTGGCGATAACCTGGGTCGAGTCGGTCGGCGACACCATCGTCGTCGGCGAGATGGTCGGCAAGGCGCCGACACAGCGAACGATCTCGGATCTCATTCGCGCCGACGGTCTGTCGACTATGATCGGCGGCATCATGAACTCATTTCCCTACACCGCCTTTTCCGAGAACGTGGCGCTTGTCTCGATCACCGGCGTCAAGAGCCGGTGGACGGTGGCGCTGGCGGGCCTGTTCCTGATCGTTCTCGGCCTGTCGCCAATCCTCGCCACGGCGATCGCCTCGTTGCCAAAGCCGGTGGTGGGCGGCGCAGGATTCGTCATGTTCGGCACGTTGGTGGTGGTAGGTGTCAAAACGCTCCAACGGATCGATTTCGACACGACCTTCAACAACTTCATGGTCGTCGGCCTGAGCGTCGCGATGTGCATGATCGCGATCGTGAAGCCCAACTTCTTCAGCTTCATGCCGGGCTGGTCTCAGGTTGTGTTCCACTCACCCGTGATCATGGGTGCCGTCACTGCGATAGGGCTGAACATGGCCTTGAACGGCTTGCAAAAAAGCAACGAGCTGGTTGCGGCGCACTGACCGCGGTCACGCCCCGACAAACAATGCGAAACACACCCTTCGAGGCCGCTGCGAGGCGGCCTCCTCTTTTTTGGACGACAAGGCCGCGAGCGGCGCGGCCATGACAATCCTCGTCTGCCCGCCAGGGAGCGATGGTTTCGGCGGCTGCGCTCGGCGGGCACCGGCGTGCGGGGGCCGCGCAGCATGCAGAACGTAGAGAGACCCCGCTGCAGGCCTTACGTGTTCGGCTTCACCAGGATGTCGGGGCTTGCCTGCTTGATGTCGCGCAGGCCGCACAGGGCCATGGTGATGTCGAGCTCCTTGCGGATGATCTCGAGCGCCTGCGTGACGCCCGCCTCGCCCATGGCGCCCAGGCCGTAGATGTAGGAGCGGCCGATGCACACGCCCTTGGCGCCGAGCGCCAGGGCCTTGAGCACGTCCTGGCCCGAGCGGATGCCGCCGTCCATCAGGACCTCGATACGGCTGCCGACGGCTTTGACGATGGGCGGCAGCGCGGCGATGGAGGATAAGGCGCCGTCGAGCTGGCGGCCGCCGTGGTTGGAGACGATCAGCGCGTCGGCGCCGCTGCGGGCGGCGAGCTCGGCGTCCTCGGGATCGAGGATGCCTTTCAGGATCAGCTTGCCGCCCCAGCGGTCCCTGATGCGCTTGACGTCGTCCCAGTTCAGCGTCGGATCGAACTGCTCGGCGGTCCACGCGCCGAGCGCGCGCGTGTCCTTCACGCCCTGCACGTGGCCCACGATGTTGCGGAAGGTGCGCCGCCTGGTGCCGAGGATCCCCATCCACCAGCGCGGCTTGCTGGCGATGTCGATCAGATTGGCCAGCGTCATCTTCGGCGGTGCGGTGAGCCCGTTCTTGAGGTCCTTGTGGCGCTGCCCCAGGATCTGCAGATCGAGCGTGAGGACGAGGGCGGAGCAGCCGGCGGCCTTGGCGCGGCCGATCAGCCGGTCGTTGAACTCGCGATCCTTCATGACGTAGAGCTGGAACCAGAAGGGCTTGTCGGTATTCTCCGCCACGTCCTCGATGGAGCAGATGCTCATGGTCGAGAGCGTGAACGGCAGGCCGGCGGCGGCGGCGGCGCGCGCGGCGAGGATCTCACCGTCCGCGTGCTGCATGCCGGCGAGGCCGACCGGCGCCAGGGCCACCGGCATGCTGACGGGCTGGCCGACCATGCTGCTGGCCAGCGAGCGGTTGGAGAAGTCGATGCCCACGCGCTGGCGCAGATGGATGCGCTGGAAGTCGGTCTCGTTGGCGCGGTAGGTGCTCTCGGTCCAGGCGCCGGAATCGGCATAGTCGTAGAACATCCTCGGCACCCGCTGCTTGGCAAGCAGGCGCAGATCCTCGATGCAGGTGATGATCGGCTCGGTCATCGCGACTTCCTTCCCCCGCCCAGCTGCCGGGTCGTCCGGCCTCTGCATCGAGCTTTCAGCAGAGGCGGCAGCGTTGATCAAGGCCTGTTGTGCATATCAGGTCGGCTGGACGCCGTTTTTTCAGCGCACGGCCAGCGGCAGCCCCAGCCGGGACCAGTAGGGCAGCACCAGCACGGACACCAGCATCACGAGTGCGAGCATGCCCAGCCCCAGCCGGCGCACATCGGCGCGGCCGAAGTAGCCGCTCTCGTAGGCCATCAGGTTGGAGGCCGTCTGCACCGGGTAGAGGATGACGGCGTCCACGACGATGGTGATGAGGAGCCCGGTGACCAGCGGGTTGAGGCCGGCGGCCTGGGCGATCGTGGCGTTGATCGGCAGCAGCAGCGCGATGCAGGCCGCCAGGTTGGTGATGGCGAGATGCACAAGCGCCGTCGCCACAATCAGCCCGGCAACGAGGACGAGCGGAGCGCCGGCCAGCGTTGACAAGTGCTGGAAGAAGAGCTGGCCGAGCCAGGCGGCCGCTCCCGACCGCGTCATGAGGACGGCGAGCGACAGGGACGTGCCGACGGTCAGAATGAGGCCCCAGGACAGACGCGCCTCGAACGTCTTCCAGGTGAGCGCGCCGGTGCCGGGCAGCAGCAGCAGGGCGGCACCGATGAGGGCGGGGATGGCCGGCGACAGCCCATGCAGGTGATCGGTGAGCCACATGAGCGACGTGATCGCCAGCACGGCCAATGTGCGCAACTCCGCGCCGGAGAGCGGATCGCGTCGGATGAGGTCGTCCCGGCAGCCGGCGCTGCCGGCTTCGAAACGGCCGACCATGAGGCGCAGGTAGACGGCCCCCAGGACGAGCAGGGCATAGTAGGGTGCCGCCATCAGCGCGAACCAGGTCAGCCAGGAGAAGCCGCCGAGCAGCGTCGCGGCGGTGATGGAGGTGATGCCGCCCGTCAGCAGGGCCGACGAGGCGAGCGGGTTGAGCATGCCCAGCGCCAGCATGACGGCACGGCCGACGCGGCTGGCCTGGCCGGCGCCCATGGCCGTCAGCGCATCGCGGTAGGCCGGGATCAGGATGGCATTGCGCGTGATGGCGGAGGGGACCATCAGCGCCAGCAGCGGAAGGCCGGCGATCATCTGGGCGTAAAGCCGTGCCGGGCTGCCGCGGGCGCTGCGGCTGAGGAAGTGCGCGGCGCGCGCCGCAAGGCCGCTCGTTTCCACGGCCGCGCCGATGGCGGTCGCGCCGATGAGAAAGAAGGTGACGTCCGACGCGAAGCCCCCGACCGCATCGGCGAGCCGCACGCCGGGACAGAGCCCGAGCAGGATCAGCACTACGATCGCGGTCACGCCGAGTGGAACGGCTTCGGAGACCCACAGGATGGTGCCGGCGAGGGCGGCGCCGAGAACGGCCTGGCCAAGCGGCGTCAGGCTGGCGAGCGGGGGCGCGAGGCGGGTTATGGCGTAGGCGGCGAGCGCGGTGGCGATCCAGCCGGTGCCGATCGGGTTCGGTTTGCCCACGCGCGTCCCTTCATTTGATGCTTCCGCACAGCAAGCGGCATGAAGTGCGCATTGACAAACGATGATTTGTCTCAATCATGTGAGCAGAATTCACGTGAAGGGTTGTGCCGATGCGCCGCCGGCTGCCGCCGCTCAAAGCGCTCCCGGCGTTTGAGGTCGCGGCCGATCGCTTGAGCTTCAGCGCGGCGGCCGAGGCGCTCAACGTGACGCACGGGGCGATCAGCCGGCAGGTGAAGGCGCTCGAGGACCACCTGGGTGTGGCGCTGTTCCGGCGCTTCAACCGGCGCATCGCGCTGACGGAGGCCGGGCTGGCGCTGCTGCCGTCGGTGCGCCAGGCGCTGCAGCACCTGGAAGCCGGCGCGGCGCAGGTGGCCGCGCGGCCGCGGCAGGGCCCGCTGGTCGTGTCGTGCCTGGCGACCTTCATGATGCGCTGGCTGATCCCGCGGCTCTACGCCTTCAGTGCGACGCATCCGGGGATTGAGGTGCGGCTGTCGGCCTCGCATGCGCCGGTCGACTTCGCGCGCGAGGGGGTCGATGTGGCGATCCGGGTCGGCAAGGCGCCTTGGCCTGCCGCAACCAGCGCGCATCCGTTTCTGGAGGATCGGGTGGGGCCGGTCTGCTCGCCGGCCTGGCTGGCGGCCAACAGGCTGGCGCGGGCGTCGGACCTGAAGCGCCATACGCTGCTGCACACGCAGACGCGCGCGCGCGCATGGCGAGACTGGATCGAGGCCAACGGCGTCGAGGGCGTCGACGCATCGGCGGGGCTCCGCTTCGAGCACAGCTACTTTTCGCTGGAGGCGGCGGCCGGCGGGTTGGGGGTTGCCGTCGGCTCGTTGCCGCTGGTGGAGGCGGACCTGAGGAGCGGACGGCTGGTGGCGCCGTTCGGGTTCGCGGCGAGCGGCCAGCACTACTGCCTGTTGACGGCCAGGCAGGACGGCGACATCGGCAAGATCCAGGCGTTTCGGCAATGGATACTGGGCGCGCCTGGGGACGCGCCGGGCCTGCGCGGATCGTCTTGAAGAAATTTGCAGATCGGGCTGTGGCGCAGCGTCATGCGCCGGCTGCCGTGCGGGCGCGGTCGGGCCGATGTTCGACCGGGCGAAAGCGACGCGCACCCTGATCCCACTCGATCAGCCATGCGCCGGTGCGCCCGTTGCGGCAGCGCTCCAGCGTCACATGCCAGCGCCAGTGTGCGAACGTCTCGCAGCGATCGCGCGCGGCCGGCGCAGGGGCGATGCGCCAGCGCGTCGCCGCGGCGCTGGCGCCCACGGCTTTTGCCCCGCAGGACAGCATGAGCGGCGTGGCATGCACGGCGGCGGCCAGGTTGAGCCGGCGGCTCTGGGTCAGGTCGAGGCCGGCCTCGATGGCACCGGTCACGATGGCGGGCCGCGCCTGGGAGCGCAGCGTCTCCTCCAGCGCCCACAGGGCGTCCGTGTCGGTCTCCGCCTCGACCAGGATCAACCGGCTGACGTCGATGCCCAGTTGGCTCAGGCCAGGCCCGTAAAGCGCCCCGCCGTCCAAAGTGCGCCGCACGGCGACGAACACGGCCGGGCCTGTGCGCGTCGGCAGCGCGGCAGCCGTCAAGGCCAGCAGAAAGCCCAAGGCCGCCGGCCGGTCGCCACGGGTCGCGACCGCCGCGTTGAGCACGCCGCCGACGAGGCCGGGGCGCGGCAGGCCGGGGGCCTGGGAGGCGCCCAGGCCGGCAGTCATGTGCCCTGACATGAACTCTGACATGAACTCTGACATGGGCTCTGACATGGGCCCTGAGCCGAAACCAGCCGGGGTGGGCTGCAGCCTTTCCATGACCCGCCGCAGGGCGGCAATGCGTGCTCTTTTTGCAGCCCCCTCCTTCTCATCGGAAGCCGCGATATCGGGGGCGCCACGCATGTCAATCGGACAGGTTCTATGGATGGGAGGGCTGGACGGGCCAGCAGGACCCAAAATAAGAACAAAATAGGAACATGTCAAGACAGAGGTGGCAGACCAGGCCCGTAAAGAGAGGCGCTAGTGTCCCGATCGCGAAGTTCGCCGGATCGTGCAGCAGGCGCTGAACGAACTTCGCGATCGAAAGGACACTAGCAAGTTCATGGTTCTAGTGTGATTCAGATCGAGAAATTCGCTCACTAGGCGTGCTGCGAGGAAGGGCGAATTTCTCGATCATCACACTAGCCGGCGGCCATGCGCCGATACGACCGGTGGCTGCGCCGCTCCATGGCGGGTTCCGTCAACACGGCCTGCAGCCAGCGCAGGGGGCACATGAAGGGGCCCGTGCCCGCCCGATACGCCCGGCCGCGGACATGGGATCCATGCGCCAGCCGACGGTGTGCCGCTTTGGTCGGCGCCGCTCGTCCAGCCTGCGCTCCCCTCTCGGACCCGGTGCGGGCATCGGCAACCTTGTGCGGTCCGGCTGGGTGCTGCGGCTGCGTGTGTGCAGGCATGCCGTGAAGCTGGGCCAGCCTCTGCATCTCCTGCTGATGCCTGGCAACCGCCTCCCATTGCGCGGCCTGCTGTCGCTGGCGATAGGTGTCGACCCACTGCAGGGCATCTGCAAGCTTGCGCTCATCATCCGCCTGTCGCGCCACGGCATCGGCCTGGGGCGGCTCCGCCGCGGGCTGGCGAGGTGTGAGAGCGGGCGTGTGCACGGCCTCGTCATTGCGCCATGACGCCGCCTCCCCGCCCACCGGCTGGTGCGGGCGGTTGCCCTCGAACTGGATGGCCGCCACCATCGGGGTTGCCGGCTCGTCCAAGAGCTGATCGGCGAACTGCCAACCCATGACCGCGCCGAAGGCAAAGATTGCCGACGCCATGCCGGCGGTCCGAGACTTGCCTGTGCTGCCCATGCGATTTTCTCTGTGCGTGATTCTCCTGCCAGGATGATTTGCGCCGACCTCTTAATATACCGTTAGACATGTTTTTGATCGCCGCACAAATATTCAAAAGCCTGCATCATTCGGCTTTCGCGTTTTATCTGCGACGCAAGCTTTTGCGCCACGCGCCATTTTATTCGGTTTCCATATGCACCCCGCATCCCGCGCGCGTGCCGGTGCAACTTGTTTTCCCTGTCATCCCGGCATGGCGCGTTGCGCGCAATATCCGCGACCCAAGGGGGCAGGAACGAACGTGTGCATTCCTGGGCTTGGGTCCCGGCGCCGCGCTTCCGCCCCGGCCGCAATGATGCGGTGAAAAAAACATCGCAGCGCATTTCGCACCGCGTGTTGGCGGCCCTTTAACGCATGTGCACTAGGCTCGAGCCGATATCAAATCGACAGCCTTTGAGCTGCGGCGATGCGCAATGGGGGAGTAAACGTGGTGACACTGTCGGGCGTCGCGCATGTTCCGGCGCGTTTCAGAAACTGGATTGATCTCGTGAGCGTGTTGCGGGCGCTGATCGCCAGCCGGCCCACATCATATCGGCCCGAGAAATACTACATGCGCGGCCCCGGCCCGAAGTGGCGCGAGAAGAACGCCCGGCATGGCAATGCCGCCTAACGGTAGCGGGAACAAATCTTGATCGTCGTCTGAAGGCCCGCCATCGGGGCAGCGGATCAACCGGCGTGCGCCGCCCCGTCGCTGCCCTGCAGCTTGGCCAGCAGGCGGGCGAGCTCGCGCTGCTCGGGCTTGGACAGACGGGCCGCCATGTTCTCCTCAAAGGTGCGAATCTTCTCGCGCGCCGCCAGGAACGTCGTCTCTCCCGCGGCCTCGAAGAACAGGGCATGGCAGCGCCGGTCGGCGGGAAGCACCTCGCGCTTGATCAGCCCGCGCTTCTCGAGACGAAAAATCACCGGGCTCATGGTCGATTTGTCGACGCCGAAAGCCGCGGCGAGCGCCACCTGGGTGATGCCGGGATTGGAGCGGATCAGCGTCAGCACGCCGAACGATCCCGGCGTGAAATCGAAGTCCTTCAGCGTCGCCTCGAACTCCGAGAAGATCTTGGCCTGCGTGCGCCGCACCTGGTAGCCGACGTAGGTCGGCAGCTCGTCGAAGTCGATGTCCCGCTCGCCCGCGTGGCCGGGCAGCTTCCGCTTCAAAGCCATGGTCGCCCTTTTCATGCCCTTTCCGGTCCCTGTCGAAGCTGGCGTGTCGGCCACGCCAGGCGGCTTCACATCTTGGATGGTAGCCAGAGCGCCAGGATTGGGAAAGCGATGAGCAGGACGAGGCGCAGGATATCGGTGACGATGAAGGGCAGCACGCCATAGAAGATGGTGGAGATCTTGGCGTCCTCCACCACGCTCTTGATGACGAATATGTTCATGCCGACCGGGGGATGGATGAGCCCCAGCTCCACCGTCATGACGATGATGATGCCGAACCAGATGGGATCGAAGCCGAGCTGCAGGATGACGGGAAAGACGATCGGCACGGTGAGAATGATCATGGCCAGGGCGTCCATGAGACACCCCAGCACCAGGTACATGAGCAGGATCAGGGCCAGAACGCCGTAGCGGCCGATGCCGAGGCCGGTGAGAAACTCCGTCACCTTCTGCGGCGTCTGGGTGATGGTGAGGAAGTAGCCGAACAGAATGGCGCCGATCAGCACGGTGAAGACGGCGGCCGTGGTGCGCGTCGCCTCCAGCAGCGAGCGCAGGATGTCGGGGCCCGACAGGCGCCGCCGCGCGAGGCCGATCAGGAAGGCGCCGGCCGCGCCCATGCCGGCCGCCTCGGTGGGCGTGAACAGGCCGCCGTAGATGCCGCCGATGACAAAGGCAAAGAGCAGCAGCGTCGCCCATACGTCGCGCAGGCTCGCGCGCCGCTCCCGCCAGGTGGCCCGCGGCCCCGCCGGCAGGTAGCCCGGCCACGCATAGCCGATGGCGGTGATGGTGAGCATGTACATGAGCACGGCAACGATGCCCGGGATGATGCCGGCGACGAACAGCTTGCCGATGTCCTGCTGGGTGATGAGGCCGTAGACGGCCAGCACGGTGGATGGCGGGATCATGATGCCGAGCGTGCCGCCGGCGGCGATGACGCCCGTGGCGAAGCTCTGCGGATAGCCATAGTTGCGCATTTCCGGATAGGCGACGCGCGAGAAGGTGGCGGCGGTCGCGACCGAGGAGCCGCAGATCGCGGCGAACCCGCCGCAGGCGGCGATGGTGGCAATGCCGAGCCCGCCGCGCAGATGGCCGAGCAGGGCATTGGCGGCGCGGAACAGCTCGCGGCTCATGCCCGAGGTGGTGGCGAACGATCCCATCAGCAGGAACAGCGGGACGACGGCGAAATTCCAGTCGGTCACCGTGCGCATCGACGTTTGCCCGACCATCTTCAGGGCCGGCGTGCCGCCGCTCAGATAGGCAAAGCCGCCGACGCCGACCAGACCCATCGCCATGCCGACGGGCACGCGCAGCAGCATCAGAACGAACAGGGCAACGAACCCCAGGACGGCAACGAGGTCGGTGCTCATCGTTGCCTCACTCGACCGGTTTGACCTGCTCGGCGGCGCGGGCGATCGCCTCGGGGTGGAAGATCAGCCGGTAGGTGCGCACGGCAATCAGCAGCACGGCCGCCGCATCGCCGAGCCAGGCGACGGCAAAGAAGGGCCAGGTCGGCAGCCGCAGCTCGAAGGTGCTGACGTTGGCATCGTAGGTGCTGACCACCTTGTCGAACAGCGTGTAGGTCTGCACGGCCACCACGAACAGCAGCACGAGGGTGGCGAACACGTCGATGGCGCGCTGCCAGCGCGGACCGACGTTGGCCCAGACCAGATCGACGGTGATGTGGCCGCCGCGATAGCTGGTTGCGGCGATGCCCCAGAAGATGAGGATGCCGAGCAGGAGCTGGCCGAGGTCGTAGCTGTCGGGGATCGCAATGCCGAAGTAGCGCAGCATCACGGTGACGAACACGTCGATGGCGACGATGCCGATGAAGATCGCGGCGGTCAGCTCGATGCCGTCGATGAACCGGTCCATGAAATTGCGTGGCACGCTATCAATCCCGACGTCGAAGCGGCGGCGGACGATCCGCCGCCGCCGGACTGTCCAGGCCCACCGGACCGATCAATAGGCCGCGTTGTACTTGGCGAGCGCGGATTTGAGGCTGGCGAAGATGGCGTCGGCATCGCCGCCGGCCTTGCGGACATTGTCCGCCCAGGCCGCCTGCAGCGGCTCGGCGGCCTTGCGCCACTCCGCAAGCTGCTCGGTCGAGATCGGGTAGACCTCGCGCGCGGGATCGGCCTTGAGCTTCTGGATGCCGGCGCGCTCGTAGTCGGCCCAGGGAGCGGCGACCCTCAAGGCCCACGCGTTGGTGCAGTGGTTGTCGACGGCCGCCTTCTGTGCCGGGGACATGCTGTTGTAGGTGTTCTTGTTCATGACCCAGGCGAAGGTGGTGGCGTAGAGCGGCACCTCCATGTGGTACTTGGTGACCTTGTCGATGCCGAACAGCGGCACCGATCCCCACGGGAACGTCACCGCGTCCGCCACGCCCTTCTCCAGGATGTCGCGCACTTCCGGCGCGCTCGACTGCACGTTGGCGCCGCCGAGCCTGGTAATGAACGACGCCATGGTGGCGTGCGCCGGCCGGACCTTCATGCCTTTGATGTCGCCGGGCACCATCACCTTCTTGGTGCGGGAATGGATGGCACCGGGGTCATGCACGAAGCCGAGGCAGAACTTGACGTCCTTCATCTCCTTCTCGGCGTAGGCGCGATACCAGGCGTCGAGCGCCTGCGAGCCGCCCTTGGCATCGGTCATGAGGAACGGCAGCTCGCCCGCACCGATGATCGGGAACCGCCCCGGCTGGTAGCCGGGATTGATGTAGGTGACGTCGGCAATGCCGTCGCGCGCCATGTCGTAGTGATCGAAGGCCTTGCCGAGCTGCTGGGCCGGGAACACGGCGAACGTGACGGTGCCGTTGGTGGCGGCCTTCAGCGAGTTGCCCCAGTCCTCCATGGCCTTCTGCAGGGGATGCGACGGCGGGACCCAGTGCGCCATCTTGAGCGCCACCGGCTTGTCCTGGGCGGCGGCGGGCGCGGCATGCAAACCCGCTGCGAACACAGCGGCGGGGACTGCCGCGAGCGAAGCAAACGTGATTCCCGTCAGACGCGTTCGCATCTTCCTCCTCCTCCATTTCCTCCAAGATGCTTTGGTGTTTTTGCATTTGTGCTTGTTGCGCCGAATTCAGCCCGATATGGCGCAACTTGTAAAGAGAAATAGTCGGATATAAAACTATCTGCCCCGCCCCGTAGATTCACAGGTTGCGGCGGCGGGCTGAAGGGGCCCCGGGCCCAAGGGAGCAGAAGACATGGCGCACGCGACGACGCCGGGGCGGGTGCCGATGGCCAGCCACGCCCATGCGAAACGCAATGGCGCCGAGCGGCGCCCGCCTGCCGAGGCGATCGATTTCGGCCCGCTCGCCGATTGGGTCGGCTTCTATCTGCGTCTGGCGCAGTCCGCGTCGTTTCAGGCCTTTGCGCGCGCCACCGAGGAGGTCGATCTGCGCCCGGGGCGCTTCTCGGTTCTCCTGCTCATCGGCCGCAATCCGGGCATCAGCCAGACCGCGCTCAGCCGCGCCAACGGCCGCGACAAGTCAACGCTGACGCCGGCGCTGAACGATCTGGAACGCCGCGGTCTCATCGTGCGCACGCGCGTTGCAAGCGATCGGCGCAGCTATCAATTGTCGCTCACCCGGTCGGGCGAGGCCATGCTGCGGCGCCTCACGGCCTGCGCCGAGCGCCACGATCACAATCTCGATCGCATCATCGGCAAGCGCGATCGCGCGCGGTTTCTGCAAATTTTGCGCAAGCTGGTGGCCGAGCTGGGCTGAGCAGCCTGCGGCGGCGCCCGCCCTGCCTGGAGGTGGCAACAGCGATGGCCGAGGTTTCGTTCCACAGGGAAATCGAGCGCCTCAGGCTGGGCGACGGCGAGACCTTCCAGGGCGAAGGCATTCTGGCCGTCACCAAGGCGCTTCTGCAATCAGGGGTCGCCTATGTGGGCGGCTATCAGGGTGCGCCCGTCAGCCATCTGCTCGACGTGCTGCTCGAGGCTGAGGACCTGCTCGGCGAGCTCGGCGTGCACCTGCAGACCTGCACCAACGAGGCCGCAGCGGCGGCGATGCTGGGCGCCTCCATCCACTATCCCGTGCGCGGCGCGGTCACGTGGAAATCGATCGTGGGCACCAACGTCGCCGCCGATGCGCTTTCCAATCTCGCCTCGGCCGGCGTGACCGGCGGCGCCCTCATCATCGTCGGCGAGGACTACGGCGAGGGCGCCAGCGTGATCCAGGAGCGCACGCATGCGTTCGCGCTGAAGTCGTCGCTGTGGCTGCTCGATCCGCGGCCGGAGCTGCCCACCATCGTGCGCATGGTGGAGAAGGGGTTCGAGCTGTCGGAAGCCTCCAACACGCCCGTGATGGTGGAGCTGCGCGTGCGCGCCTGCCATGTGTTCGGTGCGTTCAAGGCGCGCGACAACGTCGCCGCCAAGGTGTCGGCCGCGCGCCGCCTGGGCGAGCCGGCGGCCTTCAGCTACGAGCGCCTGAGCCACCCGCCGGCAACGTTCCGCCAGGAGAGGGACAAGATCGACCGGCGTCTGCCGGCGGCGCAGACGTTCATCCTCGATAATGAGCTCAACGAGACGCTGGGGCCCAGGGATGGAGAGCTCGGCATCATCGTGCAGGGCGGCCTGTTCAATGTGCTGAACGGGCGGCTGGCGCTCGCCGGCCTGTCGGATGCCTGCGGCAACGTGCAGCTCGCCACCCATGTGCTCAACGTCACGCATCCGCTCGTGCCCGAGGCGATCGTGCGCTTCTGTGCCGGCAAGCGGGCCGTGCTGGTGGTGGAGGAGGGCGCGCCGGAGTTTCTGGAGCAGGCCATCGGCCAGATCCTGCGCAAGGCCGATCTCAACACGGCCCTGCACGGCAAGGACATGCTGCCGGCGGCCGGCGAGGTCACCCCGCTGGTGATGGCGAAGGGCCTGTCGGCCTTCCTTACGCGTTACGGACGTCGGGTCGATCCGCTGGCGGCGTGGCTCGACGAGGTGGAAGCGCACCGCGTCGCCGTCGCCGGGGTGCTGGCACCCCTGCCGCCGCGCCCGCCCAATTTCTGCACGGGCTGTCCGGAGCGTCCGGTGTTCTCGGCCATGCAGCTGCTCAAACGCGAGGTCGGCCCCGTGCACGTCGCCGCCGACATCGGCTGCCACGCGTTCGCAACCTTTCCGCCCTTCTCGCAGGGCCACTCGATTTTGGGCTACGGCATGTCGCTCGCTTCAGCGGCGGCTGTTGCGGGAACGCAGGTCAAGCGGCCGATCAGCGTCATGGGCGACGGCGGCTTCTGGCACAACGGCCTGCTGACCGGCGTCGCCGGGGCCGCCTTCAACAGGGACGATTCCGTCCTCGTCATCATGAACAACGGCTATTCGAGCGCGACGGGGACGCAGGACATTCCCTCGAGCCAGCCCAATGCGGACGGGCGCGGGCGGGGGATCGAGATCGAAGCCGCGCTGCGCAGCCTGGGCCTGACGTGGGTGAAGCGCGTGCGCACCTATGGCGTCGCCGGCGTGCTGAAGACCCTGAAGCAGGCGATGACCGAGCCCGGCAAGGGCCTGCGCGTGATCATCGCCGACGGTGAATGCCAGCTCGCGCGGCAGCGCCGGCTGCGCCCTGCGCTCGCCAAGGCCGTGGCGGCGGGGGAGCGCGTTGAGCGCACGCGCTTCTGGGTCGATCCCGAGGTGTGCACCGGCGATCATTCCTGCATGCGCCTGTCGGGCTGTCCCTCGCTCACCCTCAAGCCGAGCGAGGATCCGCTGCGCACCGATCCCGTCGCCCACGTCAACACCGACTGCGTGGGATGCGGCCTGTGCGGGGAGGTGGCGCATGCCGCGCAGCTCTGTCCCTCGTTCGCGCAGATCGACATCATCCAGAACCCGAACGCGTGGGACCGGCTGCGGGCACGGCTGTCAGGCGCGCTGATCCGCCTGCTCGGCGGGCGGGTGGCAGCGGCAGCTCCGCCGCCCGCCCGGTGACGATCATGACCGACGCCCAGCCCATCCGCCTGCTGATTGCCGCGCTCGGCGGCGAGGGCGGCGGCGTGCTGGCGGGCTGGATCAGCGAGGCCGCGGCCGCCGCCGGCCTCAGTATCAGCCGCACCTCGATCCCGGGCGTGGCCCAGCGCACCGGCGCCACCACGTATTACATCGAGATGGTGCGCGCCACCGGATCGGCGGTGCCCATTCTGGGGCTCAATCCGGCGCCGGGTGAGGTCGACATTCTGCTCGCGACCGAGCTGCTGGAGGCCGCGCGCATGGTGCAGGCAGGCTTCGTGACGCCGGCCCGCACGCTGGTCATCGCGGCCGACCGGCGCGTCTATGCCACGGACGAGAAGGTCGCCATGGCCGACGGCCGTGCCGGCAAGGAGGGGCTCAGCGCCGCGCTCGCGCGCTTCTCCAAGCGATTGGTGCTGGCGGATCTGGCTGCCGTCGCGGCGGCGAGCCAGAGCCAGCTCAACGCCGTGGTGCTGGGCGTCCTGGCAGGCGTGCAGGCGCTGCCGATTGGGGCGGCGACCTTTCGCGCCACCATCCGGGCCGAAGGCAAGGCCGTCGATGCCAACCTGCGCGGCTTCGAGGCCGGATTGAAAGTGGCGGAGGCGGGGGCATGGCCCGCACCTCGCCCTGGCCCTTACTCTGCCCCTCACCCTGCCCCTTACTCTGCCCCTCACCCTGCCCCTCTCCCCACGGACGCGCGGGAAGAGGGGATGAATGCAGAGCTTGCGCGGTTTCCGCCGGAGGCGCGCGCTGTCCTGCGCGAAGCGGTTGCGCGCCTCACCGACTACCAGAGTGCCGCCTATGCCGCGCGCTATCTGGCGCGCGTGCAGCGCGTTGCCGGCGAGCCTGGAGCGGATGGGGCCTTCGTGCGCGAGTTGGCGCGCCACCTGGCCGTGCGCATGAGCGTGGAGGACGTGATCCGCGTTGCGCAACTGAAGCTGCGCGACGCCCGACTGGCGCGCGTCGCCCGGGAGGCGCGGGCGCGGCAGGGCGATATCGTCGATATCACCGAGTACATGAAGCCCGGCCCCGAGGAGGTGCTGGGGCTGCTGCCGCCGGGGCCGGCGCGCTGGGCGCTGCAGCGCGTGCGCCACGACCGCTCCTGGCCGCTGAAGGTGCGCACCACGCGCCTGTCCGGGTTCCTGCGCTTGCGGCTGCTGGCCGGCCTCAGGGTCTGGCGGCCGCGCACCCTGCGTTTTGCCGAGGAGGAGGCGTGGGCCGAGCGCTGGCTGGGGCTGGTGCAGCGGGCTCTCGCCGTCGATCCGGCGGCGGCGCGCGAGGTGGTGGCGACGGCCGCCCTGGTGCGCGGCTATGCCGACACCTACAAGCGCGGTCTTGCCAACTGGACCCGCATCGCGGAGGCGGTGGTGGAGCCGGGCCTCTCGGGGGCGCTGCCGCGCGCGCATTTCGCCGATGCGGTGCTGCAGGCGCGGCTGGCGGCCGTGAAGGATCCGGACGGCGAAGCCCTGGCCGCCACCATTGCCGCGATCACCCGGATCGCTGCGCCGGAGACGCTGGCGGCGGAGTAGGCCTGGCTGGTCTGGAGTCCGTCCGATTATCGTGGACGCGTTCGGCCCAGGTGTCATCCCGGACGGCCGGAGGCCGATCCGGGACCCAGGGGCCCAGAGCACCAGTAGAGCACCAGCAGAGCACCAGCCTCGCGCCTTTAGCCTCCGGGTCCCGGCTCTGCGCTGCGCTCCGGCCGGGATGACACCTTGGGATGCAATCTCAACCTGAAGGCTTAGGGTGTCCCAGCCGGCACGGCTGCGGCATGCGGCATGGATTGGCGCATCCAGGCCTCGAGGGCGGCAATCTCGCCGTCCGTCATGTGCAAGCCGAGCTTGGAGCGGCGCCACAGCACGTCCTCGGCCGTGCGCGCCCATTCCTGCGCGATCAGGTAGCGCACCTCGGCCTCGGTGAGGCTCGCGCCGAAGGCGAGCCCGAGATCGCGCGGCGACTTTGCTCCGGCGAGAAGAATGCGCGCGCGCGTGCCGTAGGCGTGCACCAGGCGCAGCGCGTGCGCCGCGCTCAGGACGGGAAAGTCATGCGCCAGTTGCCCGGCCAGGGCGCCTCCCTCGTCGATGGCGAAGTCGCCGCCCGGCAGCGGCGTGGTGCCGGTCCAGCCGGCGCCGAGGCCCGCGCGGGCCGGCAGCAGGGGCGCCAACTGCTCCAGCGCCGCCTCGGCGAGCTTGCGGTAGGTGGTGATCTTGCCGCCGATGATCGAGAGCAAGGGGGCTGTGCCCTCGGCCGCATCGAGCTCCAGCACGTAGTCGCGCGAGGCCGACTTGGCGTCGCTGGCGCCATCGTCGAACAGCGGCCGCACGCCGGAATAGGTCCACACCACGTCGGCCGGCGCGACCGGCCTGGCGAAGGCCGCGCTCGCCGTCTCGCACAGGTAGGCGATCTCCTCCGGCGCCGCGCGCGTGGCGGCCGGATCGCCCTGGTAGTCACGGTCGGTGGTGCCGATCAGCGTGTAGGCGCCCTCGTAGGGAATGGCGAACACGACGCGGCCGTCGGGGTTCTGGAAGAGATAGGCGCGATCATGGTCGAACAGCTTGGGAACGACGATGTGCGCGCCCTCGACCAGGCGCACGTGCCCGGCTGCGCGCAGGCCGAGCCCCGTGCGCAAAACCTCCCCCACCCAAGGCCCCGCGGCATTGACGAGCCCGCGGGCGGCGATCGTCTCCCGCCGGCCGCCGGCGGCCTCCTCGAGCGTCAGCCGCCACAGCGCGCCATCGCGCACCGCCGAGACGGCCCGCGTGCCGACGCGGATGACGGCGCCGCGGTCGGCGGCATCGCGCGCGTTGAGCACGACGAGGCGCGCATCGTCCACCCAGCAGTCGGAATACTCAAAGCCGGTGGTGAACAGGCCGGGCTTGAGCGGTCGGCCGGCCGCGTCGCCGGCAAGCTCGAGCACCTGCGTGCCGGGCAGGGTCTGGCGGCCGCCCAGGTGGTCATAGAGAAACAGCCCCACGCGCAGCATCCAGGCGGGCCGCAGGTCGGCGCGATGCGGCAGCACGAAGCGCATGGGCCGCACGATGTGCGGGGCGATGCGCCACAGCACCTCGCGCTCGACGAGGGATTCCCGCACCAGGCGGAAATTGAAGTGCTCCAGATAGCGCAGGCCGCCATGAATGAGCTTGGTCGAGCGCGAGGAGGTGCCGCTCGCCAGGTCGGCCATCTCGCACAGCAAGACCGACAGCCCCCTTCCTGCGGCATCGCGGGCAATGCCGCAGCCGTTGATGCCGCCGCCGATGATCGCCAGGTCGTAGACGCCGTGCATGGACCGCCGCGCTGGTCAACTCTCCCGGTCGGGGAGCTCGATGTGGAAAGTCGTGCCGCGCTCGGTGTCCAGCAGGCGGATGGTGCCGCCGTGCGCCGTGACGAGCTCGTAGGCCACGGCCAGCCCCAGCCCGGTGCCGCCCGCGCGCACCGAGCCTTGAAAGGCCTGGAACAGATGGGTGCGCGCCTTCTGGGGCACGCCCGGCCCGTCGTCGGCGACCTCGATGGTCACGCGCCGGCCGTTGCGGCTGGCCTGCACGCGGATGTGCCCGCTCGCGGTTGACTGCTGCTCGATCGCTTGCAGCGCGTTGCGGCACAGGTTGCTCAAGACGCGGAAGAGCTGGTCGCGATCCGCATCGACACGCAGCGCCTCCTCCATGCCGATGGTCCATGCAATCGCGCCGTCGCGCGGCAGGCCCAGGCCGTCGCCCACCTCCGACACCAGGGGATGCAGCAGGAGAAGCTCGCGGCGGGGGGCAGGCTCTTCCGCGCGGCCGAAGCGCAGCGTGCTCTCCGAGAAGTTGATGGCCCGGTCGAGCGAGGCGATCAGCTTGGGCGCGAAGCGCTGCACGCTCGGGTCGGGCAGGCTGCGCAGCCGATCGGAAATGAGTTGCGCGCTGGCCAGCATGTTGCGCAAGTCGTGGCTGATCTTGCTCACCGCCAGGCCGAGCGCCGCCAGGCGGTTCTTCTGCTGCAGCGTGTGGGTCAGCTCCTCCTGCATGTGCGCAAGCTCGCGCTCGGCCGTGCCGATCTCGTCGCGGCGGTCGGACGGCACGATGATGCGGCTGGCGTCCTCGGGGTTCTCGCTGAAACGCAGGATGTTGCGGGTGATGCGCGTCATCGGCTGCACGAACAGGCTGTTCAGCGAGAAGTAGACGAGCGCGGCCGTGATGATGGAGATGATGATGGACAGGCCGAGCACATTGAGCGCGTAGCGCAGCATCGCCGCCTTCAGCGGCGCCTCGGGCAGGACGATGTCCATCTGGTCGCCCGCCACCACGGGCTCGCCCAGCACGCGAATGACGCGGTCGTCCCTGGCAAAGAAGACGGCGAGCGCATCCCAGATCAGGCGCATGCGCAGGGACATCTCATTCCACAGTCCGCCGGGGCGGGCGCTGGCGCGAAAGTCGTAGACGTCGTCGAATTCCAGCGGCGCATTGGGCGGCAGCACCATGCGGCGCTCGTTGTCGCGGATCCAGGAGACGGCGCGCACCTGCGCGGTCCGCAACAGCTCATTGCGCAGCGAATCGGGCACCCGGCCCTCGCCGGCCTGGGCGGCCAGCGCCGCCAGCCGGGCGGCGGTCAGCCTGTCGGTGAGCCATGTGATGCGGAAGTTCGCCACCGAGGGCACGAAAATCAGCACCTCGGCCAGCATCACGAATACGATTGTCAACAGCAGAAGCTTGGCCGAAAGGCCAGGCCCGCGCCGCTCTGCGGTGGCCGCCAGCGGCGAACGGATCGCCTTGAGGCCGGCCCAGAGCCGACGCGGCCAGGAAAGCGCCCCGCCGATCACGTCGCGCGCCACGCCGGCCTCGCTGCTAGCCCAATCGCTTCAACCACCCGATCACCCTGCGCACCAGGGGCTTGGCGGCTGCCGAGGCATAATAGCCGAATGCGGCGCGCTTGTTGATCTCCGACAGCGTCGGATAGGGCGAAATCCATTGGGTCATGGCCTTGATGTTGAGCCCTTGTGATATGGCTAGCGACCACAACTGGATCAACTCCCCGGCCTGCCGGCCGACAATGCCGGCGCCCCTGATCTTGCCCTTGCCGTCGGTAACGATCTTGACGAGGCCTTCCGTCGCCCGCTCGGCCTGCGCCCGGTCGTTCTCGTGGTATGGCCAACGGTAAACGCGCACCCGGCCGTGTTGTTTTCGCGCCTGCGCTTCCGTCAGCCCCACGTGCGCCAGCTCGGGGTCCGTGAAGGTCACCCAGGGCAGGATGGTGCTGTCGACGGTCGCCCCCAGGTGGAAGACCGCCCGGCGAATGACGATGCCCGCGTGGTAGTTGGCCACATGCGTAAAGGGCGGGGCGCCGGTGACATCGCCGATGGCCAGCACCTTGCGGTTGGAGGTTTGCAGGGCCGTGTCAACGCGGATGCCGCGCGTGTCGTACTTGATCCCGGCCGCCTCGAGGTTGAGGCCCGAGACATTCGGGGCGCGGCCGGTGGCCAGCAGAAGATGGCTTCCCTGCACCACATCGCTGCGGCCCCCGGCGGAGGTGTGCACGTCGATCAGCCGCGTGCCGCCCCCGACGCGCTCGACCGTGGTGCCTTCGCGAATGTCGAGGCCTTCAGCCCGCAGGTGTTTCAGGACCACCTCGGTCAGCTCGGGATCGTCCTTGCCGAGCGCGCGCTGCGCCTCCAGCACGGTCACCCGGCTGCCCAGCCGCAAGAAGGCCTGGCCCAGCTCCAAGCCCATCGGACCGGCGCCGACGATGATCAGATGGTCGAGCTTCTGGCGCGTGTCGAAGATGGTCTCGTTGGTGAAGTAGGGTACCCGGTCGAGTCCGGGGATGGGTGGAATGGCAGGCGACGATCCGGTGGCGATGATGAAGCGCCGTGCCTTGATGCGATGATCCCCGGCAACAACGGTGTCGCGGCTGACAAAATGGCCCGCAGCCTGGACGACGACCACCCCGAGGCCGCAGAAGCGCTCCACCGAGTCGTTGGGCGCAATGGCAGCGATGACATCATGAACATGGTCATGCACCGCGCCGTGATCGATTGACGGGCGCACCGGGGCAATGCCGAACGGCGTGCTGGAGCGCATGAGCTGGGCCCGCTGCCCTGCTGCAATCAGGGCCTTGGAGGGCACGCAGCCGTAGTTGAGGCAGTCGCCACCCATCTTGTGCTTTTCAACGAGGGCCACCGACACCCCGAGCTGGGCCGCGGCCGCCGCGACGGACAGGCCCCCCGCACCGCCGCCGATGACGCACAGATCGACGCGCAATTCCATGCCGGGCGGGCTCTCCGCAAGCGTCTTGGAGCGCGTGGCGATGCCGGACGGCGCGCCGCCCGATGCCATGCGCATCACGCCGGCGGCCCCGTCACTTGGCTGCGGCATGAAACTTTCTCCCCCTCTTGAGGACGACGGGAATGAGCGCCACCAGGCCCAGCAGCACCAGGGCCAGCAGCAGCTCCGGGGTCAGCAGAGTGCTGGCATTGATCTTGAGCTGGCAGGCGTCCGCGCCCTTCAACGCCACGCAGGCTGCGTACGTGCTCTTGGCAGCCGTTACAACGCTGTGGAGGCCCGCACCTGCGGAGGCAAATGCGAACGTCGCCGGCATGATACCCAAAAAAGTCCCAAGCACGTAGGTCTTGAGCGGCACGCCGAGCATCGCCGGCGCGATGTTCACAAACCAGAACGGAAAGGCAGGCACCAGCCGCAGGAACAGCATGTAGCTCAGAGCCTGGTCCTTGAACCCGGCGCTGAGCTTGGCGAGCCAAGGTGCGGTGCGCTCGCTGAAGGTATCTCCGACCGCTGACCGGGCGATGAGAAAGATGATGCTGGCGCCGAAGGTTGCTCCGACAACAGCCGCCAGCCCGCCGATCAGAGTGCCAAACAGCAGGCCGCCGGCAACCGTCATGATGAGACCACAGGGGATGGAGAGCGCCACCAGCAGGGCATAGGTCGCCATGTAGACGGCGATGGTCAGGGCAGCATGCATGGCCAGAAAGGCGTGAAACCGGTCGTGCAGGGTGACAATGGTTTCCAGGGTCAGGTGGTCGTGCCACCCGAGGGCAAACACACACGCCATGCCGACGGCAAGCGCCACCAGCGGCACGAATCGCCCGAGCCGCACGCCTCTTGCGGCAATGTTGTCCAGCTGCGGCATGTCAAACTTGTGGCTATCGGTGACGGGCGTTGGGCCAGGTGAGCGACGGGATAAGAATATAAGCTTTCGACAGGGTGATTTGTGCAGACCGTCAAGTACACGTGAGACGAAGCGAGAAGAATTGATCGTTTCTTGCAATCCACGGCTCGGATTGACTTGGGATCGGGGCAATCCTATAAGCGCCGGCAATTCCGGCAAGATCATTGGCGGGCCCTGCGGGCGGTTCTCCTGCGGCGTGCCGCGTGCTATCGAGCGAACCCGGACCGGGCTTGAACACGGAGACGAGACGTGAAGCGTACTTACCAGCCGAGCAAGGTCGTTCGCAAGCGGCGCCACGGCTTCCGCAAGCGCATGCAGACGGCCGGCGGCCGCCGGATCCTTGCGCGCCGGCGCGCGAAGGGCCGCAAGCGCCTGTCGGCTTGAAGCGGCGGCGGATGGGTGTATGGCCACAGCACAGGTGCAGCCGTCGCGGCCTCGCGCCGCCCAGGTTGCGACCCTCAAGCGCCGCCCGGACTTCCTGCGGCTGCGCAGGGGGGCTCGCTTTGCCACACCTGGGTTCGTGCTGGAAGGCAAGCGCCGGGGCGGCGAGGATGAAGGCCCCTCGGCCGACGGTGCCAGGTTCGGGTTCACCGTCAGCAAGCAGGTTGGAACGGCAGTGGCGCGCAACCGCATCAAGCGCCGCCTCAAGGCTGCCGTCCGCGACGTTGTGTACGAGCATGCGCGCAGCGACTTCGACTATGTTCTGATTGCCCGCCGGGCAGCCCTCGACGCCGGTTTTGCCATGCTGGTGTCGGACCTGATCAAGGCCCTCGGACGCGTCAATGCCAGGCCCGCAGACGGGCGACCGGGCCGACCAGCGCAGAGCAGGATGCGCGGATCCTAAGCCAGAGACCGGCCAACTCCAGTTTCGAGACACGCCATGCTGCACGACCAGGACAATCAGAAGAACCTCCTTCTTGCCATCGTGCTTTCGGTCGCGGTGCTGCTGGCCTGGCAGTTCTTCTACGCCGGGCCCAAGCTCAAGGAGGAGCAGGAGCGCCAGGCGCGCATTCGCTCGGAGCAGCAGCAGGCCAAGGCCAAGGAGACTGCGCCCGGAGCGCCGGTGGGGGCGCCCGATGCCGCGCCGGGCAAGCCTGGCGCGGTGCCCGGTCCATCGCCGGTGACAACGGCAGCCAACCGCCAGGCGGCCGTGGCGGCGAGCCCGCGGCTGGCCATCGAGACGCCGAGCATCAAGGGATCGCTTGCGCTGAAGGGCGGCCGCATCGACGACATCGTGCTGAGCCGCTATCACGAGACGGTGGATCGGGGCAGCCCCAACGTCGTGCTGTTCTCGCCCTCCGGTGCGCCCCACCCCTATTATGCGGAGTACGGCTGGGTCGCCGCCGCCGGCGTGACGCAGCCGACGCCGGGCGCGGAGACGCTGTGGCGCGTGGAGAAGGATGGGCCGCTGACGCCCAGGTCGCCCATCACCTTGGCCTGGGACAATGGGCAGGGGCTCATTTTCCGCCGCACCATAACGGTCGATGAGGACTATCTCTTCACGGTGGCCGACGAGGTCGAGAACAAGACCGGCAGCGCCGTTGCGCTCCACCCCTACGCCCTGATCTCACGCCACGGCATGCCGAAGATCGAAGGCTTCTATATTCTGCATGAAGGCCCCATCGGTGTGCTCGGCGCCGCCGGGCTGCAGGAGCTGGGCTACGCCGATCTTCTGAAGGAGGGCGGGTCGAAGAGCTTCAAGCAGACGACCGGCGGCTGGCTCGGCTTCACAGACAAGTACTGGGCGGCCGCGCTGCTGCCCAGTCAAACGGCGCCCTACGAGGCCCGCTTCTCGGGCGCCAAGGGGCCCAAGGACACCTTCCAGGCCGATTTTTCGTCCGGCGCCGTCACCATCGCGCCCGGCGCCAAGCAGACCGTCACCTCGCACCTGTTCGCCGGCGCAAAGGTCGTCAGCCTCATCGAAGCTTACGGCGAGAAGCTCGGTGCCGCGCGGTTCGACATGCTGGTCGATTGGGGCTGGTTCTGGTTCTTCACCAAGCCGCTGTTCAAGCTGCTGCATTGGCTGGGCCTGATGCTGGGCAACTACGGCCTCGCCATCCTCGCCACCACCGTGCTGGTGAAGCTCGTGTTCTTCCCGCTGGCCAACAAGAGCTACGAATCGATGGCCAAGATGAAGATGCTGCAGCCCGAGATGGAGAAGCTGCGCGAGCGCTACAAGGACGATCGCGCCAAGCAGCAGCAGGAGCTGATGACGCTCTACCGCGACAAGAAGATCAATCCGATGGCCGGCTGCCTGCCGATCCTGCTGCAGATCCCGGTGTTCTTCGCGCTCTACAAGGTGCTGTTCATCACCATCGACATGCGCCACGCGCCGTTCTACGGCTGGATCAAGGACTTGTCGGCGCCCGATCCGACCTCGATCTTCAACCTGTTCGGACTGTTGCCGTTCGCGGTGCCCGAACTCCTGCACGTCGGCGTGTGGCCCATCATCATGGGCATCACCATGTGGGTGCAGATGCAGCTCAACCCGCAGCAGCCCGACCCCATCCAGCAGAAGATCTTCAACTGGATGCCGGTGATGTTCACCTTCCTGCTGGCATCGTTCTCCGTGGGGCTCGTGATCTACTGGGCCTGGAACAACGTGCTCTCCCTCATTCAGCAATACGCCATCATGCGTCGCAACGGCGCCGAGATCCACCTCTGGAAGAACACCGGGCTCGACAAGCTGGCTGCGCGTGTGCGCTCCGGCGAAGGCCTCGACATCGGCGGGACGGTGGCGCGCGGCGGCGCGTCCCTGCGGCGCGGGGCGGAGGCTTTGGGCCAGCGCCTGGGTAGCGGGAAGACATCGGGCACGTCGAAGGGCCCGTCGGGGCCGCAAGGTTCAACCGCCACCTCACAGGCCCGATCGGCCGACGGGGCAGGGCTTGCAGGCGCCGCGGAAATGACCCGCGAGCAGGCTTTGCAGACGCTCGGGCTGCAGCCCGGCGCCACGCCGACGGAAATCGATGCGGCCTACAGCCGGCGGACGCGCCAGAACGGCAGCCTCAACGGCTCGGAGAAGCTGAGCCAGGCGCGCGAGGTTTTGCGCGGCAAGGAAGGCGCCTAGCACCGCGGGGTGCCTGCGAAAGCGATACGGTTGGTGCAATCGGTCCCGGGCAGCTCATGATCGCCGATGCGTTCACGCCTGCGGAACTGGAGGCCGGAGAGGCTCTCTTCCGGCGGCCGTGGCGCTTCGTGAAGAGCGTGCCGAGCCTCGATGTGCTGCCCGACCCGGATCGGCCCGAGATGGCGTTCGCCGGCCGCTCCAATGTCGGCAAATCGAGTCTCATCAACGCGCTCGTCAACCAGCGCGGGCTGGCGCGCACCTCCAACACGCCCGGCCGCACGCAGGAGCTGAATTTTTTCGAGCCGCCGGGTGTTGCGCTCTTCATGGTCGACATGCCGGGCTACGGCTTTGCCGAGGCGCCCAAGACCAAGGTCGAGCAATGGACGCGGCTGGTGAAGGATTATCTGCGCGGCCGGTCGACGCTGGCGCGCGTGTTCCTCCTCGTCGATGCGCGCCATGGCTTGAAGAGCGCCGACCGGGCTGTCATGGCGCTGATGGATGAGGCGGCGGTGTCGTATCAGGCGGTGCTCACCAAGATCGACAAGATCAAGCCGACGGAGCTTGCCCTTGTCCAGCAGGCGACCCAGTTGGAGCTTGGCCAGCACGCGGCCGCCTATCCCGGGTTGCTCGCAACGTCATCGCAGACGGCGGCCGGCATCGCCGAGTTGCGGGTCGAGATTGCGCGCCTCGCCAACCTGTGAGACCAAGGCCGCGCTAGACTAGCCGCCGACAATCCGCTTGATGATCGCGGCGCCGAGCGCCCAGACCTCGCCGCCGAAGCGGCCGAGCATCGCCCCCAACAGCAGCGCTGCCAGAATGCTGCTCCAGCGCGCCAGCCGGCGCAGGCGGCCGCCGGTGACCGCCACCTCGATCACGCGGTCGGGCGGGGCGGTTTCCGCGGCGAGGCCGTCGGGTCCAACCGTGCGCGCGGAGACGGCCAAAATCAGCCGGCCAGGCCCGCGCTGGTGCGGGGTTACCGTCCAGCGCCAGGTGACATGCTCGTCCTGATGCCGCCCCGATGCACCGTCGATCCACTGCGTCTCCGGTGCGGCGGCCTCGATCCAGAAGCCGCCATCGGGGGCGCGCAGCCGCACCGTGAGCGCGCGCATGATCAGGTGATCGGGGCGCTGGGTCATGCCGCGTCCCTTCATGAGCAGCAGGATCAGGCCGTCGATCCGGTCGCGGCTGATGCGCACCTGTGCCTGCGCGGGCGCGCCCGCGCGCATGCGGCGGGGGATGGTTTCCACGAGCGGGCCCTGCCCGGGCTGCCCGCCGGTGCGTTGGGCGGATCTGCGTGCGTGGGGCGGCGGGGGTGCCTCTGCCAGGGCCCCGTTCGTCGCCGGCGGGCGGGCCGAGGCCGGCTCGGGCAGGTGGTCGGGCTCGGGCCAGGGTGCCCGTGCGGGGCGCTGCGGCAATCCGGGCTGCAGCGGCAGGCCGCCCGGTCCGGCGCGCTGGGGCAGCGGTGGACGCGGCGGACCTTCGCCGGCCTGCAGCGTGCGCGGCGAGAACGGCCGGTGTGCCTGCTGCGGGACCGGCGCGGATGCCTGCTGGGGGTGCGGCGGCTGAGGCCGGCGCGGAGATGGCGGGTGGGCGGCGGCCGGCGCCCAGGCCGGCTCGGCCCGTGATCCCCCCCGTGATCCAGAGCGGGGCCCGGCCCCTGCGGACGCCGGAGG
>JAIEQJ010000060.1 GCA_019747815.1 Hyphomonadaceae bacterium
CGAAGGACGGGCCGCGGGCACCAAATCGTGCTTCGACAGGCTCAGCACGGGGTTGGAGCGAGCTTGACACGCGATTGGCAGCGCGCTCGCCTGCATCCTGAGCCTGTCGAAGGACGGGCCGCGCCCACCAACGGTCGTGGTCCGACACGCTCAGGAGAGAGTGCATCGCAGATATCATCCCCGATCGGCCTGCGACCGTCCGGGATGACAACACGCACAGCTTTTTGCCGGCAGCGCCGGGCAAGGCGCACGCTCGCCCATTTTCGAGTGCTAGTCTCGCTCAAGTGATTCGCGCCACCGTCCCGCGTGCCGGCGCCTCCTCAAGGAGCTGCACCCATGGCGGACGGAAGCAGGACGCTCGAGACCGAGACCGAGGCCAATGCCGCGGCTGCAGAGGCCGCCCGCGAAGCCAAGGCCGAGGTGCTGGCGCGCGCCGTCACGGTGGAAAGCGCCACCTCGCTGCCCCGCACGGCCAAGCCTGCCAAGGGCCGCGCCAAGGCCCAGTGGTCCGAGTTCACGGTCGATGTCTGGATCACGCCCTTCAACTCGGTCGAGTTCGGCATCTACAAGCACAGCCGCAACCGCGCCAAGTCGCGCCAGTTCACAACCGACATGGACATCTTCGCCGAGGTCACCCAGAACGGCGAGCGCACCGGCCTGCTCGGCTACCGCGAGGACCTGTGGCGCAAGAACTCGGGCATGGACAAGCGCCTGGTGTTCAAGCTCTTCAACGAGACGGTGAACTGGCGCGCCACCATGGACCTCATGATCGGCCGCAGCCTGCAGCTCACGCTCGGCGCGCGTGGCCTGCCGGTCACGTGCTTCTCGGTCAACGTGGGCGATCACGACAGCGTCGTCTATCTCGAGCGCTCGGCCAACAAATGGCCGTTCCTGCCCGAGAATTTTTCCTTCTTCCTGCTCGAGGACGGCAAGCCGCGATTCTACCGCCTCCGGCGCGATCTCATCGATCTCGGCGGCGACTACACGCTCTACAACCACCACAACCAGAACATCGGCATGCTCGACGGCAAGGTGTTCTCCATCGGCGGCAAGTGGTACGGCCGGGTGAAGTCCGAGCACGCCGATCCGCGCCTGCTGATCGTGCTGAAGCTCTTCTGCGGCATGCTGATCTTCAACGACGAGGCGCGCCGCCACATGCGCGCGCTCGCCCGCGACGTGGCGACGGGCAAGTACACGCCCAAGCTCGAGAAGCAGGAAGCCGACCTCTACATGAACCCCCGCCGCGTGCGCTAGCCCGCCGGGGCGCGTGCTTGAAATGGCCCTCCGGCCCGATGATGCGCATGGCGCACGGATCGGTTTGTCCACGCCGCTCTCTGCCTAGTATCTAGGCAGCAGCTTTTTCAGCCTTGACAGATATTCCGGCGGTTTCGCCTATGACGCAGGCGGGCCGTGCGACCAAACGCCCCGCCCAACGAACAGGCACATGAAAACGGGGAGTGGGGCATGCCGGAACTTCAGACGGCCGTCCAGGGGCTGCAAAGCGGCGCGGACGTCCTGTTTCTGCTCACGGGAGCAATCCTTGTCTTCGCCATGCACGGCGGCTTTGCGTTTCTGGAAGCCGGCACGGTGCGCCACAAGAACCAGGTCAATGCGCTGTGCAAGATCATCGTCGACTTCGCCATCTCGACGGCCGCCTATTTCCTGGTGGGCTACACCATCGCCTACGGCGTCGCGTTTTTCGTCAGCGCCCAGGGCCTCAGCGGCAACGCCGGGGTGGCAGGCTTCGGCCCGCAGGGGCTGACGCTCGTCAAGTTCTTCTTCCTGTGCACGTTCGCGGCCGCGGTTCCGGCCATCGTCTCCGGCGGCATCGCCGAGCGCGCGCGCTTCCTGCCGCAATGCGTGGCGACCGCGCTCATCGTCGGGCTGTTCTATCCCTTCTTCGAGGGCATCGTCTGGAACAAGAACTACGGCCTGCAGGAGCACTTCTTCAAGGCCAGGCTGGGCGAGGAGTTCCACGACTTCGCCGGCTCCATCGTCGTGCATGCCGTCGGCGGCTGGCTCGGCTTCTCCGCCGTGCGCCGGCTGGGGCCCCGGCTCGGCCGCTTCGACAAGGGGCGCACGATCGGCATTCCGCCCTCGTCCATTCCATGGCTCGCCATGGGCTCGTGGCTGCTGTGCATCGGCTGGTTCGGCTTCAACGTGATGAGCGCGCAGACGCTGCAGACGGTCAGCGGCCTCGTCGCCATGAACTCGCTGATGGCGATGTGCGGCGGCATCCTCGCCGCGCTGATCGCCGGCGACGGCGACCCGGGGTTCATTCATAACGGTGCGCTCGCCGGTCTGGTCGCGGTCTGCGCCGGCTCCGACGTGATGCACCCAATCGGCTCGCTGCTGGTCGGCGGCATCGCCGGCGTCATCTTCGTCTATGCCTTCCAGGCGATGGCCGCCGCCAAGTGGCAGTTCGACGACGTGCTCGGCGTGTGGCCGCTGCACGGCCTGTGCGGCCTGTGGGGCGGCATCGCCTGCGGCATCTTCGGGCTGACGCTGTTCGGCGGCATGGGTGGGGTCAGCTTCTGGTCGCAGCTCGTCGGCAGCGTGATGGGGGCGGCCTATGCCGCCATCGCCGGCTTCATCGTCTATGCCGTCGTCGACATGGTGTTCGGGTTCCGGCTCGCCGCCGAGGATGAGCGTCGCGGCGCGGACCTGTCGATCCACAGGATCGGCGCCAATCCCGAGGAGGACATCCGCATGGGGCGCATCTGAGCGATCGGCGCGTTGCCGGGGACGGCGGCTGCAGCCGCCGTCCTCTTCGTCTTTACCGTCTCGCATCGGTCCTTTGCTACCGTCCTCGCCTCGACGCGCGCCGCACGCAGGAAAAAAATCGCCCATGCCCGAGATCGACGGCCTCTCCGCCCTGGCCCGTGGCGCCTACCTCTCGCCCTTCACGCGCACGCACCGCCTGCTCGCGCGCGTTGCCGCGGGCCATGCCAAGCCCATCAATCTGACCATCGGTGATCCGCGAGAGGCCATGCCAGCCTTCGTGCCGGACCGGCTCGGCGAGGCCCAGGCCCTGTTTGCCACCTATCCCAAGATCCGCGCGTCCGACGATTTGCGCGGGGCGATTGCGGCCTGGATCGGGCGGCGCTACGGCGTGGCCGGCGAGATCGATGCGGCGCGCGAGATTCTGCCCGTCAGCGGCTCGCGCGAGGGCCTGTTCTTTGCCGCCATTCCGGCGGCCGGGCGCAAGCGCGTGGCGGGGCAGCCCGTCATTCTCATCGTCAATCCCTTCTATCAGGCCTATCTGGGTGCAGCCTACGCCACCAACTGCGAGCCCGTGTTCCTCAATGCGACGGCCGAGACCGGCCACCTCCCCGATCTCGACGCGCTCGAGACGGACTCCCACCTGCTGGCGCGCACGGTGGCGCTCTATTTGTGCTCGCCGGCCAATCCGCAAGGCGCGGTGGCAGACGCCGGCTTCATCCGCCGGGCGCTCGCGCTGGCGCGCCGGCACGACTTCATGCTGTTCTTCGATGAATGCTATTCCGAGATCTACACCGGCGATCCGCCAGCCGGGGCGCTGGCGGTGGCGCTCGCAACGCCCGAGCGCTTCCAGAACCTCGTCGTCTTCAACTCGCTCTCGAAACGCTCCAACCTGCCCGGTCTGCGCTCGGGCTTTGCGGCCGGCGACAGTGCGTTCCTGGAGACGCTGGCCGAGGTCCGCAACATGATTGCGCCCACCATGCCCGGCCCCGTCCAGCATGTCTCTGCCGCCGTGTGGTCGGACGAGGCGCATGTGGCGGCGATCCGTGCGGCCTACCGCGCCAAGTTCGACATCTGCGATCAAGTGCTCGGCGGCCGTTTTGGCTATGCAAGGCCGGCGGGCGGCTTCTTCCTCTGGCTCGACATGAGCCATCTTGGCGGCGCCGAGGAGGCCGCGTTAACCATCTGGCAAGCCGGGGGCGTCAGAGTGGTACCGGGCGCTTATCTCGCCGAGCCGGATCGGGCGGGTGTCAACCCTGGTCGGGCTTACGTTCGCGTCGCTCTGGTGGAGGACGCGGCGACGGTGAGACAGGCGCTCGAGCGTGTGGTTCTGGTCTCAGCGTAATCCGCTCCGGTCTGTATGGCGTCTCTGAGCGAGCAAGCTGCGGTGCAGCCGGGCCCTATGGCGGCTCGGTTCAATGCGTGGCTATGTGCAGTGTTGGGCTATCTGGTGCTTGCGGTCTGCGCCGCGAGCGCTCTGAGCCTGCTCACCTGGCACATCGGCGATCCAAGCCTGACGCATGCCACGAGCGGCCCCGTGCGCAACGTGCTGGGACCCGTGGGTGCCATCGTTGCCGATCTCATCATGCAGCTTCTGGGCTTGACGGGCGTGTTCGTCGTCCTGCCGCCGGTGTTCTGGGCGCTGCAACTGATCGGCACGGGACGGCTCGATCGCGCGCGCCCCAAGCTCATGCTGGCGCCGGTCGCCGTGCTGTTGCTGGCCTGTGCCGCCGCGGCGCTGCCGAGGATCGCGGGCTGGCCATTGCCCTACACTGTCGGCGGCCTGCTCGGCGATGTCGTGCTGCGCGCCGTGACAAGCGTGCTGGCCATGATCCGGCCGGAGCGCGCTTCGGCTGCTGCTGGTCTCTTCTCATTCGCTGCCGGCCTGATGCTGCTGATGACCAGCCTCGGCTTGTCGCAGCGTGACCTGAAGCTCATCTGCCAGCGGCCCAGCGGCCCGGCCTGGAGGCTTCTGGCGCGTGCATGGCGGCATCTGGGCGAGATGTCGGAGCACACCACCATGATCCGGCGCGAGCCCAAGCTGGGCGTGCCCGCGCCGCTGTCGTCCCCGTTGTCGTCCCCGTTGTCGTCCATGGCGCCTGTCTATCGGCCGCCGGTCTATGCGCCGCCTCGGCCGGCACCCATGCCGCAGCCCCGCGCCGCCTATCCCGCGCCCCGCGAGCGCAGACCTGAGCCCGAGAGCGAGCCCGCCACGTTCGAGGTGACGTCGGAGAGCGAGCGCAAGCAGCTCAAGCGCATCTTGAAGATCTGCGCCCCCGAGCGGGGGGGCAAATCGGCCGACGCCGATGCGCCGTCCGATGTCCTCTTGGCACCCGAGCCCGCCGATGCGCCCTATGTGCAAGCCCCAGCCGACCCCGTGCGGGCCGCAGCTGCGCACGGCGGATTTCCCCCTGCACCCAGAGCCTCCGGCGCGGTCCCGGAGATGGTGGGCGCCGCCGAACGGTGGCCCGCGTCCGAGCCGGCCGTGCCCCGGGCGGCACCCATGGCCCCGCCGCCCGACGGCTGGCGTCCGCAGAGCCTGCCGGGCGGTGATGATCTCTATGGCCGCGCGGTTGCCATTGTGCTCGATGACCGCAAGGCGTCCGCCGCCTACCTGCAGCAGCGGCTGGCCATCGGCTACATGCGCGCGACCGATCTCATCGAGCGCATGGAGCGGGAGGGCATTCTCGGCGCGCCCGTCTACAACGGCATGCGACCCATCCTGATCGGCGGCCCGGGCTCCAGGGAAGTCTGACGCAACCGGATTTGTCCCGGCCCTGGACTGGGGCCTGGACTGGGGCCTGGACTGGGACCCGAGCTGGGTCATGTCCGTTTGGTGGGGATTGGCGGATTTCGCTCACAATCTTGTCCTAATGTTGCGACAAACGGAGCGTCGCGGGCCGAATCACAGGCCGCCTGCGCGACCGCAGCTTGGGGGATCTCGATGCACGCACGCCATTCGGTGCACTTGGCGCTTGTGGCCGCCGCCGCGGCGCTGGCGGGGACAGCCCTGGCACAGGGTGCCAAGGCCCCGCTCCAGGCACCCAGCTGGAACCAGACCGTCACCAAGGAGGCGGAGGTTGCGGGGCAGGAGTTCGATGCCAAGCAAATGGAGATTATTCAAAGGGTTACGGCATATTTCAATCAGATGGGTGACATGAAGGGCAACTTCCATCAGGTCACCGCCGACAACAAGCGCCTGCGGGGCAAGTTCTACATCAAGCGGCCGGGGCAGTTTCGGTTCGAATACAATCTCCCCAGCAAGCAGATCATCGTATCCGACGGAAAATACTTGATCATCGAGGACCACGACCTGAAGACCGACACCCGCTGGGGATTGGACCAGACGCCGTTCCGGGTCCTCCTGCGCAAGGACGTGGACTTGGTGCGGGACGCTCGCATTCTCGAGGTCGGCGAGACCGACGATCGGATCGTGCTGGCGCTGCAGGACAAGAGCCCCGACACGCCTGGCCGCATCAAGCTGTTCCTGCTCAAGAAACCGGCTGTCGAGCTGAAGGAGTGGATCACTACGGATGCCCAGGGGATGGATACCCGGGTGGAGTTGCAGGACTTCGGCAAGGCCGAAAACCTAGACCCCAAGCTGTTCGTCCCGTCCTCCGTCACGCTGCAGAAATTCCAGCAGTAGTCGGCATCGGCTGTGGCTGTTCGGGTTCAGGCAATCCCCAAGGCTGGGGACAACTGAAACATTTCGTAACAATTTCGTGATCGCACCCCCTTTCCCCATTGAAATGGCCTCTACAAGGTATATTTGTTGGTCATAGCGAGTGGTGTCGCTCTTCATCGGTAGTGCCCCCCGTCTAGCCGAAAGACACTACTCGCAAGTGCCGGCTTCCCTCCTGGCACTATGCGCATGACGCGCTTCTTGCGCCCAACTCCTCCCCCGGAGTTGGGCGCTTTTCTTTTGTCGATCCAGGTCGCGTCGCCGCCGCTTCCCGCCAGCGTCTGCGCGCCTGAGGCGGGAAGCTCGAGGCGCCCTGTCAGGGCGCGGTCACAACCGGAAATGGCAGAGGCTTGGCGGGTGCGGGCGGCGGCATGTCGGCAGCCGCATGGCGGGGCGTGCGGCCGCACGCCAGCACGCTGTCGAGCCGGTGCATATCCTCGGCCACCTGCGTCAAGCGGGCGGTCAGAATGCCCAGGAGATGATCCGCCAGGCTCGGATCTGCCTCCATCTGCTCGTGCAGCGCCGCGCGCGTGATCTTGAGGCAGTGGACGCGCCCTTGGGCAACGACGGTTGCGCCGTAGGTGTGCTCGACGAGCATGGCGAGCTCGCCGATGAGAGAGCCCGGTTCGATCGGCTGTGGCGCCGCCCGGGAGCCGGCGTCGGGCAGGCGCACCGCGTCACCCGAGACGATCAGACAGGCACCGTCGCCCGGCGTGCCGGCTTTGGTGATGGTGCTCCCGCGCCGGAAGGCGATGCGCTCGGCCTGACGCGCAATCTCCGCGAGCTGCTCAGGCCCGAGATCGGCAAACAGCGGAACCCGCAGGAGTGGTGCGATCACGTGTTCGATAGCCATCCGAGCCATCCTTAACTCTGTCGGTGGACAACGCCGCGCAGCGTTGGTCGATTCGCCGGGCGGGGTCCAGCGCGGCTGTGGACAAGGGACGCGCGCAGGACTTCTGCCTGTCATCCCGGACTTTGCGCCGCTGTCATCCCGGAATCTCGCGTGAGCGAGATATCCGGGACCCAGGGCCGCAGGCGATCGCGGTCATGTCTCTATCCCTGGGTACCGGCTCTCGGCCTGCCGGCCCTGGCCGGCATGACACCAAGGGGCCGTCCTCGGTCCCGGGTCCAAGCCCAGGGCGCTGCATGCTTACGCTCTCGGCCGGATGTGCGCCGCCTGCCGATCAGGGCATCATGGAACGAGCTTGTAGCCGCCGGTTTCCGTCACCAGCAGCTCCGCGTGCGAGGGATCCTTCTCGATCTTCTGGCGCAGACGATAGATGTGCGTTTCCAGCGTATGCGTGGTGACGCCGGAATTGTAGCCCCACACCTCCTGCAGCAGCACATCGCGCGTCACCACCTTCTCGCCGGCGCGATAGAGATACTTGAGGATCGACGTCTCCTTCTCGGTCAGCCTGATCTTCGAGCCGCGCTCGTCGACCAGCATCTTCGAGGCCGGCTTGAAGGAATACTGCCCGATGGCGAAGACGGCATCCTCGCTCTGCTCGTGCTGGCGCAACTGCGCGCGAATGCGCGCCAGCAGCACGGCGAACTTGAACGGCTTGGTCACATAGTCGTTGGCGCCTGAATCAAGCCCAAGGATCATGTCGGCATCCGAGTCGTTGCCGGTCAGCATGACGATGGGGCTCTTGAAGCCGGTCTTGCGCAGCAATTTGCACGCTTCGCGGCCGTCCATGTCGGGCAAGCCGACGTCCAGCAGGATCAGGTCCAGATGATTGCCCTTGACGGCGTCCATGCCGTTCGCGGCTGTATCTGCCGTCACCACCTCGAACTCGTCGTGGAGCGCGAGTTGGTCCTTCAGGGACTCGCGAAGGTCCTCGTCGTCATCGACGATGAGAATCTTCCGGGCAGTGCTCATGCGCGTCGGCTCCAATT
Source organism: Hyphomonadaceae bacterium (assembly GCA_019747815.1). Classification (GTDB taxonomy): domain Bacteria; phylum Pseudomonadota; class Alphaproteobacteria; order Rhizobiales; family Hyphomicrobiaceae; genus AWTP1-13. The sequence continues at coordinate 8,300 of JAIEQJ010000060.1, forward strand.
ATGGGATTATTGCCAGGGTTTAAAACTCTAGCATCAGTTTTCAAGGGGAAACAGGGCTTGCACATGCTTCAAGGCGGGGGTGGACGTTCGAAAGGGGCCTCGGCGCCGCCGCAGCGTTCGAGACCGCTGGTTGCCGTCTCGGGTCTGCGTGCAGCGGCCCCGCAGGGTGTAGTGAGACTTGGTGTCTTGAATTTGTCATGCGCATTGGGCCGGGCCGGACGCCGCACGCGCAAGCGCGAGGGTGACGGGGCGACTCCGGTCGGCTGCTGGCGGCCGCTCAGGGTGCTCTATCGGGCCGACCGCATCCGGCGTCCTCTCACGCGGCTGCCGATCAAGGCCATCGGCCGCGCCGATGGGTGGTGCGATGCGCCCGCCGATCGCAATTACAACAGGTTCGTGCGTCTTCCCTACGGGGCGAGTGCCGAGGCGCTTTGGCGCCCGGACGCCCTGTATGACGTGCTTGTCGTGCTCAGCCACAACACCACGCCGCGCGTGCGCGGCGGCGGCAGCGCCATCTTCATGCATGTTGCAAGAGAAGGATATGCGCCGACCGAGGGCTGCGTGGCGCTGCGCCGTGAACATCTGCTCATGCTGCTGCGGCATTTGGGCACCGGCGCCGCGATCCGCGTCCTGCCCTGAGGGACCGGGCGCCCGGAGCATCGCTCCGGGCGCCGCTCGAGCACGCGCCGGGGAAGAGACGTGCGCGAGCAGGCGGCGAGGTCCGTGGAGCGCAAGCCCCGCCGCGAAGCGGCTCAGTAGTTGTAGGCCCGCTCGCCGTGATCGACGAGGTCGAGGCCTTCGCGCTCCTGATCGACCGCCGGCCTGAGGCCGACGATAACGCGCACGATGCTGAGCAGGATCAGCGTGCCGATGCCGGACCAGGCCAGCGTCAGGCACACGGTCTTGAACTGCGTGACCACCTGCGCGACGGTATCGTAGTCGGCGATCTTGCCCGTCGTGTAGTCGAAGACGCCGGTGCCCCCCAGCGCGGGTGCGGCCAGAATGCCGGTGCCGAGCGCGCCGACGATGCCGCCGATGCAGTGCACGCCGAACACGTCGAGCGCATCGTCATAGCCCAGCGCATTCTTGATGGCCGAGCAGGCGATGAAGCAGACGATGCCGGCGACGATGCCGAGCACGATTGCCCCCATGGGTCCGGCGAAGCCCGACGCCGGCGTGACGGCGACGAGGCCGGCCACCGCACCGGTCACCCCCCCGAGCAGGCTCGGCTTGCCCTTGGCGATATTCTCCGCCAGCAGCCAGGCGAGCGCGGCCGCCGCCGTCGCCACGAACGTGTTGGTCATGGCCAGAGCGGCGGTGCCGGAGGCCTCGAGGGCCGAGCCCGCGTTGAAGCCGAACCAGCCCACCCACAGCAGCGCGCCGCCCACCAGCGTCAAGGTGAGCGAATGCGGCGGCATGGCCTCCTTGCCGAAGCCGACCCGCTTGCCGACCAGCAGCGCGCCGACGAGGGCGGCGATGCCCGAATTGATGTGCACCACGGTGCCGCCGGCGAAGTCGAGCGCGCCCCACTGGAAGGCGATGCCGGCGTTGGCCTGCACCGCCGCCAGGGCGGTCTCGGCGGCCTGCTTCTTGGCCGCGTCCGTGCCGGCGGCCGCGAGCGCCTTGCCGGCGGCGACGGTGGCCTCGGGGCCGGCCCAGTACCAGACCATGTGCGCGATCGGGAAATAGACGAACGTCACCCACAGCGGGATGAAGAGCGCGATGGCGGAGAACTTCATGCGCTCGGCCATGGCGCCCACGATCAGCGCCGGCGTGATGGCGGCGAACGTCATCTGGAAGCAGACGTAGACCAGCTCGGGAATGACGACGCCCTGCGTGAAGGTTTCCGCCGTCGACTCGGTCGTCACGCCGGCCAGAAAGGCCTTGCCGAAGCCGCCGAAGAAGGCGTTGTAGGCCGTGCCCTCCGAGAAGGCCATGCTGTAGCCGTACAGCACCCAGATGATGCACACGACGCACACCGTGTAGAACACCTGCATCAGCATGGACAGCATGTTCTTGGTGCGCACCAGGCCGCCGTAGAAGAGGGCAAGACCCGGCACCGTCATGAGCAGGACGAGCGCGGAGGCGGTGAGCATCCAGGCCGTATCGCCCTTGTTCGGGATCGGCGGCGTGGGCGCCTGTGCCAGGGCGGGCTCGGCGATGAGCCAGGCGGATAGAGCCATGATTGCAAGCGCTGCAATCCGGCGCGGACGACCAAGTGTCATGTATTGCCTCCAAGTATCTGCGGCGAACGTCACGAGTGGAACGGCGGTCGGAATTAGATGGCGCTGTCGTCGGTCTCGCCGGTGCGAACCCGCACGGCTTGCTCGATCGGCGAGACGAAGATCTTGCCGTCGCCGATCTGGCCGGTTCTGGCGGCGCGAACGATGGTCTCGACGGCCTTGTCCACGCTGCCGGACGGCACCACGGCTTCGATCTTCACCTTGGGCAGGAAGCTCACGGCGTACTCGGCGCCACGGTAGATCTCCGTGTGCCCCTTTTGCCTGCCGTAGCCTTTGACCTCGGTCACGGTCATGCCCTGCAGCCCGAGGTCGGTCAGCGCTGCGCGCACTTCTTCGAGCTTGAACGGCTTGATGATGGCGGTCACCAGCTTCATGGCGGTTTCCCCTTGGTCTCTGGCTGCCGGCCCCGTAGGCGGGTCAGCAGCGCCCCTCGCCGCGCGAGGGCGGCGTCGGCAGCGGTCAGAGTCAAAAGGCGTGCCAGTTGCGCTGAGGGCGACTACGCCATTGAAATGGCTTTAGGAATGCTGCCGAACGGCCTGCCGGTCAGGCCATCGTCATCTGCTTAGTAAATGCTCAAACGCTGGTAACTGCCCATTATCTGGGCACGTAGGCGGAGGCCCGCGGGCGCATCAAGCCTTCCTGCGCAACGGAGGCTACCAGCACGCCGTCGCGCGAGAAGATGCTGCCGCGGCAGAAGCCGCGTGCGCCATGGCTCGAGGGGCTGTCCTGGGCGTAGAGCAGCCACTCGTCGGCGCGAAACGGCCGATGGAACCACAGCGCATGGTCAAGGCTCGCAAGCTGGACGTCCTTGTCGAACATCAGCTTGCCGTGGGCGATCAGCGCCGTATCCAGCAGCGAGAAATCGGACGCGTAGGCGAGCACGCACTGGTGCAGCGGCGCATCGTCGGGCAGGGCGCCGCTGGCGCGCATCCAGATGTATTGCACCGGCTCGCGCTTCTCGCGTGCGAAGTAGCGCGACACGTCCACCGGCCGCAGCTCGATCGGGCGGTCCCGCTCCCAGTACGCGCGCATCGCCGCCGGCAGCTCGGCGATCAGGCGGGTTTTCAAGTCGCGCTCGGTCGGCAACGCCTCCGGCGGAGGCACGTCGGGCATGGTGATCTGGTGATCCAGGCCGGGCTCCGCCTTGTGAAACGAAACGCTCATGACGAAGATGGCGCGGCCGTGCTGCGTGGCCGTGACGCGCCGGGTCGTGAAGCTGCCGCCATCGCGCACGCGCTCCACGCCGTATATGATCGGCCGGGCCAGATCGCCGGGCAGCAGGAAATAGGCGTGCAGCGAATGAGCGATGCGCTCCGGCGGCACCGTACGCACGGCCGCCACCAGCGCCTGCCCCAGGGTCTGGCCGCCGAACACGCGCTGCCAGGATTGCTGCGGGCTGCGGCCGCGAAACAGGTTATCCTCAAGCTGCTCGAGGTCCAGTATGGAGAGCAGGGTCTCGATCGCACCGGGAGACTTGGGTTTGCGTGGCGGCATGATACGACCCGTGATGATGAGGGCGCCAAGGGAGATCGGGCGGCGGTGTCTGTCAAGCGGGCAGGTGCCGGCCTGGGGTAATCACGATGCAGGTTGACGCGGAGCCTTACCACATCGTCATCGCCGGCGGCGGGTCGATCGGACTGGCGCTGGCCTGTGCGCTCTGCGATGCATTGGGATCGGGCCTGCGGATCGCCATCGTCGATCGCGTTGCCTTTGGCAGCGCAACCGGGCCGCGCGATGGTCGCGCTTCGGCGGTGTCGGCGGGCTCGCAGCACCTCCTCGCCGTGCTCGGCGTGTGGCCGCAGCTCGCCCAGCACGCGCAGCCGGTGACGGCGGTCGACATCACCGATTCGGCGCTCGATGACGTGTTCCGTCCCGTGCTCGTCTCCTACGACAACACGGTCGGCGGCGGTGAGCCCGCCACCTACATCATTGAGAACGAGCGCCTCAATGCGGCGATCCTTGCCGGCGTGTCGCGGCGGCCCTCCATTGTCCTGATCGGCGGTGCTGCAGTCGCCGACTACGCCGCCGACCAGCACGGCGTCACGGTCGTGCTGGCCGACGGCCGGCGCCTGCGGTCGCCGCTGCTGATCGCGGCGGATGGCCGTGGCTCGCGTCTGCGCGCGGCGGCGGGCATCGGCGTGGTCGGCTGGGCCTACCAGCAGGTCGGCATTGTCGTGACCGTCAGCCACGAGAAGCCGCACCGCGCGCGCGCGCTTCAGCATTTTCTCCCGGCCGGCCCGTTCGCCATCCTGCCGCTGACGGGCCATCGCTCCTGCATCACGTGGACGGAGGAGGAGGACGTCGGCCGGGCGATCGTGGCGCTCGATGATGCCGGCTTCCTGTCCGAAATCGAGAGACGCTTCGGCCATCGCCTGGGCCGCACCGAGCTTGCCGGGCCGCGCGGCCTCTGGCCGCTCGAAATGCACCTGGCGCGCGCCCTGGTGGCGGACCGTCTGGTGCTGGTCGGCGATGCGGCGCATCTGGTGCATCCCATCGCCGGCCAAGGCCTGAACCTGGGGTTCCGGGACGTGGCCGCCCTGACCGAGGTCGTGGCCGACGCCGCGCGGCTCGGCCTCGACATCGGCTCCAGCATCGTGCTCTCCCGCTACGAGCGCTGGCGCCGCACCGATGCGGCCCTGTCGGCGGCCGCCTTCGACGGGCTCAACCGGCTGTTCTCCAGCGATTGGACGCTGCTGCGCACGGCGCGCAGCGCCGGTCTCGGGCTAGTCAACCGGCTTCCGGCCTTGAAGCAGTTTTTCGTAGCCGAGGCCGCGGGCCTCACCGGCGAGGTCCCGAAGCTGCTGCGCGGCGAGCCGGTTTAGCGGATGGCCGGGTTGGTCGGCCCCGGCGGCCGCGTCGGCAGGCTCGGGCGCACGGGGGCGGCTGGAGACCGGCAGCGGGGCAACGAGGTACCATGTCTCCTCCGCGCCGAGGCCGCGGATGTCGACGGCGCCGCGCGCCTCCAGCTCGAAGAGCCCGGTCAACCGTTTCCTGGTCTCGCGGCTGACGAGCACGCGCCCGGCCACGCTTTGATGCTCCAGCCGGGCGGCCAGGTTGACCGTATCGCCCCATACGTCGTAGCTGAGCCGCGTCGTGCCGATGACGCCGGCCATGACCGGTCCGCTGGCGATGCCGATGCGGAGCGCCAGCGTCAGACCGGATGCCCGGGCCACCTCATCCGTCGCCCGCAGCATGGCGAGGCTCATGCGCGCTGTGCGCAGCGCGTGATCGGGCGCCGGCTGCGGCACGCCGGCGACGGCCATGTACGCGTCGCCGATGGTCTTGACCTTCTCCACGCCATGCTCGGTTGCGAGCCGGTCGAAGGTCTGCATCAGCTCATTCAGCAGGGCAACGGTACGCTGCGGCCCGAGCGACTTGGCGAGTGACACGAAGCCTTTGATGTCTGCAAACAGCACGGACGCCTCCTCGCACGCGTCCGCGATCGCCACGTCCGGTGCCGCCTTCAGCCGGTCGACGATCGACCCCGGCAGGATGTTGCGCAGCAGCGCTTCGGTCTCGGCCTTGGCCTGATCGGCAAGCCTGAAGGCGTAGTAGACGACCGCGCCGATCATGGTGAAGGTGGTGAACGTCGCCGTGATGTACAGGTCATTCAGCATCCGCTGATCGACCACGATCCGCGCGGCCTCACGCGGAAACATCATGGCGGCCGCGAGCTGCAGGACGAAGGCCGCCACGGTCAGCACCAGGATCAGCGTCAGGCGCCGCCACCCGAAGATGACGAAGAAAGTGGCGGGGCCGGCGAAATACTGCAGGTGAATTCCCGAGGCTGTGCCGAACAGCGCCGTCAGCAGGAACAGCACGGCGAACTCCGTGAGCGCAATCATCAGCGCGCCGGCGATGTCGCTGATGCGATGCATGAACGGCACCAGCAGCGCCACCACCACGACGAGCAGATTGAGGGCGATGGCCGGGGCCAGCAGTCTGGCGTCCGTAAGGAGCTGCAGGATCGCGTAGAAGAGCGTGAAAGCCGCGATCAGGTAGGCGACCACATTGAGGATCTTGAGCCGAGTCGCGACCTCGGGCGGGTAGCCTTGCGTTCCATAGTCGACGAGACGCTCAAGCCATGCCCGGGCGCGGGCGGTCCTGGCTGACGCGAAACGGGGCGCAATCCGGGGCACCCGCATGCCTCTCCTCCCTGCTTGCCCGGTCGGGCCATCATTCCGGATGGGCCGGCAATGCTCAAGACCCGGCCAGGCGTATGCTTGCTGCAAGGGTCCCGCCCGCGGCGTCGGCCGGCGCCCGTGCCTATGTGTCGGGCTCGGGCTCGGAGGGTAAGATTACCACGACGCGGCCGGCGGCGATGTCGACCTCCGGCACGGTCTGATCGGTGAACGACACCAGCTCGGTCCTGCTCGAGCCGGCAAGGCGGATCTCCAGCAGATCGCCGGCGCCGAAGTTCTGCACGGCCACGATCTCTCCGACCGGCTTGCCGCCCCCGTCGACCGCCTGCAGGCCGATCAGGTCGGCATGATAGAACTCGCCCTCGGCAGCAGCCGGCAGGCGCGCGCGCTCGATGTAGAGCGCGATGCCCTTCAGGGCCTCGGCGCCGGTGCGGTCGGCGATGCCGCGCATGCGCGCGACCACACCCTTTGCGGTCGCGCGCGCGTGCTCGATGCTGTAGGTGCGCGTTCCGCTCTCGTCGCTGAGCGGCCCGTAGGCGCCGATCGTCTCCGGCGCCGCCGTGAAGGTCTTGATCAGCACCTCGCCGCGGATGCCGTGCGCACCCGCAATGCGGCCAAGAAGAATGCGTGTGGGCTTGGCCGCCACGGCACCTACGCCGCCGGCTTGGCCTCGCCGCCGGCTGCAGCGGCTTCGCGTTCCTGGCGCTTCTTCTTCGGCTTCGCCTTCTCGACGCTCTGGCGCGGCTCGCGCTTCATCAGGCCGGCGGCATCGAGGAAGCGCGACACGCGATCGGAGGGCTGGGCGCCGACCTTGAGCCAATGCCTGGCGCGCTCGACGTCGAGCTTCACGCGATCGGCGCTGTCCTTGGGCAGCAGCGGATTGTGGGTGCCGATCTGCTCGATGTAGCGGCCATCGCGCGGCGAGGACGATTCAGCCACCACGATGTAGTAGTAGGGGCGCTTCTTGGTGCCGCCGCGCGAGAGGCGGATTTTCACGGACATGTCTCAATTCCTTTCTGTGCTCGAACTGTCGTGAGGGTGAGGATTGGGGTCTATTTCTTCTTGCCCGGCAGGCCCGGCAGCCCGGGAAAACGCGGCGCGCCGCCGCCGAGGCCAGGCAGCCCCGGCAGCTTCGGCATGCCGCCGCCAAGGCCGGGCAGGCCCTTGGGCAGATGCTCCTTCAGGTCCTTGGGCAGGGCCTCCAGCGCCTTGGGATCGAGGCGGCCGAGCTCGGCCTGCATGCGCTCCATATCCGCCTGGCTCGGGGCCGCCCCGCCGCCCATCATGCGCTGCATCAGCCCGCCGCGCTTGCCCATGGTCTTCATCATGTCCGCCATCTGGCGATGCATCTTGAGCAGCTTGTTGACGTCCTCGGGCTTGGTGCCGGAGCCTGAGGCGATGCGGCGCTTCCTCTTGCCGTCGAGGATTTTCGGGCTGCGCCGCTCCTTGGGCGTCATGGACGAGATGATGGCGCGCTGGCGCTTGAGGATCTTGTCGTCGAGGTTGGCGCCGTCGAGCTGCTTCTTGATCTTGCCGATGCCCGGCAGCATGCCCAGCATGCCCGACATGCCGCCGATCTTCTCCATCTGCTTGAGCTGGTCGGCGAGGTCCTCCAGGTCGAAGGCGCCCTTGCGCATCTTCTCGGCGATCGCCTGGGCCTTCTCGATGTCGACGGTCTGGGCGGCCTTCTCGACCAGGCTGACGACGTCGCCCATGCCCAGGATGCGGCCGGCGATGCGCTGGGGGTGGAAATCCTCCAGCGCATCCCATTTCTCGCCGACGCCGATCAGCTTGATCGGCTTGCCCGTCACCGCGCGCATGGAGAGGGCCGCGCCGCCGCGTCCGTCGCCGTCGACGCGGGTGAGCACGATGCCGGTGATGCCGACGCGTTCGTTGAAGCTGGTGGCGAGCTTCACGGCGTCCTGACCGGTCAGGCTGTCGGCCACCAGCAGCGTCTCGTGCGGCTGGGCGATGTCGCGGACGTCCACCGTCTCCCGCATCAGCGCTTCGTCGATGTGGATGCGCCCGGCGGTGTCGAGCAGCACCACGTCGTAGGCGGCGAGCCTGGCCGCTTCCAGCGCGCGCTTGGCGATCTGCTGCGGCGTCTGGCCGGCGACGATGGGCAAGGTGTCGATGCTGGTCTGCTCGCCGAGCACCCGCAGCTGCTCCTGCGCCGCGGGCCGGCGCGTGTCGAGCGAGGCCATCAGCACTTTCTTCTTGTCGCGCGTGGTGAGCCGATGCGCGATCTTGGCCGTCGTCGTGGTCTTGCCCGAGCCCTGCAGGCCGACCATCAGGATGGCGACGGGCGGCTGGGCGGCAAGATCGATGGGCTGGGCCTCCGCGCCCAGCATCGCGACGAGCTCGTCGTGCACGATCTTGACCACCATCTGGCCGGGCGTGACCGATTTGACCACGTTCTGCCCGATGGCCTTGGCCTTCACCTTCTCGGTGAAGTCGCGCACGACCTCGAGCGCCACGTCGGCTTCGAGCAGCGCGCGGCGCACCTCGCGCATGGCCTCGCTCACGTCGCTGTCGGTGAGCGAGCCCCGCCGGGTCAGCTTGTCGAGGACGCCCGAAAGGCGGTCTGACAGCGATTGAAACATCGTGCTCCTTGTTCGCGCGGCGTTAACCCACGCGGCAATGACCAATCGCGCCCGCGAGCGCACCGCGCCGGCGGACGTTGACCCCCCTGCCTCCCGATCCTTACGGCCCAACCAGGCCAAATCATGTGCAGGGCGGCGGCTCGTGTACTACGGGCCGTCGGAATTGCGCGCACCATCGGGCAACATGGGCGCGGTGTCAATATCGGGCCCGGAGGGCGTTTACCTTTCCGGTAGCACCCGCAACACGCGCCCTTCGGGGCTGTCCGTCAGCAGCCAGAGCGCGCCGTCCGGGCCGTTGCGCACATCGCGAATGCGCTCGCCCAGATGACCCAGCAGCCGCTCCTCGCCGACAATCTGCTCGCCCTTGAGCACGAGGCGGTGCACCGCCTGTCCGGCCAGCGCGCCGACGAACAGGTTGCCCGTCCACTCGGGCACGAGGCTGCCGGTATAGAACGCCATGCCCGAGGGCGCGATCGAGGGGTCCCAATAGTAGACCGGCTGCTCCATGCCGGCCTTGGCCGTGCCTTCGCCGATCTTCAAATAGGAGTAGTCGCGGCCGTAGGTGATGACCGGCCAGCCGTAGTTCCTCCCTGCTTGCGGAATGTTGATCTCATCGCCGCCCCGCGCGCCGTGCTCGACGGTCCACAGCTTGCCGGTGCCGGGGTGAATGGCGGCCGACTGGGGATTGCGGTGGCCGTAGCTCCAGACCTCGGGCCGTGCGCCGGCTTTGTTGATAAACGGGTTGTCGGGCGGCACGGCGCCGTCGGGGCGGATGCGCACCACCTTGCCATAGTGGTTGCCGACGTCCTGGGCCTTGTCGCGCTGGAACCGCTCGCCCAGCGTGACGAACAGGGTGCCGTCGCGGGCAAAGGCCAGGCGCGAGCCGAAATGCATGCCGCCCGTGGTTGCGGGCTCCTGGCGGAAGATCACCGTCACATCGTCGAGGCGGGGGGCCTCCCCGCCGCCTGCGAGCCGCGCCCGCGCCACGCTGGTGCCGTTGCTGCCCTGCCCGCGCGGCTCCGAGTAGGACAGGAAGATGAGGCTGGATGACGCGAAGTCGGGGCTGAGCGCCACGTCCAGCAGCCCGCCCTGCCCGCTGGCGACAACCGGCGGCACGCCCTTCAGAGGCGGCGACAGCCGGCCGTCCCTGCCGATCAGCCGCAGGCGCCCGGGGCGCTCCGTCACCAATAGGCGGCCGTCCGGCAGGAAGGCCATGCCCCAAGGGTGCACAAGCCCTCTGGCAAAGGTTTCTGTCTTGATCGCGGCTCCAGTCTTCTGCGGCGGCGCCTTGGTTGCTTCGGCGATCGCGGGCCGGGATCCGGCCAGGAGGCAGCCGGCCAAGGCCAGCAGGGGCAGCATTCGCATGATCCGGCTCCCGGGTCGCCGCGCTGGGCGGGCGCTGTCTCAATGGCTATGGCCCCGCCACCATTGCAAGACCGGTTATAGTCATATTTCTGCGATGACCTGCCACCGGGCTCGATTGTGCTGCCCGGGTTCCTCGCCATATAAGGGGCCATGCCAGCGACCCTGCCCTTTCGCAAGATGAACGGACTCGGCAACGAGATCGTCGTGGTCGATCTGCGCGGCCGCAAGGAGGCGTTCACGGCCGCAGCCGCCCATGCCGTCGCCGAGCGGCCGGCTTCGCGCTTCGACCAGATGATGGTGCTGCACGATCCTCTGCGCGCCGGCACCGAAGCCTATGTTCGCATCTACAATACCGACGGCTCGGAGGCGGAAGCCTGCGGCAACGGCATGCGCTGCGTCGGCTGGCTCGTGGCCGGCGAGACCGGCCGCAAGGCGCTCACGTTCGAGACCAAGGCCGGCCTGCTCGATGTCCAGGTGCAGGACATCGCCCATATTACGGTCGATATGGGCCGTCCGAGGTTTCGCTGGCAGGACATTCCGCTGTCCGAGCCGTTCCACGACACCAGGGTCATCGAGCTGCAGATCGGCCCCATCGATATGCCAATTCTGCACACGCCCTCGGTGGTCAATGTCGGCAACCCCCATGCGGTCTTCTGGGTCGAGGACGTGAACGCCACCGATCTCGCCCGCATCGGCCCGATGCTTGAGAACCACCCGCTGTTCCCCGAGCGGGCCAACATCTCCCTGGCGCATGTCACCTCGCCCGCCACCATCACCCTGCGCACGTGGGAGCGCGGCGCGGGCCTCACCAAGGCCTGCGGCACCGCCGCCTGCGCCGCCGCCGTCTGTGCGGCCCGCAAGGGGCTGACGGGGCGGCAGGTCACGGTCATGCTGCCGGGCGGCCCGCTGGCCATCGCATGGACCGAGGACGATCGCATCCTGATGACGGGGCCGGTCGAGCTCGAGCACACGGGCGAGCTCGACGCGCTGGAGATGGCCTAACGCCGTGACCAGCCATTCGCCAGGGACGCTGCTGTCGTCTCCCGCTCCGTGCTTGCAGGATGCGGGGCAGCACCCGGCGCCTGCGGCGGCCCCTCACCCCTTCCCCGCGCACGAGGTGGACGAGGGCATGCGGGCCTCGGTGCGCGTCGTCACCATGGGGTGCCGGCTCAATGCCTACGAATCGGAGGTCATGCGGGGGCACGCCACGGCGGCGGGGCTCACGGACGCCGTCATCGTCAACACCTGCGCCGTAACCGCTGAAGCCGTGCGCCAGGCGGCGCAGACCATCCGCAGGCTCAGGCGCGAGAGCCCGCAGGCACGGATCATCGTCACGGGCTGCGCGGCGCAGATCGAGCCCGGGCGCTTCGCCGGCATGCCCGAGGTCGACGCGGTGCTCGGCAATGCCGAGAAGATGCGGCCCCAGTCGTTTCAGGGCCTCGGCGCCGGCGACAGCCCGCGCGTGGCCGTCAACGACATCATGTCGGCGCGCGAGACGGCGCAGCACATGATCGACGGCTTCGGCTCGCGCGCCCGCGCCTATGTCCAGGTGCAGAACGGCTGCGACCATCGCTGCACCTTCTGCATCATTCCCTACGGACGCGGGCCGTCGCGCTCGGTGCCGGCTGGCGAGGTGGTGGCCCAGCTCCGCCGGCTGGTCGAAGCCGGCTACGCCGAGATCGTGCTCACCGGCGTCGACATGACCGCGTACGGCCGCGACCTGCCGGGGGAGATGACGCTGGGCCGGCTGGTGCGCCACATCCTGCGCCATGTGCCCGAGCTCAAGCGGCTGCGGCTCTCTTCGATCGACCAGGTCGAGGCGGATGCCCACCTGATGGCGGCCATTGCCGAGGAGCCGCGCCTGATGCCGCATCTGCATCTGTCGCTGCAGTCGGGCGACGACATGATCCTCAAACGCATGAAGCGCCGGCATGTGCGGGCCGACGCTGTTCGGTTCTGCGCCGAGGCCCGCCGGCTGCGGCCGGACATCGTGTTCGGCGCCGATCTCATCGCCGGCTTCCCGACCGAAACCGAGGCCATGTTCGCCAACTCGCTTGCGCTGGTGGACGCCTGCGGATTGACGTTTCTCCATGTGTTCCCCTATTCGCGCCGCACCGGCACGCCGGCCGCGCGCATGCCGCAAGTTCCCGGACCGGAGATCAAGCGCCGGGCCGCGCGGCTGCGCCGCCAGGGCGGGGCGGCGCTTGCCGTCTACCTCGATGCGCTCGTCGGCAGGGACGTCGAGGTGCTCATGGAGCGCGGCGATCTCGGGCGCACGCCGGGTTTTGCCGAGGTGCAGATGCCGCGCGGCGCCGCCGACGCTGGCGATGTCGTGTCCGCCCGCGTCACTCGGTCCGACGGTGTCCGCTTGCAGGCTGAGCGGCTTTCTCCCAAGTGTGCTCCGTGAGCGACAAACCGGAAAAGCGGGGCGGCTTCTTCGGCGCATTCCGGCGCGCTGCGATGCCGGCTGCGCCGGCGCCGGACCCCGGCGAGAGCCCTGCCGCCGCGGCGGTGCAAGCGCCTGAGGCCGCCGCCGCGACGGTGGCAGAGCCTGCCGGGGACAAGAAGCAGGGGTGGTTCCAGCGGCTCAAGGCGGGCTTGACCAAGACCTCCGCGCGGCTGTCGCAGGACATTGCCGGCATCTTTACCAAGCGCAAGCTCGACGCCGATACGCTGGAGGAGCTGGAGGACCTGCTGATCCAGGCAGATCTTGGGGTCGACACGGCAATGCGCATCACCGCGGCCCTGGCCAAGGGCCGCCACGACAAGGAGATCACGCCCGAGGAGGTGCGGGCGGTGCTCGCCTCGGAGGTCGAGCGCGCGCTGGCGCCGGTGGCCAGGCCCCTGCGCATCGAGGGGGACCACCGGCCCCATGTGGTGCTGGTGGTGGGTGTCAACGGCACCGGCAAGACCACCACCATCGGCAAGATCGCGCATCAGCTCCGCCGGGAGGGCAAGACGGTGCTGCTGGCCGCCGGCGACACGTTTCGCGCCGCGGCCATCGATCAGCTCAAGATCTGGGGGGAGCGCACCGGCGCCGAGGTCGTGGCCCGCGCCGTGGGGGCCGATTCCGCGGGCCTCGCCTTCGATGCCCTGACGCTGGCCCGCGACAAGAGATGCGACGTGTTGCTAATAGACACGGCCGGCCGATTGCAGAACAAACAGGCATTGATGGACGAGCTCGAAAAGGTCCTTCGCGTATTGCGCAAGGTCGATCCGAGTGCGCCGCATCAGGTGCTTCTGGTGCTGGACGCGACGACCGGCCAGAATGCGCTTAACCAAGTGGAAGTCTTCAAGGATAAGGCAGGCGTCACAGGCCTTGTCATGACCAAGTTGGACGGCACCGCACGAGGCGGCATCCTGGTCGCAATTTCGGCGAAGTTCGGCCTTCCTGTCCACGCCATTGGTGTCGGGGAAGGCATTGAGGATCTGTCGGCATTCGACGCGCGCGAGTTTGCGCGCGCGATTGCGCTGGGCTAGGAATGAGCGAAGGGAGAGGCCGGACTTAAGAGCCGCCTGATAAAGCGAACGTGGCAATTGAAACGATGAATTGGCGGCGCAGGCATTTTCCGTTCAACGCCGAGCAGACGGTCAACATCCTGGGCGAGATCGGGCCGCTGGTGGCGATGTTCCTCGTCAACGGCATCTACGGCATCGCCGCGGGCACCTGGGCGCTGATCCTCACCACCGTCGTGTCGCTGGTGGCCAGCCTGTGGATGCTCGGCCGGCCGCCGATCATGCCCTTCATCGCGGGCGCGGTCAGCGTCACGTTCGGCGCGCTGACCCTGATCACCGGCGATGCCATGTGGGTCCAGATCAAGGTGACGCTGTTCAACGCCTTGGTGGCGGGCGTGCTGTGGTTCGGCCTGCGGACCGGGCACAACTTCTTCCGCTTCGTCTTCAGCAAGACCTTCCACTACACCGAGGAGGGCTGGTACAAGCTGACGCGCAACGTGGCGCTGTTTTTCCTCGGCACGGCCGTCATCAACGAGGTGGTGCGGCTCGGCTTCGATGACTTCGAGATGTTTGCGCTCGATCGCATCTTCACGGGCATCGATATCTGGATCCTGTTCAAGATTTTCATCATCATGCCCTTCACCGCCGCATTCTTCTGGTGGCAGGTGCGCCTGATGCAGAAATATCGCCTGCCGGCTGCCGCGGAGGCCGGGCCACGGAGCGACGGCGCGGCCTGACCGGTGAGCAACGCAAGGAATGGGCTACGGTCATGACGAATGAGCCCGTGAGTGAACGCCCGGCCGAGCCCAACTCGCTGCTCAAGCTGCTGATCGATCTGGGCCCGCTGCTGGTCTTCTTTCTCACTTACGCCAAGGCCGGGATCTTCTGGGCAACGGGCGTCCTGATGGTGGCGACGGTGGCAGCCCTCATCGCCTCGCGCGTGCTGCTCGGGCGCTTTGCGCTGGCCCCGGCAGTCACCGCGGTGCTGGTGGTCGTGTTCGGCGGGCTGACCTTCCTTTTGGACGATCCGCGCTTCATCAAGATGAAGCCGACCATCATCAATCTGCTGTTTGCGGGCATTCTCGGGTTCGGCATCGCCACGGGTCGGCCGCTGCTCAAGATGCTCATGGGCGAGGCCCTGCGGCTGACCGACCAGGGCTGGCACAAGATGACGGTGCGCTGGGCGCTGTTCTTTGTCGCCATGGCGGTGGTCAACGAGATCGTCTGGCGCAATTTCTCGGAAGCGGCCTGGGTCAACTTCAAGGTGTTCGGCATCCTGCCGCTCACGTTGATTTTCGCAATGGCGCAAGTCGGCCTGATCAAGCGCTACGAAGCGCGCGCGGACGCCTGAGGCGTCGTCTGCTTTATCAAAAAATGGGACGCTATGACGCATTTTTTAGCGTACGCGATTCCATGCCGATGTGTAATCTTGCATAAGACTGGCTCACCCGGATGATCCGTCCGCGTGGCTGTGTGCAACTCAAGAGCAGCGCGGTGGCCCAAATGCCAGTCAACGTACAGAGAGGGACTAGCAAAAGAGCAATGAAACGCGACAGTAACGACCGCCTTAGTCGCTCCCCCATTCACCTGCTGCACCGCGCAGGCCAGTGTGCGGGAGACATCTTTCACGCAGAGATGAAGGTCGGGGGGCTGACACCGCGCCAGCTTGCCGTTCTGATCACGGTTTCGCAGAACGAGGGGCTCAGCCAGACCGGCCTTGTCGATCGCACCGGCATCGACCGTTCGACGCTGGCCGACATCGTGCGGCGGATGCAGAGGAAGGGCTTGCTGCAGCGCCGGCGCACCCGTGAGGATGCGCGCGCTTATGCGGTCAAGCTCACCGACGAGGGACGTCGCGTTCTGCGCTCGGCCGAGCCTCTGGCCAGGAAGGTCGACGAGCGGGTTCTGGAGGCGCTGCCCAGCAAGCAGCGCGAGCAGTTCATCGACGATCTGCAGTCCATCGTGGACGCGCTGCAGAAGATGTCGCCGCAAGGCTGACAGGCAACGCTGCCGATTATCGGCCGGCACGAAGGGCCTTCCGCAGGAGATTGCGGGGGGCTTTTCGCTTGCGCTCCTGAGACGGCCTGACGCTCAAAAGGACACGGTGACCGTGATGGTGTCCAGGAATGTGCCGGGGCTCGGCGTCGGCTGCGGAGGAACGCGGCCATAGACGGTGTGGCTTTGGGCAAAGCCCGATCCCGTGGCGGACACGGTATTGACCCCGCTCGTGCTCCCCCAAGGCTGTGACCTGGCCGGATTCTGGAACAGACCATAGGTGACGGTCTCGGCACCCTTCTGCATCTTGCGCAGCGTGGGGTTGGTGGCGCCGCTCAGTCCGCCGTCCAGGAGGATGGTGTAGGGGATTGTGTTGGAGCAGGTCACCGTCAGGGTGTTGGTGCTGTCGACATTGGCGGTGAGCAGGCCCGTGCTGCCGAAATCGAGCGTTGTCGCGCTGACGGTGCAGGACGGAACCACGGTCGCGGTGACCGTGAAGGTCGCCGTGCCCGTCGGGGTCGCCAGCGTGGCGCAATCCGGCGGCAGCAGCCCCAGCAGATAGGCCTGGAAGTTGATGGCCGTGAAGCCCGCGAAGGAGGACGTGTAGGTGCCCGGCGCCACGGCCTGCTGGCCCGCGGGAATGCGGGCGAACATGGTCCGTGACGTGCTGCCGCTGCCCAGCACCACCAGGGTAATGTCGGTCGGCGGCGCGGCCCCGGCCCACAGGCGCGATCCCCACACGGTCGAGAAGCCGGCATCCGAGAAGAGATTGTAATCAAGTTGCGCGGCACCGCTTTTCAGGAAGCGCGGATTGCCGGAGGGGTCGCCGCCGCTGGTTCCGGGCCCGACATTGGGGCAGGTGCGCACCGCGGAGAGCAGGATGCCAGAGCACGACGCAGAGTATGTGCCGCTGGTGGTGAACGCCGTATTGGCCGTCACGTCGATATTGCCGAAGTTGAGATTGTCGATGCTGAAATTGCAGGTCTGGGCCAGCGCCGGGCTTGCGGAGACCAGAAGGAGCACAACGGCGATGAGGCACGTTCGGCGGGCTGGCTTCATCGGCGGCACACCACGGGATCGATCAAGGCCTGTCCGGGTGCATGCGCATGCACAATCGTGGCCCGGCAGTCCTGCCCGGCGGAGCTGACCACGACCCGTGTCGTCGCCTCGAGGTCCTTGAGGAACGCCTGCCCGTCATAGCCGATCACGAACTCGCCCTCCCGGTTCTCGATCCGGCCACGGCTGCCCGGCGGCAGGAAGGCGCCGTCGGGGCTGCGAAACACCACCACTGCCGATGGCACATCGCGGCGCACCCCGAAATCGACGGCAACGCCGCTGCGGTCGCCGGGCGCGACCTCGACCTCGGTGCGGGGGACGTCGGCGCCGACGGGCAGGTTGGCAGGGTCGATGGAGATCTTGGCCTTCTGGTAGGAGCGCAGACCGGTCACCAGAGCCTTGCCGTCGCTGCCCGTGACGGCGGTCCGGCGGTTCTCGTAGAGCACATCCACATCCGCAGCCCCGACATCGACGATGGCGAAGGCATCATCGATCCGGTTGGCCAGGAAAACGCCGTCCTTGGTCGTCACCACGGCGCCATTGATCTCGGCCGTGGCGGCCACGTTGCTGCCGCGGCTGAAAACGCGCGCCTGCACCGTGGCCCGCTCGCCGCGGTAGGCTGCGGCGGCCATGGCCGTCTCCGTTTCTCGGGTCGAGACGCGGGCCTGCCATCCCACGCTGCCGGGTTCGCGCCCCAGCGGCTGCATGGCATCGGCCGCATAGATCGTGCCGCCTCGGTCGTGCGTCACGCTGGCGACCGAGCTGACATTGCCGCCCAGCGGGACCAGGACGCCGAAATACAGGCCGAAGTTCCGGTCGGCGGAAAAATCGTGGAAGGCGGTTGCCAGCAGCGTCATGTTATTGCCCAGCGGGCGCGAATAGGACGCGGTTACAATACTGTTGGTCGGAGCATCCACATATTCAATGCGCGCGATATTGAAGGCGAGCCGGGTGTTGTCGAACGGCATCGGAATGCCGATGGAGAACTGGTCGAGCGCGCGCGGGGGGAGAACGCCGGTCCAAAATCTCGGGAAGAACGCGCCATTGAAGATCCGGCCGTTGCCCTCGGCCGTGACCGATGCAAGATCGGCATAGTCGCCGAAGCTGCGCTGGCT
Source organism: Hyphomonadaceae bacterium (assembly GCA_019747815.1). Classification (GTDB taxonomy): domain Bacteria; phylum Pseudomonadota; class Alphaproteobacteria; order Rhizobiales; family Hyphomicrobiaceae; genus AWTP1-13. The sequence continues at coordinate 26,275 of JAIEQJ010000060.1, forward strand.
GCTCACACGCCCGTCGAAGCCCAGAAACTGGAAGTCGAGGGCGCCGTACGCCTGGCTGCCGAGGTTGCCGTCTGCCGCGCTGAGGCTGAAGGCGCCCGACAGCCTGCCCCAGGCCGCCAGCCGGGCGACGGCGCCGATGCCGGCATTGATGAGATTCGGCGCGGCCTCCCCGTGCCCCTCCACGGTCACCCCGTCGGTCAGTCCGTAGCGTCCGCTCAAGGAGCCGATCGGCTGGGCCCAGTAGTCGTCCGACACGATGCCGTAGTTGCGCCGCGCAAAGCCGGCCTCCGCGGAGAAATCGTAGAGGCCGGCGCGCAGCAGCGCGGCGGACGCGTAGAACGGCGCGGTGGCGACCGTCTCGCGTCCGGCTGCGTCCCGCAGCACGATGCGGGCCGCCCCGGCGCCCGATGTGACAGGGATGTTGTTGATCTCGAACGGGCCGGCGGGCACCTCGCCGCTGTAGGCCTTGGCGCTGTTGACATAGATGTCCACGGTGGATGGCACGGCGGCACTGCCGGCAAAGCTCGGCAGCGGCATGGTGATGAGGTCGGGCCGCAGGATGAAGTTGCGCTGCGCCTGCAGGCCGCCCATGCGGACGGGGCGCGTCCAGGCCAGGCCGCCCGATATGACGTCTCCCAGCCGATAGGTGATGAGCCGGTCGGTGTCCGACAGGATCCAGGTGGTGTCGAGCCGCAGCAGCGGCGTGTCCGAGCCGGTGAGGCCGCGAACCAGCCCGGAGAGCACCACGGTGCCGTAGGGCCCGAAGAAGCGGCTGTCCAGCGTGGCCGAGATCGCATCGAACGTCGCCTCGCCCCAGTTGCCATACTGCACGCCCGCCGATCCGAACAGATTGTAGTTGAAGACGGCGCCGGTGGTGTTGACGAGCGCATGAGCCGGCGGCGACGCTGGCCTTCCGGCATCCAGCCGCTTCGGCAGTCTCGCGGCGCCGTCGATGACAATATCGATCGTCTGCATCTGCCGCGAGTAGCGGTAGATAACGCCTGGAATGTCATCGAGCACAATGAGGCCGCTGCCCTGCCGGCTCGCGGGAACGCTGATGCCAAGCTCCGCAAGCTCGCGGGCCGTGGCCCCGATCCGTCCCCCTGGGAGCAGCGTGAAGGCGCCAATCAGGTTGCTGGGAGCACCGTTGATGGCAACCTCGAGTTGCAGCTCGAGAGCGTCGTTGCGTGCGTGCGCCGGTGCGGCGAAGACCATGGATACGAGAAGGCACGCAGCCACAACTAACCACAGACAACCCTCGAAACCATCCTCACCGCCGCGCCCGCACAACCCCTGTCGTTTCCAGTGGCCCATGGTTCGTAAGTGCCAGAATGGTGACGGTACTGCCCGGTGTGGGATTTGAGAGGGCGCCCTTGATCGACCAGCGCGCCATCGATCCGGCCAGCACATAGCCGGCCAGCCCGGGACCGAACGACATGACCTCGCCCTGCGCACCCCGCACGCGCAGCGCGGCGATGCGCACGTGGTGCGCGCCTGGATTGCTGGCGGCGACGGTGATCCTGCCGGCGTGCTGCTCGATGGACCAGGCCAGGGGCGCGCTGGCGCTGGTCGCGCCGAGGAAGAAGACCGGAATCGAATAGCGAACGGCGAAGGTGACGCCGGAGTTGCGCGCGCCGGCCGGCTCGGGGACCTCGTCGATGAGGATGCGATAGCTCTCCTCCGTCTGCACCGGCTGCTGCGCGACGCGCACGATGCGGACCAGTTGCGTGGAGCCCGGTGTGATCTCGCTCAGCGGAGGGCTGATCACCACATCGCGCGTCTCGACCAGCTTGTCGGCCCCGTCCTGCAGGGTCCAACGAAACACGCGAACCTGGGCGGTGAGCGTCTTGCTGCCGAGATTGCGCAACTGCATGCTGGACGTGGCCGCGCGCTGCGGAACCTCGATGATGACCGGCGCCACCTGCAGCGACGCGGCGTGAGCCAGGGAGCATTGCAGCGCCAGCCCCAGCGCGATCAGCACGGCAGATACCCTCGACATCGCGCGACCTCCATCGCTGCTTGCGGGTCGGGACAATCAGAACGTGACTGTGATCGTGACGGTATCGGTATACGTGTTCGGCGCCGGCGTCGGCTGCGGCGGCACCCGGCCGTAGATGGTGAAGGTGATGGCCGAGCCCGTGCCCGTGCCGGGGACCGTGTCGGTGCCCACGGTATTGCCCCAGTTTACCGTGCGCGCGGGATTGGAGAACATCTGGTAGTCGACGGTGGCCGAGGCCGGGGAGATCATCTTGCGGGTGGCGATGGTGCCGCCGACCGTCGTGCCGGCATTGAGGCCGACATTGAAGGTCGTGGTATTCGTGCACAGCACGTCGAAGGTTGTGGTCTGGTCGACGTTGGCCGTGAGCAGGGTGGCGGTGCCGAAGTCGAGCGTGTTCGTCACCGAGATGATGCAGGTGCTGAGGATGACGATGCGGGCCTGAAACGTGTTGGTGGCGGTCGCCGCCCAGGCCGCGGAGCCGCCGATGGCAGCCAGGCCGATGATGAGCCCGGCAAGCCGCCGACAAGCCGCCCGTGCCCTTCGACCTTCAGCCATGGTGTGATTTCCCCGCGATTGTCGTCGCTTCAACAGCCGGAAAGAGCTGTCTAGATAAAACAATCAGGGTAAACTTTGTGTTGAGCGCGAGAGTTGAATAAACCAATTCGGAATAAAAGACGCTGAGAATGGCATTTCGCGCTCGTTCATCTATAGGATAACCGTAATTATAGTGCAATGGGCGCTATTTGAATAACGATATTCTATATCCGACTGCTGCCGGGCCTAGTTTTGGCGAAGCCGCCCGCGGCGATGACCTCGAGCGGTGAAGATGGGAGAAAGCGCTGTGAGCCGCTCACGCGCGGCGCTTGCGCTCGATCGCGTCCCAGATCAGGGCGGCAATGTCGGGTCCGCCGAAGGTCTTGATCTGCCGGATGCCCGTCGGCGAGGTGACGTTGATCTCGGTCAGGTACGGGCCGATCACGTCGATGCCGGTGAACAGGAGGCCGCGCGCTTTGAGCGCGGGCCCGAGCCGCGCGCAGATCTCCCGATCGCGCGGGGTGAGGCCGGTGGCGGTCGCCACGCCGCCCACGTGCAGGTTGGAGCGGGTTTCGTCGGCGGCGGGGATGCGGTTGAGGGCGCCTGCCACCTCGCCGTCCACCAGGATGATGCGCTTGTCGCCGGCGCGCACCTCGGGCCGGTACTGCTGCACCATGAACGGCTCGCGGAACACGGTCTGGAACAGCTCGATCAGCGAGTTGAGGTTGGTGTCGCCCGGCGGCACGTGGAACACCGAAGCGCCGCCGTTGCCGTAGAGCGGCTTCAGGATGATGTCCTTGTGCTCGGCGCGGAAGCGCTTCACGTCCTCGGCGTTGCGGGTGACGAGCGTGGGCGGCATCAGGTCGAGGAAATCGAGCACGAACACCTTCTCCGGCGCGTTGCGCACGTGCGCCGGGTCGTTGACCACGAGCGTCTTGGGGTGGATGCGCTCCAAGAGATGCGTGGTGGTGATGTAGGACATGTCGAAGGGCGGGTCCTGGCGCAGCAGCACCACGTCGAGCTCGCCGAGATCGACGGTGCGGGGATCGGACACGGCGTAGTGGGCGCCGACCTTGTCTTCGACGGTCAGAGTGGAGCCGTGTGCCAGCAGCCGCCCCGCATAGAGCGCCAGGTTCGCCGGCGTGTAGTAGAACAGGCTGTGCCCGCGGCGCTGCGCCTCGAGCAGCAGGGCAAAGGTGGAATCGCCGCGGATATCGATGCGGTCGATGGGGTCCATCTGGCAGGCGACAGTGAGCGGCATTGTCTTCGGGTCGCTAGAACTTCTTTTCGATACCGGCTTGCTTCAGGACGATGTTGGCCCAGTGGTGTGATCTGATGTTGCTGTCCACGGGGAAGTTGCGGTTGGTGATTGGGCTGTACCAGATCTCGTGGTCTCCCTTACCCTTCCTGACGAACGTGCAGCCGTGATCCCGCAGGACGCGGATGACTTCGGGCGTGTAGCTCGCCATGTCACGCAGCAGCACGCGGATTGACAATGCGCGCCGGGATCTCCGCGAAGATGTGCACGGGAATTTCCGCGCCGTCGAAGTCGACGTTGTTAAGCTCGATCAGTTCCTCAATGAGGGGCAGAGCCTTGGTGCGCAGTTCCTCGATCGTGTCGGCACCCGTGACGAACCCCGGGATGTCCTCGCTGGTGGCAACCCAGCCCTGGGCCTCGTCATCCCAGACGGCGCGAACCATGATCGATCGAAGCATCGGCAGAATCTCCTCGTGACCCTGACACTATAGGATAGTGGAAACGGTCCCGCCACCGACGCACCCACGGGCGCGAGTTGCCTATGCCTTGGACGCCAGATACAGCGTTTCCGGCAGATGCAATACTACCCACAATCGAAGCTTCCGTGGACGAGATGGCATCATGCAAGGGTAGGCTGCCATCGTTGGTTTAGCCTGGGCCCCGCCCGCTGGAGATGTGCAACGCATCCGGCAGATGCACGGGCAGCCGGCGCGGTAGCACCAGCACCGCATCCAGGCCCTGCGCGTGGTCGCGGTAGCGCCGGTTGCGGCTGACCCAGAATGCGGCGGCGCGCGCCATGCGCCCGGCCTGGCGCGGCGACAGCGCCGCCTCCGCCTCCAGCCGGGTGGCGCGGCGCTTGACCTCGACGAACGCGAGTCGCCCGCGGCGAACCGCAATGAGATCGATCTCGCCATAGGGCGTGCGCACGCGGCGGCCCAGGATGCGATAGCCCTTGGCCAGCAGCATCGCCGCCGCCATCAGCTCCGAGACCCGCCCGCGGCGGTTGCGGCCGATCCGCTCGGGGCTTGCGGGCTTGGCGTCCATCTCGCGTGCGATCCACACACATCAGCCGGGTGTCATGCCGGGGCTTGTCCCGGCATCCACGATCCGCCTGCTCTGGCGTCACCCATCTCCCGGCCCTCACATCTTCGCCGTGCCCGCCGCGCGGGCCTCGTCGAGCGCCGCCAGCACCTTCGGCGGCGACATGGGCAGGTCGGTGAAGCGCACGCCGGTGGCATCGGCAAGCGCGTTGGCGATGGCGGCCATGGGCGGCACGATCGGCGTCTCGCCGACGCCGCGCACGCCGTAGGGATGGCGCGGATTGGGCACCTCCACGATCACCGTGTCGATCATCGGCAGGTCGGAGGCCACCGGCACGCGGTAGTCGAGGAAGCCCGGGTTCTGCAGCCGGCCGTCGGGCCCGTAGATGTATTCCTCGTTGAGCGCCCAGCCGATGCCCTGGGCCACGCCGCCCTGGTACTGGCCCTCCACATAGCTTGGATGAATGGCGCGGCCCGCGTCCTGGATGGCCGTGTAGCGCACCACCGTCGCCTTGCCGGTCTCGGGGTCGATCTCGACGTCGGCGATGTGGGTGGCAAAGCTCGGCGCCGCGCCGTGCGCATTGATGCGGGCGTAGCCGGCGATTGGCCCGCCGGTCTTGCCGGCGATGCCCGCGATGTCGCTCAGCGTCATGGGCGCGTGCTTGCCCGCATTGGCGCCGGCGGGGCGCACGCCGCCGCTCATGTACTCCACGGCGTCCTCGGGCAGCTCCCACAGCTTCGCCGCGCGTTTGCAGGCCTCCTTGATGACCTCGCGCGCCGCTTCCACGGTCGCCATGCCGCTCGAGAACGTGGCGCGGCTGCCGCCGGTCAGGAAATTGTAGCCGAGCTGCCCGGTGTCGCCGATCTGGACCCGAATTCTGTCCAGGTCCACGCCCAGCTCCTCCGCCGCCATCATGCACAGCGACGCGCGCAGACCGCCGATGTCGGGCGTGCCGGCGGTGAGCGACAGCGTGCCGTCCTCGTTGAGCTGCAGCGACACGGAGGTCTCGCCGCCGATATTGAACCAGAAGCCCGAGGCCACGCCGCGGCCCTGGTTCTTCTGCAAGGGCGTGCGCCAGTGGGCGTGCGCCTTGGCCGCCTCCAGGGTCTCGACGAAGCCGATCGGCCCGAATTTGGGCCCGTAGGCGGCCCTGGTGCCCTGCTTGGCCGCGTTCTTGAGGCGCAGCGCGATCGGGTCCATGCCGAGCTTGCGGGCGATCTCGTCGATCACGCTCTCGACCGCGAACTCCGAGATCGGTCCGCCGGGCGCGCGATAGGCGGCGACCTTGGGCCGGTTCGTCACCACGTCGTAGCCGACGACCTTCACGTTCTCGAGGTCGTAGGGGGCGAAGGCGCACATGGCGCCGGGCTGCACCGGGGAGCCGGCAAAGGCGCCGGCCTGGTATTTCAGCTCCGCCTCGCCCGCCACGATGCGCCCGTCCTTGCGGGCGCCGATCTTGACATGCACATGCGCGCCCGAGGTCGGGCCGCTGGCGCGGAACACCTCCTCGCGCGTCATGACCATCTTCACGGGCCGGCGCGCCTTCTTGGAGAGCGCGAGCGCCAGGGGCTCCAGGTAGACCACCGTCTTGCCGCCGAAGCCGCCCCCGATCTCCGCCGCCGTCACGCGCACCTTGCCGACGTCCCAGCCGAGCAGCCGCGCGCAGTGGGCGCGCACGATCCAGTGGCCCTGCGTCGTGACCCATACATCCGCCTGGCCGTCCTCGGACACGCTCGCCACGCAGGCGTGCGGCTCGATGTAGCCCTGATGCACCGGCTTGGTGGTGAACGCGCGCTCGACAATGATCTCCGCCTGGGCGAAGCCGGCGGCGACGTCGCCATGGCCGAACTCGACGCGCTTGGCCACGTTCGACGGGGTCTTCGGGGCCGGCTCGACGCCGGCCGTGATCATGTCCTCGTGCAGCAGAGGGGCGCCCGGCTGCATGGCGTCCACCACGTCGATCACATGCGGCAGCACCTCGTAGTCGACCTTGATGAGCTTCAAGGCCTGCTTGGCAATGCTGGTGCTGGTGGCGGCGACGGCCGCAATCGGATGCCCCTCGTAGAGCGCCTTCTCGCGCGCCATCACGTTGCGCACCACGTCGCGGTAGTTGATCATCATCTCGCCCGCCGGGATGAACTCGGAGGGCTGATCCTTGAAATCGTCGCGCGTCACGACGGCCTTGACGCCGGGCAGGTTGGCGGCAGCCGACACGTCGATCGCGCGGATGCGCGCATGCGGATGCGGGCTCCTGAGCACCTTGCCGACGAGCTGGCCCGGCATGGCCAGGTCGGCGCCGAACCTGGCGCGGCCCGTGACCTTGTCGACCCCGTCCGGCCGCACGGCGCGCGTGCCGACCCATTTGAACTGCGAGCTTGGCGCGTCCTTGACCTTTTCCTGCATCGGTCAGGCTCCTCTCATCTCGGCGGCGGCGTCGAGCACGGCGCGCACGATCTTGTCATAGCCCGTACAGCGGCACAGATTGCCGGCCAGCCAGTAGCGCACCTCGGTCTCGGTGGGGTCGGGCGACCTTTCGAGCAGGGATTTGGCGGCCACCAGGAAACCCGGCGTGCAGATGCCGCATTGCAAGGCGGCGTGCTCCAGGAACTTGCGCTGCAGCGGGTGCAGCTCCTCGCCGTTGGCCATGCCCTCGATGGTGCCGATCGATGTGCCGGCGGCCTCGACACCCAGCATCAGGCACGCGCACACCAGCCGGCCGTCGACGGTGACGCTGCAGGCGCCGCAGTCGCCGGTGGAGCAGCCTTCCTTGGTGCCGGTCAAGCCGAGCGCATCGCGCAGGACATCGAGCAGCGTGTCGCCGGGCTCGCACAGGAACTCGACCGGGTCCCCGTTGACGACAGCGGCAATGTGATGCTTGGCCATCAGCTCTCCCTCGCCCGTTGGTAGGCGATCTGGGCCGCGCGGCGCGCGAGCACGCCGGCCACCTTGATGCGATAGTCCTTGGTGCCCCGCTTGTCGTCGATCGGTCGGCAGGCGGCGCGGGCCGCCGCGTCCAGCTTCTGCAGCAGGACCGGCAGCGCCTCGTTGCCGGTCAGCACCCTGGCCGCCTCCGCCACCAGCAGCGGCCGCTCCGCCACGGCCCCCAGCGACACGCGGGCCGCGGTGCAGGCGCCCCTGGCGTCGAGCGTCAGGCATATCCCGCAGCCGACCACGGCGATGTCCATCTCCGTGCGCGGGATGAAGCGCAGGTAGGCGTCACCGGTGCGGGGTGGTTTTGCCGGCAGCAGGAAGGAGGCGACGATCTCGCCCTTCGCCAGCGACAGCTTGCGCGGCGCCAGCATCACGTCCTCGACGGCCACATCGCGCCGTCCCTGCGGGCCGACGATGGAGGCCCTCGCCCCGGCGGCAATCAGCGCGGGCACGCTGTCGGCGGCAGGCGAGCCGTTGCACAGGTTGCCCCCCATGGTGGCGCGGCCCTGGATCTGGGTGGAGCCGATCAGGTTCGCGGCCTCCACCACCCCTGGCCACACCGACCCGAGCCGGGGGTACTCCTTGAGCTCGGCGCCGGTGACCGCGGCACCGATGCGGAAGCCGCCGGCCTCCTCCCTGATCTGCCGGGTCTCGGCGATGCCCTTGATGTCGACCAGCAGCACCGGGTCGATCACATCGGTCCGCATCTGCACCAGCAGATCGGTGCCGCCGGCCAGCACGCGCGCCTCGCCTAACTCCGCTGCAAGAAGCGCCACGGCCTGGTCGAGCGTATTCGGCGCCTCATACCGCATGTGCGAAGGTCCTCGCGTCAGTCGAAGAGGAGATGGCTCGCAGAGCGATCAGGATGGCACACCCCCTCCTCGTTCGCCAACCCGCGCCGCAAGGCATGCCGGCGGCGGCGGAAGGTTTTGCCACCAAACTATCAAATGAGGTATGAACTTGGGGTCTGCATGGCGCTCCGCCGTGAGGCCAATATTCTTAGCGCCGCCAGTTGCGGTAGGGTACGACCGAAAAACAGACGTTGGGAGGATGCCAATGACCGTCTCTCGCCGCTCGTTTCTCGCTGCCACCGGCGCCGCGCTCGCGGCACCCGCCATCGCCAGACCGGCGCTGGCGCAGGCCCAGGTGACGCTGAAACTGCATCACTTTCTGCCGCCCGTCTCCAACGGTCACGCCAAGATGCTGGCGCCGTGGGCGAAGATGGTGGAGCAGGATTCCGGCGGCAGGATCAAGATCGACATCTTTCCCTCCATGCAGCTCGGCGGCACGCCGCCCCAGCTCTACGACCAGGCGCGCGACGGCGTCGTCGACATCGTGTGGACGCTGCCCGGATCGACGGCGGGGCGATTCCCCTCGACCGAGGTGTTCGAGCTGCCGTTCATCGGCGCGCGGCGCGGCATCGTCAATGCGCGCGCCTCGCAGGAATATGCCACGGCCAACCTCGGCAAGGAGACGGCCGACATCAAGCTGTTGAGCTTCTGGTCGCACGATCACGGGTTGATCCACGCCAACAAGGCGGTCAACACCATGGAGGACCTCAAGGGCCTCAAGCTGCGCTCGCCCAACCGGCTGGCCGGCGAAGCCTTGAAGGCGCTCGGCGCAACCGCGGTGCCCATGCCCATTCCGCAGGTGCCCGAGAGCATCGCCCAGCGCGCCATCGACGGCGCCGTGGTGCCGTGGGAGGTGGTGCCGGCAATCAAGCTGGACGAGCTGGTGAAGTTCCACACCGAGATCCCCGGCTCCCCGACCTTCTATACGGCGAGCTTCTTCCTGGCCATGAACAAGGCCAAGTACGAGGGGCTGCCCGCCGATCTCAAGGCGGCCATCGACAAGAACTCGGGCATGAAGTTCGCCGAGCTTGCCGGCAACATGTGGGACGATGCCGGCGCGCTGGTGCTCGAGCGGGTGAAGAAGCGCGGCAACACGATCATCACCATCTCGGCCGACGAGAAGGCCAAGTGGATCAAGACGACCGAGCCGGTGATCGACGCCTGGATCAAGCAGGTGAAGGAGAAGGGCCTCGACGGCGGCAAGCTGATCGAGCAGGCCAAGGCGCTGGTGGCCAAGTACGACAAGGCCTGAGAGCTGCGGCCGCCGCGCACCAACACCGGCTGCGGCGGCCGCTCGTTCTGAGATTGCCGTCCAGGTCAGGGCGTCGGCAGGAGCGCCGCCCGTGGGGAGGGAGTGATCATGAGTGACGTCGCCGCTGCGGGGCAGGGCGCGCCGCGGCCGCCCCTCATCGAGCGCCTGTCGGGCGCCATCGCCATTGCGGGCGGCCTGTTGTCGCTGGCCACGGCCGCGCTCGTGGTGGCCAGCGTGATCGGCCGCAAGTTCTTCAACTCGCCCATCAACGGCGACTTCGAGCTGGTGCAGATGGCGACCGCCATCGCCATCTTCAGCTTCCTGCCCTATTGCCAGGCCCGCCGCGGCAACATCGTCGTCGATACCTTCATGACCTGGCTGCCGCGCCGCGCCATCGACATCGTCGATGCGGTCTGGGACATCGTCTATGCCGGCATGATGGGCCTGATCGGCGCGTGCATGTTGGCCGGCGTGATGGAGCACTATCGCAGCGGCCAGACCACCATGCTGCTGCAGATCATCGTCTGGCCGGCGCTGGCCATCTGCACGGGCCTCGCCTTCCTGCTCGCGGGCGTGGCGCTGGCGACGGCCGCCGGGCTGATCCGGGGACGCGCATGAGCGGCTTCACGATCGCGGCGCTCGGCTTCGGCGCGATGCTCGTGCTCATCGCCCTGCGCATGCCCGTCGGCCTGTCGATGCTGGTGGTGGGCTCCATCGGCTACATCCACCTGTCGAGCTGGCCCGCGTTCTTCGCCTACATGAAGACCAATCCCTACTACCAGTTTGCCAACTACACCCTCTCGGTGATCCCCCTGTTCGTGCTGATGGGCGCGCTGGCCGAGCGCTCGGGCATCTCGACCAACCTGTTCCGCGCGGCGGAGGCCTTTGCCGGCCGCCTGCGGGGCGGGCTGGCGATGGCGGTGATCTGGGCCTGCACGGCGTTCGGCGCCATCTGCGGCTCGTCGGTCGCCACCACGGCCACCTTCGGCCGGGCGGCGCTGCCGGAGCTGCAGCGCTACAAGTACGACGGCGGCTTCGCGACGGGAACCATTGCCGTCGGCGGCACGCTCGGCATTCTCATTCCGCCGTCGATCATCCTGGTCGTCTATGCCATCACCACCGAGCAGAACATCGCCAAGCTGTTCAAGGCGGCGTTCATCCCGGGCCTCATGGCCGCGCTGTTCTACACGCTCGCCATCGCCTGGGTGGTGCGCCGCCGGCCCGAGCTGGCGCCGCCGGTGCCGGTCGACGTTGCCGATCGCGGCCGCGCGCTGGTGAAGGTGTGGCCGGTGCTGCTGGTGGCCCTGATCGTGCTCGGCGGCATCTATGGCGGCGTGTTCACGCCCACCGAGGGTGCCGCGTTCGGGGCGATCTCCATGCTGGTGGTGGGCGTGTTGCAGCGCACGCTCGATGTCAGGGGCATCATCGACAGCATCAAGCAGACGGCGGAAACCTCCGCCATGATTTTCATCATTCTGCTGGGGTCGGAGGTGTTCGACGCCTTCCTGGCGCTGTCGAAGCTGCCCGAGATGGCGGCCGAGCTGGTGGCGCATTCTGGGCTCGGCCCCTACGCGGTCATGCTCTCGCTCATGCTCTTCTACATCCTTCTCGGCGCCGTGATGGACGAGCTCGCCATGATCCTGCTGACGCTGCCGGTGTTCTTCCCGATCGTGCAGGCACTGGACTTCGGCCTGCCGCCGGACGAGGTGGCCATCTGGTTCGGCATCCTTGTCCTGATCGTCGTCGGCATCGGTCTCACGGCGCCGCCGATCGGCCTCAACGTGTTCGTCATCAGCTCCATTGCCAGAACGGTTCCTATCGCCTCGACCTATCGCGGCGTGTTGCCGTTCATCGCCACGGACATCGTGCGCCTGGGCCTGGTCCTGATGTTCCCGGGCCTTGCGCTGTGGCTCGTGCGGCTGCTGAACTGAGGCTGGCGTCTCCCGCACCGGGACCGTCGACACCATGGAGCAGGATATGGGGAGCAGGATATGGCCAAGAAGGGCTACTGGATCGCGCACGTCACCATCACCGACCCCGAGCGCTACAAGGATTATATCGCTGCCAATGCCGAGCCCTTGCGGCGGTACGGCGCCCGCTTTCTCGTGCGCAATGGCGCGTGCGAGGCGGTGCGGGGACAGATGCAGGCGCGGCGCCACGTCGTGATCGAGTTCGACAGCTACGCTGCGGCCCAAGCCTGCCATGCCTCCCCGGAGTATCAGGCGGCCGCCCGGATCCGCGACGAGGCCAGCACCGCGGACCTCATCATCATCGAGGGCTATGAGGGGTGAGCCGGGCTGGCAGCGGGCGGCCGCTGCAGGCTCATGTTTCACGTGAAACAAATTAACCAGTCTATTGATGTTTCACGTGAAACATCTGAAGGCCATGCCCCTTGCCATTGCCTCAGCGCGGCGTGGCCCTGGCCGCCTCCAGCGTGTTCTTGAGCAGGCAGGCGATGGTCATGGGGCCAACGCCGCCGGGCACGGGCGTGATGGCGCCGGCCACCTCGGCAGCCTCCGCAAACGCCACGTCGCCCACCAGCCGGCTCTTGCCCGCCCCGTCCTCGACCCGCTGGATGCCGACGTCGATCACCGTGGCGCCGGGCTTGATCCAGCTGCCCCGCACCATCTCGGCGCGGCCCACGGCCGCCACCACGATATCGGCGCGCCGCACCACGTCGGGCAGGTTGCGGGTGCGCGAGTGGGCAATCGTCACGGTGCAGCTTTGGCCGAGCAGCAGCTGGGCCATCGGCTTGCCGACGATGTTGGAGCGGCCGATCACCACCGCATCGAGCCCCGCAAGCTCCGGCCGCACCGTCTTGGCGAGGACCAGGCAGCCGGTCGGCGTGCAGGGCGCCAGCGCTGGCTCGCCGATCGCCAGACGGCCGACATTGACGGGATGGAAGCCGTCGACGTCCTTGGCCGGGTCGATCGCCTCGATCACCTTGCTGGCGTCGATGTGCTTGGGCAGAGGCAGCTGCACCAGGATGCCGTGCACGTCGGCCCGCTGGTTCAGCTCCGCAATCAGGGCCAGCAGCCTGGCCTCGGCCGTGTCGGCCGGCAGTTTGTGCTCGAACGAGCCCATGCCGGCCTCGCGGGTGGCGGTCGCCTTGCTGCGCACGTAGACCTGGCTGGCGGGGTCCTCGCCCACCAGCACGACCGCCAGGCCCGGCGTCACGCCGCGCTCGCGCTGCATTGCCTCCACGCCGGCGGCCACCTCGCGGCGCAGCGCCGCGGCTATTGCTTTGCCATCGATGATCATGATGCGGACTGCTTCGCCTTCATTGTTGTGCATTGTGCGGCCATGCGGGCCGCGATCAGCGTTTCCAGTTCGCCTGGATCGCCGTCGATGTCCAGCGTCTTGATGCGCGACTTACCGCCATGGGTCACCGCCACGCGCGTCTTGGCAACACCCAGCCACTGCGCCACGACGGTCTCGACCGACCGGTTGGCCTTGCCGTCCTCGGCGACGGCGCGCACGCGCACCTTGAGCGCCGCACCATCCGCGGTCTGGATGATGCCCTCGACGCCGTCCCGCGCCGATCCGGGGGTGACGCGGGCCAGCACGCGCAGGCCGGTCTTGCTGACGCGCCAGGCCTGCGGGCCGGGCGGCATCACACGAACAGCTTGGCGAGGTTGGTCAGAACCACGGACTGGATGAAAAAGCAGATCAGGATCAGAACGAGGGGCGAGATGTCGATGCCGCCGAGATCCGGCAGCATGCGGCGGATCGGCCGCAGCGCCGGCTCGGTCAGGGCATTGAGCCCCTGCCACAGGGAGCGCACGAACTGGTTGTAGGGGTTGATGACGTTGAAGGCGATCAGCCAGCTCATCACGGCGCCCGCGATGATGATGTAGACATAAAGCGTAATGATGTAGCTGATGAAGTTGAGCAGTTCGAGCATGGGTCCTCTCTTGAGGATGTGCCGGTGGGTCGAGATGTAAAGCCCTGGCGCGGGCCCCACAAGAGGCCGGCGCCGCGCATCCACCTTCACGGCGCATGCGGGCCTGCTCGTGCGGCGGCAAGGCATGGCACGCTCCACGGGCAGATCGGGCTTAGCTGTGCCGCAGGGGCGCGTTTCGCCCCTCGATGGGAGGCGGCGGCCAGCGGCTTGCTTGACAAGGGGGAGGCCCGCCACATAAATGGCCCCACCCTTAGGGGCCGTAGCTCAGATGGGAGAGCGCTGCAATCGCACTGCAGAGGTCAGGGGTTCGATTCCCCTCGGCTCCACCAATTAAACCAGGTACTTACGTCGCTTTCAGAATCTTCCGCAATTGCCGTTCACGCAGGGTTCGCGCAGCAAGCATGCGCTCGCATGCAGCGCCCGTGTGCGGTGGACAAGGCAAACGAGGCGGAATGCATGCACTGCGCACATCTGTCGGTCGCCGCGATCCCTGATCCGCGAGCCACGCGGCGGCTTCCATTTCCGCGGTGAGGTCCGCTGGCCCGTTCAGCGCCGAGCGGCCGGACGGTCGATCGACAAGAATATGACGGCATACGGGTGAAGCTGTCATGTTCGAGCCCTGCAGGATATCCGAGGCGCATCGCAGCGGCTTGAGCCACGGCCCGAGCCAAAATCGAGCTCAGGCCATGACCGGTGCTCCTACACCACCACCAGGGATACGACCAAGAGTCCCGCTAGCCGACGCTGGGAAGGCGAGGGTTTTACCCGATCCCTTCAGCCGGCCGTACCTGTCAATATTGTTCCTTCGGGCTCGCCGCGCATGCGACCAAACCGACGACAGGCCCTTGCATTGTTGGCTGGCACTGTGTCGACTGCCGGCACGATGGCTGCTGGCCTTGGCAAATTGCGGACGGCTCGCGCACAGGGGACCGCGAAGCCAAGCATACTGTTCATCCTCGCAGACAATCTCGGCTACGGCGAACTGGGGGCGTACGGCGGTGGAGCTACACGTGGTGCGGCCACGCCCCGAATGGACTCCCTGGCGCGCGAGGGCTTGCGCCTGACCAACATGAACATGGAAACCCAATGCACGCCGAGCCGGTCGAGCATCCTGACCGGGCGCTACGCGATCCGTTCCGGTACCCATTCGGTGCCATTCGGCGGCGTGGCGGATGGCCTCACGCAGTGGGAAGTGACGTTGGCCGAGGCTCTCTCCGCCGCAGGCTACGCCACGGCGCTCTACGGAAAATGGCACCTCGGCAGCCATGATGGCCGCCTGCCCAACGACCAAGGGTTCGACGAGTGGTACGGCATCCCGCGCACCACCGACGAAGCGCTGTGGCCGAGTTCAGCCGGATACTCGCCCAGCGTCATGCCGCCGGAACAGATCATGGAAGGACGCAAGGGCGAGAAAAGCCGCGCGGTGCGCATATACGACCTGGAGCAGCGGCGGCTTATCGATGCCGAGCTCACACGGCGGACCATCGCGTTCATGGAGCGCAACGTGTCGGTGAGGAGACCGTTCTTCGCTTATGCCAGCATCACACAGCCGCATCTGCCGACTCTCCCAAATCCTGCCTTTGCGGGCAGGACGGGCAACGGCGAGTGGGCCGACATGCTGGCGGAGATGGACCACAACGTCGGGCAGATGCTGGACGCGGTCGACCGGCTCGGCATCCGCGACGGCACCATCGTGATCTTCGCGAGCGACAACGGACCCAAGTTCGTCAAGCCCTGGGATGGCTGGGCTGGACCATGGCGCGGCCAATATTTCACCGCGTGGGAAGGCGGCATCCGCGTGCCGTTCATGATCCGCCGGCCAGGAAGGATACGTGCGGGCCGTGTCAGCGACGAGATCGTGCACGGCGCTGATCTGTTCCCCACTCTCGCCCGCATCACGGGCGCCCGCGTACCGGACGATCGACCGTCGACGGCGTAGACCAGTCGGCCTTCTTCCTGGGTGAAAGCGAGAGATCGAAACGCGAAGGCATCCTAATCTGGTGCGCCGACCGCCTGCAGGCGGTGAAGTGGCGCAACTTCAAAGTCCATTTCTACAAGCAGGACACGATGGTTTCGCCGGCGCAAAAGCTCGGCATACCGCTGCTGTTCAATCTCTACACCAATCCGCGGGAAGACGAAGACAAGCCGGCCACAGACACCTGGATCATCGGCCCGGCGCTCAAGATGGTGGCCGAGTTCGAAGAGAGCACAAAGAAGCATCCGCTGATCGCCATGGGCACGCCTGATCCTTGCACGCCGCTGAGATGAGAACGCGATCGAGGCTGAGAACACTGTTGGATAGAGTGGGGATGCTCGGCATCCGTCGAGCGCCGATGCGACATGAGGCGCGACCGTACCGTCAGCGAAGTGGCCGATTCAGAACAGCTTGCGTCGCCTGGACGAGGTTCTGTTCGGCGATCCCAATCCGCTCAACATCCCATCAATGACCAGACGTTCGACGTCACCTTCTATCCGCCGCCCGCCACCGCGCCCGGCTTCCGCAGTCCGCACACGGTCATTCTCACCGGCCCCGACACCGGTGTTTTGCTGCGTCGCTTTGCATCCCGCCGGCCCACTGTTTCCACGCCATGGTGCGCCTCATGCTTGCGCGGCGTCGACCTGCGGTGCCGATGTCCTGCCGCTGATCCGATCGAGCGGCGGCGGGATTGGGGCCGCCACCGCGCAAGCGAGCAAGCCGCCTCAGCTGCGTCGGCCGGGATCGGCGCCGCGCACCTGAAGCTGGGCGTGCCGATTGACGTCCTTGTAGAGCAGGTAGCGGAAGCGGCCGGGACCGCCGGCATAGCAGGCCTGCGGGCAAAACGCCCTCAGCCACATGAAGTCGCCCGCCTGCACCTCGACCCAATCCTTGTTGAGCCGGTACACCGCCTTGCCCTCCAGCACGTACAGGCCGTGCTCCATGACGTGCGTCTCCTCGAACGGGATGGAGCCGCCAGGCTCGAACGTCACGACGGTCACGTGCATGTCATGGCGCAGGTCCTTGTGATCGACGAAGCGCGTCGTCGCCCAGCGGCCTTCCGTGCCCGGCATCGGCGCCGGCGTGATCTTTCTCTCGTTGGTGACCAGCGCCGAGGGGGCCGATAGCCCCGGCACGGGCTCGTACTGCTTGCGGATCCAATGAAAGCGTGCCGCCGCCGGCTTCGTGTTGCGCAGCGACCAGGCGCTCGACGGCGGGATATAGGCGAACCCGCCCGGCTCCATGACATGCTTGCTGCCATCGAGCGTCAGCTCGCATTCGCCCTCCAGAACGAAAAGCACGCCCTCGGCCTGAGGGTTGGGCTCGGGTCGGTCGCTGCCGCCGCGTGGTCCGACCTCCATGATGTACTGCGCAAAGGTTTCGGCAAAGCCAGACATGGGGCGGGCAATGATCCAGGCGCGCGTTTCCTCCCAGTGCGGCAGCGCGCTGGTGACGATGTCTCGCAGCACGCCACCGGGGATGACCGCATAGGCCTCGGTGAAAACCGCGCGGCCGGTCAGCAGCTCGGTCTGAGCGGGATGACCGCCGTGGGGCGCATGGTAGCTGGAGGAGCTCATAGGAGGCCTCGTTTCCTTCGATGCTTATGATGCAAGTTGCAGAACATGCGGCTCGTCGAGCCAGACTTCCTCGAGATTGCTGCCCGGGCCGGCGCGATCGACAACGATGAAGCGCTCGCCGTCGGATTCGACGAGAAGAGGGTGGTGCCAGACGTTTCTGCCGTAGTTCACGCCCTGACGGCCGGTGGCGCGAAAGGCGCGGTAGCTTTGCGGCTGGCGCGGATCATCGCAGACGAGGACGAGCCACGCGGCTGCCTGCAGGGGAAAGAAGAGCTGGGTGCCGAGGGGATGGCGCTCCATCAGCTCGACGGCGACGGGACGCGGTCGCGCGCGTGCCGTGAACAGCGAGACGTTGACGCTGCCGCCCTCGGCCGCAACGTCGATGCGGGCGAGGCCGTTGACGCGCTCGGCGAAGCCCTGATTGATGCCGATGTGTTCTGCGCCCTCCATCTCGACGACATCGCCGAAGCGGGCGAAGGCGGCCCTGGTCAGTGGTTCGCTGGCTATCGTGTGCATGCGCTCAGGCTCCGAGGCGAAAAGTCAGCGGCTGGCGAGCCAGACGCCGAGAGTTTGGCGTTCGGCGGGCGTCATCTGGGTGATGTTGTTCGGCGGCATGGCATTGGTCGTCACCGAGAACAGGCGAATGGCCTCCTTTTGATGCGCGATTTGGGCCTGTGTCTCCAGCACTACGCCCTTCGGCGGCGTCGCTAGGCCCTGCCAGGCCGGCTGGGCTGCATGGCACATGGAGCAGCGGCTGGCGATGATGCTGTCGACCTCCTTGGGGACGCTGACGGTGGAGGCCGCCTTGACCGGCCTCTCCGCCTTGAGCTTGAGCCACTCGCGTCCGGCGGGGTTCGACAGCATGCTGACCCATATCGCCGCGAGGATCGCCACCGTCGCTCCGGCCCACGCCCACCATTTGTTGCCGCGGCCGGCGTGGCGCTGATTGTAGAAATGGCGCACCAGCGCGCCTGCAACCAGCACGAAGCCCACCATGACCCAGGCGTACGGCGAGGTGAACGTCAGCGGATAATGCCCCGAGATCATCAGGAACAGCACGGGTAGCGTGAGGTAGTTG
The DNA here is from genome assembly GCA_019747815.1 of Hyphomonadaceae bacterium. Lineage (GTDB taxonomy): Bacteria > Pseudomonadota > Alphaproteobacteria > Rhizobiales > Hyphomicrobiaceae > AWTP1-13. The sequence continues at coordinate 44,675 of JAIEQJ010000060.1, forward strand.
TTGTGCGTCGAGCGCATCTTGGCCTGCTTGCCAAAGTCGGGATTGGGCACGCGTCCCGCGATGAGGTCGGCGATCACCTTCTTCTGGTTGGGGATGATGTTCATGAAGACGTTGCCGGACATGATCGTGCCCATGAGGGCGCCGGTATGGATCAGCGCGCCGCGTCCCGAGAACATCTGCTGGAAGAACCAGGCCATGCCCATGATGAAGGCGAAGCCGACCGCGGCAAGCGCCACCTCGTTCTTGGCCAGCGGCGATTTCACCAAGGCGTCGTAGACGAACCAGCCCAGCACGAGGCTGCCGATGCCGATCGCGGCGGCAACGGGGGGCGACAGCGGACGCACCGCCGGATCGATCAGATAGAGGTCGGAGCCGAGATAGTAGACCCATACGAGCAGGAAGAAGCCTGAGATCCAGGTCGAGTAGGCCTCCCACTTGTGCCACATCAGCTCGGCGGGGAGCTGGTCGGGCGCGACCAGGTACTTTCTGACCTGGTAGAAGCCGCCGCCGTGCACCTCCCACGCCTCACCGCCCTTGGAGATCTCGGGGATGCTCTTCAGCGCCGCGTCGAGGTGCATGAAATAGAACGAGGATCCGATCCAGGCGATGCCCGTGATGATATGCACCCATCGGAGCAGCAGTCCGCCCCACTCCAGTGCGATGGCGTCCATGAACTTCGTCTCCCGTATGATTGTCGCCGCCTGGTCGAGGGGCCGTTCAGGCCAACCTAGGCAAGGTTGGCTCTTGCTGATATGGTGCAAAACTACAATGATTTTCAAATAGAACGGAACAATGTCCAAGCTTGAGAACATCCGCGTCATGACCCGTGCTGTCGAGCTTGGCAGCTTCTCCGCAGCCGGGCGCAGCATGCGGCTGTCGGCCGCCGTCGTCAGCCACCGGATTCGCAGCCTGGAGCAGGAGCTCGGCTGCCGTCTGTTCAATCGCACCACCCGCAAGATGCATCTGACGGAGCAGGGGCGGGTGTTCTACGAGAACTGTCTCGAGGTCATCCAAGCCTTGGATCGCGCCGAGGCCAGCATTGCCGACCGAGGTGCCGCCCCGCGCGGGCTGCTGAAGGTGACCGCGCCCTTGGGCTTTGGCCAGCGCGTCGTGGCGCCGCTGCTGCCGCGCTTTCAGGAGCTGCATCCGGAAATCGACGTATTCCTGCGGCTGTCCGACTATCTGGTCGACTTGTTCACCGAAGCGGTCGACGTGGCGGTGCGCATGGCGGTGCTCTCCGATTCCTCCCTGATCGTGCGCAAGATTGCCGGCATCGAGCGCGTGCTGTGTGCCGCGCCGGCCTATCTGGAGCGTCATGGCATGCCTCGCTCTGTTGCCGACCTTACAAAGCATCGTTGTCTCTTGCTGCGGTATCCGGGCTCCAAGCAGTTCAAGTGGACGCTGGCGAAAGGACAACACCAAACAGTGGTTCCGGTGACCAGTCGCCTCGATGCTGATGTCGGCGATGTGCTGACGGACTGGGCTCTGGCTGGCGAAGGCATTGCATTGAAGCCGGTCTTTGAGGTTGCAAAGCACCTGCGGTCAGGGGCGCTGGTGACGGTGTTGCCCGAGCATCGTCCTGTGCCGGTTACACTCGCTATTCTGCATGCCTACCAGCGCATGGTCCCGCCCAAAGTGCGGGCTTTTGCGGATCTGCTGGTTGAAGAGGCACGAACGCATATCGAAGACGCGCTCGCCGAGCACAAGCCGCAGAAGGCCCGAGCTCGGCGAGCGTAATGACGACGGTCGAGTGCCTACTCGCTGCCGTGTGATGTCCGCCGAGCGGCGGCAGCGGCCGCCTCACGGCTCTGCACGCCGTTGAAGAACACATTCAGCAGCACCGCAACGAAGGCGGTCAGCAGAATGCCCGAGTGCAGGATCGGTCCAAGCGAGGGCACCACCGCCACCACCTTCTTGAAGAAGTCCGGTGCCACCAGCGGGATCAAGCCGAACCCGACCGATAGGGCGACGATGAACAGATTGAACCGATTGGTCTTGAAGTCGACGTCGGACAGAATGCGAATGCCGGTTGCGGCCACCATGCCGAACATGACGATGCCGGCGCCACCCAGCACGTACAGCGGGATGGATTCGGCAAGCGCGCCGAGCTTCGGCACCAGCCCCATGATGACCATGATGACACCGCCCGTGACCGTCACCCAGCGCGAGCGTACGCCGGTGACACCGACGAGGCCGACGTTCTGCGAGAACGATGTGTAGGGGAAGGTGTTCATGACGCCGCCGATCAGCGTGCCGAGACCATCGGTGCGCAATCCGCGCGTCATGTCGTCCCGATCGAGCTTCTTGCCCGTGATGTCGCCGAGCGCCAGGAACATGCCGGCCGATTCGATCATGACGACGATCATGACGATGCACATGGTCATGATGTGCACGATGTTGAAGACCGGCATGCCGAACTGGAACGGATAGATGAGCGCGAATGCAGGTGCCGCATCCACCTTCTTCATGTTCATGGTGTCGAACAGGAAGAAGCACAGCAGGCTGCCCACGATGATGCCGAGCAGAACCGCGATGTTGCCGAAGAAGCCGCGCACCCAACGGGTGATGACCAGGATGGTGAGCATGACGAAGGCGGCCATGCCGAGATTGAACAGGTCACCGTAGGTGGGAATGGACGAAACCGGCGCGCCGGCGGCCCAGTTCACGCCCACGCGCATCAGCGAGACGCCGATGATCAGGATGATCGATCCCGTCACGACGGGCGGAAACAGCGGCAGCATGTAGCTCAGCAGCGGCGCCACCAGGATCGTGAAGATGCCGGCGGCGATGGCGGATCCGAAGATCGTGAGCAGTTTCAGGGTGGCTGTGGCTTCAGGCGTCGCGGCGACAATGTTCGGATCGGCGGCAATGGCGAGCATCGGTCCGACGGCGACGAACGTCACGCCCATCATCACCGGGAGGCGGATGCCGAACAGCGGCGTGACCCCCAGCGACTGAATGATTGTGACAATGCCGCAGGCCAGAAGATCGGCATTGATCAGAAGGGCGATCTGCTCCGGGGGGAGCTTCAAGGCCCGTCCGATGATCAGGGGAACGGCAATCGCGCCGGCATACATCACCAGCACGTGCTGCAGGCCAAGGGCGGCGAGTTTGGGCGGTGCCAGCACCTCGTCAACAGGATGCACACCGTTGGATGTCGCTGTGGCCGTCTCCGGTCCAGCCGACGCTGTCGTCACAGTCATTGGTTGTCTCTCCCTTCGGCAAAGTCCGCACTTCTGGTGATGCGGTTGGGGTTGGTGAGTGTGACCGCAATGGCTGCGAACACTCATGCAATACGACGCGCACCACGCGCGGCGCAATGATGGTAGCGGTCCGCCTGATTTACAGAAATGTAGAGAATGTCCTAAGACTTTCTCATCAGTCTTCACAATTGATCGGCGCAAGGCCTGCGCTCGGCAGGGCAGGAGCGTGTGCACTCGAGTCGCGCGGCGCAACGGCCCGGCCGCGACCGATGTTCCGGAGCTAGGGTTCTTCCATCCTTGGTGGCATCACCAAGCCGCGGGCTCGCCCTCGTCCTGAGCGAGTCGAAGGACGGGCTGCGTCCACCAAGTCGCGCTTCGACAGGCTCAGCACGAGGTTGGAGCGAGCTCGACACGCTCGCTGCGGGGTCGGCGAAGCCGCCGCGAGGCAACCTCAACCGAAATGGCTCTAAGGAGTGGCCGCCTGCCGGGCTGGCATGGTGCAGCGAGCGGCAGCCTGATCGACCTTGGACGGGGGCCGTTCCAGAGCCCCCAAAAAAAGATTGGGGGGAGCATCGAGCCTTGCGGCATCTCCGCTCCCCCCGCCCGGGGGTTCATGTGCACAGACGTGCGCTGCCAGGCGCGCGTCGTCTCAGAAGTGCAGCTTCGTCTCGAACATGACGGCGCGTGTTCTGGTGCTCGTGTTGAGGTCGGGGTCGTTGCCGAACTTGTTCTCCCAGAACTCGAAGCCGGGGCCGATCTCGAATGTGCCCTTCTTCAGCCCCATGTGCTCGCCAATGTCGAAGTAGATGCCCGAGCGCGACAGCACCTCCCAGGTGGTCTCCTTGCCGAACCCATCCTTGCCCTTGGGGGCGATGAAGTTGAGGAAACCGGCAAAGCGGGCATTCAACGCTGCGACCTGGAATGGAATGCTCCAGTTGACCTCCATCTCGAAGGCCGGATCGAATTCCACGTCGCGCCCGGTGATGCCGTTGTTGTTGGTTTCCTTGGAGTAGTTGAAGGCCACGTTGAGGAAGCCCGGCACGTTGAACTGGATCTGCGGGCCGACGACCAAAAGTCTCTTGCCGGGCGCGAATGCCGTGTTCTTGGCTTGAACATCGAAGCCGGTGCGGATGGCGACGTCACGAATGAACGGCCCGATGGTGAAGTTCTTGGTGCCGGTCACCTTGTTCAAGCTCAGGTCGTGCCGGTAGACAAGGTACAATTCCTGGGCGCCGGTGCAATCGGCGTTCTTAGCGCAGCGTGCCGGATCGTTCTTGTCCGACTTCAGATAGTCGACCAACAGGAAGTTGCTGCCGAGGCTGTAGCGGTTCACATACATGAACTGCACCACGTACTTCTCGACATCCAACGGATTGTTCGGTTCGCGGAAGTCCGTGCCGTAGCGGAAGGCAATGTTTGCGCTCTGCCAATCGGCTGCCTGCGCCGAGCCGGTCAGGCCTACGCATGCGATAGCTGCCCCTATCAAGGGTGCAGCCCACTTTCTCAAAGTCATGGATCCCCTCCGTCAACGCCAGCTTTCTGACTGGCCTAGCCCCGGCAATATTCACCGGCTCTCACTGTTGCGTTGACGGCGCATGGACGTGATGACACAAAGCCCAGACCCGCTCAAGTGGATGGCGCCCATGCGGACACGTGTTGTCGGTTGTCGTGTGTCCGACCAGCAACATCGGACCGTGGCGGCAAGCTCACGCGCGGCGCGGTAAATGCGCCCCTGCCCAATGCGCGCAGCCTAAAGCCAGCGCGGTCTTTCGGCACCCCAGCGACAGTTTTCGATCGATTTTGAAAATCGTATCATCATCTCCAATGTAATGATGATCGCAAAAGAGAAACGCTCGGCCAAGGTGAGGATCTGCCTATGGGGCGTCTGTCCACACACGTGCTCGACACCACCAGCGGCCGGCCAGCCGCCGGCGTCGTCATCGAACTGCACAGGCTCGCCGAGGGCGACCGCTGGCAGCTCGTGCGTCGCACCGAGACCAACGCTGATGGGCGCACCGACGCGCCCCTGCTCAGCGCCTCCGACTTCAGCATTGGCACCTATATGTTGAGTTTTCACATCGGCGATTATTTCCGGCGACAAGCCGTGCCGACCGCCGAGCCCCCCTTCTTGGACATCGTACCGCTGCGCTTCACGATCAGCGAGCCGGACGGCCACTATCACGTGCCGCTGCTCGCCACGCCGTGGAGTTACGCGACCTATCGCGGCAGCTGAGCGCAGGACGACTTTCGCCTGGTGCGAAGTGAGCTGTTCCTCCCCCTCGATTCGTCTCGGGGAGGGGCGGGAGACGGGGGGCCTCAGGTTTGACGGCGTGGGGTCCCCCCAACCCTACAAGTGCGCATAGCAATGAGCTTGACTGACGCCAAGGTAAACCTTGGTATGCCAGGCTCGCAAATCAAAACACGCGTGAAGCAAAGAGGCCCCGGTCCGATGTCGGATATCTACCCGCGCGATCTTGTCGGCTACGGACAAACGCCTCCCGATGCGCAATGGCCGGGCGGCGCGCGGGTCGCCGTTCAGTTCGTGATCAACTACGAGGAGGGCGGCGAGAACTGCGTCCTGCATGGTGATGCGGCCTCGGAAGCGTTTCTGTCGGAGATCGTCGGCGCGCAGGCTTGGGCCGGCCTGCGGCACATGAACATGGAGTCGATCTACGAGTATGGCAGCCGCGCCGGCTTCTGGCGGCTCCATCGCATGTTCACCGAGCGCAAGCTGCCGGTGACCGTATTTGCCATTGCGACCGCCATGGCGCGCAATCCCGCCGCCGTCAGCGCCATGAACGAGGCCGGTTGGGAGATCGCGTCGCATGGTCTCAAATGGATCGACTACCGCGACATTCCTGCAGCGCAAGAGCGCGAGCACGTCGAGCGGGCGGTTCGCATCCACGCCGAGGTGGCCGGCCGCCGACCGCTGGGGTTCTACCAGGGGCGCACGTCCGTGAACTCCCTCGACATCGCCATGCGGGAGCAGGGCTTCCTCTATTGCGCGGACTCCTACGCCGACGAGCTGCCCTACTGGGTGGAGGGACCGCACGGCCCGCAGTTGATCGTGCCCTATACGCTGGATGCCAACGACATGCGCTTCGCAACGGCGCAGGGCTTCAATTCCGGCGATCAGTTCTTCGCCTATCTGAAGGACAGCTTCGACGTGCTGTATGCCGAGGGGGCGGATCGGCCGCGCATGCTCTCCGTCGGATTGCACTGCCGGCTGGCCGGCAGGCCCGGACGAGCAGCCGCACTCGCCCGCTTCCTCGACTACGTACGGGGCCACGACAAGGTTTGGGTCGCGAGCCGGCTCGACATCGCGCGGCATTGGATCAAGACGCATCCGCCCCAGGGGGGCTATCGCCCGTCCCGCATGCCGCGCGCCCTCTTCGTCGAGCGCTTCGGAGACATCTTCGAGCACACGCCGCAGATCGCGGAGCGCGCCTTTCGTGCCGGGCTGTCGGCCGAGCATGACACGGTGGATGGGCTGCACGGTGCGCTCATGCGCGCGGCCCGGTCGATGAGCCGCGACGAGAAGCTCGGCCTCATCCGGGCGCATCCGGAGCTGGCCGGCCGCGAGGCGAAGGAAGGGACCCTGACCGACGATTCGACCAGCGAGCAGGGCCGGCTCGGGTTCACCGCCCTGACGCGAGCAGAGCTTGAGCGTGTGAGCGACATCAATCGCCGCTACCGCGAGAAGTTCGGCTTTCCGGTGATCGTGGCGCTGGCCATGCACGCCACCCGGGACACGGTCATCGCCGAGATGGACCGCCGCACAGCCAATGATCCCGAGACGGAGATTGCCCAGGCGCTCGAGCAGATCGGCCACATTGCGCGCGGCCGTCTCGCCAAGAAGTTGGCACAGGCCTGACGATCTTCGCGGTCCAACCCGGACGGGGCCTCAGACTCTCAGCGCGGGCGGTGGCGTGCCGGCACGTCACGCCTCGAATGTCAGCGCGAGCTTTGCCGCGGCCTGCTGCAGGCGGGGGACGAGTGTGACCGCCCGCTTCAGGTCGAGCCGGGCAACGGGCGCGTGGCAGGCAATGGCGGCGAACGCCCGCCCCTTGCGATCGCGGATCGGTACCGCCACGGCCACCAGCCCGGCGAGGAATTCCTCGTTGTCGGTGCTGAAGCCGCGCTTGGCGATGCGCTGCAGGTCTCTGCGCAGCACCTTGGCCTCGACGATGGTGCGGGGCGTGTAGGCGGTCAGCTCCAGGGTGTTGAGCACGCGCTCCCGCGTGGCCTTGGGCATGGACGACAGCAGAAGCTTGCCGCTGGCCGTGCAGTGCAGCGGCACGCGTGATCCCGGCTCCAGCGCGACGCGCAGCGGCCAGCGGGTCTCGACGCGGTCGAGATAGAGCACCTCGGTGCCGACCAGGGTCGTCAAGTTGCAGGTTTCCTCGATGTCATCCACGACCTCGGTCAGGATCGTGCGGCGTGCGCTCATCGGTCCGCTGTTGCGCACGATATCGAGGCCGAGACGCATGAGGCGCATGCCGACGGCATAGCGGCGCGAGCCGCTGTCGCGCACCAGATAGCCCGCGGCCTCCAGGCGCTGGCAGAGCCGGAATGCGGTCGCCTGCGGGATGTCTTGCGTCGAGGCCAGCTCTTTCAAGGTTGTCGGGCGGCCTGTAGCGGCCACCGCCTCGATGAGGCCGATGGCGCGTGCCACGGCGGGCCGGCGGCGCTGGCCGGCTCGCAGGCGCTGATCTGCCAAGACATGCACTTTCTTGCCGGGCATTGCCTGCATCCTGCGAGGACGGTTCGTCGGATGATGGCCGATCCGTTCATGGGCCGCCAGCGTAGGTCTCAGTAATAATTCGTTCAACGGAATATTTTGTTTCAAATCAGTTTGACAGGCTCATGACCGTTATGTGCACAATCAAACGAGATCACCCCGAGAGTGATCGATCCGAGGAGTGAGCGCGCGAATGGCTGAGCAGGAGGCAGACTTCGTCATCGTCGGGGGCGGCTCCGCCGGTTGCGTGCTTGCCAACCGCCTGTCCGCTGACGGCCGCCATCGCGTCGTGCTCCTCGAAGCCGGGCCGCGCGATCTCAGTCCCTGGATTCATCTGCCGATCGGCTACGGCAAGACCATGTGGAACCGGAAGGTCAATTGGGCCTTCTACACCGAGCCTGATCCCAACATGGGCGGGCGCCGCATCTACTGGCCGCGCGGGCGGGTTCTGGGCGGCAGCAGCTCCATCAACGGCCTGATCGCCATCAGGGGGCAGGCGGAGGACTACGACCGCTGGGAGAGCCTGGGCAGCCCGGGCTGGGCCTGGAGCAACGTGCTGCCCTACTTCGTCAAGCTCGAGAGCAATCCAGAGCACGCACAGGATCAACTGCATGGAACGCAGGGTCCGGTGTCGATCAGCAGCATCGGCCGGCGCCATGAGCTGATCGAGGCCGTCATCGAGGCGAGTGCGCGCCTGGGTGTTCCGCGCACGCGCGATTTCAACGGCCGCACGCAGGAAGGCGTGGGCTACTATCAGTTGACGACCCGCAATGGGCTGCGCATGAGCGCGGCCAAGGCCTACCTGGCGCCTGCGCGCAAGCGCGCGAACCTGTCGATCATCACGCAGGCACATGCGACCCGTGTGGACGTGAGCGGTCGGCGCGCCGTCGGCGTTCTCTATCGCAAGGGCGGCCGGGGGCACAGCATCGCTGCGCGCGCGGGCGTCATTCTGGCGGCCGGAGCCTTGCAATCGCCCCAGCTTTTGCTGCTGTCGGGCATTGGGCCTGCCCGGCATCTGCGCGAGCACGCAATTCCCGTGGTCGTCGACCGGCCCGCCGTCGGCGGCAATCTGCAGGATCACCTGCAAGTGCGCCTGATCTACCGGTGCAGCAAACCCATCACCACCAACGATCAGCTCAACTCGCTCTTCGGCCGCTTGCGCATCGGGGCGGAGTGGCTGCTGCGCAGGAGCGGACCTCTGGCCGTCGGCATCAACCAGGGCGGCTTGTTCACGCGCGTATTGCCCGAGAGCACCACGCCCGACATCCAGTTCCACATCGCCACGCTCAGCGCGGACATGGCCGGGGCCAAGCCGCACCCTTTTTCCGGCTTCACCTTGTCGGTCTGCCAGCTCCGGCCGACGAGCCGCGGATCGGTGACGCTCGCCTCGAGAGATCCGCTGGCGCCGCCGCGCATGGTCGCAAATTACCTGGCGACGGACACCGATCGGCGTTGCGTCACCGCCGCCATCGGGTTCGCACGCCAGCTTGCCGCCACTGAGCCCCTGCGGGGGTATGTCGAGGCGGAAGTGCTGCCGGGCCCCGAGGCCGTTGGCGACGCCGATCTGTTGCAGTTCGCAAGACAGCACGGGGCAACCATCTTCCACCCCTCCGGCACCTGCCGCATGGGGTCGGACCCGGATGCGGTGGTTGATTCGCGGCTGCGCGTGCGCGGCGTCGACCGTCTTTGGGTCGCCGACTGCTCGATCATGCCGACGCTGGTGTCGGGCAACACCAATTTGCCCGCCATCATGATCGGCGAGAAAGCATCCGACATGATCATGGAAGACAGCAGGTCAACCGCGCGGACACTGCAAAGCGCGGCGTGACGCCAACGTCAGCGGGCGAGGCGGCGGGTTGCAAAACCGCCGACTCGGTCGCCAACTCGGAACTGATAGGAGAGGAGACGCATATGCTTGCAAGATTGGTGAAATCGCTCGCGCTCGGTGCGGTTGCGATCTGTTTCGCGACGTCGGCATGGGCCCAGCAGCAGAAGATCCGCATGCAGTCGGCGGTGCCCTCGGCCAGCATCTATTTCGAGCTTCTGAAACGCTACGCTGATCGCGTGGACAAGATGTCGGGCGGAAAGATCAAGATCGAGGTTCTGCCCGACGGCGCCATCGTTCCGGCCTTCGAGATTCTCGATGCCGTCGACAAAGGTATTGTCGAGGCTGGCTATGCCTGGACCCACTATTGGTCGGGCAAGCATCCCGCTGCCGGACTTTTCTCCAATCCGATGGCGGGAGCGGGTGCGGGTCTCGATCAGCTCTCCCACGTCGCGTGGCTCTACGAGGGCGGCGGCAACAAGCTGCTGAATAAGCTTTACGCCGACGTGCTGAAGGTCAACATCGTGGCGCATATGGTTCAGCCGATGGGGCCCGATCCGCTCGGCTGGTTCAAGCGGCCGATCAAGGATGTCGCCGACTTCAAGACCATGAAGTATCGCTCGCCGCCTGGCATCACGGGTGAGATCTTCAAGGAGATGGGGGTCGCGGCCGTGGCCATGCCTGGCGGTGAAATCGTTCCCGCCGCCCAGCGCGGCACGATCGACGCGGCCGAGTGGATCGGTCCGGCCGACGACCGCAATCTCGGCCTGCATACGGTCTGGAAGAACTACTACCTGCAGGGTCTCCACCAGTCGACCGACGTCGGGGAGATTCTTTGGAACAAGAACTGGTACAACAAGCTCTCGCCCGAGCATAAGGCGATCCTCGAAGCCGCATCGATGGCCTCGATCGGCGAGACCTACACCTTCAACGTCTGGCGCAACGCGCAGGCGATCGTCGAGCTGCGCGAAAAGCACGGCGTCCAGGTTATGGACACACCAAAGGATTTCTTCCCGGCCTTCGTGAAGGCGACCAATACGGTTCTGGACCGCTACGCCGCGAAGGATGCGTTCTTCAAGGAGGTGCTCGACAGCCAGCGCGCGTTCGCAACGACGGTCGTGCCGTACTGGACGAAGATCATCGATCTCTACTCGGAGCTCGGCAACGCGGCACTGAAGAAGTGATCCGAGTTGCAACCGACCTGCGCGCCGGGCACCATTTCTGGTGCCCGGCGCGTACCGCGGTGCACAGGTCAGATGGGCGACGGGGTGGGAGGAGCGCATGACGGATCGCAGCGAGCCGGCGCTTGCGCGCCTGGTTCATATCCTCGACAAGGCGGCGCTTTGGTCGGGCTGGCTGGTGAGCTGGCTCATCATTCCGATGGTTCTGGCATTGGTGTACGAGGTCGTGGCGCGCTACTTCTTCAATGCGCCGACCGTGTGGGCCTATGACGTCACGTTCATCACCTACGGCACGTTCTTCATGCTGGGGTCGGCCTACGCGCTGCAGCGGGGCGGTCACATCCGCACCGACAGCTACTATGCCCAGTGGTCGCCCAGCACCCAGGGCATGGTCGATACCATCTGCTACCTCTTCTTCTTCTTTCCGCCGCTCCTCATTTTCCTCTCCGTGACCTGGGATTTCTTCTGGATCTCCTATCTGCGCGACGAGCGCAGCGTCACATCGCCCTGGCTGCCGCGCATCTGGCCGCTCAAGGCCGTGATGCCCGCGACGTGCGCGCTGCTCCTCATTCAGGGCGCGGCCGAGCTCATTCGCTCCGTTCATGCGTGGCGAACCGGCGTGTGGATCGCGCGCTTCAACCCGACCTCTGCGAGCGACCGCCAGGAAGAGAGGCCCAGTGTCTAACGAGGTTCTTGGGCTGGTATCCCTGGTCATTCTGTTCAGCGCCATTTTTATCGGCTTCCCGATCGCATTCACGCTGATTGCGGTGGCCCTCGGAGTGGGCTGGTTTGCGCTCGGCCCGGTCGCCATCCATCTCATGACGCTGCAGTTCTTCGCAGTGATGAAGGAGACCTCGCTGGCGTCGGTGCCCTTCTTCCTGTTCATGGGCTATCTGCTCGAGCAGTCGGGCCTGATGGAGAAGCTCTTTCGCGGCGTGCAGCAGTTGCTGGCGAATGTGAAAGGCTCGCTCTACCTCGCCGTCCTGATCACGGCCACGATCTTCGCGGCCGCGACCGGAATTGTCGGCTCATCCGTGACGCTGCTCGGTGTCATGGCGGCGCCGTCCATGATCCGCTCCGGCTACGACGTGCGCATGTCGGCGGGCGCCATCACGGCCGGCGGCACGCTCGGCATCCTGATCCCGCCGTCGGTGATGCTGATCGTGATGGGGCCGGTGGTCGGCGTGCCGGCCACCGAGCTGTTCATGGCGGCGGTGCTGCCGGGCCTGATGCTGTCGGCACTCTACATCACCTACTGCCTTGCCCGCTGCTACTGGAACCCAGCGCTCGGCCCGCCCTTGCCGCCGGAGGAGCGTCCCGAGAGCAAGTGGGAGGTCGTCAAGGAGCTGTCGGTCGGTGTCATCCCGGTCGTTGTCGTGATCCTGGCAACGCTCGGTGTGATCCTTGCAGGCATTGCAACGCCGACGGACGCGGGTGCCGTCGGCGCGTTCGTGGTCTTTCTGCTGACGCTGGTCACGCGAACCATGACCTGGCCGAAGCTCAAGCGGGCGATGTATGCAACGCTTGAAGTGTCGTGCATGATCCTTCTGCTCGTTGCGGCCTCCAACTACTTCGGTGCCGTATTCGCGCGTCTGGGCACCGCGAGCATGATTGCGGAATGGCTGGTGAGCCTGCCCTTCCCGCCCATGGTGATGCTCATTCTGATCCTGGCACTCATCTTCGTACTCGGCTGGCCGCTCGAGTGGGTGCCGATCGTTCTCATCGTCGTGCCGATCATGCTGCCGCTGGTTCAGCAGCTCGGCATCGATCTCGTCTGGTTCTGCACGCTGGTGGCGGTGTGCCTGCAGACAGCATGGCTGTCGCCGCCCGTCGCACTGTCGGCGTACTTCCTCAAAGGAGTGGTGCCGGAGTGGGAGCTGAGCGACATCTACAGGGGCATGGTACAGTTCATGGTGCTTCAGCTCTTCGGACTGGGGCTGCTGCTGCTGTTCCCTGAGATTGCCCTGTGGCTGCCGCGAGTGCTGAAGTAGACACGGCGCGAACCGAAGACCGAAGCGATACACTGGAAGGTTTGCACATGAAAATGACGACGGAAGAAGCCTTCGTGAAGGTGCTGCAGATGCACGGCATCGAGCACGCCTTCGGCATCATCGGCTCGGCCTTCATGCCGATCTCCGACCTGTTCCCGAACGCCGGCATCACGTTCTGGGACGTGGCGCACGAGACCAACGGCGGCCTGATCTGCGACGGCTACACGCGCTCGACCGGCAAGATCGCCATGGCCATCGCCCAGAACGGACCGGGCGTCACGGGCTTCGTCACCGCCATCAAGACCGCCTACTGGAACCACACGCCCATGCTGCTGGTGACGCCGCAGGCGGCCAACCGCACGATCGGCCAGGGCGGATTCCAGGAGGTGGAGCAGATGGCGCTGTTCCGCGACATGGTCTGCTACCAGGAGGAGGTGCGCGACCCCGTGCGCGTGGCCGAGGTGCTGAACCGCGTCATCTCCAAGGCCAAGCGCCTTTCGGCGCCCGCGCAGATCAACATCCCGCGCGATTTCTGGACGCAGGTGATCGACATCGCCCTGCCGGCGATCGTCGAGTTCGAGCGGCCGGCCGGCGGCGCCAGGGCCGTTGCCGAGGCAGCCAAGCTGCTGTCGGAAGCCAAATTCCCCGTCATCCTATCCGGAGCCGGCGTCGTCATCGGCCACGCCATTCCCGAATGCGTCGCTCTTGCCGAGCGGCTCGATGCGCCCGTGTGCTCCAACTACCAGCACAACGACAGCTTCCCGGGCAGCCACCGCCTCGCCTGCGGCCCCCTGGGCTACAATGGCTCGAAGGCGGCGATGGAGCTGATCGCCAAAGCCGACGTCGTGCTGGCGCTCGGCACGCGCTTGAACCCGTTCTCGACCCTGCCGGGCTACGGCATCGACTACTGGCCGAAGACGGCGAAGATCATCCAGGTGGACATCAACGCCGATCGCATCGGGCTCACCAAGCCCGTCACCGTCGGCATCTGCGGCGATGCCAAGCTCGTCGCCAGGCAGCTCCTGGCGCAGCTCGCTCCCTCGGCCGGCAATGCCGGACGTGAGGAGAGGAAGGCACTCATCCACACGACCAAGTCGGCGTGGCTGCAGAAGCTCTCCAGCATGGACCACGAGGACGACGATCCGGGCACGACCTGGAATGCGGAGGCGCGCAAGCGCGACGCCGAGCGCATGTCGCCGCGCCAGGCGTGGCGCGCCATCCAGGCCGGCCTGCCGAAGGAGGCGATCATCTCCAGCGACATCGGCAACAACTGTGCCATCGGCAACGCCTACCCCACCTTCGAGCAGGGCCGAAAGTATCTGGCGCCGGGCCTGTTCGGTCCGTGCGGCTACGGCTTTCCTTCCATCATCGGCGCCAAGATCGGCAATCCGAGGACCCCGGTCGTCGGATTTGCCGGCGACGGCGCCTTCGGCATCTCCATGAGCGAGATGAGCTCGATCGGGCGCAAGGAATGGCCCGCGATCACCATGCTCATCTTCCGCAACTACCAGTGGGGCGCGGAGAAGCGCAACACGACGCTCTGGTACGACAACAACTTCGTCGGCACCGAGCTCGATCCCAACCTCAGCTACGCCAAGGTGGCCGAGGGCTGCGGCCTGAAGGGCGTGACCGTCCAAACGCAGGCCGCGCTGACGGCCGCGCTCAAGGAGGCGTGCGAGGCGCAGAGCAGGGGCGTGACGACCTTCATTGAGGTGATCCTCAACCAGGAGCTCGGCGAGCCCTTCCGTCGCGATGCGATGAAGAAGCCGGTGGTGGTGGCCGGCATCAGGCGCGAGGACATGCGGCCGCAGGTGATCGAGTGACGGGCGCGAAGATGGCCAGGACGCGGGCGCGCGTGAGATAATGCCCGAGCATCCCCACCTCGATCGCATCATCGCCGAGGCCTGCCAGCTCGGCCCCGTGCGTGTGGCCGTGACCTATCCCTGCAGCACCAGCGCGATCGAGGCGGCCATGACGGCCAGCCGGCTCGGCCTGATCGAGCCGGTGCTGGTCGGCCCGCGCGCGCGGATCGAGGCCATCGCGCGGGAGAAAGCGATCGATCTGGCGGCGGCGGAGCTCATCGAGACCGGCGAGGACCCTGCCGAGGCGGCCATCGCGTCCGTTGCCCTCTGTCGCGAGGGCAGGGCGCATTTGATCATGAAGGGCAGCCTGCACTCGGATGAGCTGCTGGCGGCCGTGGTCGGCCGGGACGGGGGCTTGCGCACCAGCCGGCGCACCAGCCATGCCTTCGTCTTCGATCTGCCGCACTACCCCAAGCCGCTGCTGATGGCCGACTGCGTCGTCAACATCAGCCCCGGCCTGATCGACAAGCGCGACATCACGCAGAACGCGATCGAGCTTGCCCACTCGCTCGGCATCGCGCGGCCCTATGTCGGCATCCTGTCCGCGGTCGAGACCATCAATCCCGCCATTCCCGGCACCGTGGAGGCCGCGGCGCTGAGCAAGATGGCGCAGCGCGGCCAGATCACGGGCGCCATCGTCGACGGGCCGCTGGCGTTCGATATCGCCATCTCCATCGAAGCCGCGCGCATCAAGGGCATCGAGCTGCCGAGCGCCGAGCGTCCCGACATTCTCATCGTGCCCAACCTGGAAGCGGGCAACATCCTCTACAAGCAGCTCGTCTATCTGGCGAAGGCCGAATGTGCCGGCATCGTGCTGGGCACGACCGTGCCCATCATTCTGACCAGCCGCGCCGATTCCGAGAAATGCCGCGTCGCATCCTGTGCGCTGGCCGTGCTGCACGCGCGCCACAGGAGCCCGTCCAGACGGACGGCGTGAGCCGGTCCGCCGGTTGGTCCGCGCGGACAGGCATGAGGCTAGGCCTTCAGCAGCTCCTCCAGGCGGTCCCAGGTCTCGACGGCGCCACCTTCGGCGCCTGCCCGGCATGGAGAGGCGGCCCTGGCAGGTGTGGCGCTTCAGCATCTGTTCGAGGGCCGTTCGTACCGGCGGTGGGCCGTCTTGGCCTTCCCCCGCAAAACCATCAGATGGTACGAATGGGTGAAGGGATGTCTTGTCCGGTTCCGGGGGCAGTGCGTACCATGCGCCCTTTGAAGCGACGCAGCCTCGGCGCACTCGTGCTCAAGGCGATATTGGGCGCGGTGGTCACAACCGTCGCGGCCCCGGCGAGCGCGCAGCCAAGCGCGGAGCGGGCGGCCCATGCGCCGCTGATCGCTGTCGTCGCGTTGAACAGCCAGCGCGTGACCGTCTATTCCGCGCGCGGCAAGATGCTCGAAGCACCCGTCTCGACCGGCAAGCCGGGCTATGAGACCCCGGCCGGCGTCTACAGCATCCTGCAGAAACGCCGCGACCACTACTCCAATCTCTACAACGATGCCGAGATGCCCTTCATGCAGCGGCTCACCTGGTCCGGGATTGCCCTGCACGCCGGGGACCTGCCCGGATACCCCGCATCGCACGGCTGCATCCGCATGCCCTATGAGTTCGCGGCACAGCTCTTTGAGACAACCAAGAGGGGCATGCGGGTGGTGGTGGCGCGGGGCGACGTGAGCCCTGTCGACATTGCGCATCCGGCGCTTTTCAAGCCGGGACCGGTTCCATCCGCACCCGGCGAGGATCGGGCGCCCGGCCCTCTGCACCTGAGCTCGGCCCCGGGCGGTGGCGCGCCGTTGGACAATGCGGCCGCGGCGCCACCCCTGACGCGGCGGGCGATGGCGGCAACCAAGGAGGCAGCCGCAGAGGTTGCGGCAAGGCATGTCGACGAGGTCAGGAGAGCCGCAGCCAGGATCGAGCGGGAGGCCGAGGCCTTCGAGGACGCGCTGCGCTCCGCCGAAAGTGCAAAGAGGAGAGCCGCAGCACGCATCGAGGAGGCGGACCTTCTGGCCGCCCATTCGGCCGCATTCGCGCAAGAGATGAAGGACATCAAAGCCAAGGCGCAGGAGCGATTGGCCGCGGCCCAGGCGCAGATCGACGCCGTCTATGCCGAGGGCAAGGCCAAGATCGATGCAGCGCGCGCCGCGCGCGCCGAGGTCAAGGCGGCGGAGGCAGCCAGGACTGCGGCTCAGAACGAGGCGGTGTTGGCCGTTGGCCGGCCGGTCTCGGTGTTCATCAGCCGCAAGACCCAGCGTCTGTATGTGCGCCGGGCCTTCCAGCCCCTGTTTGAGAGCGACGTCACCATCCGCAGGCCCGGTGCGCCGATCGGCACCACGATCTTCACCGCGATGAGCTGGACCAGCGACGATGCGGAGCTGCGTTGGACGGCGCTGTCCATGCACGCCCATCGGGCGCGCCCGCGTGGCGGCGGGCCGGCACCAACGGACGCGGCGAAAGCGGCGCTGGAGCGCATCTCCATCCCGCAGGACGCCGTCGATCGCATCAATCAGCTCGTCGTGCCGGGCTCGTCGCTGATCATCTCCGACGAGGCCATGAGCAAGGAGACCGGCGAGGCCACGGACTTTGTGGTGCTGATGGGCGGGGAGCCTCAGGGCGGCGTCGCGCGTCGCCGGCTCAGCCCCTATGTGGCGCGGGATGACGATGACGGCCCGTTCCTGTCCGGCGGTGGCTTCAACGTCTTCTCCTGGTGGTGAGCAGGGCCGCTGCGGACGAGGCGGATTGGCGACAAGGCCGGCCTAGAGCTTGCCCAGGATGGAGACGTCGTCGCCGTCGCGATAGGCGGGATCCGTCCAGCCGTCCTCGTCGTAGTCGGCCATGCAGCGCTCGGCCAGCTCCACCATCTCCTGGAGCGCGCCCGAGGCCTGGCCCACCTGGAGCGGGAACAGCCGTACCAACTCGTGACTGCCGGCATAGTTCATCTCGTAAAGCTCGTGGCGTGCGCCGAACTCGGTGCCGATCGCGTCCCACAGCAGCTTCATGGTCTTGATGCGCTCCTTGTAGTCGATGCCATTGGAGCCGCGCACATAGCGGGCGAGATACTTGTCGATGTCGGGGTTCTTGAAGTCGGCTGCGTTGGACGGCAGGTAGATGAGGCCAGAGGCGATCACCTTCTCCACGATTGCGCGCACCGCGGGATAGGCTTCCGTCATGAACAGGCGGTAGGCGGTGGAGGCGCGCATGTTGGGCAGCACGGCACCGTCGACCCAGGGCTCGGGGTTGCAGGCCATGGCATCAGACAGCGACCAGAACAGGTTGCGCCAGCCGATCGCCTCGCCGATCTGCGCCTGCACGCCGCGAAAGGCTTCCACGCCGGTGGCGCGCGCGGCCTTGTAGAGCAGGCCGCAGATGAAATCGAGCTTCACGGCCATGCGCGTGCAGCCCTGCAGGGTGAAGCCGTTGACGAAGCCGGAGCGCGGATAGAACGTCTTCAGCCGCTCCACATCGCGATGGATGATGACGTTTTCCCAGGGGATGAAGGCGTTGTCGAACACGAAGATGGCGTCGTTCTCATCGAAGCGCGAGGTGAGGGGATAGTCCCAGGGCGAGCCGGTGGCGGCTGCGGCCAGCTCGTAGGAGGGGCGGCAGATCAGCTTGATGCCGGGCGTATTCATGGGGGCGATGAACATCACCACCATGCTGGGATCGATGATCTCCTGGCCCATGTTCTGGCCCAGGAAATTGTAGTGGGTCAGCGCCGAGTTGGTCGCCACCACCTTGGCACCGGAGACGGTGATGCCGGCATCGGTCTCCTTCTGGATGGTGATGTAGACGTCCTTCACCTGCTCGACGGGCTTGTTGCGGTCGATCGGCGGGTTGACGAGCGCGTGATTCAAATAGAGCACGGCCTCCTGGCCGCGCTTGTGCCAGGCGCGGGCATTGTCGGCGAACTTGCCGTAGAAGCCGGCGTTGGCACCCAGCGTATTGAGAAACGCCGCCTTGTAGTCGGGGCTGCGGCCCATCCAGCCATAGGTGATGCGGGCCCAGGCCGCGATGGCGTCGCGCTGGGCGACGACGTCCTCGCGCGAGCGCGCGGCCTTGAAGAATTTGTGCGTATAGCCGCCCGAGCCGGTGTCGGTGGGGGCGGTCAGCACATCCTTGGTCCTCGGATCGTGGAGCGCGTCGTAGAGCTTGGCGACGGAAGCTGCAGCGTTGCGGAAGGCCGGATGCGTCGTCACATCCTTCACGCGCTCCCCGTAGATGTAGATCTCGCGCCCGTCGCGCAACGACTCCAGAAACTCGCCGCCCGTGAAGGGGCGCTTCTTGCCTTCAAGAATATCTTCCGGGTGCTGGGGCATGTCTTCTTCCACGGTGACGCTCGTGCTCTGGGGCATGATAGTCAACGGCGCGGGCGGCGCCTACGTGCCTGGCAAGATCTGCCGAGGCGCGATGAGCGGCATGGTTTGCGCAAGCTTCAGCGCGGCCGAAAACACCTCGTTTCCGTCAAAATGCGGTCGCGGGGTGGCCGCGGTGGTGCCGCAATGAGTTGCGAGATTCCAAGCGTTGCCTCTCGGCCCGGTTCGCGGTGAGACTTCGGATCACTCAGCCCCCCAGCCCCCCGGGGTCACGTCGCGGAACCGGGCCACTTGGCCCGCGCAGGGTCCTCAGAGGAACGAACCCAGAAAAAACGACAGTCACGCCCATCCGCGGCGTTTCAGCGGCTCACTCTTGGGCTTGAGCAACGTGCGCCGGCGGGCGCATGCACGGGCGTGTCAGAAATTCTTGATGATCGCAGCCCCGACGATGGGTCCAACAGGTCCCTGTTGGACCAGCACAACGCAGCGGTCGGCACCGGTATGCATGATGCTGTTGCGCTGGAGCTGAACGGTCATCGCCCTGCCGTTCCACATGCCGATCGGCATGAGATCCCGCACCACGTTGGAATAGGTGATCGTCTTGCCCTTGTTCTCGCCCCGGGCGATCGGCACTTGCACGCTCGGGCTGAGCACCCCGAGCCACACCGTAGCTTCCCTGACAGCGCTGCCGAGCGGGGCGGCACCGATCTTGATCGTCAGCTTGTCATCGGTGGCGGAGAGGTTCACCGGCACATGTGACAGGGCAACGGTCTTGTTCGTCTTCTCGATGGCGGCGGAGATCTTGAGTTCGTCGGTGCCGTTCACATGCACCGCCCCGTTGACCACCATTTGCGGCGTATAGATCATGCCATCGCCGAGCACCTTGGCGTAGGCTTTCTGCCGCTCGCTGAACTTGGGCTGAGCCAATGTGTCCTTCCAGCCCAGATAGTCCCAGTAGTCCACCGACAGCGACACGGCGATGATGTCGTCCCGTTTCGCCAGCTGGTTCAACACCGCATCCGCCGCTGGACACGCGGCGCAGCTCTGGCTGGTGTACAGCTCTACGACCGCTTTCGGCTCCGAAACGATGTGCGATGCATTATGGCTGGCCAACGTCACGCCGTCGGCCCTTTGTGCCTGGGCCAGCCCCGCAAATCCGGCGAAGCCGGCTGCAAGTGCTATGAGCGCGACAAAGCGCATAGGCCGTCCTTCCGCCTGGGCAATGCTCCCCTGTCGCAACGGAATATCGGGATTTGGCCGATCAAGTGCGAGTCACGAATGGGTGAGACGACATGTCCAGAATAGACCTCGTGTAGAATGCGCATGCTCAATAACCAACGCAGGTTAGGCTGCATTTGCCAGATTACGCAGAACAAAGGGCAAAATACCTCCGTGGCGATAGTAACCCAACTCTTCCTCGGTATCGATACGGCAAAGAACCTCGATCTGGCTGGTTTTCCCGTCCGGGCCCGTGATGGCAACGGCAACCTTCTGGCGAGGCCTAAGGTCGGCCAGATTGCGAATGGTTACCGTCTCCCGGCCGGTCAAACCTAGGGTCTGCCAGGACTGGCCCTCGGCCAGCACCAGCGGCAGCACGCCCATGCCGACCAGGTTCGAGCGGTGAATGCGCTCGAACGATTGGGCAATCACGGCGCGAATGCCCAGCAGCCGGGTGCCTTTCGCCGCCCAGTCGCGGCTGGAGCCGGTGCCATACTCCCGGCCCGCGAACACCACCAGCGGCTCCCCCTCGGCCTTGTAGCGCATGGCGGCGTCGTAGATCGACAGCGTCTCGCCGGACGGCGTGTGGATGGTGTTGCCGCCTTCCTTGCCGCCCATCATCATGTTCTTGATGCGCACGTTGGCGAACGTGCCGCGCATCATCACGTTGTGGTTGCCGCGGCGCGCCCCGTAGGAATTGAAATCGGCGGGGCGCACCTGATGCTCGACGAGGTAGGTGCCGGCCGGCCCGTCCTTCTTGATCGAGCCGGCGGGCGAGATGTGGTCGGTCGTGATGCTGTCCTGGAACAGGCCGAGCACGTGCGCATTCACAACGTCGCCGATCGGCAGCGGCGTGGGCGAGATGTCCTCGAAATAGGGCGGGTTCTGCACGTAGGTCGAGCCCGAGTTCCAGCGATAGGTGAGGCTGGGCTTGGCCTTGCCCATGGCGCGCCACCTCTCGTCGCCTTCGAACACGGCGCCGTAGCGCTTGGCGAACATGTCGGGGGTGACCGAGGTGCGGATCAGCTCGGCAATCTCGGCCGACGTCGGCCAGATGTCCTTCAGATGGACGGGCTGGCCGTCGGACCCGGTGCCCAGCGGCTCCGATGTCAGGTCGCGGTTGAGCGTGCCGGCGATGGCGTAGGCGACGACCAGCGGCGGCGAGGCAAGGTAGTTGGCCTTCACGTCCGGATTGACGCGGCCCTCGAAGTTGCGATTGCCCGACAGTACGGCGGCCACGACGAGGTCGCCGCCGCGCACGGCATCGGCGATGGTGTCGGGCAGGGGGCCGGAATTGCCGATGCAGGTGGTGCAGCCGTAGCCCGCCAGATTGAAGCCGAGCGCGTCGAGGTCCTCCTGCAGGCCGGCCTTGGCCAGGTAATCCGTGACGACCTGGGAGCCGGGCGCCAGCGAGGTTTTCACCCAGGGCTGCGCCTTCAGGCCCTTCTTGCGGGCGTTGCGCGCCACCAGCCCGGCGGCGATGAGCACCGAGGGGTTGGATGTGTTCGTGCACGAGGTGATGGCGGCAATGACGACGTCGCCGTTGCCGAGATCGTAGTCGGTGCCGTCCACCTTCACCCGCTGCTTGAGATTGGCGCCCTTGACGATGTCCGGCAGCGCGGCGGCAAAACCGCTCTTGGCTTGCGTGAGCGGCACGCGATCCTGCGGCCGCTTCGGGCCCGCCATCGACGGTTCGACGGTTGAGAGATCGAGCTGCAGCACGTCGGTGAAGACGGGCTTGGCGCCGCGTTCGCGCCACAAGCCCTGGGCCTTGCAGTAGGCCTCCACGAGGGCCACGCGGTCTGCCGCCCGGCCGGTGGCCTTGAGGTATTTGATGGTATCTGCATCGACCGGGAAGAACCCGCAGGTGGCACCGTACTCGGGGGCCATATTGGCAATCGTTGCGCGGTCCTCCACCGAGAGATGGTCGAGGCCGTCGCCGTAGTACTCGACGAATTTCTCCACCACGCCGCGCTTGCGCAGCATCTGCGTGCAGGTGAGCACCAGGTCGGTGGCGGTCACCCCTTCGCGCAGTTTGCCCTTGAAGCCGAAGCCGATCACCTCGGGGATCACCATGGCCACGGGCTGTCCCAGCATGGCGGCTTCCGCCTCGATGCCGCCCACGCCCCAGCCCAGCACGCCGAGCGCGTTCACCATGGTGGTGTGGCTGTCGGTGCCCACGCACGTGTCGGGAAAGGCCTGCGTGGTCCTGCCGATCGCCTTGGTCCACACCGATTGCGCCAGATATTCGAGATTGACCTGGTGGCAGATGCCGGTGCCGGGGGGCACGACGCGGAAGTTGTTGAATGCGCCCGCGCCCCAGCGCAGGAACTCGTAGCGCTCCCTGTTGCGCTCGTACTCGAGCTCGACGTTTCTCTTGAAGGCATCGGCCGAACCGAAGAAGTCCACCATCACGGAGTGATCGATGACGAGGTCCACCGGCACCAGGGGGTTGATCTTGGAGGGGTCGCCGTTCAGATGCCGCATGGCATCGCGCATGGCCGCCAGGTCGACGACCGCAGGTACCCCGGTGAAGTCCTGCATCAAAACCCGTGCGGGTCGATAGGCGATCTCGCGCGTGGAGGTCTTGGCCTTGAGCCATTCCGCCACCGCGCGGATGTCGTCGGCCTTGACCGACCGCCCATCCTCGAATCGCAGTAGGTTCTCCAGCAGCACCTTCAAGGACAGCGGCAGGCTTCCGATCCCGGCGAGCCCGTTCCTTTCCGCATCCGGCAGCGAGAAATATTCGTATGTCCTGGCGCCGACGGTGAGCGATTTGCGGCACTTGAAGCTGTCAGGATGGGTCGGGGCTGAGCTCATGGGCTGCAAATCTCCTTGCGAACCGACCGCACAGCGCGAGAGACGACGTCTCGGGCTGGCCTCGGGGCGAATCCAGGCCGTATATAGCGCTTCTAATATGCGCTCCCTGTGGGTAAAAGTCCCATGAAGTTGATTGGCGACAAGTTGTCCGCAGTTCGCGGCGGACGCCGGTTGTTCTTGGAGCTGTCGCTCGGCCTCGCGGCGGGCGAGGCGCTGGTTGTGATGGGCCCCAACGGCGCCGGCAAGACGACCCTGCTGCGCATCATTGCCGGTCTCGCGCCGCCCACGGCCGGGCGGGTTTGGCTGGAGGGCGGCGCGCCGGATCATGCCGTGAGCGAGCAGTGCCACTACGTCGGCCACGCCAATGCCGTGAAGGCGGGCCTGACGGTTGCCGAGAACGCAAATTTTTGGCGCCGCTTCCTCGGAGGCGTGCGCGCGGAGACCGATACGGCGTTGGAAACGCTCGGCTTGTCGGGCCTGCGCGACATCCCGGCGGGCTATCTGTCCGCCGGCCAGAAACGGCGGCTGGGCCTTGCGCGCCTGCTGCTGGCCGAGCGTCCGCTCTGGCTGCTCGATGAGCCGACCACCTCGCTCGACAGCGGCGCGCAGGAGACATTGACCAGCGTGGTGAATGGGCATCTGGCGCGCGGCGGCATGGTGATGGCGGCCACGCACGCACCCCTGGGCTTTGTCAAATCGCGCGAGCTGTTTCTCGATGGGACGGCGCAAGCGGCATGAAAGCATTCTGGCAGCTGGTCGGCCGCGATCTGGCGATCGCCTGGCGGGAAGGGGGGACGATCGGCGTCACGCTGGGGTTCTACCTCATCGTCGTGGCGATGCTGCCGCTGGGTCTCGGGCCCGACCTCAACCTGTTGTCGCGCATCGCTCCCGGCGTGCTGTGGGTGGCGCTGCTGCTGTCCGCCCTGCTCTCCCTGGGCCGCCTGTTCGAGACCGACTACGAGGACGGCTCGCTGGAGGTGATGGCCACCGGGCCGCTGCCGCTGGAGGCCGTTGCCGCCGCCAAGAGCCTGGCGCATTGGCTCACCACCGGCCTGCCCTTGACCGTGCTGGCCCCGATCCTGGGCCTGCTCTTGAACCTGCCGCTGGAGGGTTACGGCGTGCTGGTCGTCACCATGCTGGCGGGAACGCCCGCCGTCAGTTTCATCGGTGCCATCGGGGCGGCCTTGACGCTGCGGGCCCGGCGCGGAGGCTTGCTGCTGGCCCTGCTGATGCTGCCTCTGTTTGTTCCAACCCTCACATTCGGAATTTCCGCGGTCGGTGCGGCGTTGATGGCAACTGAGGCCTTCACGCCGTCCTTCCTGATCCTGGTGGCGGTTTCGCTGGCCTCGGTGGTGCTGGCGCCCTTGGCGGCGGCCGCAGCCCTCAGGCTCCAGCTTCAGTAGGGACAAATGGCCGGTTTGCAGTCGGACAAGCAAAGGCCTAGATCATGGCCATGCAGACGCTGACCCAGAGGCTGGCCAACCCCACGCGTTTCATGGCGTTGTCGGCGCGCCTGCTGCCCTGGATTGGCGCGCTGGCCGCCGCTCTCATCGTCCTCGGCCTCTACATGGCGTTCTTCACGGCTCCACCGGACTATCAGCAGGGCCACACCGCCAAGATCATGTATGTGCACGTGCCCGCAGCCTGGCTCGCCATGTTCGGCTATGCGCTGGTTGCGGCATCGAGCTTCGGCCTCTTGGTGTTTCGCCATCCCCTGGCCGACGTCTCGGCCAAGGCCGCGGCGCCGATCGGCGCCGTGTTCACGTTCCTGTGCCTCGTCACCGGATCGCTGTGGGGCAAGCCCATGTGGGGCGCCTTCTGGGCCTGGGACCCGCGGCTCACCTCGGTGCTCATTCTCTTCTTTCTTTACCTCGGCCTCATCGCCCTGCGCTCCTCCATCGAGGACGAGCAACTGGCGGGCAACCTGACGGCGATCCTGGCCATCGTCGGCATCGTCATCCTGCCCATCATCAGGTTCTCGGTGGACTGGAACAGCATCCACCAGCAACCGAGCGTTTCCCGCCTCGGTATGCCGGCGATCCATCCGTCGATCCTGTGGCCGCTGCTGGTCATGGCGGCGGGGATGACCTTGCTGTTCGCCGCGCTGCATCTGAAAGCGATGCGCAACGAGATCCTGCGCCGCCGGGTCAAGGCGCTGCGGCTGGTGGAGGTGCAATCAGCAGCCGGCCTGGCGCAGCCGGCGGAGTGAGCAGCATGACCCCCTGGGACCTCGGACCGCACGCGGCTTTCATCTGGGCGTCCTACGCCATCGTGGCCGTTGTGCTGGCCGTGCTGGCGGGGTGGCTCATGTTCGACGGGCGCCGCCAGCAGCGCCTGATCGACGGGTTGGAAGCGCGCGGCGTGCGGCGCCGGTCGAGCCGCAGCGGCGCTGAGACGGGTTGATCCACATGCAGAACAAGCCGCTCGCCGCCGAGGGTCGCACCGGGCGCTCAAGCCAGCTTTTCTGGCCGCTCGTGATTTTTGCCATCCTGGCGCTGGTGTTTGCTCTTGCGCTCAAGAGCGGTGATCCTTCCAAGCTGCCCTCGGCGCTGATCGGGCGGCCCGCCCCGGCCATTGCCTTGCCCGCGCTCGAAGGCTTGAACGAAGGGGGGCGTCCGGTCGGCGGCTTCAGCAACAAGGACTTGGCCACGGGCGAGGCGTCGGTCGTCAACTTCTGGGCCTCCTGGTGTGCGCCCTGCGTACAGGAGCATCCGCTGCTGGTGGCGCTGAAGGAGCGCACGGGCGTGAAGCTCTATGGCATCAACTACAAGGACCAGGCGGCCACCGCGCGCCGCTTCCTCGGCCGCTACGGCAATCCGTTCGTGGCGGTGGGCGTCGATGCCAACGGCCGGGCGGCCATCGAGTGGGGTGTGACCGGCATGCCGGAGACCTTCATCATCAATGGCAAGGGCGAGATCGTCTACAAGCACATCGGGCCGATCTCGGCGGAGTCGCTGGAGGCCAAGATCATTCCGATGGTGCGCGCCGCCGCGGCCCGCTGAGCTCAGGAGGTCGGCGCCCGCTCGCGCGCCGATGCCGCCAGCACCAGATAGCCAGCCGCCGCCGACAGCAGCGAGCCCGTCAGCACGCCGAGCCGCAGCGGGGCGGCTTCCGCCGGATCGGGGAAGGCCAGCATGCCGATGAACAGGCTCATGGTGAAGCCGATGCCGCCCAGCATGGCGACGCCCAGGATCTGAAGCCAGGTTGCGCCTTCGGGCTTGCCGGCCAGACCGCCCATGACCGCGATCCAGGTGGCCCCGAAAATTCCGATCGCCTTGCCGGCGAACAGCCCGGCCGCGATCCCGAGCGGGATCGGCTCGAGCAAATTCTCGGGCGCAATTCCCTGCAGCGAAACGCCGGCATTGGCGAAGGCGAACAGCGGCAGCACCGCAAAGGCCACCCATGGATGCAGGCTTTCCTCGAGCTGCTCGAGCAGCGATGGCTCGCCCTCGGCCGTGCTGGTGAGCGGGATGGCGAGCGCAACGGCGACGCCGGCGAGCGTGGCGTGCACACCCGACTTGAGCACGCACACCCAGATGAAGATGCCGGTCAAAAGATAGGGCGCCAGGCGCGTGACGCCGCGCGCATTCAAGGCCCAGAGCACGGCGCCCCCCGCCAGCGCCAGCGCCAGCGAAACCATGGACAGGTTCTCGGTGTAGAACACCGCGATGATGATGATGGCGCCGAGATCATCGATGATGGCGAGCGCCAGCAGGAAGATCTTGAGCGAGGTCGGGATGCGCGATCCCAGCAGCGCCAGCACGCCGACGGCGAAGGCGATGTCGGTGGCGGTGGGGATCGCCCAGCCCCGCAAGGCCGCCGGATCGCCGGTGTTGATGGCGACATAGATGACGGCGGGCACGACCATGCCGCCCGCCGCGGCCACGATGGGAAGTGCGGCCTGGCCGAAGGTCGACAGCTCGCCGCGCAGCAGCTCGCGCTTGATCTCCAGGCCCACCAGAAAGAAGAAGATCGCCATCAGCCCGTCGTTGATCCAGTGCAGCAGCGGCTTGTCGAGCGCCAGCGGACCGATACGCACGCCGACCGGCGTGTGCAGGAAGCCGTCATAGAGCCCTTCCAGCGGCGAGTTGCTGGCGAGCAGCGCCACCAGGGCCGCCACCACCAGCACCAGCCCGCCGGCAGCCTCGTGGTGGAAGAAGGCCAGCGCGCCTTTGAGCTTGTCTCGCATTATGGGGGTCATCATCCGCTGCAGGTGAGAAGGGCCGAGAGCTGCAATACCGGCTGCCGCTCGCTCGCTGCAAGCACGCGATCGAGGTTTTGCAGAGCCGCGTCGAGGGCCGCCTCGGTGGCATGGCCGTTGAGCAGGTGGCCGAGCAGCAGGCCGGCGAAGAGGTCGCCGGCGCCGTTGGCGATGTCGGGACGGGCAGGCAGCGAGAGCTCGAAGAATCCGCTCCCGGTTGCCAGCAGGGTAGCGATGGTGGTCGGCGCCTGCAGCGCCGAGGTCACGATCACCACCGGAGGGCCGAGGCGGCGCGCGATCAGCGCGATCTCCTCAAGTGCGGTGGGCGCGGCCCCGCTGAGCCAGCGCAGCTCGAACAGGTTGGGCGTGGCGATGGTCGCCAGCGGCAGGAGCTGATCGCGGATGGCCTCCGCCACCTCGCTCGCGACATAGAGCCGATCGGCATCGCCCAGGATCGGGTCGACGAACACGAGCGCCTTCCGATTGGCCTGGCGGATGCGCCGGATCGCCTGGGCCGCTACCGCCACCGCCTGCGGCGAGGGGAAATAACCCGTGAGCACGGCATCGAGCGAGCCCCAGCAACCGTCCGCCTCGAGGGCCCCCAGCATCGCGTCGAGGTCGGGCGGCGGCAACTCGTGCTTGGCGAGGCGGCCGAGCCCCGGCCGGCTTGCCAATAGAACGGTCGGCAGGGTCCAGACCTCGTGCCCCAGCCATTGCAACGCCGGCACGGTGGCGGCGAGGCCGACGTGTCCGCGGGCAACGTGCGATGAGATTGCGAGTACGCGCGCCATGCCTGCCTGTCTAGTCTAGTGTGATGATCGAGAAATTCGCCCTTCCTCGCAGCCCGCCTGCTGAGCGAATTTCTCGATCTGAATCACACTGGAACCATGAGCTTGCTCGTGTCCTTTCGATCGCGAAGTTCGTTCAGCGCCGGCTGCAAGATCCGGCGAACTTCGCGATCGGGACACTAGCACAGGCCGCTAGATCACGTTGCGCTCGGCCAGCGGTTGATTGTTAACAATGCGTGCGTAGCTAAGGCGCGTGAGGTCGATGCTTTGGAACGCGCCGTGCGTGATGAGCTCGGCAATCGCCCGCCCCGCGGCGGCGGCCTGCTGCGCGCCGTGCCCCGAGAAGCCGTTGGCGAAGTAGAAGTTGGGCACCTCCGGATGCGGCCCGATCACCGCGTTCTGGTCGAGCGTGTTGGTGTCGTAGTAGCCGGCCCAGGCGTTCACCACCTTGATGCTTTCGAACGCCGGCACGCGGGCGGCGAGCTGCGGCCACACCTGCTGCTCGAAGAAGGCGTGATCGATGGCGTCGAGGTCGCCGACCGGCGGCTCCTCGCTCTCCGCCGGCGACTTGCCGCACAGGAAGACGCGGCCCTCGGGCCGGAACCACACGCCGGAGGGGTCGACCGTCAGCGGTGCCCGAAGCAATGCCTCGGGGGCCTGGCGGCAATCGAAGACATAGACGAAGCGCTTGCGCGGCTCCACGGGCAGCCTCAGCCCCGCCAGCGCCGCCAGCTCGCCGGCCCAGGGCCCCGCCGCGTTGACGAGGCTGCGACAGGCGATGCGCCCGCCGCCGGCGAGGCGGACGCCTTCAACGCGGCCGTGCGCATCGATGCCGGTGACGCGGTCATTGACAATGGTGGTGCCAGCCGCGGTTGCCGCCGTGCGGAAGAGGGCGGCGAGACTGGTGGGGTCGAACCAGCCCTCGCCCGCCTGGCCGAAGCCGGCGGCGGCGACCCCGTCGGTTGCGAGCCAGGGAAACGCGCGGGCGAGGTCGGTGGGCGCCATGAGCGCGACGTCGGCCCCCATCGCTTGCTGCAAGGTCACGTTCGCGGCGATGAGCGGCTGCCCCTCCGGCGTCGCCAGGATGAGATAGCCCTGCTCGCGGAAGGCCACGTCCGCCTCGGCGCCGAAGATGGTGCGCAGCCGGCGAAACATCCCCAGCGTGAACAGCGACATGGCGATGTTCTCAGGGGTCGAGAACTGCTGCCTGAGCCCGCCGGCCGAGCGCCCGGTTGAGGCGTCGCGATAGCCCGGATCGCGCTCGATCAGCACGATCCGGCGGCCGGCGAACGCCGGCTCGATGCTCAGGAAGTAGGCGGTGGCGCTGCCGACGATCCCGCCGCCGACGATGATGACGTCTGCCGTGTCCAAGGGTCCGGTATCCAATGCTTTCAGTCTTGCGGCCGACTGTGGCGGAATGCGCAGGGCATGCCAAGGGCCGGCGATGTCCGCCGGGCTGGCGGGCGGCGCGTGCTTTGCCTAGTTTGGGCGGACGCAACCAAGGACATTCGCCATGCCGATTCGCCCGCGCCGCAGCGTGCTCTATATGCCGGGCTCCAATGCCCGGGCCCTCGAGAAGGCCAAGTCGCTGCCTGCCGATGCGCTGATTCTCGATCTGGAGGATGCCGTCGCCCCCGAGGCCAAAGGGGCGGCGCGCGACCAGGTGTGTGCGGCCGTGGCGGCGGGCGGCTACGGCCGGCGCGAGCTCGTCATCCGGGTCAATGCGCTCGATACGCCCTGGGGCAAGGCCGACCTGGCCGCGGCCGCAGCCGCGGCGCCCGATGCCATCCTGCTGCCAAAGCCCGCCAGCGGTGCCGACATCGTGCGGGCTGCCGAGGCGCTGGCTGGCGCGCCGGAGAGGACGCGGTTATGGGCCATGATCGAGACGCCGCTCGCCATCCTCAACGTGCACGACATTGCGGCCGCCGCGCGCCTGGGCGGCGGGCGGCTCGCCTCATTCGTCATGGGCACCAACGATCTCGTCAAGGAGACGCGCGCCGATCTCTCCAACAGCCGGCGGCCTGCGCTTTACTGGCTGTCGTCGACCATCACCGCCGCTCGCGCCTATGGCCTCGACGTGCTCGACGGCGTCTACAACAATTTCAGGGATGCCGAGGGCTTTCGCCGCGAATGCCTGCACGGCCGCGCGCTGGGGTTCGATGGCAAGACGCTCATCCATCCCGATCAGGTGACGATTGCCAACGAGGTGTTCGCGCCGCCCCAGGCCGAGGTCGACTTCGCGCGCAAGATCATCGCCGCCTTCGACCAGCCGGAGAACACGGGCAAGGGCGTGATCACCGTCGAAGGCCGGATGGTGGAGCTGCTGCATGCGGAGATGGCGCGGCGCACCGTGGCCATCGCCGAGGCGATTGCGGAGAAGGCATCATGAGCGACGGCAAGGCGAAGCACGGCAACTATTTCGAGGACTTCGCCGTGGGCCAGGTGCTGGTCCACGCCACGCCGCGCACACTGACGGCGGGGGATGTCGCGCTCTACACGGGGCTCAATGGCCCGCGCTTTGCGGTGCAGTCCTCGGACGCGTTCGCCAAGGCCATCGGCTATCCCCGGGCGCCCATCGACGATTTGCTCGTCTTCCACACCGTGTTCGGCAAGACGGTGCCCGACATCTCGCTCAACGCCGTTGCCAACCTCGGCTATGCGGAGTGTCGCTTCCTGCAGGCGGTCTATCCGGGCGATACGCTGAGCGCCACGTCCGAGGTCATCGGCCTGCGTGAGAACGCCAACAAGGCCTCGGGCGTCGTCTATGTGCGCACGACGGGCCGCAATCAGGGTGGCGACAGGGTGCTTGAGTACGTGCGCTGGGTGATGGTGCGCAAGCGCGACAAGGCGAGCCCGGCGCCGGCGCCCGTGGTGCCGAAGACGGCCGAGCGCGTCGACCCGGCGACGCTGGGTGCCGCCATCCCCGAGCTGGCGGTTGCGCGCTACGACTTCGGCCTCGCCGGCTCCACCCATCGCTGGGGCGACTACGCGGCCGGCGAGAGGATCGACCACCTCGACGGCATGACGCTGGAGGAGGCCGAGCACCAGATCGCGACGCGCCTCTACCAGAACACGGCCAAGGTGCATTTCAATCAGCACGAGCAGGCGCAGGGACAGTTCAAGCGGCGGCTGGTCTACGGCGGGGTCGTCATCTCGCTCGCCCGCGCGCTCTCCTTCAACGGTCTCGCCAACGCCTTCCACGTCGCTGCCATCAACGGCGGACGGCACGTGGCGCCGTGTTTCGCGGGCGACACGATCTACGCGTGGTCGGAGGTGCTGGAGACGGCCGTGATCGCCGATCGCCGCGACATCGGCGCGCTGCGCGTGCGGCTCGTGGCGGTGAAGAACCGGCCGTGCGCCGATTTCCCGATGCGAAATGCCGCCGGCGACTATGCCGAGGGCGTGCTGCTCGATCTCGACGTGTGGCTCGTGCTGCCGCGCTGAGAGCGTCGCCGCGTCCGTCGCGTTGGCATACAATACACCTATGCAGGAGGCAGGTGTTGGCCATGCTCTGCTGAGACAATCGGGCGATTGCCGCGTGTGCGGCTGCGCGTTACAAGCCGACGCAGGGGCGGCTTGCCGCATTCCGACGAGCGGGAGGACATCATCTGCATGGCCCAGACCAAGCGCGCGGCCGAGCGTCCGCTCTCTCCCCACCTCGGCATCTACCGCATGCAGATCACGATGCTGATGTCGATCGTGCATCGCATCACCGGCGGCGCGCTCTATGTCGGCACCCTGCTGCTGGCGGCCTGGCTGATCGCCGCGGCCATGGGTGAGCGCCAGTTCGCTTTGGTGAACCAGCTCTTCGGCCACCCGCTCGGCAAATTCGTGCTGCTCGGCTACACGTGGGCCGTGCTCCACCACATGCTGGGCGGCATGCGCCATTTGCTGTGGGACACCGGGCGCGCCCTGCAGCCCCGCTCCGCCGACATGCTCGCCTGGCTCACCATTCTCGGCTCGCTGGCGCTGACCGCCGCTGTCTGGGTGGTCGGGCTGTCGCTGCGGGGAGGCCTCTGAGATGGGCAGCCTGCGCACGCCGCTTGCCAAGGTTCGCGGCCTCGGCTCCGCCAAGGAGGGCACGGACCATTTCTGGAAGCAGCGCCTCACGGCGGTCGCCAACATCTTTCTCGTCGGCTTCCTGATCGTCCTGCTGATCAGGTTCGCCGGTGCCGACCACGCCACCGTGAAGCACGCGCTGGCCAAGCCGCAGAATGCCATCGCCCTGCTGGTGCTGGTGCTGTCGGGCGTCATCCACATGCGGCTAGGTATGCAAACGATCATCGAGGACTATGTGCATTCCGAGGGACGGAAGGTGGTGGCCCTCATGCTAAACTCCTTCTTCGCAATCCTGATCGGGATCACGTGCGTGTTCGCCGTGCTGAAGCTGAGCTTCGGGGCTTGAGGACCATGCCGGAAAACGTTCACGACAAGGGCAACGGAATAGCCAGGCCCGCGCTCAACGGCCGGGCCTATCCGCTGACCGACCACGCCTATGACGTGGTCATCGTCGGGGCGGGCGGCGCGGGCCTGCGGGCGACGCTGGGCTGCGCCGAGGCGGGGCTGAAGACCGCCTGCATCACCAAGGTCTTCCCCACCCGCTCGCACACGGTTGCCGCCCAGGGCGGCGTCGCTGCCGCGCTCGGCAACATGGGCGCCGACGACTGGCGCTGGCACATGTACGACACCGTCAAGGGCGCCGACTGGCTGGGCGACCAGGACGCCATCGAATATCTCTGCCGCAACGCGCCGCAGGCCGTGTACGAGCTGGAGCATTATGGCGTGCCCTTCAGCCGCACCGAGGACGGCCGCATCTACCAGCGCCCCTTCGGCGGCATGACCACCGAGTACGGCGAGGGTCCGCCCGCGCAGCGCACCTGCGCCGCCGCCGACCGCACCGGCCACGCCATGCTGCACACGCTGTACGGCCAGTCGCTGAAGCACTCGGCCGAGTTCTTCATCGAGTTCTTCGCCATCGACCTGATGATGGATCAGGACGGCACCTGCCGCGGCGTCATCGCCCTCAAGCTCGATGACGGCAGCCTGCACCGCTTCCGCGCCAAGAAGACCATTCTCGCCACCGGCGGCTACGGCCGCGCCTATTTCACCTGCACGAGCGCCCACACCTGCACGGGCGACGGCAACGCCATGGTGCTGCGCGCCGGCCTGCCGCTCGAGGACATGGAGTTCGTGCAGTTCCATCCCACGGGCGTCTACGGCGCCGGCGTGCTGATCACGGAGGGCGCGCGCGGGGAAGGCGCCTATCTCACCAACAGCGAGGGCGAGCGCTTCATGGAGCGCTATGCGCCGCACGCCAAGGACCTGGCCTCGCGCGATGTGGTCTCGCGCGCCATGACCATCGAGATCCGCGAAGGGCGCGGCGTCGGCAAGGAGAAGGACCACATCCATCTGCATCTCGACCATCTCGATCCGAAGATACTGCACGAGCGGCTGCCGGGCATAACAGAGAACGCCAAGGTGTTTGCGGGCGTCGATCTGCGCCGCCAGCCGGTGCCGGTGCTCCCTACCGTGCACTACAACATGGGCGGCGTGCCCACGAACTATCACGGCGAGATGCTCACCCTGAAGGACGGCAACCCCAACTTTGTCGTGCCGGGCCTGATGGCCATCGGCGAGGCGGCCTGCGTCTCGGTGCACGGCGCCAACCGCCTGGGCTCCAATTCACTGATCGATCTTGTCGTCTTCGGCCGCGCCGCAGGCCTGCAGGCGGCCAAGACGGTGGAGGCGGACAGCTTGCAGCCGCCGCTGCCGAGCGATGCCTCCGAGCTTGCGCTGTCGCGCCTCGACAAGTTCCGCCACGCCAAGGGCGGCCAGCCGACCGCGGCGCTGCGTCTCAGGATGCAGAAGGTCATGCAGACCAACTGCTCGGTGTTCCGCGACGGCCCGGTGCTGGAGGAAGGCGTGGACAAGATCATCGAGATCTGGAAGGAGACCGACGACGTGGCCGTGACCGACCGCTCGCTGATCTGGAACACCGATCTGGTCGAGACCCTGGAATACGACAACCTGATCATGCAGGCGGCGGTGACCGTGGTGGCGGCCAAGAACCGCACCGAGAGCCGCGGCGCGCATGCGCGCGAGGACTATCCCAGGCGCGACGACGACAACTGGATGAAGCACACCCTGACCTGGGCCGACGACGCCGCCAAGACGGTGCGCATCGACTACCGGCCGGTGCACACCCACACCATGACCAACGAGGTCAGCTACATCCCGCCCAAGACGCGCTCTTACTGAGCGGGCGCTGGCCTCGCGCGGGTGTTGCAACTCCCACCCGTCATCCTGGAAGTCGCGCAGCGACTATCCGGGATCTGAGGCATGCGCAAACCTCGCTCCAGATCGCACCGGCCGGGATGATGAGGTGGGTGCATTCGGCGCGCGGGCAATCATCCGGTGTCCTGCTCCAGCCACCCCGCATAGCGCACGATGCGGCCGACGAGCGGCAGGGCCGCCTCCACCTCGAAATGGTAGCGGCCGTCGCGCTCGCTCTCGAACGTGAACACGCTCGGCGCCAGAAAGAGCGGCAGCGGCACGCCGAGGCAACGCACGCCCTTGAGCTTGAGCGCCATCCCGTCGGCCGAGGTCTCGAGCGCGAACACGAACGTGCTCGACCCCACCCGCTCGTTGAGGAGGCCGCCGCGCTCGTACTGCACCGAGCGGAACACGGCAGTGCCGAACACGCGCGACCAGATTTCCTTGCCGCCCACGGGCTCGAACGTGACGCGCAGCGCCTGGTCGCGCCCCGTCGGCGGCAACCCGAACAGCGTCGCCACCATCCGGCTAAGCCACGATCGCCCCCGCTCCACATCGGCACGGCCCGACCAGACGCTGAGGCGGGCGGCGATGTCGTGCAGCTCGCGGACCCGCGCCGGCAGGTGCTCGAAGCGCTCCCCCAGCAGCCGGCGGTAGAGCGGCAGCGTCATTGGGTGCCCGTGGTCAGGTCGAGGTCGGCGGTCTCGGCCAGAAACTCGGAGAGGGTGAACAGCCCGACGCAGGGCATGGCGCCCCGCTTCTGCAGGGTTCCATCGACGAGCCGCTTGGCCAGCAGAACCGAGGGGGTTGCGGGAATGTAGGGCCCGTGTCCGCCGCATGCGATCAGATGCCAGTCGATGTGCTTGGGCTCGCCGTTGCGCCCGGTGCCGGCCATGCTCACCAGCATGCCGCCGCGGTCGGAGCCCAGGAAGCCGAGCCTGCGCTTCGTTGCCAGCAGCGGCCGCGCCATCAGCTCGGGGTGGGGCAAGAGGCCGCTGCGCGCCAGTCCGGCAAGACCCCACAGCCCGAGATGAAACGGGCCCACCTCGAGGGCGGCATACACATCCGCAACCTTCAAGCCGGCATACCTTTGCGGGAACAGGTCGCGATCGGGCGCATCGCAATGGCCGATCCAGCGGGCGCCCAGGCCCGGCAGCCTGCGGCGGTCGAGGCCCTGCCAGCCGAAGATGGGCGCGCGCCCCGCGCCGTTGGCGATCGGTCGCCCGAGGCTCATCAGGATCGACCGCGTGGTGGCAAGACCGGGATCGAAGTTGTTGCCGGGCGCGATCACGCTGGCGATGGCGCTGAGCGATCCGAACTGGGCTGCATGGGCGTCGGCCACCGCGCCCGAGACCGCCGGCACGGTGCTGGCCCCGCTGACGATGAGCACGCCGGCCGCGCGCGCCTCCGCATCCAGCGCCCTGATGCCGGTCACGAACAGGCGTGCATCGGCAAGGTCGAGATAGTGCACGCGCGCGGCGATGCAGGCCCGGGCGAGGCGGTAGTCCTGGCTCTGATAGGGCCCCGAGGCGTTGATGACCACGCCGGCGCCGATGGCGGTGAGATCGGCCGGCGTCACGCTCGCCGCGTCGAGGCGCCGGGCGGTGACGGGCTTTCCCGTCGCGATCTCCAATTCCAGCGCGGCATCGAGCCCCCGATCCTGCGAGCGCCCGGCAATGACCACCTCCACGCCCGGCACCTGCGCCAGGCGCTCCGCCACTCGTCCGCCGAAGGCCCCGTAGCCGCCGAGGACGAGCACGCGCTGCAGGCCGGGGTGCGATTTAGTCTGCACCTAATGTCCGGCCTGCTGGTCGAGGAAAGCCAGCACGTGGCCGTTGAAGACGGCCGGCGCCTCGGCGCACAGCATGTGCGAGACGCCGGGCACCACGATCAGGTGCGATCCCTTGATCTGGCGGTGGATGGCCTCCGCTGCCGCCGGCGGCGTGCCGGGGTCCTCGGCGCCGACGATCACGGTGGTCGGCAGCGTGATGGCCGGCAGCCGATCGGTGACGTTGAGGGTGCGGATGGCCTCGCCCCAGCCGCAGAAGCCCTCGGCCGGAGTGGCCCGGATCATCCCGGCCAGGCGCTCCACCACGGCCGGCTTGGCCTTCTGGTTGGCGGCCGTCACCCAGCGCGGCATGGCCACCTCCACCTGGGTTTCGATGCCCCTCTCGCGCGTGTTCTTGACGCGCTGGGCCCACAGCGCCTGGCCTTCGGGCGGCACGCGGCTCGAGGTCGAGCTCAGCGTCAGGGAGAGGAACCTCTGAGGGTGCAACAAGCCGAGATACTGTCCCACCATGCCGCCCATCGACAGGCCGAGAAAATGGGCTCTGCCGATCTTGAGATGGTCCATCAGGCCCACGACATCGGCCGACAAGGTCTCGAAGTCGTACGGCGCCTTGGTCGGTTCGCTCGTGCCGTGGCCGCGGGCATCGAACCGCACCACGCGATAGCGCGGTATGAGCGCCGCCGTCAGCTCGTCCCACAGGGTGAGGTTGGTGGCGAGCGAGTGGTGCAGCACGATGGGCGTGGCCGTGTCGGGGCCCTCCACCGCATAGGTCATGCGCATGCCGTTGATGGTCGCTTGCATGGGTTTCCTCCCTGGCGGCGGTTAGGCCTTGGTGGTCTCCTCGCCCCGCGCGGCGGCGGGCGGCTTCGGCTTTATCTCGCCGCTGAGGCGGTCGGACAGGGCCAGCAGCACACTGGAGGCCACGAACACCACATGGATGACCACATACCAGATGAGGTCACGGTCGGAGGCCGTCTTCACCGCCATGAACTGCTTCAGCAGCTGGATGGCCGAGATCGCCACGATCGATCCCAGCAGCTTGATCTTCAATGCCGTGAAATCGATCGAGCCCATCCACTCCGGCCAGTTGCGCACATGGGTGTGGTCGATCTTGGAAACGAAGTTCTCATAGCCCGAGAAGATGACGATCATCACCAGCGCGCCGGTCAGCGCCAGGTCGACCAGGCTCAGAATGCCCAGGATCGCCTCGGCCTCGCTGACGGTGAGCGCCTTGGCGGCCAGATGGTAGAACTCCTGCACGAACTTGATCAGCAGGATCACGATGCTGAGCGCCAGGCCGACGAAGAACGGCGCCAGCAGCCACCGGCTCGCGGCCAGCGTGCGCTCGAGCTGGTTCTCGACTGCGCGATTGTCTTCGGTCATCACCACCGGCCCTTGCGGAAACTGAGTGTGCAGCGTGTATCGCACGCGGCTTTCGTGGCCGGCAAGGCGCTTCAGTCCGAAGCGATCCTGCGCTAGCGTGATGATCGAGAAATTCGCCCGTCCTCGCAGCCCGCCTGCTGAGCGAATTTCTCGATCTGAATCACACTAGAACCATGAGCTTGCTCGTGTCCTTTCGATCGCGAAGTTCGTTCAGCGCCTGCTGCAAGATCCGGCGAACTTCGCGATCGGGACACTAGGGGCGAGCCCCCGTCAGCCCCCGTTTCTCGAGCAGCGCCGCGGTCGTCGGCAGCCGCCCGCGGAAAGCCTTGTAGGTGTCGGCGGGATCGCGCTTGCCGCCGGCGGCATAGATGTTTTGATGCAGCTTGCGTGCCGTGGCCGCATCGAAAATATCACCGGTCTCCTCGAAGGCGCTGAAGGCGTCGGCATCCATCACCTCCGACCACATGTAGCTGTAGTAGCCCGAGGCATAGCCGCCGATGATGTGCTGGAAGTGGGGAATGCGATGGCGCATGCCGATCTCGTCCGGCGCGCCGATCCGGCTGAGCGTCTCCTTCTCGAAGGCGTCGACGTCGAGATCGTCCACATCCTTGAGCGCGTGCAGGTCGAGATCGACGATCGCCGCCGCCACGTATTCGACGGTCGCAAAGCCCTGGTTGAAATTGCGTGCGGCCTTGATCTTCTTCAGCAGTGCCTCGGGCACCGGCCTGCCGGTGTTGGTGTGACGGCCGAATTTTCTGAGCACCTGCGGATGCATCATCCAATGCTCGTAGAGCTGCGAGGGCAGCTCGACGAAGTCGCGCTCCACGCTGGTGCCGGACACCGCCGGATAGGTCACATCCGACAGCAGCCCGTGCAGCCCGTGCCCGAACTCGTGGAACAGCGTGCGCGCATCATCGATGCTCAAGAGCGCCGGCTCGCCGGGCGCGCCCTTGGCGAAGTTCATGACGTTGACGACGATGGGCCGCACCTCCTGCGTGTCGAGCTTGTGCTGGTCGCGCCAGCCCGACATCCAGGCGCCCGAGCGCTTGGAGGGCCGCGCGAAATAGTCCGCCAGGAACAGCCCGATGTGGCGGCCGTCGGCGCTCCTCACCTCGAAGGCGCGCACGTCGGGGTGATAGACGGGCAGGTCCGCGCGCTCCGTGAAGGTCACCCCGAACAGCTTGTGGGCGACGTCGAAGGCGGCCGCGATCACGTTGTCGAGCTGCAGGTAGGGCTTGATTTCGGCCTCGTCGACATCGAACTTGGCCTTGCGCACCTTCTCCGCGTAGTAGCGCCAGTCCCAGCCGGCCAGCTTGAAGTTGCCGCCGTCCGCCTGCACGGCCAGCTGCAGCTCGTCGCGTTCCTCGCCCGCGCGCCTGCTGGCGGGTCTCCACACCTCCATCAGCAGCTTGCGCACGCTGGCCGGCGTCTTGGCCATGGTGAACTCGAGCGCCGCGTCGGCCGCCGTCTTGAAGCCGAGCAGGCGCGCGCGCTCCGCGCGCAGGGCGAGGATTTCCGCCACGATCCCGCGATTGTCGGTCTTGCCGCCGTTGGCGCCGCGCTGGCGCCAGGCCTTGAACGCCCGCTCGCGCAGGTCGCGGCGTGCGGAGAACTGCAGGAACGGCTCGATGCTGGAGCGCGCCAGGCTGATGGCATGCTTGCCCTTGTGGCCCCGCTCGTCGGCCGTCTGCCCGGCTGCCGCCCGCAGGGCGTCGGGCAGGCCGGCAAGATCGGCTTCAGATGTCAGCACGAGCAGGAACTCCTGCTCGTCGGCCAGCACATTCTGGTTGAAGCTGGTGCCGAGCGTTGCCAGCCGCTCGGCGATGGCCGCCATGCGCTTGCGCGCCTTGGCATCGAGCGCGGCGCCTGCGCGGATGAAGCTGCGGTGGTAGCGCTCCAGCACCC
Source organism: Hyphomonadaceae bacterium (assembly GCA_019747815.1). Taxonomy (GTDB): domain Bacteria; phylum Pseudomonadota; class Alphaproteobacteria; order Rhizobiales; family Hyphomicrobiaceae; genus AWTP1-13. The sequence goes on from JAIEQJ010000060.1 coordinate 84,157, forward strand.
GCTTCTGCTCCTCGTTGAGGCCGAGGCTGCCCGTCTTCTTGAACAGCGCGTCGACGCGGCGGAACAGCTTGGCGTTCTGATAGACACGCATGCTGTGCTTGGCAAAGCGCGGCGCCACCTCGCGCTCAATTCTCTGGATCGCCGCGTTGGTATCGGTGCCGGCGAGATTGTAGAACACGCCGGCCACGCGATCGAGCCCGCGCCCGGCCCGTTCCAGCGCCTCGATGGTGTTCTGAAACGTCGGGGCGGCCCGCATGCCGGCGATCGTCTCGATCTCGGCGAGGTTGTCGGCGAAGGCCTGGTCGAACGCCGGCATGAAATGCCGGGTCTTCACGCGGTCGAACGGCGGCATGGCGAACGGCGTCGTCCATGGCGCCAGCAGCGGGTTGCGGCTGCCGCCAGCCTTGGCCTTCGCACCCGCCGTCTTGGCCGGACGCTTATCCGGCTTGGCGCTTGTCCTGGTGGCTTTGGCCTTGCCGTTCATGCTCGCCATTGTCGGCATCCTTGGCTGTGTGCTGGGCGGCGCATCTATGGCGCCCCATCGCGGCATTGTCGAGACGCGACGCACTGGGCCCGAGGGGCCTGTCATCGGCAAGCCCGTACCGGGAATGCGTCAGCACGGCGGGCCTCGCGGGCCGTGGCGGCTCCGAGGGGGTGCGAGACGAGGAGGAGCAGGGCGTCCGGGCTGCGCCCGATGGACCTGACCTCTTATCCGGTGCTGGG
>JAIEQJ010000044.1 GCA_019747815.1 Hyphomonadaceae bacterium
GACGAGGGCGGCGGGTGTGACGCGGGACGCAGGCGCGTGCCGCCATCACATGTCGAGCTCGCTCCAACCCCGTGCTGAGCCTGTCGAAGCACGGCTCAGGTGCCCGCAGCCCGTCCTTCGACGGAGCTCAGGACGAGGGCGGCGGGTGTGACGCGGGACGCAGGCGCGTGCCGCCATCACATGTCGAGCTCGCTCCAACCCCGTGCTGTGGCGGCGTCGGGCAGAACCTACTTGATGAGGCCTTCCGCCTTCATGGCTGCCTGCACCGCTGGACGGGCGCCGACGCGCTTGCGGTAGGCCAGCACGTTGGCGTGCGGGGAGAGATCCACATCCACCCGGCCGGCCCAGTTGGAAACCACGAAGAGGTAGGCATCCGCCACCGAGAAATCCTTGCCCATGAGGTGGTCGTTGCTGGCCAGGTGCTTGTCGAGGTGGGCAAAGCGCGTGCCCAGGCGCTCGCGGAAGTATTTTTTGGCCTCTTCCGGCATCGTCGGGTTGAACAGCGGCGAGAAAGTCTTGTGCACTTCGCTGGTCGTGAAGTTGAGCCAGGACTGCAGCTTGGTGCGCTCCATGGTGCCGTTGGGCGGGGCGAGCTTCTTCGCCGGCACCAGGTCGGCAATGTATTGCACGATGGCCGGTCCCTCGGTCAGCCTGGTGCCGTCGTCGAGCTCCAGCAGCGGCACATATCCGAGCGGGTTGATGGTGCGGTAGTCGCTACCGTCCGCCAGAATCTTGGTTTTTGTATCGGCTTTGATCAACTCGAACGACAGGCCCGCCTCATTGAGGATGATGTGGGGGGAGAGCGAGCAGGCGCCGGGCGAATAATAGAGCTTCATGAGGCGTCTCCTATATGCATCGGGACGATAGACACATATGCATCTGCATATAATGCAATTGCATATTTCACAGTGTATGCGCGATTTCTGCTAGGCATGACTCGCCAATGAGCACGAAGCTGACATCTTCTGTCATCGAGGCATGGGCGGGCCTCGTACGCACCGAGAGAGCCGTCTCGGACAGGATCGAGGAGCGCCTGAAAAACGCCGGGCTTCCGCCTCTCGATTGGTATCACGTGCTGCACGAGGTCGATCGCAGCCCGAAGGGCATGATGCGGCAGTCGGGCGTGCAGAGCCGGACGCAGCTTGCGCAATACAACCTGTGCCGCCTGGTGGATCGCCTCGAGGGCGAGGGCCTGGTCGAGCGCCACCAGTGTCAAGTGGACGGCCGTAACAATGTCGTGGTCATCACGGCCAAGGGTCGGGCCTTGCATCGGGCCATGTGGCCGGTCTATGCCGCTGCCATCGAAGAGCAATTCGGCGCACGCCTCAGCCCGGCCGAGGCCGAGCAGCTGGCACACCTGCTGGCCAGGGTTGCGCCGGTGTAGGTCGGGTGAGCTTGGCTGTACCGGCTGGGCCGATGGTGTAGGATGCGGGCCGGGCCGGAAAGCTTGGCACAAAACTCATATTTTGGAAGGGGCTAGGGGAAATGAGTGGATCTGCGGCTGGCTTCGAGATTCCGGCCGGCACCCTGCTGCAAGGCAAGCGCGGCCTGATCATGGGGGTGGCCAACAATCGCTCGCTCGGATGGGGCATCGCCAAGGCCGCGGCTGCCCAGGGCGCGGCCCTGGCTTTCACCTATCAGGGCGACGCGCTCAAGAAGCGCGTGGAGCCGCTGGCGCAGGAGCTGGGGTCGCGGCTCGTTCTGCCCTGCGATGTCACCGACACGGCTTCGATGGATGCCGTCTTCGCCGAGCTTTCGCGGCACTGGGGCCGGCTTGATTTTCTGGTCCACGCCATCGCGTTCTCCGACAAGACCGAGCTTGACGGCCGCTACGTCGACACGACGGAGAAGAACTTCACGCAGACCATGCTGATCTCCTGCTATTCGTTCACGGCGCTCGCCAAGCGGGCCGAGAAGCTGATGCAGCCCGGCGGCTCGCTGCTCACGCTGACCTACTACGGCGCCGAGAAGGTGATGCCGCACTACAACGTGATGGGGGTCGCCAAGGCGGCGCTGGAGGCCAGCGTGCGCTATCTGGCGGCCGACCTCGGCAAGGATGGTATCCGCGTCAATGCCATCTCGGCGGGTCCCATCAAGACCTTGGCGGCGTCCGGCATTTCCGACTTCCGCTATATCCTGAAATGGAACGAGTACAATTCGGCGCTGCGGCGCACGGTGACCATCGAGGAGGTGGGAGCGGCGGGGCTCTATCTCCTCTGCGATCTCTCGCGCGGCGTCACCGGCGAGGTGCATCATGTCGATGCCGGCTATCATGTCCAAGGCATGAAGAACGAGGATGCACCCGACATCTCCGTGGTCAAGGACGCGGGATAGGCGGCGCTCAAGGCGAGCGATTGCGCGCCCACGGCGGCGCCTGCCAGCATCATTCGACGCATGCAGTATCTCCTCTCCGTTGCTTCTGCCCTTGACCCCATGCGCCAGCGATGGTTCCGGCTGCAAAGCGCGGGCGTCGCCACAAATCCGCCATCCCGGGGGCTTCGTGTCTGCATGGCGATGGGCGCGGCAGTGTGACGGGGAAGCAATGCGTTCCGCGATGGCCCTGGTTGTTCTGGTGCTGGTGCTCCTCGGCGTGCCGGCAGCCGAGGCTGCGCCTGCCAAGAAGAAGGACGAGTTCACGTCGGCGGACCAGATCCTCCGCTGGATCAATGGCTATCGCACGCAGCCCAGTCCCGACAAGGTTCCCAAGATGGTGAGGGCCGCGAGCGCGCTCGGCCTGTTCCGCGATCTGGAGACGGCCGGCGTCTACGTCGGCTTCATGGCAGGCGTCATCGAGGCCAATCCAAAGCGTGCTGAAGATCTGATCGCCAAGATGTTTCCCATGCCGCCGGAGGATCAGGTGGCCATCGTCCGGGCCGTCGCCCACTCCGGCCATCCGGAATGGAAGGAACTGCTGGTCAAGTTTTCCGAGCGCATGCCCGCGCGCAAGGTGCTGATCGACCGCTTCGTCACCGGCAAGCAGCCGACTCTCAAGCAGCTGGAGCTCGACAAGGGCGCAGGTCCCCTCGACATGCTGTGGGGCAAGTATTTCGCGACCGGCTCTCCCGAGCCGGTGATGCGCATGGTTTCGGTGCTCGAGTGGTCGAAGGACAAGAACAACGTCGACCGTCTGACCGTGGGCAGCATGACGAAGCTGACGCTTGCCACCAATGCCTCGCGCGACAAGGCGCTGCTCGACATGCTCAAGGCGTCGATGCGCTACGAGACCAAGGAGACCCGCGCCATACTGCACGAGGTGGTTGACGCTGCCGAGACCTTCGAGTTCGGCGCCGTGCGGCGCGATGCCATGGCGTCCATCGATCAGCTCAAGGTCAAGGGGCCGGAGTCGATGCGCAACACCATGTGGTGGGGTCAGGCCGGCCAGACGGCGCTGGCGCTCGGCTGCATTGTGGCAGGGGCCATGGGGCGCGTCGAGATCGGCATCCCCTGCGTCGTCGGCGGCGCCGTGTCCAGCGCCGCGCTCAAGTACATGGTGCCCGGGCAGTAGCGGCCTCGAGCCCATCTGCTGCGCTTCTGCAAGCCATCACATTCCGTTTTGACGGCGTCGCCGCTGCGGTCGCGCCTGGAGGAATGGCCGCAATCTGGTATACCGGATGCAAAGGCAGTCCTTGCCGCACATAAAATGACTGCAGGGGAGGAAGACATGTTGCAGGTCTTGAGGACTGGGCTGGCTTTCGCAATCGCCGCTGCCGGGGCGCTGGCGAGCCCCGCATCGGCGCAGGATTATCCGGCGCGGGCGGTGAAGATCATCGTGCCCTTCGGCGCCGGCGGCCCCGCCGACATCTACGCGCGCGTCATCGGCCAGAGCCTGCAGGAGACGCTCAAGCAGTCGTTCATCATCGAGAACCGTCCGGGCGCCGGCGCTTTGATCGGCACGGGCGAGGTCGCCAAGGCGGCGCCCGACGGCTACACGCTGCTGATGATGTCGAACACGCACACCGTCAACGAGACGCTGCTGCCCAACCGGCCCTATCAGTTGATGCGCGACTTCGTGCCGGTGGCCCCCGTCAACTATTCCGATCTGCTGATGGTCGTGCACCCGTCGGTGCCGGCCAAGGACCTGAAGGAGTTTCTGGCTCTGCTGAAGGAGAAGCCCGGCGCCTTGAACTACGCCTCGTCGGGTCCGGGCACGCCCTATCACATGGCCGGCGAGCTGTTCAAAGCCATGAGCGGCACCAATGTCGTGCACGTGCCGCATCGTGGCAGCGGCGATGCGCGCACGAGCGTGATCGGCGGGCACGTGCAGATGATGATCGATGCGATCACCACCATGGCGCCGACGGTGCAGTCCGGCCAGGTGCGCGCGCTCGGCACGACGGGGGCCAAGCGCTCCACGGTGATGCCGGAGCTGCCGACCCTGTCCGAAGCCGGCGTGCCCGGCTACGAGGCCACCATCTGGCTTGGCATCATGGTGCCCACAGGCACGCCGAAGGAGGTTGTCGGCAAGCTCAATGCTGAAATCAACAAGACCCTGGCCAAGGCCGAGATCAGGGACGCATGGGCCAAGCAGGGCGCGGTTCCCATCGTCATGACGCCGTCGGAATTCGATACGTATCTGCGCGGCGATATCGAGAAATGGGCGAAGGTGATCCAGACGGCGGGCATCAAGCCGCCCCAGTGAGAGGCGCGATGGCGCAGGCAATCCGGTTCAGGGTGAACGGCGTGGAGCGGGCGGTGGAGGCGGCTCCGGAATCGGCGCTGCTCGGCGTGCTGCGCGGCACGCTGGGGCTGACGGCGGCGCATTTCGGCTGCGGCGCCGGCCAATGTGGCGCCTGCTTCGTTCTGCTGGACGGCCAGGCCGTGCCCGCCTGCGACACGCCGCTGTGGGCGGCTGCCGGCAAGGAGGTCACCACGGTCGAGGGGCTCGGCACGCCGGAGCATCCGCATCCGCTGCAGCGGGCCGTCATCGCCGAGCAGGCCATGCAGTGCGGCTACTGCATCTCGGGCATCCTGATGTCGGCGGCCGCGCTCATCAAGCGCAATCCCAACCCCAGCGAAGCCGACGTGCGCGGCGCGCTCGATCGCAACCTGTGCCGCTGCGGTGCGCACAATCGCATCGTGCGGGCAATTCTGCGCGCGGCCAAGGAGGGGGCCGCCACATGACGACGGGGCCTGGTCTTGGCTATCACATCGTCGACACCGGCGGCACGGCGGCGCTGCCCGGCAGCCTGCAGTCCAACCGGCGGCTGTCGCAATGGCTGCGTCTCAAGGCCGACGGCAGCGTGGAGGTGTTCTCCGGCAAGGTCGAGATCGGCCAGGGGATACTGACGGCCGTGGCTCAGATCGTGGCCGACGAGCTCGACGTTGATCTTGCCCGCGTGCGCATGGTGCCCGCCAGCACGGCCATGAGCCCCAACGAAGGCGTGACGTCGGGCAGCTTGTCGGTGGAGCAGTCGGGCTCGGCGCTGCGCTATGCCTGCGCGGAGGCGCGCGCGCTCTATCTCGAGGCCGCCGCGCAGCGGCTGGGCGTGGGCGTCGAGAGCCTCGATGTCCACGACGGGACGATCACCGGGCCCGGCAATCTCAGCACGAGCTACTGGGAGCTTGCCGAGCTCGGCCTCCTCGAGCGTGAGGCCACGGCCAGGATCGCCCCCAAGCCGGCCCAGGCGCGCCGGCTGGCGGGCCGCGCGGCCGCCCGCTTCGACATTCCCGACAAGGTGTTCGGCCGCCCGCGCTTCATCCACGACCTGGTGTTACCCGGCATGCTCTACGGGCGCGTGCTCAGGCCGCCGTCGCCCGGCGCGAGACTGACCGCGCTCGACGAGGCGGCGGGCCGAGACGTACCGGGCGCCGTGGCCGTGGTGCGCGACGGCAGCTTTGCGGGCGTGGTGGCGGACAGCGAGGCTGCGGCCGGGGCTGCCTTGCGGCGGCTCGAGACGGCGGCGACGTGGGTTGGGGGCGAGGCGCTGCCCGATGAGGCGGACTTGCGCGCCTGGATGAAGAGCCAGCCGGTCGAGACGACGCCGGTCGGCGCGCGCGATGCCGTGACGAGCGGCATGCCTGTGCGCACGGTGCGCGCCGCGTATTCGCGCCCCTTCATCGCGCATGCATCGATGGCGCCTTCTTGTGCCATAGCGCAGTGGTCGGACGGCAGGCTGCATGTGTGGACCCACAGCCAGGGCGTCTACAATCTGAGTGCGGAGCTGAGCGTCGTGCTCGCGCTCCCATCCGAGAGCATCGTCGTGGAGCACGTGGAAGGTGCCGGCTGCTACGGCCACAACGGGGCCGACGATGTCGGGCTTGAGGCGGTGCTGCTGGCCCGCGCGGTGGACGGGCGGCCGGTGAAGCTCATCTGGTCGCGCGAGGAGGAGATGGCGTGGGCCCCGTTCGGCGCCGCGCAGACGGTTGACCTCGAGGCCGATCTTGATGCCCAGGGCGAGATCGTCGGCTGGCGGCACGATGTGTGGGGCAATGGGCACGTGTCCCGGCCCGGCCGCGTCAAGACGCCGACGCTGCACGCCGCCTGGCAGCTCGCCAGGCCCTTTCCGCGCGCGGTGGCGACCAATCCGCCGCTGGCGGGCGGTGGCGGTGCCGAGCGCAACGCCACGCCTCTCTACGACTTCCCGGCCTGGCGGATCACCAGCCATCGCCTGCTCGCCATGCCGATCCGCACCTCGGCGCTGCGCACGCTGGGGGCGTTCGCCAACGTGTTCGCCATCGAATCGTTCATGGACGAGCTGGCGGCCGAGCGCGGCGAGGACCCGGTCGCCTTCCGCCTGCGGCATCTGCAGGATCCCCGCGCACGGGCCGTGATCGAGGCGGCGGCGGCCCGCGCCGGCTGGGGTGCTTGGGCAAGGCGCGAGGGCCAGGGTCATGGCCTCGGCTTCGCCCGCTACAAGGGCACGGGCGCCTATTGCGCTGCCGTCGCCGAGGTCGAGGGCGCAGCCGACATCCGCGTGCGCCGCCTCGTGCTGGCGGTGGACGTCGGCGAGGTGATCAACCCGGACGGCCTCGAGAACCAGATGGAGGGCGGTGCGATCCAGGCCACGAGCTGGGTGCTGAAGGAGGCGGTGCGGTTCGACCGCACCCGTATCATGAGCGACACCTGGGAGACCTATCCCATCCTGCGCTTCTCGGAAGTGCCGGCGGTGGAGGTGGAGATCATCGCCCGGCCTGAGGAGAAGGCGCTGGGGGCCGGCGAGGCCGCGCACGGGCCGGTTGCAGGTGCCATCGCCAATGCCGTGTTCGATGCCCTCGGCGTGCGCGTGCGCGACCTTCCCATCACGCGGGCGCGCATCATTGCGGCCATGGGTTGATGTGCGGCCATCGAGGACCTGTCCAGTGCACCCCCAAAGACTTGAGATTCTCAGCGGCGGCGCGGCGCAAGGTCTGGTCGCCGCGTTGGCGCCGCGGTTCAAGGCGGAGACCGACTGTGAGATCGGCGGCACCTTCGGCGCTGTCGGCGCCATGCGCGACAAGCTCATCGGCGGCGCGCCGGCCGATCTCTTGATCCTGACCCGTCGGCTGATCGACGAGTTGGCGGTTGAGGGCCATGTCGTTCCCGGCTCGGCGGCCGACATCGGCTGCGTTCTCACCGCCGTCGCCGTACGCCAGGGTGATCCGGCGCCCGCCGTCGGCGACGCGGCAGGCCTGCGGGCGACGCTGCTGGCTGCCGACGCCATCTATTTTCCCGACCCCAAGCTCGCCACGGCGGGGATCCATTTCGCCGCCGTGATCGATCGCCTGGGCATCTCGACCGACGTGGCTGGGCGCCTCAAGACCTTCCCCAACGGCGCCACCGCCATGCGCGAGCTGGCAGCCGCCAGGGGCGGACGTCCGATCGGCTGCACGCAGGTGACCGAGATCCTCAATACGCCCGGTGCGCAGCTCGTTGCGCCGCTGCCCCAGGGCTATGGGCTGGCGACGATCTACACCGCCGCCGTGTGCACCAAAGCCGTTCTGCCGGAAGAGGCGCGCGCCCTGGCGGCGCTGCTGGCAGGCGAAGCTGCGCGCGGGGCGCGGGTGCGTGCCGGCTTCACGTGAGGCCGCCGCGATCTCCCTGCAGAGCTTTCAATCCTCGGCGCCGGGTCTTGGGCGCTGGGTCTTGGACATGCGCCCGCGGCGAATTCCGGGATGACAGAGACGCCTTGCGCCTCAGGGCGTGTCGAAGAATTTGTTGGGCTTCAGAAAGAACGACAGGGCCAGGCAGCCTTGGGGTGCGTGGGCATCATGGCGGCTGCCGGCGGGGCGCCAGACGTAGTTGCCTGCCGTGGCAACGCCCTCATGGTCCTCCAGCGAGCCTTCCAGCACGAAGGTCTGCTCGAGCTCTACATGCTCATGATCGGGCAGGGTGGCGCCGGCCGCAAATCTGACGAGCGCGGTCGACAGGCCCGTGTCCTTGTCCTGCATCAGCAATTTCATGTCGACCCCCTTGAAGCGCGTCGGGGTCCATGGCAGCGACGCGACGTCGACGTAGCGGGACGCGAGCGCCGCCAGGCCTGCGTGGTTCTTGGCATTCGGCGTGAGCATGACCATGGCGTTCCTCCTGCCGGAATTTAGAGCACGCCAGGGGGCGCCCCGACAAGGCGAGCAGGATCATGCACCCGAGATCATGGACCCGAGCAGCGCGCATCAGCCCGGCCGGAACGCGTGCCGGCGGACGGCGTCGGAGTGCTCTAGTGTGATGATCGAGAAATTCGCTCAGTAGGCGTGCTGCGAGAAAGGGCGAATTTCTCGATCATCACACTAGAACCATGAGCTTGCTCGTGTCCTTTCGATCGCGAAGTTCGTTCAGCGCCTGCTGCAAGATCCGGCGAACTTCGCGATCGGGACACGAGCTGGCGTGCGGCATGCGCGCGCCAAAGCTCCGCGCGTCAGGTCGCAGGGCCGCCGGCGCGGGCGCTGCTGCCTGCATGAGGTCTCGCACGCTCGAGCGGTTGCACCGTTCCGTGAAGCGCAGGCCCATCAGGCGGTCGGCCCTGCGCCAACGCACCCGGCATTCGAACAGCGTCCTGGTTTGCATCTGCCATAGGTAGACCCGTTCCGGGGCAAGATCGGCGGACGCCAAGGCGACGATCAAAGCCCCGTCCTCGGACAAGTTCCTGATGACGACGTCGATCGAGAAGGTCATGTCGGGGGACAAGAGCTTGCCCTCGATGCGTAGGCCGTGGCGAGGGAGGTTGCGTCGGTCGTGCATGGTGGACCCTGCGTTCCGAGAGGGCCCTGGGCTTGCCTGGACGGCGGCCAGGACCCTCTCGACAAGACGCCTTGGGGGGTGTCGTCAGCATGCAAATGCTAGCTCGAGCGCAGCAGCCCGGCACCTGTCGGAAGCGTCAGGCTTTGCAGGCGTCAAGGTTTCCGCAACCGGTAACAGCGCCACGACATTGCGTAAAATGCAATGCAACGCCCGTATTCGCTGTTCAGTATTCGTATACGCGCGGTGCCCTACAATCTGCCCTTGAATTTTTCAAATGCATCAACCCAGCTTCGCGGGCCGAAGCTTCGCCCATGTTCGAGTCTCTGCTGGAGGAGCTGATCGGGAGCGCGGACGGCATCCAGGCGCGCGGGGAAGGTATTGCCTTCCTGAAGGTTGCACAGTCGGTCTATCCGCTGACGACGACCACCTACCTGGGGCTTAACATTCCCCTGGGTGCCGAGCGCAAGCGCTTCGTGCAGTGCGTCTACGCCGATAGCTGGGTCAAATACTGCGTCAGCCGCGACCCGATCGGCTTGAGCCGCCTGGCAAGCCTGGCGTTGACCCTGCCGGCGCCGCTGGATTGGAGCGCACTGGCGGAGACCCCCGAAACAGGCAAACTCCTGTCCTACGCGAGGGCTGAGACGATCGGCCGGCAGATTCTGTCGATGCCCTTGCGTCCCATTGTGGGCGAGACGGCAATATTCTTTGTTGGCGCCGGCATGCCCGCCGACGACTGGCATGGGCAAAAGAAGGCCATTCAGCGTGAGTTCCAGGTGCTGGCCAGCTATTTTCACCAGCACATCCTGCGCATCTACGGGAACGATGCGGAGAGCCAGATCCTGGTCTCCGCGCGTGAGCTGGATTGCCTGAAATGGGTTGCTGCCGGCAAGACCGCCTGGGAGGCGAGCGTCATACTCGGGATCAGCGAGCGGACCGTCCGCTTCCACCTCAATGCTGCGCGCGAGAAGTTGAACTGCCTCACCACGACCCAAGCGGTCGCCAAGGCCGTGTCTCAGCAACTGATTGAGTGCTGAGAGCCCCCTGGGACGCGTATTCGGCATCCGGTATCGCAATCGAGCGTGCCGGTTGGCCCCTGGTATTGCTTGCCCCCGCGATCAGCTTTCGCGGAAGGCGCGCGAGAAGCTGTCCCACACCGGGCGCATGATGTAGTCGAAGAATGTCCGCTCGCCGGTCCTTATGAACACGTCGGCAGGCATGCCGGGCGTCGGCCGGAAGGCGTGCACCTTGCTGTGCACATCCACCTCGCTCAGCCTGACGCGCACCACATAGAAGGGGCGGTACGGCGCCTCCTGCTCGATCTTGGCGCGGGCGCCAGACTGGCTGGCGACGGCGTCCGCCGACAGGTAGATCACCTTGCCTTCCACCATCGGGGTCACGCGCTGGTTGAGGGCCGTCAGCCGCACCAAGGCGTCCTGCCCTTTCTTGACGTGCCAGATCTCGCTCGGATTGAGCCGGGCTTCGATGATCAGCTCGTCGTTGACGGGCAGCAGCTCGAGGATGGCCGAGCCCGCCCCGATGACGCCGCCCGCCGTGTGCTGGTTGAGCTTGACGACGATGCCGCGCACGGGCGAACGCACCTCCGTTCGGTCGACGACGTCGCGGGCGGCCCGGATTTGCTCCTGCAGGTCGTCCAGCTCGGTCTCGGTGGCGCGCAGCTCTTCAATCGTCTTCTGCGTGGCGGCGGAATGCAGTTGCGCGATCTGCTGCTCGGCACGCGCCATCCGTTCCTTGGCGTCGGCCATGCGGGCGAGAAGCTCGCCCAGTTCGCCGGTGAGCGCGGCTTCGGAACGCTGGAGGGCGAGGACCTCGCTCCGCCTGGCCAGCTGCTGCGCCAGCAGCCGCTGCTTGTCATGCAGCTCCTCCGCAAACAGGCCCATGCGCTGCCTGGTCGATTGGGCCTGGGCTGCATAGCCGCCGGTGCTTTCCTGCAGACCCGCGATCTCCTTCCTCAGCACTTCCTCCTCGGTGGCGATCTTCGTGCGCCGCGCGCGCAGCTCGACGGTCTGGCGCTCGAAGATGCCGAGAATTTCCGGATCAACGGCCTCGCCGGCGAGGTCCGCCGGCATGGTGAAGGCGGATCGGCCATCGAGCTCGGCCTCGAGCCGTGCCTTCATGATGATGGACCGATGGTTTCTGAGCACCAGGCGGCGAAGCTTGCTGCTGGCAGCCGTGGCATCCAGGCGCAGGAGCGTCTGATCGACCTCCACCAGGTCGCCCTCCTTCACCAGCACTTCGCGCAGGATGCCCCCTTCCAAGTGCTGAATGTGCTTGTTCTGCCCGGTGGCCACGAAGGAGCCGGAGACGACGACAGCGCCCTCCAGGGGCGCAATCGCGGTCCAGGCGCCGAAGCCGCCCACGCACGCCAGCAGGATGGCGACGCCGATGAGAATCGGCCAGCGGACGCCTGCTGATACGCCGCGATGCCATTCGTCGATGCCGAGGCAGGGCGTCGTCATGAGGTTTCATTCGCTCTCGGTGCAGGCGCCTCCGCCGCCGGCAAAGTGGGCAGGCCGGATCCGGCGGCAAGCGGCTGGGACGCGCCAGGCTTGGCGCTCAGCGCCCGGCGCAGGACGTCCTTGGGCGGGCCGAATGCGTCGGCACGGCCAGCGCGCAGGATGAGAACCTTGTCGACAATGTTGAGAAGGGCGGGGCGCTGCGTGATGACGATGGTCGTCACGCCCTTGTCCTTGGCCCGCAGGAGCGTCTCCGTCAACGCCTGCTCTCCGGCGGCGTCCAGGTTGGAGTTGGGCTCGTCCAACACGACCATGGCGGGATCGCCGAAGAAGGCGCGCGCCAGTGCAATGCGCTGCTTCTGTCCGCCCGACAAGGGCGCCCCGTTGCGCTCCAGCACCGTCTCGTAGCCGCTAGGAAGCTGGCAGATCATGTCGTGCACGCCCGATATCACGGCGGCGCTGAAGATCCTGTCGTCCGGCAGGTCGCGGCGCATGCGGCAGACGTTGTCCTTGATCGACCCCGGAAACAGCTCGACCTCCTGGGGCAGATAGCCGGTGTACTCGCCGAACTGGCGCCGGTCCCAGTTGCGCAGCTCCGTGCCGTCGAGCCGAACCTTGCCGGCGGTGGGCAGCAGGCAGCCGACAAGGATGCGCGCCAGCGTCGACTTGCCCGAGCCCGACGGGCCCACGATCGCCAGCGTTTCACCGGGTTTGAGCTCGAAGTTGACGCCGTTGAGGACGGGTTCCTTGGTACCGGGCGGCAGGTAGAGGATCTTCTCCACCGTCAGGCGGCCCTGCGGCTTGGGCAGGCGCAGCTTCGGTCGTTCCCGCTGCAATGCCTCGACCGCGGCCTTGACACGCCCGTAGGCGGCGTGGGTCAGGACGACGCTGCGCCAGCCCTCGATCATCCCCTCCAGCGGTTGCAGGGCACGGCCGGCAATGATGGATGCGGCAATCATCATGCCGCCGGTGAGCTGGCTGTCGAGGGCGAGATAGGCGCCCCAGCCCAGGATGGCGATCTGGGTGAGCAGGCGAAAGAAGCGCGATGCGCCGCTGATCCAGAAGCTCAGGTCCAGCGCTGTCATCTGCCTGGTGAGGGCGCCGGTTTGCTCGCGGCCCCATTGCAGGATGCTCTCGTTGAGCATGCCCATGGCATTGATAACCTGCGCGTTGCGCGCCAGCGCATCGGCTTGTGCGTCGGCCTTGGACGCATAGGCGCTCGCCTGGCCGAGGGGCGGTGAGGTGGCACGCTGATTGATGATCGCAATGGCCAGCAGCAGCCCGCCGGCAGCGAGCGTGACGAAGCCGAGGCTCGGGTGGATGAGAAACACCGCGGCGAAATACAGGGGTGCCAGCGGCGCATCGAAGAGGACCACCATCGTCGGGCTGGACATGAAGCTGCGGACCTGGTGCAGGCTGCGCAGGGGCAGCATGTTGCCGCCGTCGCTCGCCGGCGCCGATGTCACGACGCTGGCGATGACGGGGCCGCCCAGTATGGTTTCCATCTTCGTCGCCAGCCGGCCCAGGACCTGGCGGCGCAGGGTATCGAGAAGGGACAGCACGAGAATGAGCCCGAGCGCCAGCAGGGACAGCATGGCCAGCGTGTCCATGCTCCGGCTGGTGAGGACGCGGTCGGAGATTTGGAACAGATAGATCGGCATCGTCAGCATCAGGAGGTTGACGAACACCGAAAAGATCCCGACGGCGATGAAGGTTCTGAGCGCGATCGCGTTCCAGCGCTGGAGGGGCTCACGCGGTGCTGCCGCCGGAGGCGAGGAAGCCCGATCGGCGGTTGGCGCCTCGCGTTTGGACGAGGTGGCGTCGCGCACGTCAAGCGCGCGGCCGGCGGGCTGCAGCGGAGGGTCGAGGCTGCCTGCGCCTGCTGTCATAGACCAAGACCGTCACTGAGCCCGCGCAGCCCGATATCGTCGAGGAGGCTCGGGACCCCGATAGGCTGGGGCGGCGCATGCTCGGTGCCGGACGAAGGGTTGCCGGCTATGGCGCTCAAGATGTCGTTGGCTGCGGCCGTCACGTCGCCGGCGGCGCCTGGCGACGACGCCGTAGCGGCGGTGGCGTCGGTCCGCAGGGCAAGGTTGTAGTCGGTGTAGCGGCCGCCGGCGAACAGATCGAGCGGGAGGGATCCTGCCGCCGATGCGAAGCTGATGCTGCCGGGGGATGCGACCACCGACGCGAGGATGGGCACACCGCCGCCGGAGCCTGTTCCGAGCAGCGCGGCTATGGGGTTGTCGAGAATGTCGGCAAACGGCGCGACCACCTGCCCGGCGGTCGACCGCAGACCGTCACCGGCCACATCCCCGACAATATCGGCCAATGGAGCCGTAACATCTCTGACGACGGAATCGAGCCCCTGAGCGATCGTGGTGACCAGCGGTGTGGCGATTCCCAGCACCGGCGCCACGATGGACTCGGCCACACCGCCGACGCCACCGAGCACCGGCGCGAGCACGTCGTCGACCACCGGGTCAAGAATGCGCACGACACCGTCGACGATGTCGCCGACGCCACCGAGCACCGGCGCGAGCACGTCGTCGACCACCGGGTCGAGAATGCGCACGACACCGTCGACGATGTCGCCGACGCTACCGAGCACCGGCGCGAGCACGTCGTCGACCACCGGGTCGAGAATGCGCACGACATCGTCGACGATGTCGATGATCGGAGGGAGAACCTCGCCCCCGTTGAGTCCGCCCCCGGGTGCGGATCCGGGCAGGCCCTCGAGGCCAACCGGGGAAGGCCCTTCGGCACTCGGCTCAGTGCTCAACGCAACCGCCGCGCCGATGGCGGGGGCAACAGGGGGCTCCGCACCGCCTTGCAGGAGTGGGAAGGCCGCATCTTCCAGCGCGCCCAGCTCCGTCCCCGCCGGCAGATCGCTCGGCGAGCCCAACGGGAAAGTGGCCGGCGCCGCATCGTGGAGCGCACCTTGCGCCGCGGCCTCCCCTGCGGCCTCGCGCAACCCGGTCAGGGCCGCCAGGATCGAGGGCAGGACGGCATTGGCCGCGGTTGCGTCTGCGGCCAGCTCGCCCGGCGGAGCTGTGTCATCCCCCATTGCGTCGGCCCCGCGTGCAGCGGCCGCGGCCTGCTCGGCGGCCACAACCTGAGACAAGAAGAAGGACCAGGTCAGGAAGCTCCAAAGTCCCTTCTCGCGCCGCCCGGTGGCCCACTCCCGTGGGGTGTCGGCGCGCTTCTGGCGGCTGGCATGTAGAATGGACGATGTGCTCATCGAACGCTCCAACCGTTAGTCCCCTGCGCCTGCAACCAGGGCTGCGCAAAACTGAAAAAAGGGCCGTTCGCCGGGACCAGCGAACGGCAGGCGGTCAGGTGGAAGATGCGTCGTCCACGCTTGCGGAGGACACATCCAGAGCCGGCACATCGAACAAATGATGCGAGCTCGTCAGCAGATCGAGAGTGGAATCGATGTCGGGGAGAACCCCGGTATCGAGCGCGAGGGCCACATGCCCCTCATAGGCGCTCGTTTCGGCGACATCGGCGCTCGTCCCGTGCGCGCCGTCGCTCCATTGGCCGTTGGCCAGCAAATTGGCCAGTTCCGCCGTTGTCGTCAGCAGCGGGGCCGGCTCGCCTCCAGCCGCGCCTTCGGTCGGGTGATGGGTCCCGTCGTTGTCGTCGCCATGGCCAGCCGGCGGCAGAGCCGCGGGAGTGGACTGCTGTGCAGACATGCCGTGTTCCCTTCCCGCAGTAGACTGCGCTTTGGAAATGGATGTTGCGTTAAGAGGCGCCGTCGCCTTGCTCCGGCGCGCTTAACGAGCCGTTAGCGCTGCCGCGCCCGTGACCGAGGCGGCAGGCTGGCGTTGCGGGTAGGCCGGGTCCCGCTCTTTCAGAGCGTCCGCGGTCTCCAGGGACGGATGGCGGCCGGAGGCGGCGGCGCGTCCGTGTCATCCTGGAACACCGGTTGGCGGTCCTGACAGGATTGGCGCACCTGCCAGCCGCCCACGCCGTCCGGCTCGATCAGGCCGATGGCTTGCAACCGTTCCAGAAGCAACGGCTCGGCCTGGATTTCGAAGGCCGGTGCGCCGTCGTAGTCCTGAAGGTGGCTCAGCGTGTCGATGGTCATGGCCTGCTCCGGCTGGAGAAGGGGGCCCTGGCCTAGGGGGAGACAGGCCAGGGCCCTGGGGGGACACGGTTGCCCACATTGAGCAGGCCTCTAGACCCTAGCAGCGGCTGGCCAGCACCACACCTGTCGGAACCGTCAGTCAGGTCACGCGTCCTTCACATTCGGTTCAAATTGATGGCAACGACGAAGCGCGCGCCGATCAGAGCGATTTCGTCCCACCAGGGCGCTGCATCGCGATCGAGCTGCGTAGAGGTGGCCCTGGCATGCCCGCGACGACTGCCAGGGCCGGTCAGACGCCTGGCAGGCCGGGGCCCACACAGGTGCATGCATCTTAAGGTCGAGCTTGGCGATCGACGCCTGGCGTTCTTGACAGGTGAGTAAGGTTGCACCGCTGATAACGTTGCAGGAGATCGGACATAGGAGTTCCATGGGGTCGTAAAAACCGGTCAATGAAGGTCGTGCGCAGGCATGACACAACCAAGAGCAAGACCGTGACCAAGGAGCGAAGAGCTGCGCCGCGCTATGAGGTGCGGGCCGATGGCAGACTTCTGTTCGTGGATCAGCCCTGCTTCGTCGAGTGCACGATAAGGAACATCTCGGAGGACGGCGCGCTGTTGAGCATGCTCGTGTCCGTCGCCGTTCCGCCCGTCGTGCTCTTGTGGGAGCGACGGACGGGGGCGATCCATGAATGCGAGGTGAGATGGCGCAACGGCCGCTCGATCGGCGTGCGCTTCATCGATGTTTGGGGTCGGGCGGCGCGCCGGGCCGTGCTTGAGAAAGGCTTTGCGCCATTGAAGCACGGCGCACCCGGCGGGATGTCGCTGCATTGATGGCCCCGTGCGGCGGCGTATTGCATTTCGGCCGCAGTGGCTAGCTGCCGTCGGGGCTCGTCGCCCACACCAGCGCCTCGGAGATGGCCGACGGTGTCTGACAGGCCGTTTCGGCGGCATCGTCGTGTCTGGTAAAGCAGAGCACGACGACGTCGTGGATGGCCGTCACGAGGTCCATGAGAATGGTGACGGCGATGCGTCCGCCGATCAGGCGGGTTGCCGCCGCTTCCAGGCCGGTCGCCGCGGCGCGCGCAGGCGCTGCTTCCTCCAGGCAGCTCGTGGCTGCGAGAAACAGCGCGATGGGTTTGCCGACGGTGTCGTCGGGGATCCTCAAGTCCCTCATATCCTCGCGCGCCTGGAGCACATGCGCGATCGCGGTCAGCTCCAGGCGGAGAAGGTTGTGGGGGTCTGGAGCGTGCCTATGCGCCGCGAGCAGGGAGTCGCAGGCGTAGAGTGCGGCTTCCAGGTGATCGAGGAGGGAACGGATGACGGGAGGTGCGTACTGCCGGTGATGCAACATCGCGAACTCCGCTGGTTTACCAACGCGACCGCAACGCAACTGACGCAACAGAACGCGCCATCAAATGCCCCTGCAGGCCCCAGCGCAAGAGGGGTGTGTATATCTTGGGGACAAGGCTTGCATGCCCAGCCGGCGCGGCGGGCGGGATGTGCCGCATCTGCTGGCTGGGGCGGGAGGGATCGAACCTCCGTATGGCGGAATCAAAATCCGCTGCCTTACCGCTTGGCTACGCCCCAAGCTGCAATGCCCCCTCTAGCCGTGTTTTCGCGGGGTTTCAAGGTGCGTTCGCGGGGCCGGGCAGTGGTGCGCTCGTGCGGGCTGCCGCAGCGCGGCTAGCGGAGCGCTGCTTCGAGGGCGGGGCGGTTGCCGATCAGCCATCCGACGCTGCGTGCCTGCCATGCAATCCCCCAGACGCGCGGTGCGTATTCTGTCTGCGGCGTGATCTGCTGCTCTGTCGCCTCGTTGGCTGTGCTGTGCGCGGCAAATTCGATGATGCGGTACGCCAGTTGATGCCGGTCGGCAGCGGCAAGCCCGTACGCATCGGCCAGCAGCCGGACCTGTCGCATGCGCGCTGCGGCATCCGGCAGGCCGTTCATCTCGGCAACGTCGTCGTCGTAGAGCTGGGCGTTGGTCCACGCCGCCATGGCGACCTCGGTGAGCCGGTTCACCGGGCCGGCCACCTCCCAGTCGATGAGCGCGAAGGGCCGGCCGTTGCGGGAGACGATGTTCCAGGGAGCGATGTCGCAATGTCCAATGCTGTCCGGCACGCCGACCGTGCGGCCGAACCAGGGGCGCCAGACGGCGGCGCGGGGTGGCCGGTACGATGCTGCGGCATCGTGCAGACGGCGGATCACCTCGCCCAGCCGCGCGATGCCGTCCTCCGTCCACGGGGCGGGGTTGATGATCTCGCCCTCCACATACGTCAGAACCTCACGGCCCTCCTCGTCGAAGCCTTCGCCGACGAGCCGCGGCGCCTCCGCAAAGCCGGTCGTCTCCAGATGGCGCAGGAGGGAATGCACGGCAGCCGCCCAGGGGCCGGTTTCCCGAATGACGGTTCCTCCCCTTCGCAACACTGTCGTCCTGCCACCGCCGGTGAGGGGCACGTCCTCGACTCCACAAGCCACGGGCAAAGGATCTCCAAATGCTGCACCAGCCGTCGGGCCGGTTGAAACGCGGTCCTGGGCGAGGCACGCTTCTCATGTATTCATCGCACGCCAGCGTGGACCACACGTGGGCAGCGACGCGCTGATCCAACCAGCGTTGGCGCACGAAGACGGGCTGGGGCTGCGGCCGGCGCGCTGGCCGACCGGCTCACACCGTCCGCTCGCGGCGCATCTCCTTAAGGAAACGCATCCCCTCAGGGGTTGCAATCACTTGCACGCCACCCTCGGCAGCCCGCTCGCGGGCAAGCAGTCCGCGATCGACGGCCTCCTCCCACACGGCCAGCCGTGGGCAGGATGTGCGCCAGGCCTCCATCACTTCGCCATAGGGCCGCGGCTGGCGCGCGACCCAGTCGACGAGATCGCAGATCAGCGCGTCGAGATTGTGATCGCTCATGGACGTATCCATACACCGGTGCAGATGGCTCGCACGGGTCCTATCATACCCGCAGATTGTCGTGATCGGCCACCTCGTTCCGGTTCGGTATGGTCGGCCGGTATCGCCTCGCGGGCTTGCTGCGCTTCGGATGCCGGCACGATGGGCGTAATTCGCTCCCAATTTCGTCTAGACTGCTGCCGCCAGCGGCCCCAGCCCTTGGGGTTGAAGGCCGGCGGCTCAGGCGCCTAATCTGGGATTGGTCGGAGCCGTCATTGGGTCTGCAACACAGGCGGGTGTGTGACGTCCACGATGCGAAGAGCGACGATGCGACTTGGTTTTCCGCTGGTGGTTGCCTTGACCTGGCTGTCGTCCCCCGCTTTGGCCGCGAGCTTCGACTGCAATGCGCGCGGGCTCAGCCGTGCGGAGGATGCCATATGCGCCGATCCGCAGCTTTCGCGCATCGACGAGCAGATGGTGCGCAGGGCCGATACCGTCGCCCGGCGGATGAACTACGGGCAGTATCTGGGGTTCCGGCATTGGCAGGCCGCATCGGTCAAGGAGCGCAACCTGTGTGGCGCAGACCGGGGATGCCTCAATGCGCACTACCGGGGGCAACGGCGCATTCTCGATCGTCTGCAGCAGTGTCTCGAGACGCGCTTTGCGCGGCGCTTGTGCTTGCGCAACGCGCTGGCGGGCGATCAGGAAGCGGTGCGTCGCTGAGCCGAGACGGCCGGCGTGGGATGTGATGGAAGCGCCACCTCGCTCCATCACAAGGAGCGTTTGCGCTGGGAGCGACACGGGGGTCGGCCGCTCCCAGGGGTTGCCTCAGACCTTTTCCAGCATCGCCTCGACGTACTCCCAGTTGACCAGGTTGTCGAACCAGGCCTCCAGGTACTTCGGCCGCGCGTTGCGGTAGTCGATGTAGTAGCTGTGCTCCCACACGTCGACGCCGAGGATGGGCTTGGCGCCGTGCATCAGCGGGTTTTCGCCGTTGGGTGTCTTGCCGACCTGCAGCTTGCCGTCCTTGACGGCCAGCCACGCCCAGCCTGACCCGAACTGCGTCACGCCGGCATTGACGAAATCGGCGCGCATCTTGTCATAGCCGCCCAGATCCCTGTCGACCATGCCCTGCAGCTTGGCGGGCAGCTTCTTGCCGCCGCCGCCCTTCTTCATCCACTGCCAGAAGTGGATGTGATTGTAGTGCTGGCCCGCGTTGTTGATGATCGGCGCATTCTTTTCGGTGAACGCCTTCTTGCAGATCTCCTCCAGGCTCAGGCTCTCATAGGGCGTGCCGGCGATCGCCTTGCTGCCGTTGTCGACATAGGCCTGATGATGCTTGTCGTGATGGAACTCCAGCGTTTCCTTCGACATGTAGGGCGCCAGGGCGTCGTAGGCGTAGGGCAGTGGGGGAAGCTTGAACGACACGGGAGCACTCCGTTGCGCTTGCGTTTCGAAAGAGGGGGCTGAATTCGCAGGCAACGTACCGGCTCGGCGCAAGCAATACAAGGCTGCGGCTCGACCCCGCGCGCCGCGCAGAGTGGGCCAAAAAGCAAAAGGGCCCGGCGACCCTGAGCGCCGAGCCCCCCTTGGATCACGCCGGGGAAGATAGATTTTCAGGGTAGGTGCAGGCTATCGGGCGCAATGTAGACTCACCCTGAATGGTGCGTTCATGCGGCGTTCATGCAGCGGGCGTCTGCAGGCGGGTAAGCTGCTAGAAAATGAGAGATATTTCGGCTCCGCTTGCTGCAGCGTTCGCTGCCGCCACCGACGGGATCCGGATGACAGATGGCAGCATCGACGGGCGCATGGGTCTGCGTGCGCGCCGTGCGCTTGAAAATCGGTCGCACGTCGGGTGGCCATGCAGTGATGCGCGTGCGATTGGCTGCGACGGGGCTCCCGTTTTCCCGTGGCGCCTCCCGCGCTCGGCTGTGTCTTCCAGCCTCCTTTCCCAATTTTTTCCCAATTTCGGCACGGCTGTTAGCGCGGCCTTAACCTTGCCCGTGCTCTCCTGGGGCTTGATGGGTTCCTGTTCGTGAAGAGCGTCGTCCATGTTGCGGTTGCGTTGCGGCCATGGCCGCGTTTGGTGCGCGGCGAGCGTTGTTTCGCTGTACGCCCTCGTCCTTGCCGGGTGCGCGACAACGGCTGGTCTGACGCGGACCGGGCCGGTCGTGGTCAGCTCGGCCGAGACTCCCATGGTCCATGCCGTGCAGTTGACCAACGAGGACGCCGAGCGCGTTGTCGCGCATGCCATCGCCGAGCACGAGATGCGCCGGCCTTAGAGTTTTCGCTACAGGCGTGAGCTTGTGACCAGCACGCGGTCCGCCACCGCAGCCTCACCCAATACAATCTCGTCAGCTACACCAGGGCCTGTCTCTGCGATTGACACAACATCATGACCCTCGAAGCGCAGCCGTTCAATGCTACGTTCTCGTCCGCTAGAAGCTGCATCGCTTACTCAGCGGCGAGGACGGTCTCGTTCCGCAGAAAATCGGCGGCGAGTGCGAGCGCCGCACGTCCTCTTCGGTCAAATGCGGATATGCCTGCAGAAGATCGGCAAACGAATGACCCGCCGAAAGCTTACGCAGGATCAGCTCGACGGTAATCCTCGTGCCTCTGATCAAGGGCTTCCCCATCATAACGGCGGGATCAGCGGTAATGCGGGGATGTGCTGACATGGTGTGGGCCGGATGGTTTGTCGCGTCCTCCGGCACGATAGCACGGTTCCTTTCGCACTCTGTCGGGCGGGACTGATTAGGAGCGCTCAAGCGATCACCGGCAGCTCGGCGACA
Source organism: Hyphomonadaceae bacterium (assembly GCA_019747815.1). Lineage (GTDB taxonomy): Bacteria > Pseudomonadota > Alphaproteobacteria > Rhizobiales > Hyphomicrobiaceae > AWTP1-13. Next base: position 21,397 of record JAIEQJ010000044.1, read on the forward strand.
TCGTAGGCGTGGATGATCGATCGCCTGGCGGCGGAATCTTCGAGCTGCATCTCGAAATATGACGCTGGACGGATGCCGCCGATGGCATTGAGCGTGCCGCTCATCATGACGGTGCCCGGGGCCAAGGGCTTGCCGTAGCGCTGGACCAGGTCATCCGGCGTTCGCATCAGCGCCAGCGCCCCCTCCTGATAGAGCACACGCTCGCCGCCGATCGTCGCGTGCGCGCGCAGCACCAGGCTGTCCCAGCGGCCGCGCAGCTCGTCCAGCCGCCACAGCGTGCGCCCCAGCACCTTGCCCGCAAGCTGCTTTGAGAGCGCGACGCCGTATGCCTCCGCCTTGCGGTCGGTCTGGTCGGAGCCGACCGTCACCCACAGGCCGTCCTCCATGGCGATCAGCACATACTCGATCTCGCCCGACGTGTGCGGCCCCAGAACCTCCAGGCGGTCCGTCTGCGATACCAGCGACGCACTGACCCGGTAGAACAGCGGGAACGTGGACGGGGGCGGCACGCCGTGCTCGGCCAGCTCCGCCATGTGCCCGCGCACGGACGCCTCGTCGCGCGCCGACCAGCCGGCGAGAATGAGGTGCTGAGGGTCGAACAGCAACTCGTCGTTGACGTCAGCCGAAATCCGCTCGAATGCAAGCATGCTGATCCCCGGAAATCTGCAATTAGGGTCCTACTATAGCTGGTATTGCCAGCGACGTGGTGCCTCTCATCCGGAGGTGCTACCGCCCCTGAGCCCGATCCGATGATCGAAAAAGCATGGACGGACGAGGCCGAGTGATTTCTACGAACGACGCTTCCCAACCCTGGGACACGATCTCAAAGCCGAGGTGCGCCACACGCTCGCTCTGGTGATCGAACATCCGCGAGCGTGGAAGCGAGTCGCGCCTGGCATCAGGCAATGCAGACTGAGCCGCTTCCCCTACGCAGTTGTGTACGGTCTGGACGGTGAGCACGTCATCGTCGTGGCGCTTGCCCATCTGAAGAAGCGGCCGAAGTATTGGCGGAGCGTTGGAAGCGCCCCTGATAACTGCCCCTAGAAAAATGCCTGCAGTCCGGTCTGCGCTCGGCCCAGGATCAGGGCGTGCACGTCGTGCGTGCCCTCGTAGGTGTTGACGGTCTCCAGGTTGGCGGCGTGGCGCATCACGTGATACTCGATCTGGATGCCGTTGCCGCCGTGCATGTCGCGGGCGGTGCGCGCGATGTCCAGCGCCTTGCCGCAGTTGTTGCGCTTGACGATGGAGATCATTTCGGGCGCCATCCGGCCCTCGTCGAACAGGCGCCCGACGCGCAGCGCGCCCTGCAGCCCCAGCGAAATCTCGGTCTGCATGTCGGCCAGCTTCTTCTGCACGAGCTGGGTGGCGGCCAGCGCCCGGCCGAACTGCTTGCGGTCGAGGGTATACTGTCGCGCACGGTGCCAGCAGTCCTCGGCCGCGCCCATGGCGCCCCAGGCGATGCCGTAGCGCGCACGGTTGAGACAGCCGAATGGACCGGCAAGCCCGGACGCGTTGGGCAGCAGGTTCTCCTCGGGCACGACCACGCCGTCCATCACGATCTCGCCGGTGATGGAGCAGCGCAGGCTGAGCTTGCCGCCGATCTTGGGCGCCGACAGGCCCCTCATGCCCTTCTCGAGCACAAACCCGCGGATCTTGTTGTCGTGCGCCGCCGACTTGGCCCACACCACGAACACGTCGGCGATCGGCGCATTCGAGATCCACATCTTGGTGCCCGTCAGCCGGTAGCCGTCCGAGACCTTTTCGGCGCGCGTCGTCATGCTGCCGGGGTCCGAGCCCGCATCAGGCTCGGTCAGGCCGAAGCAGCCGACCCACTCGCCGGACCCGAGCTTGGGCAGGTACTTCTCACGCTGCGCCTCCGAGCCGTAGGCATAGATGGGATACATGACGAGCGAGGACTGCACGCTATTCATGGAGCGGTAGCCGCTGTCGATGCGCTCCACCTCGCGCGCGACCAGCCCGTAGCTCACGTAGTTGGCACCGGCGCAGCCGTATTGCTCGGGGATGGTGACGCCGAGCAGTCCCAGCGCCCCCATCTCGTGGAAGATGGCGCGATCGGTCTTCTCCTCGAGGTAGGCCTCGATCACGCGGGGCAGCAGCTTGTCCTGGGCATAAGCGCGCGCGGTGTCGCGAATGGCGCGCTCGTCATCCGTGAGTTGGTCGTCGAGGAGGAAAGGATCTTCCCAATTGAAGGCGGCGGCCTTGCTGGGGGCCCTGTCTTGCATGATACGGTCTCCTCGCCTGGCGGCTTCCCGTGGGCATGGCTTTGCGGGCCAGTTTCGCGCGCTCTTGCACCCACATCACATTTGCACCCACATCACTTTGCACCCATGTCACACTGCGCACGATTTCACAATCGCTCCTGAGAGCGGAATTGTTGCTTGCCCTGCGCCTTCGGCGGGGATTGGCCCTCGGCCCCACAGACGGCGCCCAATGGTGCGGGACATGGGTTGCCTTGAGCGTGACCGTGACGGTCCGGCTGGCTCTGCCGGTTTTTTTGCGCTGCGCGCGTGCGTGCGTGCGGTGCACACGCGCCCGCGTGCGGTGAGCAAGCACGACACTCCCCTTCCAAATCCGCGCAGCCTTCCCACCTGAATCTCCAAGCGATCACGCTCATCCCTGGAGGTCAGACATGGATAGAAAGTTGATCGGATTGGCAGCCTTCGTCTTGAGCGGGCTGCTGGTCGTCTCCACCGGCGTGGAGCCGGCGGCTGCCCGCAGCGGCGGCGGCCACGGTGGCGGCGGCGGCCACGGCGGTGGCGGTCATGGTGGCGGTGGCCACGCCTTCAGTGGCGGTGGCGGCGGCGGTCGCAGTTTCTCGGGTGGCCCCGCGTTCAGCGCGCCCCGCGGTTTCGGCAATCCCGGCGGACCTCGGGTCCACGGCTTCCAAGCCCGCGGCCATCACGGCCATCATCGTCACCACGGCCATCGCCGGTTCGTCGTGGTGCCGTACGGATATGGCGACAGCTACTATTACACCGGCGCCTGCGCCTACGAGTACGAGCGGGCGATCGCGACCGGCAGCCCCTATTGGTGGAACCGCTACCAGGAGTGCATGGACTGAAGTGCGGGGACCGGGCGCTGGCCCGGCAACCGCCATATCTGCGGCGGCGCCCGATCAGGCCTACCAGCACGCGCGCTGAGCGCGTCGTGGGTGTGCCGGCAGTCTCAGCGCTTGTCGATGGGTACGTAGGGGCGGGGTTCGGGGCCGCTGTAGAGCGTGAGCGGCCGGATCAGGATGTTGTTGTCGAGCTGCTCCAGGATCTGCACGGACCAGCCCGGCACCCGGCCCAGGGCGAAGATCGGCACGAACAGGTCCTTCGGGATGCCGTGCAGGTGATAGATCACGCCCGAGTAGAAATCGACGTTGACGTTGACGCCATGGCGGGCGTACGGCGCCATCTCCTTCACCAGAGCGTCCAGGATCTCGTACCACTTGGGCTGTCCCATCTCCCGAGACAGCCGCTTGACGCCCTCGCGCATGTGCCGCGCGCGCGGGTCCTCGGCGCGATAGACGCGGTGGCCGAAGCCCGTGATCGCCTCCTTGGCCGCGCGCTTGCGCTGCACGTAGGCGGCGGCGTTGGCAGGCTCGCCGATCTCCTGCGCCATCCCCAGCACGTCCTCGGCGGCACCTCCGTGCGCAGGGCCCGATAGGGCGGCGATGGCAGCCGTCACGGCGGCATGGATGTTGGCTTGCGTGCCGATGACGACGCGCGCCGCGAAGGAGGACGCGTTGGAGCCGTGCTCGGCGTGCAGCACGAGGTCGGTATCGATCAACCGTGCCGCGTCGGCTGAAGGTTTCTCGCCTTTGAGCATCCAGAGGAAGTTGGCGGCGTGCGACAGGGCGGCGTCGGGGGCGACCGGCGTCTTGCCGCTGCGGATGCGCTGGTGCGCGGCCACGATCATCGGCACCTGCGAGGTCAGCCGGATGCCCTTGCGCAGCGTCGCCGGGCGCGAGGTGTCGGCCGCCTCGGCGTCGAAGGCGGCAAGCGCCGATACCGCCGTGCGCAGCACGTCCATCGGGTGCGCGGTCTTGATGGCGGCAATGATGTCGAGGATCGGGGGCGGAAGCTGGCGCGCCGCTTTCAGCTCGGCCGTGAAGCCGTCCATCTGCGCCCTGGTCGGCAGCTCGCCGTTGAGCAGGAGATAGGCCGTTTCCTCGAATGTCGAATTCTGTGCCAGATCGTGGATCGAATAGCCGCGATAGCGCAGCGCGCCGGCCTTGCCGTCGATGAAGGTCGTGGCCGACCGCTCGAAATAGACGTCCTTCAGGCCGCGGTAGATTTTCGGTGCGGTCTCGGGGCTGCTCATGACAGGCGTCTCCTGGATTGAGGCCGGCGCCCTTGCTAAGAGGGAACGGAGATTCCCGAAGTGGCGCCACGAAGAGGTGTCGAATTGGACGTCCTCGCCCATAGCATGGCGGCCGTGCGAGGCCGAGGGCTCGCAGTGGTTCTACCCGAGAGCGAGGACGAGCGCATCCTGCGAGCGGCCGAGCACCTCGGCCGGTCGGACATCGCCCGGCCTCTCCTGATCGGAGAGGAGGAGCCGGTGCGCCGCAGGGCCGCGGCCCTTGGCATCGATCTTGCGGCGAGCGAGGTGCGATATCCTGCGCACGACCGGGTGGCCGCGTACGTCGCGCCGTTGGCGTCTGCGCGCACGACACTGAGCCCTGCCATGGCCGAGCGCCTGCTGCGCAAGCCGCTGTATTTCGGGGCGGCCATGGTGGCGGCCGGCGATGCGGCTGCCATGGTGGCGGGCGCGGCCAACTCGACGCGACGCGTGATCGAGGCGGCGGCCATGGTGATCGGCCTGGCGCCCGGCATAGCCACCCCGTCGAGCTTCTTTCTGATGGTCGTGCCCGGCAGCCCGCCGCGCACCTATGTCTTTGCGGATTGCGCGCTCAATGCAGACCCGACCGCAGACGAGCTTGCAGGCATTGCCATGGCCTCGGCGGACAGCGCCAGGCGCCTGATCGGCGAGGAGCCGCGTGTGGCGTTTCTGTCTTTCTCCACCCACGGCAGCGCCGCCCATGCGCGTGTCGACAAGGTGCGTGCCGCCCTGGCGGCGGTGCAGGCGCGCCGGCCCGGGCTCGCCGTCGATGGGGAACTGCAGGGGGATGCCGCGCTGTCGGAGGCCGTCGCCGCCAAAAAGGTGAAACGGCCAAGCCCGGTTGCGGGTCGCGCCAACGTGCTCATATTTCCGGACTTGGACTCCGGCAACATTGCCTACAAGCTTGTCCAGCAGCTGGCTGGTGCTCAGGCCATCGGCCCGCTCCTGCAGGGGTTCGCCAAGCCGGTATCGGATCTCTCGCGTGGCGCAACCGTGGATGACATCGTGGCGACGGCCGTCGTTACCCTGGCGAGGGCACTGGTTTGACGCCCGCGCAACAAAGAAGCCGCCCTGCCCCGTGGATCAGGGCAGGGCGGCTCGAACGCCTCGTTCCTTCTTTCGCCGGTCGCGGCCGGTCAGGCCTTGAAGTGCTTGTCGAGAACGTACCGCACCGCCGTATCATGGGGCACGCGGCGCCGCGTCAGGTCATGGTAGGCCCGCATGGCCGCAAGAGCATCGCGCAGCGCGCCCCAGTAGGTGCGCACCGTGCGGCCGAAGCGCGAAAGGAGCGAGGGCCGGCTGCTGGTCGGGTAGAAGTCCAGAGCGTCGTTGAAGCTGTTGATGGTGCTCATGATCATCTCCTAGGGGCCGCTTTTGCTCTTGGGCACCCCTCTTGTGTACTGCAATATGGTATATGGCATGCCACATTGCAATGCAACATACGAATAGGAGCGATACGTATGCATAATCCGCATGGCTCGCTGAAGGGCCTTTGATTTGCTGTGAAATCCGATGCGCCGTGACAACCAGGACAGCTAAGGCACTCCGCGCATGCCCGATCGCAAGTGCACAATCGCAGTGTTGGGGGATGGCGCGCTGACGCCGGCCCACGCTGCGCAGATCGACGCCATCTTCTTCGAGGCGAGTGGGCGCACCTTTGCATCCGGCGCAGACCGGGATGCGTTTCGCGAGCGCTGGCTCGGGCGCTATCTGCACGGCGGCACGGATGTGGTGGTGCTGGCCTTGGATGCCGCGCAGGCCGTGGCAGGCTATCTGGTGGGCGCGCTGGAGGACCCGAGCCGACAGCCGCGTTTTGCCGACATCCCCTATTTCAGCGGCGCGTTTGGCGATCTGTGCCCTCGCTATCCGGCGCACCTTCACATCAATATTGCGCCGGCCTTCCGCAGCCGGGGCGTGGGCGCTGACCTCATTGCGGCCTTTGCGGCGCGCGCGTGCGGCGCCGGCGCGCCCGGCATGCATGTCGTCACGGGGAGGAACGCGCGCAACATAAGGTTCTATACGCGCTGCGGATTTGTCCAACTGCGCGAGGCCGTGTGGAACACGGGCGAGATCGTCTTTCTTGGCCGCAGCCTGCCGATCCACGGCTGAGCCGGCCTCGCATCATCCGACGGCCATGGAACGCGCGGGCTTGCGGTCGCGTTAGAGCTTTGGCCAGACAACCCTAGCAAGCAACCACAGACTGGCGGAGCCGTAGCCATGCGGGACCGGGTATTTCCGGGTCCTGGCGGGATACGCGAGTGCGTGCGGAAACGTGTCGGAACAAACGGCCCAGGAGATCAATGTCATGCAGCAGCTCTTCAATCAGCTCCTGCAGTTCTTGCAGCAGGGCATTTCGGCAATCTTTCGGTTTGTGCAGATGATCTGGACCTGGTCGGTCGGCCAGATCAGCAGTCTGGTGCGCGTCCCGTGGCAGGATTGGCCGCTTTGGAAGCAGATTCTTCTCGTCCTCATCGTCGCCGGCATCGCCTGGGCCCTCTACAAGGTCGCCAAGGAGCTCTGGGAGGCGGGCGAAAGAATACTGGCCGCGTTTGCTACGTTGCTGGGCGTCCTGATCCGCACTCTGCCGAGCGTCATCATCGCCGGCCTGATCGCGCTCGCGGGCCTGTGGGTGCTGAACAATGTCGATCTCGGCCGGATGCCGCTGCCGACGTTCCTGCAGACGACGTCGGTTGATCGCCGGTAGAACGCGGGGCGCGGCAAGCCCTATCGTGTCGCCACGGGCGTTGCCGGGTTCTATTCGGCAGCGCGCCCTTCGCGATAGGATTTGCGCGTCAGCGCCGCGGAGTTGCGCACCAGCAGCTCCGCTGCCAGCTGGCGCAGGGCCTTGCCGGTCTCGCCTGGATACTTCGCCCAGTAGGACCGGGGTCGCGGGCAGAAGTGCGCCGCCGTCTGGAGGGATGTCGCCCGCGGGATGACCTGATCGAAGCACGGCAGCTTGGAGTTCTGCCGCAGCCATCGCTCGTACTGGGCGTCCTCGAACGCGGCCCTGTCCTTCATGCTGATGATGACGCCCAGGCACTCGGCAAAGCCCATGGCGGTGTCGCGCTGGCTGAATTGCCCCAGGAACTGGAGGCCGTGCGTGGAGATGTAGTCTGGCTTCGTCGGCGACAAGTAGAAATCGACCTCGCGCAGCCAGACCTCGGTCAGGACCGAAAGCCCCGGCGCGCTGTCGATGAGCACGAAATCGTAGGCGCTGCGCGCCTCTGCAAGCAGGGTGCGCACCGCTTGGCGCAGCCGCGTCTCCAGGCCAGCCTTGGACACCTCGCGCTCGAACAGCGTGAGGTGGCCGCCGCCCGGCATCAGGTCCACCGTGCGGGCGTCGTCGACATCCGACACGCCGGCGGACAGGAACGAAATCCATGGCAGGGTTTCGTTCTTCAATACCGCGGCAATCAGGTAGTCGACGATCGAGCGGCCCTGTCCCTGGAAAGCCTGCACCCAATCCGGCCGCATCAGCATATTGCTGATGCTGGCATGCGCGTCCGAGTCAATGACCAGCACGCGCTTGCCGTGGCAGGCGGCAAGCGTTTCGGCTAGCGTCAGAACGAGGGTCGACTTCCCCACGCCCCCTTTGGCATTCATTATCGTTATGGTGCTGCGCATGCGTTCCCATCGCCTGCCCGAACACCCGCACCGGGAGAACCAAAGGCGTAACCAAGGAGAATTTGTGGCCGAACCGGACCGGCCGGAGCGAATAGAGGGCGTGCTGGGGCATTCACATCAGGCGCCAAGAGTTGCGACAAGCCGTTGCCGGAGCAAAATCTTCTGTTTCCTCTGACCAGGGCTCTGCCTTGCCGGCAACGGCGCGGCCGCTCCTCCCCTCCTGCCGCTTGCCTCCGTCTGTGGCCGGGTTAGGTTGGCGAGGAGGACGCACACCATCATGCCTTCAGATGCCTACGATTATATCGTTGCCGGCGCTGGCACGGCGGGATGCCTGCTGGCAAACCGCCTCTCCGCCGACCCCAGGGCGCAGGTGCTGCTGCTGGAGGCGGGCGGCAGGGACAACTACCACTGGATCCATATTCCCGTCGGCTATCTCTATCTGATGGGCAACCCGCGTGCCGACTGGGGGTTCAAGACCGCCGCGGAGCCCGGCCTCAACGGCCGCAGCTTGGCCTATCCGCGCGGCCGTGTGCTGGGCGGCTGCTCGTCCATCAACGGCATGATCTACATGCGCGGCCAGGCGCGCGACTACGACCTGTGGCGCCAGATGGGCAATCCCGGCTGGGCGTGGGAGGATGTGCTCCCCTACTTCACAAAGCACGAAGACCAGTGGGCACTTGAGCCTGACGCCTTCGATGGACTGCACGCCCGGGGCGGCGAATGGCGCGTCGAGCTTGCCCGCATCCAGTGGAAGATTCTGGATGCCTTCCGGGAAGCGGCGGCCGAGGCCGGCATCCCCAAGGTGGATGACTTCAACCGCGGCGACAACGAGGGCTGCGGATACTTCCACGTCAACCAGAAGACGGGCGTGCGCTGGAACACGTCCAAGGGCTTTCTGCGCCCGGTGCGCCACCGCGCCAACCTCGACATCATGACCCATGCGATGGTCGAGCGCCTGGTGCTCGATGGCAAGCGTGTGACGGGGCTCGTCGTGCGCCAGCAGGGCACGCAGCAGACAATCCGTGCCGCACGCGAGGTCGTCCTGGCCGCGGGCTCGATCGGCTCGCCGCAGATCCTGCAGCTTTCAGGCATCGGCCCCGGTCGGGTGCTGCAGCGCTTCGGCATCGCGGTGCGGCACGAGCTGAATGGGGTCGGCGAGAACCTCCAGGATCATCTGCAGGTGCGCTGCGCCTACAAGGTGCAGGGCGTGAAGACCATGAACGAGCGCTTCCAGAGCCTGCTGCAGCGTGCCGGCTTTGCGGCCCAATACGTGCTTCAGCGCCGCGGGCCGATGACCATGGCGCCCTCGCAGCTCGGGGCCTTCGTCAGGTCCGATCCGAGCCGCGAGACGCCCAACCTGCAGTATCACGTGCAGCCGCTAACCCTGCCCAAGTTCGGCGAGCCGCTCGATCCGTTTCCGGCCTTCACCGCCAGCGTTGCCAACATCCGTCCCACCAGCCGCGGATGGGTGCGGATCACGGCGCCGCATCCCGAGGCGCACCCCGAAATCCGGCCGAACTACCTGTCCACCGAGGAGGACCGGCGCGTGGCGGCCGATGCCATCCGCATCACGCGCACTATCGTCTCCATGCCGTCGCTGGCGCAGTACCGGCCGGAGGAGTTCCGCCCGGGGCTCAAGGTGCAGGGCGACGCCGAGCTGGCGAAGGCGGCCGGCGACATCGCCACCACCATCTTTCACCCGGTCGGCACCTGCAGGATGGGTGGCGATGAGGCGGCGGTGGTCGATGCCAGGCTCAAGGTGCATGGGCTCGACGGCCTGCGCGTGGCCGATGCCTCGATCATGCCCACGATCACCTCCGGCAACACCAATTCCCCGACCCTGATGATCGCCGAGAAGGCCTCGGCCATGATCCTGGAGGACGCGCGCGGCTGACGCGGCGGGGGCGTTGCGCGACCGTTCCGGCGTGAGCTCGGCCACCCGCCATGAGCGGCCCGCCTCCGGCGTGCGCCGATGCTGCTCCACCAGCGCCTGGCCGGCGGGCACGCGGCGGAAGGATCGGCAACCCAAGGCGGCCTCGTCACCGCTGGTTAATCCAACGTCCATCTTTGCACTGCAGAATGCAGGAGAGGCAAACCGGTTACGCGACATGACCCAGCACGCATCAGGCTCAGAGCGACGCAAATCGCCGCGCACATGGCTGCGGCGTCCTGGGCAACTCGTGCTCGTGCGGGGCATGCGCGGCACGTCCTCACTGCCGTGCAAGGTCATCAACACCTCGAAGGGCGGCGCGCTGATCCAGGTCGACGGGGCGGCAGCCGATATCCCCGATGATTTCTACCTGACCATCGCCGGCCAGCAGGACCAGCGGCTCATTTGCTCCGTCGTCCGGCGCGGCAAGCGCTTGCTGGGCGTGCGCTTCATCGCCCAGCCCGACTACCAGGTGCGCATCTCCACGTCGTATTAGGCGTTGGCCGGCCGCGGCGGCTCCTGAACCGGCTCTGATCGGGCCGGCGCGCTTCGTACGCCGGCGTTGCCTCCCGCGGTCGTGATCGGCATACTCGGGTATGGTCGATCATCAGGCAGACGAAATCGGCGGTGAATGGGGCAGCGTCCAGAGTGCGGCGGATCGCAGTGTGGCGATCAGAATCGTCGGCCTCAACAAATGGTTCGGCGCCTTTCACGTCCTCAAGGGCATCAATCTCACCGTCAGCAAGGGTGAAAAGATCGTCATTTGCGGGCCCTCCGGCTCCGGCAAGTCCACGCTGATCCGCTGCATCAATCGGCTCGAAACGCACCAGGACGGCCGCATCGTCGTCGACGGCGTGGAGCTGACCAACGACCTGCGCCTGATCGACAAGGTGCGCGCCGAGGTCGGCATGGTGTTCCAGAGCTTCAACCTGTTTCCACATCTCACCGTGCTGGACAACCTGTGCCTGGGGCCGGTGTGGGTGAAGAAGATGCCGCGCGCGGCCGCCGAGGCGCTGGCCCGCAAGTACCTGGAGCGCGTACGCATCCCGGAGCAGGCCAACAAGTATCCCGGGCAGCTCTCCGGTGGCCAGCAGCAGCGTGTGGCCATCGCGCGGGCCCTGTGCATGAGCCCCCGCATCATGCTGTTCGACGAGCCGACCTCGGCCCTCGATCCTGAGATGATCAAGGAGGTGCTGGACGTGATGACCGATCTGGCCCGCTCGGGAATGACCATGCTATGCGTCACCCACGAGATGGGGTTCGCCCGTTCGGTGGCCGACCGGGTCGTGTTCATGGACCAGGGCGAGATCGTCGAAGAGGCGCCGCCTGCGCAATTCTTCAGCAACCCGCGATCTCAGCGCACGAAGCTTTTCCTGTCGCAGATCCTGGAGCACTGATGTCGCGGGGTATTGGACGGAACGGGTGCGGACCAACGTGGTGAAGGCGATCCCTGAGGAGAGTGGAGTCATGACGCATCTTGCTCGAGCCGTTGTCTGGTGTGCAGCCGCGCTGATTGCCATGCCAGGCGTCGCCAGCGCGCAGCAAAGGACGCTGGATTCGGTGAAGCAGCGCGGCCAGCTCGTGTGCGGCGTCAACGTCGGCCTCGCAGGCTTCAGTGCCCAGGACGACAAGGGCGTCTGGACCGGCCTCGACGCCGACTACTGCCGGGCGATCGCCGCCGCCGTTCTGGGCGACGGCAACAAGGTGAGATACGTCGCCACCACCACCAAGGAGCGCTTCACCGCGCTGCAGTCGCGCGAGCTCGACGTGCTGGCGCGCAACACGACATGGACTTTGCAGCGCGATTCCGCCCAGGGCCTGAGCTTCATCGGCGTCAACTACTACGACGGCCAGGGGTTCATCGTGAAGAAGTCGGCCAACGTCAAGTCGGCCAAGGAGCTGGCGGGGGCCACGGTTTGCGTGCAGAGCGGCACCACCACCGAGCTCAACCTCGCCGACTTCTTCAGGTCGAACAAGCTCGAGTACAAGACGCTCGTGTTCGAGAAATCCGACGAGGCGCTCAAGGCGTATCAGGCCGACCGCTGCGATTCCTACACCACGGATGTCTCCGGTCTCTATTCGGTGCGCCTGCAGATGGCCAAACCCGCAGATCACGTCGTGCTGCCCGATATCATTTCCAAGGAGCCGCTGGGGCCGGCCGTGCGCCAGGATGACGGCCAGTGGTTCACCATCGTCAAATGGGTGCATTTCGCGCTGCTGAATGCCGAGGAGGCGGGCGTCACCAAGGCCAATGTCGACCAGATGCTCAATTCCCAGGTGCCCGACGTGAGACGCCTGCTCGGCAAGGAGGGCGATTTCGGCAAGGGCCTGGGGCTCGACAACGATTGGGCCTACAGGATCATCAAGCACGTCGGCAACTACGGCGAGATCTTCGATCGCCATGTCGGCCCCGACTCGCGCCTCAACATCCCGCGCGGCCGCAACGCCCTCTACACCCAGGGAGGTCTGCACTACGCGCCGCCGATCCGGTGACGGCGTGGACAGGCAAGCCATGAGCGGCCGGGTTCGGAGGGGCTGATATGGCGGTTACCACCAGCAGCCCGCCCGGCCGGCTGAACGGGTTTCTCTACCGTCCCGAGGTGCGCCAGGCCATCTATCAGGTGCTGCTGCTGGCGGCGGCGGCGTATGTCGCCTACTGGGTGGTGAACAACGTCGCCGACAATCTGCGCCGGCAGAATGTCGCCTCCGGCTTCGATTTCCTCGGGCGCACGGCGGGCTTCGACGTTTCGCAATCGCTGATCGCGTATTCCAACGCCTCCACCTACGGCCGCGCCTTCTGGGTGGGGCTGCTCAACACGCTCCTGGTCGCGGCGCTCGGCATCGTCGCGGCCACGGTGCTCGGCTTCATCGTCGGGATTGCGCGGCTCTCCTCCAACTGGTTGGTTGCGCGCCTGGCCACGGCCTATGTCGAGATCGTGCGCAACCTGCCGCTGCTGCTGCAACTGTTCTTCTGGTACTTCGCGGTGCTCAAGAACCTGCCCGCGCCGCGGCAGAGCCATGTTCTGCCGGGCGGGGCCTTTCTCAACGTCAGGGGCTTGTATCTGCCGGCGCCTGTGCCCCAGCCTGGCTTTGCTGCGGTCGCCATTGCCGTCGGGCTGAGCCTGCTTCTAATGGCCGGCCTGTGGGCCTGGTCGTGGCGCCGACAGCACCTGACCGGGCAGCGCTTTCCCGTGCTGGGGCCCGCGCTGCTCATCCTGGTCGCCTTGCCGCTGGCGGTCTTCTTCGCTGCAGGGAGCCCTCTCAGTCTGAGCTATCCCGAGCTGCGTGGCTTCAATTTCCAGGGCGGGATCGCGGTGCAGCCCGAGCTGATGGCACTGCTGCTGGGGCTGTCCATCTACACCGCGAGCTTCATCGCCGAGATCGTGCGGGCCGGCATTCTGGGCGTGCCCAAGGGGCAGACGGAGGCCGCGCAGGCGTTGGGTCTGTCCAATGCCCAGACGCTGCGTCTCGTGGTGATCCCGCAGGCGCTGCGCATCATCATTCCGCCGCTCACCAGCCAGTATCTCAACCTCACCAAGAACTCCTCGCTGGCCGTGGCGATCGGCTATCCCGATTTTGTCAGCGTCTTCACAGGCACGGTTCTGAACCAGACCGGCCAGGCGGTGGAGGTGATCCTGATGACCATGGGCGTGTTCCTCGCGCTGAGCCTGGCCACCTCTGTGTTCATGAACTGGTTCAACCGCCGCATGGCGCTGGTGGAGAGGTAAGCCGATGGCGGGCTCCGCAATCACGCCTGCGCGACCACCCGGCGCCCCCGGCGGCCCCATCGCCTGGCTGCGCGCGAACCTGTTCTCGTCCTGGAGCAACGCGCTCCTGACGCTGCTGGCCCTTTGGCTCATCTACCAGGCCGTGACGGCCGCCGTCGGCTGGGCGTTCCTGCACGCCACCTGGGAGGGGCCGGACGGGGATGCCTGCACGCGCGAAGGCGCCGGTGCCTGCTGGCCGTTCGTGGCCGACTGGTTCGGGCAGTTCATGTACGGCCGCTATCCGGAGGCGCAGCGCGGCAGGGTCAATCTCGTGTATGTGCTGGCGCTGGCCGGCCTGCTGCCGCTGATGATCCCGCAGGTGCCCGGCAAGCTGTGGTCGTCGATCTACCTGATCGCCGTTTTCCCGGTGCTGGCAACCATCCTGCTGTCCGGCGGCGTGCTCGGCCTCGAGCATGTGCCGACCGACTTCTGGGGCGGGCTGCTGGTGACGCTGGTGATCTCCAGCAGCGGCATTGCCGCGGCCTTTCCCTTGGGCATTCTGCTGGCGCTCGGCCGGCGCTCGCGCATGCCGATCGTGCGCTGGCTGTCAGTCGGCTTCATCGAGTTCGTGCGCGGGGTGCCGCTGATCACGGTGCTGTTCATGGCGTCCGTGATGCTGCCGCTGTTCATTCCCGAGCGCTGGAGCATCGACAAGCTGTTGCGCGCGCTCATCATGGTGGCGCTGTTCTCGGCCGCCTATCTTGCCGAGGTGATCCGCGGCGGCCTGCAGGCCATCCCGCGCGGCCAGTTCGAGGCGGCCGACGCGCTGGGGCTCACCTACGCCCAGAAGATGGGGTTGATCATCCTGCCGCAGGCGCTGAAGCTGGTGATCCCCGGCATCGTCAATTCCTTCATCAGCCTGTTCAAGGACACGAGCCTGGTGCTGATCATCGGCATCTTCGACCTGCTCGGCATGGTGCAGTCCGGGCTTTCCGCACCCAAGTGGCTGTCGCCCGCGACGCCGATGACGGGCTATGTCTTTGCCGGGCTCGTGTTCTGGATCTTCTGCTTCGGCATCTCGCGCTATTCGCACTTCCTCGAGCGCCGCCTGGCGGCCGGCGGGCAACGGACGGTGGCGAAGGCCGACGAGCATTGAGCTGACGCGGGCGTTCGTTGGGGGGGTGACACTGTGATGATGCCGCGCCGCGACGAGGCCCAGATCCGCCGGCTTGCCGCGCTCGCGGAGCCCGACATCGAGCAACTGGCTGGGGTTCTCATCGATTGCGTCGAGGGCGGCGCCTCCGTCAGCTTCATGCATCCGCTCAACCCTGCGACAGCGCGGCAGTTCTGGCGCGGTCTCGCCGGCGACGTGACGGCGGGGCGCCGGGTGCTGCTCGCAGCCAGCGATGCCACTGGCATCGTGGGCACCGTGCAAGTCGTCCTCGCTCAGCCCGAAAATCAGCCGCACCGTGCCGACATCGCCAAGATGCTCGTGCACCGGCATGCGCGCAGGCGCGGCATCGGGGCCGCGCTGGTGCGCGCTGCGGAGGACAGTGCGCGTCTCGCCGGCAAGACCCTGCTCGTTCTCGACACCGCCAGCGGCGACGCGGAGCGGCTCTATGCGCGGCTTGGATGGCAACGCGCCGGCACCGTTCCCGGCTATGCGCTCTGGCCGCACGGCGGGCTCTGCAGCACCACCTTCTACTACCGCCAGCTCGTGTGATCGGGCTTTGGGCCGCGGGCTGATGCCGGCCGGCCTAAGCCTTTGCCAGCGGTCCGTGGTCGTCGCAGTGGGTGCCGTGCGGGTGATGCAGATGCCCGTCGACCAGGTAGTCGACGTGATCGCCGTGCGGCACGGCCTCGTGGCCGCAACCGGGTCCGTGCCGGTGGCCGGGGGCATGGCCGCCGCAGCGATGCTGAGGCGTGCACCGGTCCGGGTTGGTGGTGGACACCTCGATGGTGTGCTCGTCGACATGGTCGCCGTGCACATGGTGCAGATGGCCATCGTGCAGGTAGTCCACGTGGTCGCCATGCCGGACGGCGGTATGTCCGCAGCCCGCGCCATGGACGTGCGGATGGTCGCCGTGTTGCCGATTGGAGCAGTGGGTCATTGCCGCCTCCATTTGTCTGCGGGCTCCTGCATCCATACCAGCAAACCCACCGGCTCGACGTCCAATCCCCCCGTTTGGCCTGCTTAATCGTTACCGGCGCCGTGCCAGCATCCCTGCCGTCATCTCTGCAATCGCCAGCGCGGCCGTAAGCCCAGGGCTCTCGATGCCATAGAGGGCCACCAGCCCCGGGTGGCCGTGCCGGTCTGCGCCGTGGATGGCAAAATCCGGCACCGGCTCGCCCTCGCGGTAGAGCTTGGGGCGGATGCCCGTATAGTCGGGGTGCAGGCGCGTGACGTCGAGGCCTGGATAGTAGCTGCGGATGAAGTCGAGGAACTTGTCGAGCTTCTCCGGGGCAAAGCTGTAGTCGAGACCCTCGATCCATTCGATGTCGGGGCCGAACTTGCAGCGCCCGCCGATGTCCATGGTCGCGTGCAGGCCGAGCCATGCGCCATCCGGCATCGGGTAGATATGGCGCTTGAACGGCGAGGGGCCGGACAGCGCGTAGTACTGGCCCTTGGCGTAGTAGGTCTCGGGCGGCCGGTACCGGTCGCCGTAGGTCAAGGTTGCAGCGAGCTTGGAAGCGTGCAGGCCGGCGCACAGGACGAGATGGGTGCAGGTGACGGCGCCCGGCGCTTCCCCGCCGGTGGTGAGACGAAAGTGGCCCTGCGGCGTGCGCTCGATGCGCTCCACCGGGCAGCGCAGCACGACCGAGCCGCCGTGCGCCTCGATATGGCCTTCCAGCGCCAGCATCAGGCCGTGGCTGTC
Source organism: Hyphomonadaceae bacterium (assembly GCA_019747815.1). Taxonomy (GTDB): domain Bacteria; phylum Pseudomonadota; class Alphaproteobacteria; order Rhizobiales; family Hyphomicrobiaceae; genus AWTP1-13. The sequence continues at coordinate 37,881 of JAIEQJ010000044.1, forward strand.
GACGATGCCGGTGGAGGGTGACAGCAAGGCCCCGACGCAGAAGAGCTCCGGCTCCAGGGCCCGCGCGGCATTGCCGCCGAGGGGCTCCAGATCGGTCACGCCGTTCTTTGCGGCCGTCTCCCGGATGGCGGCGAGCTTTGCGAGCTGGCTGTCCTGCGTGGCGACGAGCAGCTTGCCGCAGCGGGCGTGCGCCACGGTGTTGTCCGCGCAGAAGCGATACAGCAGCGCCTTGCCGCGCACACACAGCCTCGCGCGCAGGCTGCCCGGCGGATAGTAGATGCCGGCGTGGATCACCTCGCTGTTGCGCGAGCTGGTCTCCGCGCCGATCGAGGCATGCTGTTCCAGCACCAGCACGCCATGGCCCGCTTGGCCCAGGGCCCGGGCCACGGCCAAGCCGATCACCCCGGCGCCGACAACGATGGTTTCAACGTCTGCCGCCATGCCTGGCTCGCGAGATGGCCCACCCATGCCTGATCGCACGATCCGCGGCGGTTATCCACATCGGCCCTGCGGGTCGCTTGTGCGCGGAACATAAATAGAACATAATAGGGACGAATGTTCCGCCCAACTCAGCTCGATCGACTCAGCGTAGATGAGAGCCGTTCCCCGCACCGGCGAACACAGTCATTCATAGGAGGCGCATCGCATGGGCCTGTTCCAGTCGTCGAACCGCGAAGGCTTTGCCCCCCACTCGCATGTCGCCGGCAGCCGGTGTCCCCTGTGCGAGCAGCCGATCGGGCAGGACATCGCGCGCCGGATCGAGGCCAAGCAGCGTGAGCACTACGAGGCCGCCCTGGTAAAAGCACGCGCAGAGGCCGCCGCCGCCGCCGAGCAGAAGATCGCAGCCGCTCGCAATGAAGCCAGGGTTGCCGCCGAAGCGGCAATGACGGCAAAGCTTGCCGAGTTTCAGTCGAAGCTGGCCCAGGAGCAGCAGGCAAAAACGGCCGTGCAGCAGCAGGTGGCTGCCCTCAAGGCGGAGCAGCAGGCAGCAATCGACAAGCGCGTTGCCGAGATTCAGGAAGGCGTCCAGCGGCAGAAAGCGGATCTGCAGAGGGAGAAGGACACCGCTGTCCTTGCCGAGAAGGCCAAGGTCTTGAAGCTTCAATCGGAGCTGCAGGACATGCAACGCAAGCTCGAGGGCAAGTCGGCGCACGAGCTCGGCGAAGGCTCCGAGATCGATCTGTTCGAGCAGCTTCGCACGGCGTTCGAGACCGACCGCATCCAGCGCGTGCCCAAGGGCGTCAATGGTGCCGACGTCATCCACGAGGTGATCCACAACGGCAAGGTGTGCGGCAAAATCATCTACGATGCCAAGAACCGCGACGCCTGGCAGAATGGGTTTGCCACCAAGCTCAAGGCGGACAAGCTGGTGCAGGGAGCGGACTTTGCTATCCTGTCGAGCAACAAGTTTCCGAAGGACAAGAGCCAGGTCCACCCCCAGGACGGCGTGATCGTAGCCAACCCCGCGCGCGTGCTGGCGCTCGTGGAGATACTGCGCGACCAACTCGTGCGTATGCACGAGCTGCGCGTCAGCAACGAGGAGCGCGGCAGCAAGACGGTCGAGCTTTACGCCTTCATCACCTCGGAGCACTGCAAGCAGCTTATCGAGCAGGTCGAGGCGCAGGCCGGCAGGATGCTCGATCTCGACGCCAAGGAGCAGGAGGCGCACCGGCGTCTGTGGGACCAGCGCAGGAAGCTGATCAACTCGGTGCAGAAAGCCCGCTCCGATCTCACCTTCGAGATCGACCGCATCATCGGCACCGCCGGCAACGGTCCGGCAGAGGACGAGGCGGCGTGAGTGTCTTCCACGCCTCTTTGAAATGCTGGTAGCGCACATGGTATAGCTGTTCCGCGTCCGCCTTCTGGCGGCCCGCGCAACAGCTGTATCGAGGCAGGCGCAACATGTTCCTCCCGTTCTGGCAGCGTCTCCTGGCCACCGTCGTCACGATGTTGGTCGCAAGCTATCTCGCTGGCCTCGCGTGGCAGGCCGTGCTCAATTTTCCGCTTCCCAGCTACGTGGCCGGCTTGGTTGGCGGGGTGGCGGCACTGCCCGTGTGGGATCTCCTCAAGAGGATACGGCCGTCCAAGGCGTAAGGCGTGCGGAGCAGACCGTGGATGCGGCTTGCTCTAGGGGCGATCTGCATTTGCTGCCCCGTCCAGACCGGCGATCCGCTGCCTAGTCATCCTCCATTCGCTGCCGCTTCTGCGCGCGATAATTCCGGGTCCGCTTGATCCAGACCTTGCGGAGCTCAGCCCGTTCTCGGGGATCATTCTTGCGGGCGAGATGAGCGAGTTCGCGCTGCAGCTTGCCGTAGCTGCGCCAGCGATCCTCGGCGAGGGTTCCGTCGGCCAGCGCGGCACGGATCGCGCAGCCGGGCTCCGTACCGTGTGTACAATCGTTGAAGCGGCATTCGGCGGCCAGCGCCTCGACATCGGTGAAAGTCGTGGCAACGCCGGCATCCGCATCCCACAACCCCAGTTCGCGCATGCCGGGCGTATCCAGCACCAGACGCCCATTCGGCAGCAGCACGAGCTGGCGATGCGTGGTGGCGTGGCGGCCGCGCGCATCCTCTTCACGAATAGCCTTGGTAGCCATCAGCGCAACGCCGGCGAGCGCATTGACGAGGCTCGATTTGCCGACGCCCGAGCTGCCAAGCAACGCGGCGGTCTGTCCCGGCGCGAAACTTTCACCCAGCGCTTCCAGCCCCTCGCCACTGACTACAGACACCACATGCACGGGCACGCTCAACGCGATGGCCTCGATCTCGGCCTTGCGCGCGCCGCCGTCGTGGCAGAGGTCCGCCTTGGTCAACACGACGACCGGAGTGGCGCCGCTCTCCCAGGCGGTGGCGAGGTAGCGCTCGATCCGGCGGGGATTGAGGTTTGCGTTCAGCGAGGCGACCAAGAGGGCGACGTCGACGTTCGCGGCGACAACCTGCGCGGCCTGGCCACGGCCTGCGGCCTTGCGCGTGAAGGCACCATGGCGCGGTAGGACATGGTGGATGGTTGCGCTCGCCTCTTGTTGGCGGACGGTGGCAGCCACCCAGTCGCCGGCGACCGGGTAGGCGCCAGGCTCGGCCTCATGCGCGAAGCGCCCGGAAAGTTGGGCGGTCGCTTCGCCAATCGGAGTTGCGAGCACATAATGCCCGCGCTGCTGAATGATCACACGAGCCGGCGAGAGGTCGCGTGTGGCGTAGATTTGGAACTGCTGTTGGAGCGCGTCGCTCCAGCCGTAGCGGTTGAGCACGATGGATGTCCTTCGGCAAAGCCATAGCGGGCGCCGGCCGAGGAAATCCTAAAATGTCAGGAGAGCGTGTCGGTGACGGCGCGGTGCGGGGAACTGTGGGCAATGACAATCATTGTTCACCCTCCTTTTCGTGCCGTGTTGAACGCCGCTGATGTAGGCGGATGCGTGCGCCGCGTCAAGGCGCACGCAAGTTGAGGCAAGCGGAGCTGAGGCCCAACGCGACTGGCGAACGGTGTCACGGCGTGCGCCGGTCGGGGTTTGGTGCTCGACTCGAGCGACGCGTCGCTCGAGTCAGCCCCGTGCGGCCGCTGCGCGGATGGCGGCGATGTTCTCCTGATACTTGCCGCTCTTGAACACGGCGGACCCCGCCACCAACACGTCGGCACCTGCTTTGGCGCAGGTCCCTGCGGTATCGGGTGCAACGCCGCCATCGACCTCCAGATGGATCGGCCGCGACCCGATCAGGGCGCGCACGCGGGCGATCTTGTCGACCATGGCGGGAATGAACGCCTGCCCGCCGAAGCCCGGGTTGACGGTCATCACCAGAATGAGGTCGACCCGGTCGAGCACGTAGGCAATGGCGCTCTCGGGCGTCTGCGGCGTCAGGGAGACGCCGGCCTTCTTGCCGAGCGCGCGGATGAGCTGCAGCGAGCGGTCGAGATGCGGGCCGGCCTCGGCGTGCACGGTCACGATGTCGGAACCGGCCTGCGCAAAGGCCTCGATGAAGGGGTCGGCCGGCGCAATCATCAGATGCACATCCAGCACTTTGCGGGTGTGCGGGCGGATGGCCGCCACCACGCCCGGCCCGATGGTGATGTTGGGCACGAAATGGCCGTCCATCACGTCCACATGCACCCAGTCGCAGCCGGCCTGGTCGATGGCGCGCACCTCCTCGCCGAGCTTGGCGAAATCGGCCGAGAGGATGGACGGCGCGATCAGGATGTCCTTGGTCATGCTCATTGTCATATCCGGCTGTTGCGATCCGGCGTGGCCCGCGCCTGTCATACCGGGGCTCGTCGCCGGTATCCAGCCGTCTTGGACCATCGCACGAGAAAAGCGGCGGAATTCACGGGCATAACCCGGCACCGCATCCTGGTCGCAGAGCCCGGCTCGGCGGTGCTGGAGCCCTTCCGACTATCGTGGAAGCGCTCAGCCTGGTGTCATCCCGGACGGCCGCAGGCCGATCCGGGATCCAGGGGCCAAGAGCACCAGCCTCGCGCCTCTGACCTCTGGGTCCCGGCTCTCCGCTGCGCTCCGGCCGGGATGACACCTTCGATGCAATCTCAGCCGGAAAGGCCCTCAGCCGACGCCGCGCGTCCTCGTTTCGCCCGGCCGGGCCCGCGTTTCCAGGAATTCGATCATGACACCGGCCACATCCGCGCCGCTCGCCTGCTCCATGCCCTCGATGCCGGGCGAGGAGTTCACCTCGATCACCACCGGTCCGCGGTTGGAGCGCAGCATGTCGACGCCGGCGACGTTGAGGCCCAGCACCTCGGCCGAGCGGATGGCGGTCTTGCGTTCCTCCTCGGTGATGGCGACGGGCTCCGCCTTGCCGCCGCGGTGCAGGTTGGCCCGGAAGTCGCCGATCTTGCCGTGGCGCTTCATGCTGGCCACCACCACGCCGCCCACCACCAGCGCGCGAATGTCGGTGCCGCCGGCCTCCCTGATGAACTCCTGCACCAGGATGTTCATGTTGGCGGCGCTGAAGGCCTCGATGATCGATTTGGCCGAGGCTGTGGTCTCGGCCAGGATCACGCCCATGCCCTGCGTGCCTTCCAGCAGCTTGATGACGCAGGGCGCGCCGCCGACCTCCTTGATGACATCCTCGGCGCGGCGCGGACCGTGGGCGAAGGCCGTCACCGGCAGGCCGATGCCTTCGCGCGCCAGCAGCTGCATGGCGCGAAGCTTGTCGCGCGAACGGCCGATGGCCACGCTCTCGTTCAGCGGAAACACGCCCTGCACCTCGAACTGGCGCAGCACGGCAAGACCATAGTGCGTGATGGACGCGCCGATGCGCGGGATCACGGCGTCGTAGCGGGGCAACACCCGCCCCCCGTGCATCAGCGTCGGCTTGCTCGACGTGATGTTCATGTGCAGGTGCAGGGTGTTGATCACGTCGATCTCGTGTTTGCGTGCCCGCGCCGCCTCGACGATGCGCCGGTGCGAATAGAGGCTCGGATTGCGAGCAAGCATCACGAATTTCATGGGCGACCGTTGCAGACCTTTGATCTTCGGGCAATCAGGACGGGCAATCAGGGCAGACTGGCCAAGCGCGTGGCGTCTTGGTGATAGCCATTCACGCGCTCACGGCCAAGCCCGCACCGCGGCACATCGATGGCCGCAGCGCAAAAGGTCCGGTCGGTCCTGCTGGTTAACGGGCTCGGCGCCGCTCAGTTCTGGGGTAGGGCGTACTCGCTGTGCGGCGGCGGCCCGTCGATGCTGGCGTTGAACAGCCAGGCCCCCAGCGCCACCGCCACCAGGAGAATGAGCAGTCCCAATGCCGCACGGCGTATGGCCCAGCCCAGAGTGGCGAGCTGCGGCTCGCGCCGCTGTTGAAGTGACAAGCCAGGAGCACTCGGCGAAGACATCGGTCACACCCTCCCTCGGCAACGCAAAACGGCATTTTTCTAGACGCGGGACACCGTCCACGCAGTCGAAAGGCGCGCACCCCGCTGCGCTCTTCCCAGCAACGTCTCTGACCGATTTTCCCGTCGCAGCCGCTCGTCAGGCCGCCGGCCATGAATGGTCTGAGGACTTGGGCGGCGTCAAGGCAAGGCTGCCCCGCCGGCACATACCGCCGCCACCTTGTTGCGGCGATGCGACAGGGAGCCGCCCACCCTCATCGCACCCGACGGCCGAAGATCGCAATCGCCGTCAGCGGCAGGATCAGGCTGATGACGATCGCGACCACGACCAGGGTCGGCAGGTTCTGGTAGTCGCCGCGGTTCACGGGGAACAGGATGTTCAAATACTTCGTCAGCAATCCGCCAGCGATCAGGGCCAGGTTCATGAGCGAAGCCATCAGGGCGAACCACGTTGCCCGATGGCCGGACGGAGCATAGACGGCAATGAGGGTCAGGAGCGGGATCATGCTGAGTTGGATCAGCGGCGTCGTGGTGGCCGTGTCGAAGATCGCGATGCTGCGGGCGCCGATCCCGAACAGCTCTTGCGTCGTGGTGTAGAGCTGGAAGACGAGCATCAGGGTGGGCAGCGACAGCACGGCCCCGAGGAGCGTCAGCCACAGCAGCACCTGCGCGACCGGCCGGCGCGTGACGGCCTCGGAGAGCATCCAGGCGGCCACGATGGCCACGCCCGCGCCGATCTGGCCGAGCACGCCGAAGAACGCCTCGTCGAAGCCGAGCACATCGATGGCAAACCAGGTGTAGCCGTCGCCGACGCCGGGCACCGCGCGGAAGGCAAAGATGACGATGGCGGCAAAGGCGATGCGCATGCGCGTGGCATGGTCGATCTGCTGCGTCACGCGCGTCAGCATCCAGATCACCACGGCCATCGAGATGGCGAAGATCACCTCCTGGGCGTAGGCCATGCCGCTCAGGCTCAGGGCCATGACGGTCGCGCCGAAGGCGATGCCGCCGCCCAGGATGCGCCAGTCGATGGGGCGCTGCTCGCTCGTTTCGAGCCGCACCAGCAGCGCGCCGGTGACCGAGATGACCGGGACGACGAGGCCGATCAGAAACACCTTGTCATAGGAGAGATGCTGCGCCAGCCAGCCGGCGAGGCCGGCCACCGAGAAAATGCCGAACGATAGGGCCAGTCTCCCCAGCACCTGCACCATGCCGAGATCGTGGTCGATCTCCTGTTTCGGGCGCGCTGTTCCGTCGGCGTTCTCGCGCGGCACCACCTCCGTGCTCATGGCGTCGGCAACCACGTCCTGGATGACGGAACCCGTGACGCTCAGCAGCGAGGCGATCACGAACAGCTTGTCGGCCGACAGCGCGGTAATCCAGCCGCCGGCGGCCCCCGCCAGCAAGACGAACGCCAGGGCGATGAGGCCGGCGCCAATGAAGACATAGGCGCGGCGCTGCGAGCCGAGCAGCGGGACGGTGTCGACCAGCTCGCCGAACACCATCTTGATGGTCCACGGCAGGCTGAACCAGATGGCAAGCGAAGCAAGCTCTGCAGCCGTCCAGGTGAGGGAGTTCTTGATCCAGAAGCTCTGGGCGACGCCGATGAGCCCCATCGCTCCATACGCAAAATAAACCATCAGCAGGGGCAGATACGACCACCGCATGGAGCGGATCGGCGCCAGCAGCGCAGTCTCCAACTGCTGCCTCCAGTATAAGGCAGGCGCGGGTCGGCTCGCGTCCATGGAAGGTCTCCCCGCTGATGGCTCACACCGGACCATGCCGGGCAGCCCGTCCGCCCGCAAGCCTCACCTTACCGCTGCCGCGTCGATCGGACGCTCCTACAACTCCAAGCATTTGCAAGTTGAGCAAAACTGCGCCGTCCGCCTTCAACCGGTGTGAGGGCTCGTGGCCTAGGCTCGGCGGCCAGCGTCTAGTGTGATGATCGAGAAATTCGCTCAGTAGGCGTGCTGCGAGGAAGGGCGAATTTCGCGATCTGGACACTAGGGGCATGGGGACTGTCTAGGGGCATGGGAACTATGGGCACGTTGAGGGGGCGCATTGCTGCGTTCTTTGGCGGCGCTGAGCCCGGTTCGGGCAGCCGCGCGCGATCCTTCCATGGCGATGAACGCGGCGTGGTGGCGGTGCTCTTTGCCATCACATTCGCCGGGCTCTTCCTGATGGCGGCGATCGCGATCGATTACGGACGCACGGAAGCGGAGCTGGTGCGTGTTCAGAATGCCGTCGACGCGGCCGCGCTGGCGGCTTCCCATCGGCTCGGCCTGGCCGACCAGAACACCAGCGGTCCGCAAAAGGCGGATGCCTACTTCAAGGCCAACATGGCCAAGCACCCGAACGTGGGCACGCTCGACAACGTCACGCTGGATGCGGCCAACGGCCAGGTCAGCGCCAGGGCCAAGGGCACGATGCTGACCAGCCTGCTCAAGGCTGCCGGCATTCATGAGCTCGGCTTCAGGGCCAACTCCACCATCAAGCGGGGTACGGGCAGCATCGAGGTGGCCCTCGTCGTTGACAACTCGGGGTCCATGGCCGGCACCTACATTGCCGACCTGCGCACGGCGGCGCAGAGCCTGGTCAATGTGCTGTTCACCGGCTTTGAAGGCACCAGCAGGGTCAAGATCGGCGTGGTGCCGTTCGCCGGCTCGGTCAATGTCGGACCCGCCAATGCCAACGCCGCGTGGATGGACACCACGGGCCTGTCGCCCGTGCATTTTGAGAATTTCGCCGAGCCGAAAACCCGCTTCGAGCTGCTCCAGCAGATGGGTGCCGCCTGGGCGGGATGCGTCGAGGTGCGGCCGTCCCCGCACGATGTGACCGATAGCGTGCCGACACAGAAGACGCCGGCGAGCCTGTTCGTGCCGATGTTCAATCCCGATGAGCCCGACGGCGCCAACTCCGGCGGCGAGGCCTACGGCAACAGCTACCTGCCGGATTACGGCGGCACCTGCCCGGCCCCTCCCGCGACCTGCCTGAAGACCAACAGCAAAGGCAGCTGCACGGCGTGGTCGCAGCCCCCGGTGCTCACTCCCAAGGTTGCGCAGGCGCGCGTGTGCAAATACCCGGGCGCCGCGATCGGCGCGGGTGCGGGTCCCAATTTCCTGTGCGACAGCCTGCCCATCCTGCCGCTGACCAGCGACAAGGGCGCTGTGATCTCCCTGGTCCAGAGCCTGCAGGCCAAGGGCGGCACGAACATCCTCGAGGGCGTGATGTGGGGCTGGCGCGTGCTGTCACCCGAGCCGCCCTTCACCGAGGGCAGGTCCTATGACGATCCCGACAACGACAAGTATCTGATCGTGATGAGCGACGGCGAGAACTGGCATCAGGCCAGATCCAACCACAACAAGTCGAGCTACCACTCATTCGGCTATGCCGCGAACGGCCGCCTGGGCACGACCTATACGACCTCAGCCCTGGTGGCGGAGATCAACAACAAGACGCGGACAGCCTGTCAGAATGCCAAGGCGACCGGCATCAAGGTCTATTCCGTCGCCTTCCGGCTGGACAGCACCTCGCCGGCGCGGGCCATGCTGGCAAGCTGCGCGTCCGGCCCCGGCGAGACGTATGTCGCCAGCGACGGCCAGTCGCTCATCCAGGCGTTCGAATCGATCGCCCGCGAGATCTCCAGGTTGCGGGTGGCCGGCTGAGGCATGCCGTGAGCGGGATGCGCGTCCTGCATGCAATTGCGCACAGCTTTGGCAGCGGGTTCGGCGCCCTGCCGGCCGGATCGGCAATCACGGCATAGCGATTTTGCCGGTCCGGGTGCCGCTCGGACCGGGCGGCGGCGGCGCCTGGTGCACGCAAAACATGCGCACAACCTGTTGATGGTGTGGGGACAAGCCCTGCGGGGAGGCCGCACCGGTGGCGATTGCGGCCCGATTGCAGCAAGACTGCCGTCATCGTCGCGGTTCTGTCGTGCGTTTGGGGGCCATGCGTCCGGCGTGTTGAAGCCGGGTTGGCGGCAAGAAGCGGGGTTGTCTTTCATGCGGGTGTCGAAGGGCGGCAGCGCCGTGGGGCGCGTGCTGCTGGCCGCGGTGTTGCTGGCTGGCGTCTTGAGCATAGGTACGTCGGAGCCGGCAGCGCAGGCCGCGCGCCGCGAGCTGCCGCCGGTCAGCGAGCCCGATCACCGCTCGCACATGGTCATTCCGCCCCACACGCGCTTTCCGATCACCCGCAAGATCACGATCGGGCTCGACAAGTCCATGCTGATCGAGCTGCCGGTCGATCTGCAGAACGTGCTCGTCTCCAATCCCGACGTCGTCGATGCCGTGGTGCAGACCTCGCGCCAAGTCTATCTGCTCGCCAAGGACGTGGGCGACGCCAATGCCTTCTTCATGGGCGCCGACGGGCAGAGGCTCGTGTTCCTGGAGGTATCGGTTGCGCGCGATCTGACCCCGCTCAACGACGCCCTCAACCGCCTTCTGCCCGGCGCGCGCATCAAGGCCGAGGCGGTCGGCGACAACGTCGTCCTCACCGGCAGCGTCATCAATCCGATCGATGCGACCCGCGCCAATGACATCGCGTCCCGCTATGCCAAGAAGAAGGACAGCGTCGTCAACATGCTCAGCGTCGCCGCCAAGGAGCAGGTGCTGCTCCGGGTGCAGGTGGCCGAGATGCAGCGCGACGCCATCCGGCGGCTTGGCGTCAACATCCCCGGTGCGGTTCTCAATTCCGGCAACATCACCTTCGCCAAGGTGATGCAGAATGCCTTTCCGGCATCGGGCGCCATCGTTCCCCCGGCCCTGGCGGTGGCGCCCGCGATACCGCCCGTGGTGGCGGCGGGCGATGCCTTGCAGGCGACCTGGTCGAGCGGAAGCAATTCGGTGACCGCGATGGTGCAGGCGCTGGAGCGCGCCGGTCTCATTCGCACGCTGGCAGAGCCGAACCTCACCGCCATCTCGGGCGAGACCGCCAAATTCCACGCCGGCGGCAAGTTTCCCATCCCCATCGTCTCGGGCAGCGGGAGCGACCGCCAGGTCACCATCCAATGGGAGACGTTCGGCGTGCAGGTGGAGTTCAAGCCGGTGGTCATGACGGAAGGCCGCATCAGCCTCAAGATCGTGGCGGATGTGAGCGAGCTGTCGCCGGACGGTGCGGTGACGAGCCGCGATCTGTCGATTCCGGCCCTCAAGGTGCGTCGCGCGGAGACCACGCTGGAGCTGCCGAGCGGGGGCACGCTCGCCATGGCCGGGCTGCTGTCGGATGAAACGCGGCAAAATGTGGAAGGTCTGCCGGGCCTCAAGGACATTGCCGTCCTGGGCGCGCTGTTTCGCAGCACCGACTACCGACGGCGCGAGAGCGAGTTGGTCATCCTGGTCACGCCCTACATGGCCACGCACGCGCCGCGCAGCGAGTTCGCCCGGCCCGATGGCGGCTACGCCCCTTCGAGCACGCTGCGGGAGCTGGTGCTCGGGCAGCTCAATCGCATCTACGGGCCGCCCGGCTATCAGCCGCATGGGCGCTACGAGGGCGACGTGGGCTTCATCGTCGACTACCCAGACAGCGGAGTGAAGCCATGACGGGCAGAGCGCAACTGAGCGGCACGGGCGCGCGCGCCGCCGTTCGGGGCTGCATCCTCGCGCTGGCGGCGGCCTCGGTGCTCGCGCTCGCGGCGTGCGACCGTGACCGGCGTCTCGACGATGCGCTCGCCGTTGAGCTGAACGATCCCGAGCGGCGTCACCCCATCGGCTTCAATGCACGGGCTGAAACCCTCGATGTGGAGGTGCCCGCAGACGCCGAAGGGCTCAGCCCCAACCAGCACATCGACGTCTTCCGCTTCTTGAAGTTCTACAAGCGCGAGGCCAACAGCCGGCTGGTCATTGCCGTGCCGGGCGGGCCGCGTCCCCCGGCGTCGATTGCGCAGTCGCTGCAGGGCATCCAGCGCCATGTCGTCGAGGCCGGCATCGACTACCGGCTGACGCGGGCAAGGCCGGTGCCGGCTAACGAGATTCCGGCCATTCGCCTCGTCTACCGGCGCCCGGTGGCGGTGCCGCCGACGTGCGACAAGTGGGGCGAGAATGTCGCGCGCAACGAGGCCCGCATCCCCTATCCGAACTTCGGCTGCGCCACGCAGCACAATCTGGCCATCATGGTCGACAACGCGCGCGACATGCAGCGGCCGCAGGAGGAGGATCCGCGTGCCGGCGAGCGGCGCACGGTCACCTGGTCGGCCTACGTGGGCCAGTCCGGCGGCGGTGGCGGCGACAGCGGCGGCGGGGATGCGGCAGCCAAGAAGCCGGCACTCGGGAAGAAATAGCGAGGGATTGCTCTTTGCCGCGACCGTGAATTTGCAGGCTCGCCGGCTGGCGCATTCCGTCGACGATCCGCCATCCCCGCGTGGCACCGGCCTCATCGATTTCCGATCTTCGATATGTCGAAGGGCGCCGTCTGGTAGAGTTGGTTGATCCAGTTGCCGAACAGCAGGTGGGCATGGCTGCGCCAGCGATTGTCAGGCTGGCGACCGGGGTCGTCCTTCGGGAAATAGTTGTGCGGCGTTGCTATAGGCCTCTTGGCAGCGAGATCTCGGAAATACTCGTCGCTGAGCGAATGGGAATCATACTCGATATGGTTGAACATGTGCAGGGCCCGGTGGACAGGATCGTCCAACAGGCACAGGCCCGCCTCGTCCGACTCCATCAGTACGCGCATTCCGCTATCTGCCGGGATGTCCTCGCGCCGCACCTCGGTCCAGCGTGACACCGGGATCGAGAAATCGTCGGAGAAGCCGCGCAGATATGGGGAGGCGGGTGCGAGATTGCGGTGACGGTAGACACCGAACGCCTTCTCGGACAAGTGGTACTTGGGCATGCCGTGGAAGTGATGGACCGCCGCCTGCGCCCCCCAGCAGATGTTGAAGCTGCTGTGCACATGGGTCTGCGTCCAGTCGAAGATATGGCGCAACTCGCCCCAATAGGTCACCTGCTCGAATGGCATCGTCTCCACCGGGGCGCCGGTAACGATAAAGCCGTCAAACCTCTCGGAGCGGATATCCTCCCAGTCGCGGTAGAACGAAATAATGTGCTCGCTCGGCGTGTTGCGCGCGACGTGGTTGGTCATCTTGACCAGCGTCAGCTCCACCTGAAGCGGCGTCGCGCCGAGGAGCCTGGCAATCTGTGTTTCAGTCTTGATCTTGTTGGGCATCAGATTGAGCAGGCCGATGCGCAAGGGCCTGATGTCCTGGCGCACCGCATCTGCCTCACGCATCACCATCACCCCTTCTGCTTCGAGGGTGGCGCGGGCGGGTAGATCATCAGGTATCTTTATGGGCATCGGCGTGTCTCGCTCCGCCGGCTGCGGGTCGGTCCGGCGGCAGCCATGGCATAGCAAGCCGCTGCGCATGCCCGCAACGCGCGCGAGATGCCGCACCGGTCAGGCGGCCGCCGTGGCGCGCCGGAGGCTCCTCCCGAGCCCTCAGGTAGCCCCACCCAGGTCGTCGCTGGCCTACTTCCTGGCCTCGGCGGGGCCGCCGAGCTGATAGGTCGGCGGCGGCAGGTTTGCGCTGGCCGCCTTGCGGTGCCCCGCAGGATCGGCGGCAGTGCTGGTGGCGGCGCGGGCTTCGGCCATCGTCTTCAGGTAGGCGATGTTGGCGGTGGCCTTGTCGACGGGCAGTGACGCCTCAGCAGCCGAGCGCGCCTCGGCATATTTGCCGCCCAGGCCCAGCACGAGGGCCAGGTTCTGCTGCACCCTGCCGGCGTCCGGGCCCGCCTTCGTCGCCGCAGCGGTGCGCAGCAGCTTCTCCGCCTCCCCCGCCTTGCCGTCGAGCGCGTAGGAGAGCGCAAGATTGTTGAGCACGCTGGGGTTGTTGGGGGCCAGGGCCAGCGCCTTGGCGAATTGCGCCTGCGCGTCCTGCTGCTTGCCGCGGCTCGCCAGCGCCGCCCCGAGCGCGGAATGCAGGCGCCAGTCGGGTGCCTTGGGATCATGCGCCGACCGGAGCAGCGTTTCCGCCTTCTGCGCCTCGCCCAGCTCCAGGGCGATCAGGCCGCGCTCCAGCGCCAGCCGGCGATCAGCGGATTTGCTCTTGGCTGCCGCTTCGAGCACAGCCAGGGCGTCCGCCTTGGCGCCACCGGTCCGCAAGGCCCTGGCGTAGGCGAGTGCTGCGCCGGGATCGGTCGGATTGGCCCCGTGCGCGGCGGCCAGCGCCTGAAGCTGGCTGGATTGGCCGGCTTGCTTCTGGGGGGTGGCCGGCGGCTGGGCCGGCGCCAGGGCGCTGGGGCTGAAGGGAGCCATGGGATCGCTGCAGGCGCCCAGAACGAGCGTCAGGGCCATGGCCGACAGGCCGGCCAGCCCGACGGACAGGCGCCGCGGTTTCCGAGATTTGAGCAACATCCCCATCCCCCTCAAGCAGCGTGCGCAGGCACGCCCAAGCAGCCGCCCGTCGTAGAGGGATTCGCCAAGGCGGCGGGGCGTGCGCCCTGTCTGTCCCCGTTATCCCCAGGGCGCGGAGGGGTGCGGCCTGGCCGCCGTTCGACCGTTGCCGCGCCGCATTCGGATGAAATCAACGCCGCAGCGGGATGTCACGCGAAGGGGGAAGGATGCAGCGGCCGGTCCGAAATGGCACACCCAGCAGCGCGGCGCGCCTCTGGGCGCCTTTGGCCCGCTTCATCGAGGCCGAGGCCCGCATCGGCGCCTGGGCCGCGCGCCGCTCCGCGACCCACGCGCTCTACGAGTTCGTCCGCTTCGGCATCAAGCAGGGCTGGGCGTGCCTGTTCGGCGCGCTGATGCTGGCGCTGCTCATTGGCACGCACCTCCTCTATCCCAAGGGCGCCTGGCTCGCCCGCTACGACTTTCTCGTCATCGCCGCGGTCGCCATCCAGATCGCCATGCTCGCCTGCAGGCTGGAGACCTGGGAGGAGGCCAAGGTCATCCTGATCTTTCATGGGGTCGGCACGGCGATGGAGGTCTTCAAGACCTCGGTCGGCTCCTGGATCTATCCGGAAGCCTCGCTCCTGCGCATCGGCGGCGTGCCGCTGTTCACGGGCTTCATGTATGCGGCCGTCGGCTCCTACATCGCCCGCGCCTGGCGGCTGTTCGATTTCCGTTTCACGCGGCATCCGCCGCTCTGGGCGCTGGTGCTGCTGGCGGTCGGCATCTACGTCAACTTCTTCGCCCACCATTACGTATGGGACGCGCGCTTGGCTCTGTTTGCGCTCACCGCGCTGCTGTTCGGCCGCTGCTGGATCCACTTCCGGGTGTGGCAGGTGCACCGGCGCATGCCGCTGCTGTTGGGCTTTGCGCTGGTCGCGCTGTTCATCTGGTTCGCCGAGAACATCGGCACCTTCACCGCTGCCTGGATGTATCCCAACCAGCGGCACGGCTGGACGCTGGTGACGACGGCCAAGCTCGGCGCCTGGTTCCTGCTGATGATCATCAGCTACGTGCTGGTGGCGCTGGTGAACCGGCCGCAGGCGATGGTGGGCGCCCAGACGAAGAGCGGCGATCGGGTGTCCGAGCGCAGTCTTGGCTTGCAAGCTCAATCGGGGCGCTGATCGCGGGTGGAGCAGGCTGCGGCAACACACGGAGGTCGCGGGCGGCTGCCATGCCCCGCCTGGCTCTCACGCCCGTTGCTGCAACAGTGCGGACAGGACGTCCCTTGCCCGTTCGTAGATCCCCGGTGCCTCGCTCTCGCGGGGACCGCCGATGCTGAGAATCATGTGCGGTCCAAAGCGCTTCTTCTGTGCACACAGCCATGCCTTGGCATGCACGGCCGCATCCCGATCATTGACGTTGAGCACCAGATGCGGCTTGCCGTGCTGCTCGGCCCATTTGTAGGCCCGCTGCGTTCCGATGGAAACGGACAAGTCTTGGCTGTCGGTGAGGAAGAGAATGGCGTTGCCGTCGCGCACGTTCCATTCGGTGCGCTGCAGCGGGTGACGGTCGGGTGTTTCCTTGAGATGGGGATACTTCGCCAACAGGCCGGGAGGATTGACAAGGTCTTCGGCCCAGCCGCCCTTCGGGCACCATCCACCCCAGTCGAACCCGCGCTCGATCGCGACATCGAGCGCGGCCCGGTCCACGCCGGTCTGGCCGCCGCTGATGATCTTCATGGCGCATCATGAACGCCGGCGTTGCCGAGCGCAACGGCTGGCTGGTGCCGGCTTTTCAATCCGTGCCGGAGCTGGGCATTGGTGCGCGCGCGCCGGTCGGCTTGCGACTTAGCCTTCGGCGGCACCAGCCTTGGCGTCGTTGCGTTTGCGCTTTGCGGCCTTCTGCGCCCGCTGCAAGGCATTCGTGGCCTTGCGCTGCTTGGCTTGAATGCGCTTGCGGCGCGAGTCCGACATCTTGGGCATGACATATCCTCCCTGGCCAGCTTGTAGAGTTCGGCTCCCCATCTTGGCAAGCAGACACGATGGATGCCTTTCCAGGGGGTGCAGCAGGCCACGACCGTTGGTAGGCCAGCCCGTCCTTCGACAGGCTCAGGACAAGGGCGAGCGCGCGCTGTCATCGCGTGTCGAACTCGCTCCAACCTCGTGCTGAGCCTGTCGAAGCACGATTTGGTGTGCGCAGCCCGCGGTTTGGGTTGTTCCACCAAGGTTCGCCGCCAGTGGTGAGCCTTGTCGAACCACGACCGTTGGTAGGCCAGCCCGTCCTTCGACAGGCTCGGGACAAGGGCGAGCGCGCGGCTTGGGTGGGTCCACCAAGGACGGACGCTCGGGGCATCAGCCCCGCACGCCCAGCGTCTCGTTGAGCCGCGTCAGCGTGGCGATGGCATCGCTGCCAGCAAAGACGAACGTATCGACCCCCGCGGCCTTGAGAGCCGCCTCCTGGTCCTTCGGGCGTCCCGCGAGCAGCACCTGCTTCGCGCCGGCCTGCTTCAGCACGCCAGCCGTCGCCTCGCCCAGCTCGGCATAGACCGTGTCGGCGGAGCAGAGGCAGGCAACCGTTGCGCCGCTGGCTGCGAACGCCGTGCCGGCGTCGGCGGAATTGTGCAGCGGCGCGCTGGCGACGGCCTCGATGCCGCCGGCGGCGAGAAAGTTCCGGATCCAGGTCGCGCGGGCCGAATGCACCGCCGGGTCGCCGAGGGCGGCCAGGAACACCTGCGGCCGCCTGCCGGTCTTGGCGACATGCGCATCGGAGGCATCGCGCAGCCTCTCGAACGGCGCCGCCAGCCGGTGCGGCGTGAGCGGGGTCACGGACACGCCGCCCTTCACGATCGGGTCGAAGGGCGCATGCGGGGAGACCCTGACCCCATCGTCGCCCAGCATGGGGAACGCCGAGACCCCGGTCATCTCCATGCGGCCGTGCGCGATATCCCGGGCCCGCGCCTCGGCGACGCGTGCGATCTCGCCCTGGACGAAGCCGCTCTCCAGTGCCCTGGCCATGCCGCCCTTGGCCTCGATCGCCTGGAACAGCTCCCAGGCCTTGCCGGCAAGCTGGCCGGTCAGCGCCTCGACATACCAGGAGCCGTGCGCGGGATCGATCACGCGCGCGGCTGCGCTTTCCTCCTGCAGCACCAGGTGCGTGTTGCGGGCGATGCGCCGCGCAAAGGCGTCGGGCTTGCCGAGCGCCCAGGTGAAGGGCAGCACGGTGATGGCCTCGGCGCCGCCGAACGCGGCACCCGCACAGGCGATGGTGGTGCGCAGCATGTTCACCCACGGATCGCGCCTGGCCATCATGCGCTCCGAGGTGGTGGCCGCAATCTGCATCTTCTCCGCGGCCGTGCCGGCGCCGCAGGCTTCCGCAACCCGACTGATGAGCCGACGTGCCGCGCGCAGCTTGGCCATGGTCAGGAACAGGTCGGCATCAGCAGCCAAGCCGATCGCGATCTGGCCCAGTGCCATCCGCGGCCTCAGCCCCGCGGTCTCGCAGGCGCGCAGGTAGGCCACCAGCGTCGCCAGCATGGCGGCCAGCTCCTGCGCCTCGCTGCCGCCCGCCTCGTGGTAGGGCCGTCCGTCGGCATTGAGGGCCGTCACGTGCGACATGGTGCGGGAATCGCTGGCGAGCTTTGCCGCGATCTCGCACGCGCGATCCGGCGGGTAGTAGAGCGTGCCGGTCTTGGCCAGCACCCCCAGCGGGTCGTAGTTGAAGGCGCCGCGCCGGTCGTTCTCGTTGATGCCCTTCTCGCGCCAGATCTCGAGCAGGCTGCCCACCGCGTCCAACGTGTTCTCGCGTGCGTCCAGCGCGATGGCACAGGCGTTGAGGAAGACGCCCTCGAGCGCCTGGGCCAGCGCGTGTGCGCCATAGGACAGGCCGGCCTGGCCCGGCGCGCTGATCTGCAGCAGAACCGATGTGCCGCCCGCTGTCAGATCGTCCAGGATGGCGGCATTGACCGCCTTCGGATCAGTGTCGATGTGCCGCTGGCGCACGTCCCATCCGCCGGGGAACCAGCCGGTGCGCCCCACGGGGGCGGTCTCCGCCGGTGCATCGCGGCGGGTGTAGAGAGGCTGGATGGCGAGGGCGTCGGCCGTGCGGCCGACCAGCCGTCTTTCGAAGTCGCCGCCTTTGAGTGCCTTTTCAACCAGCGTTAACCACGCCGCCCGCGCTGGAGGCTCAAATTCCGCCGCCAGGGGCACGTCCGGTTTCGATCTTGCTTCCATTCCGATGCTGCTTCCATTCCGATCGTTGGGCAGGTGCCCGTTGCCCCCCATAGGTAGCGCATTCTGCCGTTTGGCCAATGCCCATTGTTTTGGCGGTATTGGCCACCAAGTTATCCCCACGATGGCGATGCAACCATGCATTGCCAAGCGTGGCAGGGCGTGTAATCACCGCTGAACCGGGGATCCTTCGAGTCGGCGAAGTACGGTCTGGGAGCAAGCCATGGTTCAAAGCCAAACCCTGCTGGCGGAAGGCAAAATCTTCCTCGGCGTGAGCAGCGCCGGCCCCGAGACCCTGGAGCTGAAGCTCGCCAACCGCCACGGCCTCGTCACGGGCGCCACCGGCACTGGCAAGACCGTATCGCTGCAGGTGATGGCCGAAGGTTTTTCGTCGATCGGCGTGCCGGTGTTTGCCGCCGACATCAAGGGCGACCTCTCCGGCATCTCGTCCATGGGGGAGAAGAAGGACGGGCTGGTCAAGCGGGCCAAGGAGATCGGTTTCGAGGACTGGTCCAACACGTCGTTTCCGACCGTCTTCTGGGACCTGTTCGGCGAGCAGGGCCATCCGATCCGGGCCACCGTGCAGGAGATGGGGCCGCTGCTGCTGTCGCGCCTCATGGAGCTCAACGAGACGCAGGAAGGCGTGCTGAACATCATCTTCCGCGTGGCGGCGGATGAGAAGCTGCCGCTGCTCGACTTGAAGGACCTGCGCACGCTGGCCAACGACGTGGGCCAGCGCGGCAAGGCCCTGGTGACGAAGTACGGCAACGTCTCTGCCATCTCGGTCGGGGCCATCCAGCGCCGCCTGCTGGTGCTGGAGGAGCAGGGCGCGGGCAATTTCTTCGGCGAGCCCGCGCTCGACATCAACGATTTCCTCAGGAAGGCCCCGGACGGGCGCGGCTACGTCAACATTCTGGCCGCCGACAAGCTGATGAAGACGCCGCGCCTCTATGCGACGTTCCTGCTGTGGATGCTGGCGCAGCTGTTCGACAAGCTGCCCGAGGTGGGCGATCCCGACAAGCCGAAGCTGGTGTTCTTCTTCGACGAGGCGCATCTGCTGTTCAACGAGGCGCCCAAGGCGCTGCTGGACCAGGTCGAGCGCGTCACGCGCCTGATCCGCTCCAAGGGTGTCGGCGTCTACTACGTCACGCAGAACCCGCGCGACGTGCCCAACACCGTTTCGGCCCAGCTCGGCAACCGCATCCAGCATGCCCTGCGGGCCTTCACGCCCATCGAGCAGAAGGGCATCCGCGCTGCCGCCGAGACCTTCCGCCCCAATCCGGACCTCGACGTGGAGCGCGTCATCCAGGAGCTGAAGGTGGGCGAGGCGCTGGTGTCGACCCTGCATCAGGGCGGCGAGCCCTCGATGGTGCAGCGGACCCTGATGCGGCCGCCGTCGGCCCGCATCGGGCCCATCACGCCCGACCAGCGCAAGAGCCTGATCGAGGCGAGCCCGATCTACGGCAAGTACGAGGAGACCGTCGATCGCGAGTCGGCCTACGAGCTGCTGCAGAAGCGTGCGGGCGAGGCTGCCGCGGCGCGGGAGGCAGACGCCAACAGTTGGGGCAGCATCCTGATGGGCGGCGGCGGCACCGGCCGGCGCCAGGGCTACGGCGAGACGTTCACGAAGACCATTGTGCGTTCGGTGGCGACCAGCCTCGGCAGGGCGATCGCGGGCGCCATTTTCGGCCGGCGCTAGCTGGGAGGCGCGGGATGACCAGGAGACCGGAAGACCAGGGGGCGCGCGCGCCCTCGGGGCCACAGGAGGCGCAGACGGCCTACGGTGAGCCGCGCCGCCGCGGCGGCTATCAGCGCCAGAGTGTGGCCGAGGCGGCCATCAAGTCGCTCATCCGCTCGCTCGCCGGCAGCCTCGGTCGCGCCATCATGCGCGCCATCGTCGGGCGGCGCTGAAAAAATCTGCCTGTCTCCCCAATATGGCGCTCACCGCGCAATTCCGGGATGACAAATGGGGCTCGAGACGACAGGTGAACTTCCGGGGGTCACAGCCGCCCTTCGGAAACCAGATCGACGGCTTCAGCAACGACCGACAGCGCAGTCCTGAGCTCGGCCCTCTGCCCCTTGTCCAGCCGCGCCACTGCGACACGCGCCGACAGCGGCACCCCGGCTTCCGTGTCGATGAGCTGTTGCGCGATCACCGTGCCCAGGATCAGGCGATGGGCATCCAGAATGGATTGGATCACCGCGGGCGAGCCGGCGCCCTTGGCGGCAGCCCCGGCCAGCCGGTCCGCCGTTGAGCGGGCGCGCACGTCATGCCGGATGGACAGCACGCGGGCCGAGGTGAACATCGGCATCAGGCCGAACTTCTTGAGATCGATGCGCCCCTGCTCGTCGGTGCGAAGCTTGCCGAGCAGCGTGAACGGTGCGCCGCGCTTGCGGGCCAGCTCGATCAGCAGGTTCTGGAAGTCGGGGGCCGCGTGACCCCGAGCATAGGCGTGGGTCCAGATGTTCTCCGCCAGGGCCGTATCGCCGTGCACCGGCACGGCATCGAAGAAGATGTCGACGTTGAGCAGGTCTTGGGGCCGCTGCCGGCGCACCCAGCCATCGATGGTCGTGCGCCAGTCGGCGAGGCTCTTGCGCCAGTCCCTGTTCCTGGCCATGACGCCGCCCTTGCAGAAGGGGACTGCGGCAGCGTCCAGAACCTCGTTCATGTGCGCGCCGAGCTTGGCGAAATAGAGATCTTCCGGGCTGCCCTCGCTGCCCTGCGCGTAGACGATGGCATTGTCCTGGTCGGCCGCAAGCTGGCTCTCGCCGCGGCCTGCCGATCCCAGCACGAGCACGGCGAACGGCACCGGAGGAGCACCTGCACCTTCATCGCGCAGTCGGGCTTCGGCAAGCTCGGCCGCGCGGCGCGTCATGGCACAGATCTCGGAGCTCACCACGGCCGCGATGGTGCGCGGATCGACGGCGTCCTCCATCAGGCTGCGCGCCATCAGGGGCACCTTCGCCCAGGCGGCGGCAAGGGCGGCGGCCGTTGGCGCACGGTCGATCTCGTCCCCCAGCATGATGGCCGTGGTGGCGCGATGGCGCAGGAGATTGCGCGTCGTCACGGCGCCGACGATCTCGCCCTGGGCATTGCTGACGCCGAGGTGCCGGAACCCGAGGCGCTCGATGCGGCCGATGGCCCGATAGAGGAAGGCGTCCTCCGCAATCGTCTGCAGCGGGGCCTGCATGATCGTCTCGACGGGCCGCGACAATGCCGCCTCGCCGCCGTCGTCGATGGCGCGCAGGATGTCCCGCTCGGTGGCGATGCCCGTCACGCCCGCCGCACGCACGAACACGCTGCTGACCCGCTTCTCGATCAGCAGCCGCATCGCCGCGCGCAGCGTCGTTTCCGGCGGCGCAAACAAGGCCGGCGCACTCATGACGTCGCGCACCAGATGGCGGTAGGGGAAGCTGTCGATCCGTACCAGCGCGCCTGCATCCTCGGGTGGGTCGACGGCCGACGGATCATACCCGCTGCCGCTCAGCGCCTCGCGCTCGGCCAGCACACGGCTGGCGGCTTCCGCCTCCGCGAGCGTGCGGATGTTCTTGGCCCGCAGCAGCGGCACCAGCGCCAGGAACACGTGACCTGCCGCTTCGGCGTCGCCGCGCGCCGTATGCCGCCCCTTGATGTCGATGGCGAGCCATTCGCACAGCCGTTCGAGGTTGTATTCTGCCAGCACGGGCGCCGCCAGCCGCGCCAGCATGCGCACGTCGAGCGCGCGAAACCTGGGCCACGGCCGCCCGGCCAGCGCATACTCCCGCGCCAGGACGGCAAGGTCGTAGTGGACGGCATGACCGATGACGATCGCCCGCCCGGCAAAGGCCTCCAGGTCCGGCGCGATGGCGGCAAAGGCGGGGGCTGCCGCCACCATGGCATCCGTGATGCCGTGAATGGCGGTCGCCGCGGCCGGGATCGGACTGACAGGGTTGATGAGGCGCTCGAAGGGCTTCTCCGCCTGCAGGCTTCCGCCGGCAAGCCGCAGGGCGGCTATCTGCACGACGCGTGCGCTGCGGGCATCGAGGCCGGTCGTTTCCGTATCGAGAACGATGGCGTCGAGGGCGAGCAGCGGCGTCGAGTGGCTGGCTCCGGGCACCGCGACGTCTCCCTTGCGCTCGATGACGCTCGTGTCTGCACGACGGTCTCGGTATGTTGGCTGATGATTGCCGGGCCGGCAAGCGCAGGACCTGGAGCCGCCGCCGATCAGCCGGCCGGTGCGGCCGCGATCACCGGATGCCTCTCGGCCTTCAGCCGCGCCATCTCGCGCAGCCCCCAGCGATAGGTGGCGTCCATCAGCTCGGTGTGGCGGTGCCAGTCCAGGATGCCCATGTCCTTCGGGAACGGCGGCACGAGCAGCAGATCCTCGGGGCGCAGATGCCGCTCGAAGTCCTGGCGGTTGGCCATCAGCGAGCGCATCAGCACCGTGCCCATCCCCGGTGCCGGCGGCAACTGGGAGCGCGGGAACGGCATCACCAGCCGCTTCAGGAGGTGATTGCGCCCCGGCAGGGCGCGATAGTCCACGGCGAAGCGCTCGAGCTTCGGCACCGCGAAGCTGATGACGACATTCGGTCCGCTCTTCAGCTCGTGCATCACCCCCACCGGCACGTTGTCCATGATGGCGCCGTCGACCAGCATGTGGCCGTCCTCGGTGTAGTAGGGGGGCAGCAGCACGGGGATCGACCCCGTCGATCTGACCGCGGCCCAGAGGTCGCCGCGCCGGTGCCGGTGCAGGTCGTGGCTCGACAGATTGGTGGAGACGGCAAAGTAGGGGATCCACAAATCCTCGATGTCGACGCCGGCGTAGTGGTTGGCGAGCTGCCGATCGAAATGGGTGTGGTCGAGCAGGCTGTAGCGCGGCCAGGTGTAACGGCGCATCGCCTTGTTGGTGACGAAGATGTCGTGGATGGCCCGGTCGACGTCGTCGGGGTGCGTGCCCATGGCGAACGCCGCCGTCATCGCCCCGCCGCCCGAGGTGCCGCCCAGGATGTCGAACGACAGGCCGGCCTGGGTCATCGCCTTGTAGAGGCCGATGTGCGCCGAGCAATAGGCGCCGCCCCCGCACGCCACGAGGCCGAGCGCCGTCCCGTTGATGAAGCGATACAGCCGCTCCATGTCCCCCGGCTGATCGAGCGCGACATGATGGTGCATGGCGAGGCGCCGCCCCTCGAGCCAGCGCGCCGTGCCGGCGATGGGCGTCCGCGTCGGATGCAGGAGGACGAGACGCTGGGCCTCCGCCGGCAGAAGCTCGCGCGCCAGCCGCTCGAGCGGATTGGATGCCGGATCGCTGGCGTGCAGGCCCACCGCGAGGACGAGGTTCGCCTGGCGGATGGCCTTCTCGGACCAGGCGGTCAGCTCGCGGTCGGCCTCGAAGAGCACATAGTCGTAGCCACCCTCCAGGGCGTTGAGGGCCCGGGTCGCCTCGGCACTGCCGAGCGGCGTATTGAGCGGCAGCACGCCTTTGGCCGCATGGGCCTGCACCAGCAGCGTGCGTTGCTGCCTGCGCCGGAAGACATCCGCCAGACGATCGACGAAGCCGTCGGGCACTTGGCCGGCGCCGGCCGGAATGATGGTGATGGTGCGCGGGCGTGGGTCGGGTAGCTGCGCCTTGCTCGCGTTGGCCTCGGCGACCCGTCGTGCCAGCGTCAGCGTCAGCGTGCGCCAGATGCCAGGGCTCTTTGCCGACAGCGCTTCGAATTCAGATCGCCCGAGCCGCAGCACCACGCTGTCGCGCAGCGCGGTGACGGTGGCCGTGCGCGTGCCTCCCGCCAGGAACGCGATCTCCCCGATCGGCTGGCCGGCGCCGACCTCGGCGATCATTTGCGCGCGGCCCTCGATCGTGATGGCAAAGCGGCCGGTGACGACGACATAGAGAGCGTCGGCGGCCTCGCCCTGCCGCACCAGGGCCTCGCCCCGCTGCAGGTTGAGGGTGTCCAGCTCGGCGGCGAGCTTGGCGCGTTCGGCCGGCTCAAGATCATGAAAGATCTCAACCCCGTCCAAGGCGTGTGCCGCAACCCGGGAGTTCATGCAGTCTCCAACGCCGGCCGATGCACGTGGAAGCTATCCCAGCCGGGGCGCTGCGAGAATGTCGGAATGGGGCGCAGGGTAAAGGCCGACACAATCCGCCTGCAACGCGCCCGCATGCGGCGCACCCGCGGGCCCGGGCGGGAGGGCATGACGCGATGACACCAAGCTCAAACCTCTTGCCGGACGGCAATTTGGCGCCGGTAGGCAATCGCGGTCGCGGCGAGGATCATCACCAGGATCGCAATGCTGTCGATGGCCAGCCGATCGCCTAGGGAGGGCGCCTTGGTCAGCACGACGATGTTGACGACAATGGTCAGGACGATCGACAGCGAGAACACTTCCAGCGAGTGCATCCCGGTTTTGATGAGGGGCTTGAAGATGGGCCATTTCAGAAATGCGCTGTCCTGCGGAATATAGACCGAGACGAGAAGGGCGATGCTGAGAAAATGCATGAGCCTGATGGGGGACAGGTTCTCCTTCATCCAGTCCAGCGTGCTTTGCTCCAGTCTGAGCGACGTCATATTGAAGCCGTAGCGCGCCGCGAGAACTCTGTAGATCAAGGCGCCGATCACGACAGTCCACGCCGCAACGACGAGCCAGCGACGTTGCGACGGGAGCGCCAGCATGGGTTGCCTGGCTTCCCGTCTCATGCCGAGCGTCATGCCGATCGCGAAGAGGAATTGCCAGGCGAGGGGATTGAGATACAGGCGATGTGTCAGTGGCGCCATGGCAGCCGAGAAAACCTGCGCGCCGACCCAGATCAGTCCACTGATCGCCAATGCCAGGCCCTGGTGCCGAGGGTAGGCAATCAGGAGTGCCGGCACGACGATGAGGGTCAGGGCGATATAGATGACGAGAATGCCGGACAGCTGCGGGGAGGAGATCAGGGACAGCGCCAGCAGAATGGCCGTGAATGGGTGCTCGGTGGATATGCCGAAAGTCTCCTGGACCCCGTAGTGCCTGACGGCGATGGTCACGAGCAGGATCATGGCGATGCTCGACAGGGCGTAGTAGAGATAGATGCGCCAGGACCGTCTTGTGATGGCCGCGATCAGAGCGGAGAAGCCCCGCCGCTTGACGATGCGCGCATAGGCGATGCCGCAGGCCAGCCCCGAGATGAAGACGAAGATCTCGGCGGCATCGGAGAACCCGAGCATGTGGTAGGTGATCTTGGCCAATGGATCGCCGTCCACATGATCGACGAAGATCATGTAGATGGCGAGGCCGCGAAAGAAATCTATGCGAGGGTCACGCATCCAACCTCGGATGCTGTCCAATCCGCAGTGACTATACTGTGCCCGATTCCCCCGCGCGAGCCCGGTCGGGGTCTTTTGGGGGGTATGGTAAGCTTCGCGGTGCGCCGGAGCAGGGCTGCGAAACCCTCTGCCAAGGAGCCGCGTCTTGGACCGGGCGCATGGTGAATTGCTGGCGGCTGCCCTTGCGACTTTGGTCGCGTTCCCCAACGGCCGCTGATGGCAGGCAGGGCCCATGGGCCGACCTATCCCGAAGGCGCTGCCGCGGAGGGCATGCCGGCGGCGCTTTACTTCTTTGACAGCACAGCCGAAAGGGACTGACTAGCGTCGGCGCACGGCTCCGGGCCCTGGGTGCAGGCGGACGGCGCGCACGTCCACCGGCTGGCTGCATGCCGAGCAGGTCATGACAGGGTCGAACATGTGACCGCAGGCAAGATGCTCGTGCAGCATCGGCCGTCCGCGCCGGCCCGACATGTGCACGTCGCCCCAGTGCACCACGGCGAGCAGCACCGGGTGCAGATCGAGGCCCTTGTCCGTCAGGCGATATTCGAACCGCCGCGGGCGGGTCTGGTAGACGACCTTGTGCAGCACGCCCGCGCGCACCAGTTTGCGCAGCCGGTCGGCCAGCACGTGCCGCGTGACGCCGAGCCGGGCCTGGAATTCCTCGAAGCGGCGCACGCGCAGGAAGCAATCGCGCAGGATCAAGAGCGTCCAGCGGTCGCCGATCACCGATACCGTGCGCGCCACCGAGCACGGCTCACGCTTCAGCTCATTCCATCGCATGCCGTCTCGCACATCCTTTCTCGCGCTTGGGTCTTGCGCGCCAGTCGCGCTTGCGGACCAGCCGCCGTCGCGTCGGGGTCCGTATCCAACGTCTGACCTAGATTCAGGTTGACAGGTTCTCTTTTGGAACTCAATCTCGGTCTAAAGGTTCCCTTTTAGAACTGAGTGGAGAGGATTGCCCGCCGTCATCCGGAATGCGCGGTGGCGCGTATGGGACCTGGGACCTGGAACGTTGAACCTGGAACCTGGAGTCTTTCCGATTGAGATTGCATCGAAGGTGTCATCCCGGACGGCCGCAGGCCGATCCGGGACACAGGGGCCCAGAGCACAGCAGAGCACAGCAGAGCACCAGCAGAGCACCAGCCTCGCGCCCTTTGGCCTCTGGGTCCCGGCTCTCCGCACCGCTCCGGCCGTCCGGGATGACACCTGGCGTCTTTCCGATTCGGATTGCTGCGCCGACCCAGTGGTGAGCTTGTCGAACCACGGCGTTGGTGTGTGCAGCCCGTCCTTCGACGGGGCTCAGGACGAGGGTGAGCCCGCGGCTTGGGTGATCCCACCGAGGACGGAAGGACTCCAGGGGCGGTGTGAGGCGCAGTGTTCAGGGTTGCGGGCTCCGGGCCCGGTGTCCCGGTCAGGACGGCATGAAGGGAGGCCGCGCATGGCAGATGCCAGGGTTGCTCTCGTGATCGGCGCCGGCGATGCCACGGGCGGCGCCATCGCGCGGCGCTTTGCGCGCGAGGGCCTCACGGCCTGTGTCACGCGCCGCACGGCGGACAAGCTCGCCCCCCTCGTCGCCCGCATCGAGCGGGACGGCGGGACGGCCCGCGCGTTCGGCTCCGATGCCCGCAAGGAGGAGCAGATGATGGCGCTGGTGGAGAGCATCGAGCGCGAGGTCGGGCCGATCGAGGTCGCCGTCTTCAATATCGGCGCCAACGTGCGCTTTCCCATCCGGGAGACCACGGCCAGGGTCTACACCAAGGTCTGGGAGATGGGCTGCTTCGCCGGCTTCCTGATGGGCCGCGAGGTGGCCAAGGTGATGGTGCCGCGCGGCCGGGGAACCATCCTGTTCACGGGCGCCACGGCCAGCGTGCGCGGCAGCGCGGGCTTTGCCGCCTTCGCCGGCGCCAAGCACGGCCTGCGCGCGCTGGCGCAAAGCATGGCACGCGAGCTGGGGCCGCTCGGCATTCATGTCGCGCATCCCATCATCGACGGCGCCATCGACACCGAGTTCATACGCACGCTGTTTCCCGAGCGCTACGCGCTCAAGGACCGCAACGGCATCCTGAGCCCCGATGCCATCGCCGAGGCCTACTGGCAGCTCCACATGCAGCCGCGCAGCGCCTGGACGCACGAGATGGACCTGCGGCCGTGGATCGAGACGTGGTGATTTCTCTCGGCTTGCGGAGAGGGAAGCCCCAAGGGAAGCCCCAAGGAGGAAGACGTGACACCCAAGGTTGAATTCCATTTCGATTTCGGCAGCCCCAACGCCTACTTCTCGCATCTCATCATTCCCGCCATCGAGCAGCGCACGGGCGCCCGGTTCACCTACGTGCCGATCCTGCTGGGCGGCGTGTTCAAGCTCACCAACAATCAGCCGCCGATGGTCCAGTTCAAGGACATCAAGGCCAAGAGCGACTACATGAAGATCGAGATCGTGCGCTTCATCAAGAAGCACGGCCTCTCGCGGTTCAAGATGAACCCGCACTTCCCGGTCAACACGGTGCAGGTCATGCGCGGCGCGGTGGCGGCCGAGATGGACGGAGAGCTTCCCCGGTATGCCGACGCCGTCTTCCGCTACATGTGGGAGGACGGACTGAAGATGGACGACGCGCAGGTCATTCGCGCCGCGCTCGATGCGGGCGGGCTCGACGGTGGCCGCACGCTGGCCCGCATCCAGGAGCAGGACGTGAAGGACAAGCTGCTCGAGAACACGCAGGCGACGGTCGCCCGCGGCACCTTCGGCGTGCCGACCTTCTTCGTCGGCAACGAGATCTTCTTCGGCAAGGACAAGCTGCGCGACGTGGAGGAGGAGATCGAGGCCGCCAAGGCGGCAACCTGACGAGGCCGGACAATGGACGGCGGGGAGAGGGAGGTGCCGGCTCACATTTGGTCGTAGTCGAGCACGAGGCGGTCGGACTTGGGCACGGCCTGGCAGGTGAGAATGAACCCGCGCTCGATCTCCCACGGCTCCAGCGAGTAGTTGGTGGTCATCTCCGCCCTGCCCTCCACCAGCTTGGCGCGGCACGTGCAGCACATGCCGCCCTTGCACGCATAGGGCACGCGCACGCCGGCCGCCAGCGCGGCGTCCACCACGTGCCCGCCCGGCGGCACGGTGAACCGGTGGCGCAGCCCATCGAGGATGGCCACCACCTCGGTCCCCACTGCTGGCTCGGGGATGATCGGGGAGGGTTGCACGATCCCGTGCGGCTTGCGGAAGGCGCCGCCGCCGGGTGCGAAGAACTCATGATGCACCCGCTCGCGCGGGAAGCCGATGTCGAACAGCGCGGTGCGCGTATCCTTGATCATCGAGCCGGGCCCGCACAGGAACACGTGGGCGACATCCTCGGGCCTGAACAGCTTGTTGGCGAGCGCCTGCACCTTGTCGGCGGTGATGCGGCCTTCAAACAGCGGCGTGCTGCTCTCGTCGTTGCGGCTCAGCACATTGAGCAGCGTGAAGCGCCCGAGGTGGCGGTCCTTCAAGTCCTCCAGTTCCTGCCGGAACAGAATGGTCTGCGGCATGCGGTTGCCGTAGATGAGGGTGAAGCTGGTGGCGGGCTCGTGCTGCAGGGCCTGCTTCACCATCGCCAGGACGGGCGTGATGCCCACGCCCGCGGCGAACGCAACGACGTGGCGCGCGCGGCCGTCGCTCGCCGGCAGGACGAAGCGCCCTTGCGGCGGCATGACGTCGATGACCATGCCGGCGGCGAGCGTCTCGTTGGCCCAGACCGAGAAGTAGCCGCCCGCGATGCGCTTGATGGCAATGCGCAGCGTGTCGCCGGGGCCGGAGCAGATCGAATAGTTGCGCCGCACCTCCTCGGTGTCGAGCACCCTGCGCAGCGTCAGGTGCTGGCCCGGCTGGAAGCGGAAGACCTCGCGCAGCGCTTCGGGAACGGCGAAGGCCACCGAGATCGCCTCCGGCGTCTCGCGCTTCACCTCGGCGATGCTGACGGGGTGGAAGTCGTGCTGCATCGGTCAGATGCACTTGAAATAGTCGAAGGGCTCGGCACAGGCCTCGCACCGCCAGAGCGCCTTGCACGCGGTGGACCCGAACTCGGAGATCTTCACCGTCGCCGTCGAGCCGCATTTGGGGCACGCCACCGTGTCCTGGCCGAACAGCGCGCGCGGGCTGCGGTCCTGGTTGGGCGGAGCGATGCCGAATGCCTCGAGCTTGCGGCGGCCCGCCTCGGACATCTGGTCGGTGGACCAAGGCGGCGACAGCACGGTCTCCACCCGGGCATCGGCCAGGCCGGCCTCGGCGAGCGCGGCCTCGACGGCAAGCTGGATGGCCAGCGTCGCCGGGCAGCCGATGTAGGTGGGGGTGAGCCTGACGAGGATGCGGCCCTCGCGGCGCTCCACGCCGCGCAGCACGCCCAGATCCTCAAGCGTCAGCACCGGGATCTCCGGATCGACGACGGCGGCCGCTATGCGGTGGGCGCGAGCGAGATCCGCGTCGCATTCCCCTCCCCCTTGTGGGGAGGGGCTGGGGGTGGGGGGAAGCCCAACGGGTAATGGCTTGGACTCCCTCCCTCCCTCCCCCACCAGTGGGGAGGGAATTCGTGCTGGCATGTTCGGAGCAACAGTCATGCCTCACCACTTCGCTCCGGGATGGGCGCGGTTGAGCACCTGCATCTCGGCGAGGAGGTGGCCCAGGTGCTCGGTGTGCCGGCCGGCGCGTCCGCCGGTCTGCATCCAGCGATCGGCGGGACGTTGCATCCTCGCCTCGGCGAGCACGCGATCAAGGGTTGCATCCCAGGCCGGCTTGATGGCCATGCGGTCGGGGGCGATGCCGCGCTCCAGGAGACGGCGCTCGCTCTCGGGAAGCGTGAACATCTCGCCGGTGTACATCCACAGTTCCTCAAGCGCGGTCTGGGCGCGGCCGTGGCTCACCTCGGTGCCGTCGCCCAGCCGGATCACCCATTCCGAGGCGTGGCGCACGTGATAGGCCATCTCCTTCACGGCCTTGGCCGCAATCTCGGCAAGGCGCACGTCGCGCGACTGCTGCAGAGCCTGGACGTAAGGGTGCACGAACGCGGCATAGAGCAGGTGGCGGACCATGGTGACGGCGAAATCACCGTTGGGCTGCTCGACCAGCAGCAGATTGGCGTAGGCGTGCTCGTCGCGCAGGTAGGCAAGCGCGTCCTCGTCGCGCCCACGGCCTTCGATCTCGCCGGCGTAGGCATAGAAGAGCCGGGCCTGGCCGATGAGATCGAGCCCCAGGTTGGAGAGGGCGATGTCCTCCTCCAGCATCGGCGCCCTGCCGGACCATTCGGAGAGGCGATGGCCCAGAATGAGAGCATCATCGGCAAGGGCGAGGACATAATGGAACAGAGCGTCGGCTTTGACAGGTGCGCTGGCCCTTTTGCCCTTCGGGTCCTTCACTGCGGGCGCGGCGGTCATAGCGAAACTCCGTCGGAGCGCCGCGAACAGCTCCCCTCCTCCTTGCGGGGAGAGGATGGGGGTGGGGGGAGGCCAGAACCGTCGTGGTTCCCCCCCTCCCCGTCCCTCCTCCACGAGGGGGGAGGGGACGCTGGATCACATATGCCCGACATCATCCGGCACCTTGTAGAACGTGGGATGGCGGTAGATCTTGGTGCCGGTCGGCTCGAACAGCTCGTCCTTGTCGGCAGGGTCCGACGCGGTGATGGCGCTCGACGGCACGACCCAAACCGAGACGCTCTCGCCGCGCCGCGTATAGACGTCGCGGGCCGCCTGCAGGGCGATTGCCGCGTCGGGTGCATGCACGCTGCCGCAATGCTTGTGCGGCATCCCCGAGCGGTTGCGGATGAAGACTTCCCAGAGCGGCATCGGCGCCTCGGACATGCCTGCCTCACCCATGATCATTCCGCCGCCATGCGTGCGGCCGCTGCGCGCTCGGCCCGCTTGCGGGCGTGGGCGAGCGCCGCCTCGCGCACCCAGGCGCCATCCTCGTGCGCCTCGGTCTTGGCCTTCATGCGTTGTCGGTTGCAGGGGCCATCGCCGGCCAGCACACGCTTGAACTCGGACCAGTCGATCTCCCCGGTGTGCCAGTGCCCGGTCGTCTCGTCGCGCTTCAGCTCAGGGTCCGGGAAGGTCAGCCCCAGATGGTGGCCTTGCGGCACGGTCGCGTCGATGAACTTCTGCCGCAAGTCGTCGTTGGAGAAGCGCTTGATCTTCCATTGCATGGTGTCGGCGGTGTGCAGGCTCTCCTTGTCGGAGGGACCGAACATCATGAGCGAGGGCCACCACCAGCGGTTCAGCGCGTCCTGCGCCATCGCCTTCTGCTGCGGCGTGCCGGTCGAGAGCGTGACCATGATCTCGTAGCCCTGGCGTTGGTGAAAGCTCTCCTCCTTGCAGATGCGGATCATGGCGCGGGCATACGGGCCGAAGCTGCAGCGGCAGAGCGGAATCTGGTTCATGATGGCGGCGCCGTCCACCAGCCAGCCGATGGCGCCGATGTCGGCCCACGACAGCGTCGGGTAGTTGAAGATCGAGGAGTATTTCGCCTTGCCCGCGATGAGCTGCTCGACCATGTCCTCCCGCGAGATGCCGAGCGTCTCGGCGGCGGCGTAGAGATAGAGCCCGTGGCCGGCCTCGTCCTGCACCTTGGCCAGCAATCCGGCCTTGCGCCGCAGGCTGGGCGCCCGCGTGATCCAGTTGCCCTCGGGCTGCATGCCGATGATCTCGGAATGGGCATGCTGCGAGATCTGCCGCACCAGCGTCCTGCGGTAGGCCTCCGGCATCCAATCGTTGGGCTCGATCTTGTCCTCGGCATCCACCTTGACCTGGAAGCGGGCAAGCTTGGCGGGGTCCTCGGCGGCAGGTTTGCCCGTGTCGGTGACGTTCAAGCCCTGCGTGTACATCGCGCGTTTCCTCGCGGCTGGGGCGGACGGCAGCACCTCTATCCGGAAAGGTCGGACAGATCGGGCTCTGGCACAAGCCCCTTGGCCTGAGCAATCTATCACGACCGGCCGGATGTCGCGCAAACGGTCGCGATACAACGCGATTCCGCGGCCTCAGCCCCGGTCGAGGATCAGGGTGAGGCCGATCAGGGAGCTGTTGATGAACTGAATCTCGATGACCTGCTTGGTGCCCAGGATCACGATGTCCATGTTGGCGGTGAGGCCCTCGCCTTTGACAGAGACCCGAAATCCGCGCGGGGTCACCGCGCCGGTGAGCTCGCCGTTCATGTTTCGCACCAGCTCCGTCCATGTGCCCGTGAGCTTTCCCGCCGTGTGCGTGACCTGGCTGCGCACCTCGATGCTGCCGCTGCCCGACGCGCAGCGGATGGTCTGCTGGAGCTGATCGGCAGGGCCCGACACGAGATAGGTCACGCGGCACTTCACCTGCTCGGTGGCAGTGTCGCGCACGCCCAGGCGTCCCTCGCCGACCCAGCGGCCGACGATTTTCTCGAACGGCGACGACGCGTCGACCGCGCGGGCGCGCGCGGGGGCCCACAGCATCGCCCCCGCAGCAAGCAAGGCCGCGAGCAGAAGTGCGCCGACGGCTCGGCCCATCGTGAGTGCTGGCATATCCGTCCCTGCTATCGGCCCGCCTGCGCGAGGCTGCCGCTACATGGCCGATACTATTCGACTCGCGCATCGCATGCAGATACCGCGCCGCCGCAGTCGCCTGCAAAATGCAACAAGCCGGCGGCGCAACCTGTACAGGGAACGCCCGTGCACACGCGCCTGCAGGATGCCGCCGCGCGACGGACAATTGCTCGAACAGTTTCCAGATGTTATCAGGCATGGGTCGGCGGCAACGGGTCCCAGCAAGGGAGCCTCCGGCGCGATCCACGGCGGGGCTTCGCACACACGTGTGTGGTTGGACCAGCCTCTCGATCGGGCCGGCAAGATCAGCCGCCGGTTGGGAGGAACAACGTGATCAGATTTTCCAGGCTGTCTGCCAAGCTGTCTGCATGTGCGGCTGCAGTTGCGGGGCTTGCGCTCTGCGCCTCGCCGTCGCTCGCCCAGGACCTCAAGCTGCCCTCCACGCTGACGTTCACGGCCTACGACACCGGCTCGTCCGGCTTCAACATCGCCGTGGCTGTCGGCAAGATGTTCAAGGACAAGCACAACACCGACGTGCGTGTGCTGCCGGCCGGCAACGACGTCGCCCGGCTGACGCCGCTCAAGCTCGGCCGCGCGCAGAGCTCGGCCATGGGGATTGGTACCTACTTCGCCCAGGAAGGCGTGTTCGAGTTTGCCGTGAAGGAGTGGGGGCCCCAGCCGCTCCGCCTGATGCTGGCGTCAACGGACTGCAATGCCATCTCACTCGGCGTTGCCAAGGATACCGGTGTCAAGGAGATCAAGGATCTGAAGGGCAAACGCATCGGCATTGTCGTCGGCTCGCCTGCCCTCAACCAGAATGCCTATGCCGTGCTTGCGTTCGGCAATCTCACACGCAATGACGTGAAGATTGTCGAGTTCTCGAGCTACGGGGCGATGTGGAAGGGCATTCTGAACAACGAGGTCGACGCCGCGATCGCTTCGACCATCTCGGGTCAATCCAAGGAGGCGGAAACGTCCCCGCGCGGGCTGACCTACCCGCCAACACCCGCAGCCGACAAGGAAGGCTGGGCGCGGCTGCACAAGATTGGTCCCTACTACCTGCCGCACAAGACCACGTGCGGCGTTGGTCTGTCACCGCAAAATCCAGCCGAGCTGCCGTCCTATGCCTATCCGATCTTCATGACCTACGGGGAGCAGCCGACCGAGGTGGTGTACGGCCTCACCAAGGCGATGATCACCAACTACGACGCCTACAAGGACGGCGCGCCTGGCGCCGCCGGTCTCGAGGTCAAGCGCCAGAACCTGGCCTGGGTGGTGCCTTATCATGAGGGTGCCGTGAAGGCGCTCAAGGAAGCGGGCGCGTGGACTGCCGAGCATGAGGCCCACAACCAAAAGCTCCTCAAGCGCCAGGCGACGTTGGCAACGGCGTGGACAGCATTCCTGAAGGGCAATCCTCCCGACGACAAGGACGCCTTCGGCAAGGCCTGGATGGCGGCGCGCAAGAGCGCGCTGACCGGGGCCGGCATGGCGGCGGTATTCGAGTAGCGCGCCCGGGCAGCGCCGCTCGCCCGCCAAGGGTGTCGCTGCGCTGCCCGTCGAGGTCGGCTTCGGGTCGCCATGAGCCGCAGCTTATGATCAGCACTTTCGGGATGTCGCACCGAGGATCAGCGTTGCAGGAGAACCCGTGGCCACGCTTGAGAAGGCCGGCCCAGCGGCCGCAAAAATAGAGTTCGCTGACCCGCACGCCCAGGCCGGTCCGGTCGAGGCCGAAGTTACCCGCGTGCGCAGGCTCACGGGACCGTGGCGCTGGCTGCTCGTGTTGATGACGGCAGTCACCATTGCGCTGTGCATCAATCAGCAATTCACGCTGCGCTTCTTCATCGGCTACACGCAGCTCAACACCGAATACTACTACCTGCTCATCCTGTGCATGCTGCCCTTCACGTTTCTCATCTTCCCGGGGAGCGCGCGTGCGGCCCTCGACCGGGTGCCCTGGTACGATGCGGTCCTGTTCGTCGCCACCGTCGCGGCCTCGCTCTATCTCATGCTCAACGTGCGCAAGGCGGCGGAACTCGGCTGGGAGTTCGGCGGCACGCCCATGCCCGTGACCATCGCCGGCCTCGTCATGTGGGTGCTGCTCATGGAGGCGTTGCGCCGCACAGGCGGCTGGAGCCTGCTCTTGAGCGTGCTGCCCTTCACCGTCTATCCGCTGTTTGCCGAGTCGCGCTGGCTCGGGCCGCTCAGGGGCAACCAGTCGAGCCTCGACCAGGCGATTGCCTACCACGTGCTCTCCAACGAGAGCCTGCTCGGCATCCCCATCCAGGCCTTCGCCGAGACCGTCATCGGCTTTTTGGTGTTCGGCACGGCGCTGATGATGACGGGCGCCGGCAAATTCTTCATCAACCTGGCGTTCGCCATCTGCGGCACGTTCCGCGGCGGGGCCGCCAAGGTCGGCATCTTTGCCAGCGGCCTGCTCGGCATGATGTCGGGCAGCGTCGTCTCCAACGTGCTGACCGCCGGCACCATGACCATCCCCACCATGAAGCGGACGGGGTTCAGCGCATCTTACGCCGGCGCCATCGAGGCCTGCGCCTCGACCGGCGCCGTGCTGGCGCCGCCGGTGATGGGAGCCACGGCCTTCGTGATCGCCCAGTTTCTCAACATCAGCTACGCCGAGGTGGCGGTCGCGGCAATCATTCCGGCCGCGCTCTACTACCTGGCGCTGTTTACTCAAGTGGACGCCTATGCCGCCCGCAATCGTCTCGAGGGTCTTCCGCGCGCGGAGCTGCCGAGCGCTTGGACGACCATCAAGGAGGGCTGGTACTACCTGCTGGTGATCGCGCTGCTGATCGTCATGCTGCTGCACTTCAAGCGCGAGAGCCACGCGCCGTTCTATGCCACCGCGCTGCTGCTCGTGCTGAATCAGCTCTTCTCCAAGGAAACACGCTGGACGCTGAGGAAGATTGTCGACTTCCTCGAGGTCAACGGCCGCACGTTCGTTGAGTTGATCGGCATCCTGGCGGGTTGCGGCCTGCTGATCGGCGCATTCTCCATGACGGGCGTCGTGTCGAGTCTGGCCAACGATCTCCTGCGCATCGCGGGTGACAATGTCCTCCTGCTGCTCGCCATGTGTGCCGTTACGAGCCTCGTGCTGGGCCTCGGCCTCACCACCACCGCCTGCTACATCTTCCTCGCCATCCTGGTCGCTCCCGCGCTCGAGAAGCTCGGGCTCAACAAGATGGCGGTGCACATGTTCATCTTCTACTGGGGCATGCTCTCGGCCATCACGCCGCCGGTGGCGATCGCCTCCTTCGCGGCAGCGGGCATCGCCGGCGCGCCGGCCATGCGCACCGGCTGGGAGAGCATGTGGGTCGGCAGCATCATCTACTTCATTCCGTTCTTCTTTGTGCTGAACCCCTCGCTCGTGCTGCAGGGCAGCAACCCCTACCCGGAAGCCCTGGGCCTCACCCTGCTGATTGCGATCGGCACGCTGTTCATCTGCGGCGGCATCCAGGGCTACCAGACGGGCATCGGCGATCTCAGGAAGGCCGGCATGCTGGAATGGCCGCTGCGCGTGCTGCTGGTGGTGGGTGGCTTCATCCTGGCAACGCCGGGTGGCGGCGTGCTGCCGCTGTCGGAACTGCAGATCATGGGTCTGGGGCTGGCGATACTGGCACCGACCCTGCTTGTGGCCCTGCTGCTGGTGCGGCGCAACCGCAACAGCCACAGTGCGACGTAGTCTGCCTCGTCTCCGCGCCCGGCGGCGCGCCGACGATTGATCGGCGATTGCCGTGCGGCGTCTGGGTCCGGGTCATGGCGCTTGGCGCCATTCCGGCAGGACGAGGCGACACTTGTCGCCTGCCAGTCGGCGTGCGCCTGTGCAGGCGGCCAAGCGCTCGACAAAGCGCAGTGTGCGTCGTAGGATGCTATGATCTCGTATTTATTCATTTCATTGTTGTTATCGGGTGCTTCCATGACCAAGCGATCCAAGGCGAAGCCGAATACTCCTTCGCGTCGTGACATCCTCAAACGTGGTGCGATTCTGGGTGCGCTGCCGTTTGCGATTGCCATCCCAACGGGTGCAGGCAGCGTCGTCATTCCTGTAGAGCGCATGCGCCATCTGCACGCGCGAGAGGCGGACTATCATCGCCAACTGCAGCAGAAGCTGGCGCAGGTCGGTGGCCGTCCGCTGCCGCCGGGCGGTACCCATCCGCCACCGCCGCCGCCGCCACGGGCAACCTGGAACACGCCCTGGGAATCGTCGACGCCCACCACGCAGGTCGAGACGACGTTCTCAAATCGCGGTGGGAAGGAAGTGTCGGACGACACGCAAAATCGAACCTATCACGACGACACCACCACCAGGTACACCACGGATAGCTGAAGGACGGCGGTCGTGCGGTGCCTCGTTGCGGCACCACCGCACCCGTGCCCCGCTGTATGAGCAAATATGCCATCATTCTGTCGTCGGCCGACGACGTGCATGCCTGCGCCGTTGCGGCTGAGATCATGACGGCGTTGAAGGGTCGCGCGCTCATCCTCGATACGGCCCACTACCCCGAGCATTGGCGCCTGACCGCCAGGATCGGCAACGGCAGAAGGCCGAGCTGGCTGCTGCGCGCAGGCCAGCTCGAGCTCGCCGATCACGACGTTGCCGGCGTTTGGTGGCGCCGGCCGAAATCCCACCGCATTCCAGGCGCGGTCAAGGATCGCAAGGTGCGCAGGTTCTGCGCCCAGGAAGCCGCCGCGGCGTTCACCGGCTGGATCTATGGTCTTGGCCCGAAGGTGGTCAATCCGCTGGCGGCCGAGCTGGTCGCCAACAAGAAGCCCTATCAGTTGCTCATGGCCAAGGAGATCGGGCTGCGCGTGCCGGAGACCGCCATCACCAACGATCCGAAGGAAGCGCAATCCTTCGTCGCGCGCCAATCGGGCGGCGCCATCTTCAAAGTGCTGACGGCGACCTCCTGGACCTTTGCGAATACGCGGCAATTCAAGAGGTCGCATGCGCGCCACCTGAGGACACTGCGTTTCGCGCCCATCATTCTTCAGGAATACATAGACGTGGACTACGACATCAGGGCCACGATCGTTGACGATGACATTTTCTGCGTGTCGCTGAAGACCGAGCATCCGCGCGCGCGGATCGACTGGCGTCTCGACCTTTCGGCTGCAATTGAGCCGCACACCCTGAGCCGGACGGTGGAGGCGCGGCTCAAGCGTCTCATGCGCGGTCTGGGATTGCGATTTGGAGCCATTGATCTGCGGCTGACGCCCGAGGGGGAGTACGTGTTTCTGGAGGTCAATCCGTCGGGCCAGTTTCTGTTCTGCGACATCCACGGAGGACAGTCCATCACCGTGGCTTTGGCGCGTGCCCTGCTGGGCCTGCGCCCCGCGGCCTGACCGATGCCTCTCCCGCCCTGATTGTCCGGACGGGCGCTTGCCGATGGCAGGCGGTGGTGGTGCCGGCCGGCAAAGTGGGCAAAAAAGCGCCCGGTTGCGTTCGCGCCTGATGCGCCGTGCGGAGGGGATCAACGCCCCTCGATTGACGGGATGGGGGCGGCGCGGCAGGCTGCAACGTCGGAACATCGCACGCGCAAGCCAAGAACGGCTCGCGCCGGGCAGGGAGATGCGCCATGAACAAGCGAACCGCAGAGCCCAGGGTCGTCACGGAGGATGCCGCACGGCGCGACCTCGATCCCAATTGGCGCTGGGATCGCGCGCTGCCCGCGCCGGGGCATACCAGCGTCGACTTCGAGACGCGCGTCGATTTCCGCCGCCTGCACCGCTATCGCCTCGGTCGCGCCAAGCAGGCCTTGCAGGCCTCCGATCTCGGCGCGCTCCTGGTGTTCGACGTCAACAACATCCGCTACCTGACGGGCACCAAGATCGGCGAGTGGGAGCGCGACAAGCTCTGCCGCTTCGCCCTGCTGGCCGGCGACGGCGATCCGATCGAATGGGACTTCGGCTCGGCGGCGGTGCATCACCGGCTCTACTGCGACTGGCTGCCGCCGCAGAATTTCCGCGCCGGCATGCTGGGCATGCGCGGCACCGTGCCGCCGTCCGCCGGCCTCATGCGGCGCCATGCGGAGGAGATCGCGGGCCTGCTCAAGGAGGCCGGCGTTGCCGGCCTGCCGGTGGGCGTCGATCTCGTCGAGCCCGGCATGTGGCTGGCGCTCGAAAAGGCCGGCATCAAGCCGGTGGACGGCCAGCAGGTGATGCTGGATGCGCGCGAGATCAAGAACATCGACGAGATCACGCTTCTGAACCAGGCGGCGGCCATGGTCGACGGCGTCTATCACATGATCTGGGAGGAGCTCAAACCCGGCGTGCGCGAGAACGACATCGTCGCCAAGGCCAACAAGATGCTCTACGAGATGGGCTCCGACGACGTCGAGGCCATCAACGCCATCTCCGGCGAGCGCTGCAATCCCCATCCGCACAACTTCACCGACCGGTTGATCCGGCCCGGCGATCAGGCCTTCTTCGACATCCTGCAGTCGTACATGGGCTATCGCACCTGCTACTACCGCACCTTCAACGTCGGCCGCGCCACGGACGCTCAGCGCGACGCCTACAAGCTCTGCCGGGAGTGGCTGGACGAGGCGATCCAACTCATCAGGCCCGGCCAGTCGACCGACAAGGTCGCTGCCGTGTGGCCCAAGGCGCCGGAGTTCGGCTTCCCCGACGAGATGGCGGCCTTCGGCCTGCAGTTCGGGCATGGGCTGGGCTTGGCGCTGCACGAGCGGCCGATCATCTCGCGGCTGGTGTCGATGGAGCAGCCGATGGAGCTGAAACCCGGCATGGTGTTCGCGCTCGAGACCTACTGCCCGGCCAAGGACGGCTTCTCCGCCGCGCGCATCGAGGAGGAGGTGGTGGTGACCGACACGGGCGCCCGGGTGATCACGCACTTCCCGGCGGAGGAATTGCCGATCGCGAATGCCTATTGAGCCGTCCTCTCCCGTCACGTCGAGGACATGCCTCCGGCCTGGCGGGGAGAGGGAATGCGGCCACGCAGCGCAGCGCAAGTTGTGTGCCGCCCAGGGCAACCTCTTGCTGCCGGGCCGGAAACAGCGAATAGTCCCATGAGCTTGGACGTCCTCTGGGTTCTGTAAACGGGGAAGCTCACGATGATCTCATCTGCACGGCTTTTGGGGCTGGGGACGGCATGCGCGGCGCTGCTGATCGCAGGCGCAGGGCTGAGCCCCGCAGGTGCGCAGGCTGACACGTGCAAGGCCGACGTGGTCACGGCCAGCGGCAAGGCGAAATTCCGCCCCTTCAGCAAGACGAAGGAGCTGGAGGGCCGCGGCTCCGCCATGGCCGACGCCGTTGCAAGCTGGCAGAAGGAGGTCGGCGCCAGGTTCGGCCAGCAGTGGAAGATGTGGTCCAGGGCCAAGGACACCACCTTCGATTGTGCGCCGACCAAGACGGGAAAGATCATCGGCAGCAGCTTCATCGGCTGCACCATCAAAGGCCGGCCGTGCTCGTTCGTTGCCCGCCCGGGCGGCGGCACGGCGGCGGACGACGCAGGCAGAGCACGCGACAAGGGCAGACGCGGTGGTGATGGAGAGGGACCGAGGCATCGGGACACCGTCTACGACCGCGCGATGGCCTATCAGGACCATCTGACGGACGAACGGAGGAAGGCGGAGGCCAGGGCCTACGAGCGCGAGATGGCGTATCAGACGCATCTGGCAGCCGAGCGGGAGAGAGAGGCGGCCAGGGCCTACCAGCGCGAGATGGCCCGCCAACGCCATCTGGCGGACGAACGCAGGCGGTTCGACTGATCCTTGGAGTCTCTCGGGTTCAGGTTGCCTCGCGGCCGGATCACCGGCCCCGTGGTGCGCGTGTCGTACCACGGCGGTGGTGATGCCGGCCCGTCCTTCGAGCAGCCCAGGCCGAGGGCAAAGGCCCCGGCTCTCCGCGCCGACCTTGATCTCCGATCAAGGTCGCGCGCTGCGGCCGGGGACGCAACCCTTGGCGCTCCTGGCTGTCATGCCGGCCGAGGCCGCAGGCCGAGCGCCGGTACCCAGGGATTGCGCATCGACCGCGATCGCTTGCGGCCCTGGGTCCCGGAGATTGCGCTCCACGCAATTCCGGGATGACAGATGCGCTCGCATCGCACGGGCAAAGGCCCCGGCTCTCCGCGCCGACCTTGATCTCCGATCAAGGTCGCGCGCTGCGGCCGGGGACGCAGGACGCAACCCTTGGCGCTGCGGCCGGGGACGCGGGCCGAGGGCGAGCCCGCGGCGCAGTGAGCCGCCCAGGACGGAAGGACGCTGGGCCCGGGCGTTTGCAGCTTGAACGACGGCACGCAAAATGCGCTACTCCTGATCGAGCATGTCTGGTGCTCACTTCGAGCCACGCTGAACAAGGGGACCGCACATGGCCGGCAAGCATACCCTGGGCTGGATCGGCATGGGGCGCATGGGCTATCCCATGGCCGAGCGGCTTTTGCAGGCCGGTCATGCGGTCAGCCTCTGGAACCGGACGCGGGCGAAGGCCGAGCCGCTGGCCAGGCTCGGCGGGCGCATCGTGGAGACGCC
Organism: Hyphomonadaceae bacterium; assembly: GCA_019747815.1. Classification (GTDB taxonomy): domain Bacteria; phylum Pseudomonadota; class Alphaproteobacteria; order Rhizobiales; family Hyphomicrobiaceae; genus AWTP1-13. The sequence continues at coordinate 79,575 of JAIEQJ010000044.1, forward strand.
GGCGGAGCTGGCCGGCTGTGATCTCGTGTTCGCCATGGTGTCGACCGGCAAGGACCTCGACGAGGTGTGCTTCGGCAAGGGCGGTGTGGCCGCGGGCGGCAGGGGCCGGGCGCCCAAGATCATCGTCGACTGCTCGTCGATCTCGGTTGAGGACTCCGCCGGCTGCCGGGCCAAGCTCGAGGCGCTGGGCGTGGATTTTCTCGCCGCCCCGGTGAGCGGCAACGGCAGGGTGGTGAAGGCCGGCAAGCTCTCCGCCGTCGCCTCGGGCCCCAGGGCCGCGTTCGAGACGGCCAAGCCCTACATGCTGAGCTTCGCACCACGCGGCGTGTCCTACGTCGGCGAGGGCGAGCTCTCCCGCATCTGCAAGATCGCCCACAACGTGATGCTGGGCGTGGTGATCCAGAACCTGGCCGAGATCACCATTCTGGCGGAGAAAGCCGGCGTGCCGCGCCACGCCTTCCTGGAGTTCATCAACAATGGCGCGATGGGCTCCATGTTCACGCGCTACAAGTCGAACGCGCTCGTCAATCTCGACTGGACCACGACGTTCACGCCCGAGCTTCTGCGCAAGGACCTCGACCTGGGGCTGGAGGCCGGCCGCGAGCTGGGCGTGCCGATGCCCGTGACGGCGGCGACGCGCGAGGCCCTGCAGGCACATTTCGGCGCGGCCACGCTGCAGCCCGACCCCAAGGCGTACCTGGAGAAGGACTTCGCGGCCACGCTCGAAACCGTGGCGCTGGCTGCTGGGATCAAGCTCAAGAGCGAGGCCGTGCCCGTGCCGTCGGGGCTCGAGACGGAGGACTGATGCGATTGCCATGAGTTGCTGAGAGTGCGATTCACGTTTCAATTGGAAGCTGCGCTTCCATATGAAACGATCGCGCGTAGTGTCCCGGTCGCGAAGTTCGCCGGAACTTGCAGCCGCGCCTCGCTCGTTGCCCTGGCTACCGGCGCTCGCGCTCCGCGCCCGGCCGGCATGACAGTTGGTGTGTCATCCAGGCAGCACGACGCTGCGCACTTACGGCCGGCGGCCCGCCACGTGCGCCCGCAGCGCCGGCAGATGGGCCTTGAGGCCCCGGCCGGGGCAATCGGTGCCGGCCACGTGGTCGCTGTGGCCTGAAATCTTGGCCGCAGGAACCCGGTAGCGGACCGCAAGCCAGGCAACGAGCCTGTCCAGCGCCGCAAGCTGCGCGGGGGTGGGCTGCTCCTGGTCGAAATGGCCCTCGACGGCGATCTGGATGCGGTTGGCGGTGTCGTACCTGGTGTTGCTGTCGCCGGCAAAAGCGAGGCTGCGGCCCTCGCCGATGCGGCCATCCGCATCGACGTAGAAATGATAGGGCAGGTCGCCCCAGGGCGGTTTCGGCGTGCGGCCGACCTGCCCCGGATTTTGCGAGAATTTTTGCAGCTTGCGCAGCTTCTCCTGCAGGGTGAGCTGCGGCCGGCGCTTCTCGCCGGTGTGATGAATGACGATCTCCCGCGGCATGTGCTGCTGCATCAGCGCCGTCTTGGCCGGCTGTGCGCCCCACGCCGCCCTTGGAATGACAGGCGGCGGCGTGCTGCGGTCCGCCGCAGGGGCCGGCGCGGCGAGAAGCGCGAGATAGACCAGGGCGACAAGCGCCGGGCAGGGACGTGGATGCCGGTCCGTCATGCTGGGGTCCATCGGCTCCAATGGCGGGATGGCTTGCCGGGCGCTTCGTGCACGGCGCGAAAGCGACAGCGGTCCCCGAAGCGTACGCATCGCCGCTGACGTGGCAAGCCCGGGCGTGTGGCCGGCATCGCGGGCCGGCCGCAAGGCTCCGCACGCGGCTTGCGACAAGCCCGGCGGTCCGCAGTCGGGTGCGGACGAGGCCGGCGAGCCGACACACTGGTTATCGGCTGTGCGCGTATTCATCGCTGCGGGAGAGTATGGAAAAGATAATCTCAACGGACGATGTGCATCTGCGGGATCGCTTCGACTATTGGCACGACGTGCGCCGCACGTGCGGCTGCCGGTTGCTGCAGGGCGTGGTGATCGACGGTGTGATGCGCAAGCTGTCGATGGAGCGTGTCAGCAAGTGGCTGGGGCACTCGTCAATCACGGTCACGGAGCGCCATTACGCCTTCCTGACGGTCGATGACCTGCACGAGGCTGTCCGGCAACCGCACGGAACAGGAAGAAAAACTGACTCAAGACGTGATACAGGATGCCAGGTTGCCGGAGAAAAAATCGGCGTAACGTGTTGTTATTAATGGTACCGCCTCCCCGGATCGAACGGGGGACCTCTAGATCCACAATCTAGCGCTCTAACCATCTGAGCTAAGGCGGCCCGTGCCGGGACCTGGGCGTGAGCAAGCGTCTACAACTCGCTCGTGGTCCGGCGCGTCGATGCGCCAACATAGTGAGGCCGCGCGCGAAAGCCAAGTGCCGCCGCAACGCCATGCCTGCCTTCCTCGGCGGGCCTGCGCGTGGCTATTCGGCGGTTGCGAACAAGAGATTAGGCACTTTTGCTGGCGTTTGCTGGACGCGGGGCAAGCGTTGTGGCTAAGCAGGATCCGCCAACGCCGGGAATCGGCCAGCTCCAGCCCTCGTCGCAACTTTCGCCCATGAAGCCCGTCCTGCCCGATGCCGGCCTTGAAGATGGAGGCACCGGCGTGCACGCGCGCCCCTCGCTCACCATCGATGCGGCGCAGGGGCGCATCGTGGAGGCTAATCCGGCGGCGCTCGCCGCGCTCGGCCTGGATGCGGCGTCCGCCCGGCTGCCCGTGGTGCTGGACCGCGGGATGCCGGCGCTGCAGCACCTCAAGCAGCGGCTCGCCGCCTGCGCCCGTCAGCTCGGGCCGACCGAGACCCTCACCTTCTGGACCCCGCAGGGTGTGCGGCAATTCCACTGCCATGTGCGGCGGGTGCCGGGGGGGCAAGGGGAGAGCCAAGGGGGGAGCCAGAGTCTGTTCGTCGTCCGGCTGGTCGAGGGCGTCGCCGGCAAGGGCCTGCCAGCGGCCGCCAACGGCGCGGCGCCGCCGGCCCCCAAGGAGGTGGCGGCCACCGCGCGGCTGGCGCACGAGCTCAGAACGCCGCTGAGCGCCGTGATCGCCTACGCGGAGGTGCTGAAGGACGAGCATTTCGGCCCGCTCGGCAATCAGCGCTACCGCGACTATGCGCGCAACATCTACGACAGCGCGCGGCATGCGCTGGGCGTGGTGGACGGCATGCTGGCGAGCAGCCCGACGCCGTCCGGCCTGCCGGAGCTTGCGTTCACCGATCTGGACCCCGCCCGCATCGTCGAGAGCTGCCTCGCCGTGGCGCGGCCGCTGGCTGACCAAGCGGGGCTGGAGCTGGTCGCCGAGATGGCGCCACGCACGCCGCGCATCGTCGCCGACGAGGTGAGCCTGAAGCAGATGCTGCTCAACCTGCTTACCAATGCCATCAAGTTTGCACGGCGGGGCGACCGCGTCACCGTGGGCGTGGCCTATGAGCTGGGCGGGCCGCTGCGCATTGCGGTGGCCGACACGGGGCCCGGCATGCGCGAGCCGCCGCTGGCGCTGGAAGGCGGCAGGGCGGGCAACGGGCGCTGCAAGGTGCGCAACGCGGGGCTCGGCATCGGCCTGCCGCTGACGCGGGCGCTGGCGGAGGCCAACGGCGCGGCCTTGGTGATCGACAGCGCGCCCGGCCGCGGCACCCGGGTCACAATAGCCTTCGGCAAGGACCGGGTGGTACCGGTGTGAGGACGTCGGGTGCCGGTGAGGCATGTTGGCCCGGGCTCGCCGCAGGAAGGTTCTGCTAGGCTGGCCGGTGATGCGCAACTTCGGTTCCAGATACAAGCCGTGCGGCGGGTGGGCGTGATGGCCAAGCTCCCCGCCTTGGTGGCGCAGCCCGTTGCTTGGCTGTCGGCATGGCGCCGCCGGCCGCGGACGTCGCCGGCGTGGACCCTATTCGTCGCCGTCATGTCGGCGGTCGTGCTGCTGCCCATCGCCACCGTCATTGTGCTGGCGCTGGCACCGGGCGCGAGCATCTGGCCGCATCTGCTGCGCACCGTGCTGCCGGCGGCGCTCGCCGATACGCTGCTGCTGCTCGTCGGCGTGAGCCTGCTGGTGCTGGTGTTCGGCACGGGCACGGCCTGGCTGGTGACCATGTATCGCTTTCCCGGCCGCGCCGTCATGGATCGGCTGCTGGTGCTGCCGCTGGCGGTGCCGACCTACATCGTCGCCTACTGCTATGTGGAGCTCTTCGATTTCTCGGGCCCCGTGCAGCGCCTGCTGCGCTTCCTGTTCGGGTGGCACACGGTCAAGGACTACTGGTTTCCCGATATCCGCAGCCTGGGAGGCGCCATTCTGGTGCTCGCAGCGGTGCTCTACCCTTACGTCTACCTCTCGGCGCGGGCGAGCTTCGTGCAGCAGTCGGTGTGCGTGCTGGAGGTGGCGCGCACGCTGGGGCAAACGTCGGCCGGCACGTTCTGGCGCGTGGCGCTGCCGCTGGCGCGGCCGGCGCTGGCGGCGGGGCTCGCCTTGGCCCTGATGGAGACCCTGAACGATCTGGGCGCTGTGCAATACCTAGGCGTCAACACGCTGACGGCCAGCATCTACACGACATGGCTGCAGCGCTCGAGCCTCGGCGGGGCGGCGCAACTGTCGCTGGTGGCGCTGCTGTTCGTGCTGGCCCTGGTGGTGGCGGAGCGCGCCGCCCGCGGCGAGGGACAGTATCACCACACCACCGGGCGCTACCGCTCGATCCCGTTTTCGGACCTCGAGGGCTGGCGTGGCTACGCCGCCGCGGCAGTTTGCGCGCTGCCCGTGCTGGCAGGCTTCGTGGCGCCGTTCGCCATCCTCCTGGTGCAGGCTGCGGCGCATGTCTCGGATGCGCTGCAGGCGGGGTTCTGGAGCGCCGTGCGCAACAGCGTCGGGGTGTCCCTGGTTGCGGCCCTGGCAACCGTGGCGCTGGGTCTGGCGCTCGCCTATGCGCGCCGGGTCGCGCCCAATGTCTTCGTGCGGGTGGCCGTGCGGGGTGCCGCGCTCGGCTATGCCCTGCCGGGCACGGTGCTGGCGCTCGGCGTGCTCATTCCGCTGGCCGGCCTCGACAATGCCGTCGATGGGTGGCTGCGCGACCGGCTCGGCATCAGCGTCGGTCTGCTGCTCTCGGGCAGCCTGTTCGTGGTCGTGCTGGCCTACGTCATCCGCTTCCTGGCCGTGTCGCTGGCGGCGCTGGAGGCGGGCTTTGCGCGCCTGTCGCCCAATCTGGATGCGGCCGCCCGCACGCTCGGGGAGACGGCGCTGTCGTCCCTGTGGCGGGTGCAGATCCCGCTGCTCGTGCCGGCGCTGGGCGCGGCCGCACTGCTCGTGTTCGTGGACGCGATGAAGGAGCTGCCGGCCATGATCCTGCTGCGTCCGTTCAACTTCGAGACGCTGGCCACGCACGTGTATGCCTACGCGGGGCTGGAGATGTTCGAGAACGCCACGCTCGGCGCATTGACCATCGTGCTCATCGGCCTGGTGCCGGTGCTGCTCCTGCACCAGGCCGTGGCGGGCGGCCGGGCCGGCTCGGGGTGGTTGCGCCGCGCCTCCGGCCGCGCGCAAGCCTGAGCCGGGACCCGCGATCTCGCGCCCGTGTCTGCCGGTGGCTATGCAGCGCGCCCGCGCATGCTAACGTGGCCTGAGGCATGGCACTGGCACACGGGAGGGCCCGCATGGATTTCAACGGCAAGGTCGCTCTGATCACGGGTGCGGGCAACGGCATCGGCCGGGCCACGGCGCTGGCGTTCGCCGCGCGCGGCGCCAGGCTCCTCGTCGTCGACCGCGATGCGGAGACGGCCGAGGCTACGGCGGCCGTCATCCGCCAGCAGGGGGGAGAGGCGCGCTGTCACGTCGCCGACGTGACCCGCTCGGCCGAGGTCGAAGCCTATGTGCAGGCGGCCATGGAGGCCTGGGGCCGCATCGACTGCTTCTTCAACAACGCCGGCATCGAGGGCCGGCTTGCCGCCATCGTCGACATGGACGAGGCGATGTTCGACGAGGTGCAGGCGGTCAACGTGAAGGGCGTGTTCCTCGGCCTGCGCGCCGTGTTGCCCGTCATGCTCGCGCAGCGGTCGGGCGCGGTGGTGAACACCGCCTCGGTCGCCGGCCTGGTCGGCACTCCGGGCATGGCGGCCTACGTCGCCTCCAAGCACGCCGTGATGGGGCTCACCAAATCGGCGGCCGGCGAGGTCGCCCGCGGCGGCGTGCGCGTCAACGCCGTCTGTCCCGGGCCGATCGAGACGCGCATGATGCGCGCCATCGAGGCGCAGATCGATCCGGCGAACCCGGCGTCCGTCGAGCAGCGCTATCACGCGGCGCTGCCGCTCGGGCGCTACGGCACGGCCGAGGAGGTGGCCAATGTCGTGGTGTTCCTGTGCTCCAGCCTCGCCGGCAACATCACGGGTGCGCAATACGTGATCGATGGCGGGCGCACCTCGATCGGCGGCGCCATCACCACCTTGCCGAAGGTGCTCAGCTAGGCTGCGGCCCGCAGGCCGTGGCGGACGACAGGAGACGACGACAGGGAGAACTGGGCATGGCGGCGCTGCTGGCGGACGATCGCGCGATCGTGGAGCGGATCCTCACCCATATCGACCGGAACACCACGGATCTCAGCGCAGGGATTTGGCGCGAGCCGGTGGACCACTACATCTCCCAACCGCGGTTCTCGGCGGAGATCGAGCGGGTGCTGCGCTTATCGCCGACACCGTTCTGCCCCTCGGCGGCGCTGCCGGAGGTGGGCTCGTACGTGGCGCGCGAGGCCGCGCTGACGCCGATCGTGGCGATCCGCGGTCATGACGGGGTGGTGCGCGCCTTCCGCAATGTCTGCCGCCATCGCGGCGTGCAGCTTGTCGACGGGTCGGGCTGCAAGCCGGCGCTGACCTGCCGCTATCACGCCTGGACCTACGGCCTCGACGGGCGTCTGCGCGGCATTCCCGACGCGCACGGGTTCCCGGGCCTCGACAAGACCAAGTACGGCCTCGTCCCGGTCAGGACGCTGGAGGCGCATGGATTGGTCTTCGTCACCCAGGACGAGCCGGAAATCCCCAATGCCGAGATCAGCGCGCTGCCCGACCTGTTCGGTGCGGACTGGCGTCTGTACACGACCACGGCCCAGGAGGTCGCCGCCAACTGGAAGATCGTCGCCGAGGGGTTCCTGGAGGGCTATCACATCCGCTCGACGCATGCCGAGACGTTCTATCCGCGCCAGTACGACAATCTCAATGTCGTCGAGGCGTTCGGGCGCAACAGCCGGGTCAGCTTTCCCTACCGGCGCATCGAGAAGCTGCGCGCAATTCCTGCGGCCGAGCGCACCGCGGCGGGCATGCTGACCTATGTCTACCACCTCTTTCCCAATGTCATGCTCGCGACCTTCCCCACCAACGTCATCATGACGGTGCTGGAGCCCAAGGCTGCCGATCGCACGCGGCTCGTCACCTACACGCTGTCGAACATGGCCGGGCACCAGGAGGGCCGGACCGCCATCGCCCAGGGCCGCGATTTCGTTGCCGCCGGTGCGGTGGAGGACCGGGACATGGCCTGTGCCGCGCAGCGCGGGCTTGGCGCCCGGGCCAACGACGCCTTCACCTTCGGCCTGTTCGAAGGCGCCATCCGGCACTTCCACCAGAACCTTGAGGCGGTGCTCGGGCCAGACCGAGGGCGTGGCGCGCGTGTCGAGCTCGCTCCAACCCCGTGCTGAGCCTGTCGAAGCACGATTTTGGTGGGCGCGGCCCGTCCTTCGACAGGCTCAGGACGAGGGCGGCGGATGCGGCCCGTCCTTCGACAAGCTCAGGATGCAGGCGAGCGCGCTGTCAATCGCGTG